>SVDN01000023.1:0-8483 GCA_015057825.1 Lachnospiraceae bacterium
GGAGTTTTTTATCTGAATACATCGCTAAAGCTCATATGGAACCACGCGACTATCGCGTGGTTTTCGTATACCAAAAACCAGGCTGCCGATGGCAGCCTGGTTTTTTATATGAGTTGATTGTCTATTCTAGGTCTGCTGGAGTTATTCTGTCGTCAAAATATATGCAGAGCTGATTAAGCGTCTGACCCCAATTTCACGCTGTTTCTGTCCATTTTTTGGTTATATCCATCATTGCTAAATATATGCTTTTAAACAATGCATCATCTGTAGGAAATACAGCCTTTGCTTTTGTTACTTTTCGCAATCCACGGTTAAAATTCTCTATCGAGTTCGTGGTATAAATAATATTACGAATTTCAGCAGGGTACTTGAAATACGTTGATAATTGCGACCAGTTGTTTTTCCAAGAAGCAACCGATGATGGGTATTTCTTGCCCCATATTTGATGAACTATGCAACGCTGAATCTCTGTTTGAGGAAAAACAGCACTTATCGCATCACCAAATCCGGTAAGACCATCAACTGAGACAATCATGATGTCTTCATCGCCACGGTTCTTGATTTCGCTCAACACTCCTAACCAGTACTTCGCACTTTCATTACCGCCTATCCACATACCAAGGACTTCTTTGATGCCATTAAGCCGAATGTCTATGGCAACATATACAGCCTTTTTAACGGTCCGGTTGTCCTCGCGCACATGAAAATGTATTGCATCCATAAAAACTATCGCATATTTGCGTTCTAAAGGCCTATTTTGCCATTCCTTCGCTATAGGGAGTATGCGGTCTGTCATATGAGATATCATTTCTGCAGATGCTTCCACACCATATACATCTCGTAAATGAGTGGATATATCGCGCGTAGTCATTCCTTTGGCATACATGGAAAGAACTTGATCTTCAATGTTTGAAATATCAGTTTGATTTTTCCTTACGACTTGTGGCTCAAACTTGCCCATTTCGGCCTCAAGCATGCCTTGAAGGGTGTCTCCCAAAAGATCCTTGAGCATCTCTTGTACATCTTGAGCATCTTCTGGATGATAATGCTCAAGGAGACTGTTAATGAATTCTTTTCGCTCTGGTGAGAGCTTTCTACTTCTTGCCATAAAAATATCCTCTTGGATTTATATTCTAACATTAATCTAGGAGGATATTTTTTATATCTTTAGTTTAAACAAAACTATTTACATTCTCTTTTTATCTTGTAATTTATATTGGTTTAATATTAACAACAAAATCTTCCACGTTTTACATAACCCCCCGGTAAGAATTCCTATAAATTATCATATTTACAGGCATTGTGCCCATATAACCATTTTTCAATAGTTAGGCTTTAAAAACCAATTTCTACACCTTAAGCATTTATTCAACCAAAAGTTACATTTTTTTGTAACAGCTATATCTAATTATGTTTTTTCTGACGCTGATAAATTTGGTATGGCTGAAGCCAAAGTTAGGATTGTTGTATTCCAAACAATCGTTAGCGAAATGGCAAGGACAGAAAACTAGTTGTTTTCTGTCCAAACTTCTTATAGGATTCTATTATCATTTTTCAATCATAAGTGCTTTTTTTACTGCTACTAATGCAATACTATATACTTTGCATAACGCACCTTCATTCATTAGTTCTGTCGCCAAAATACCGTTCAACTTCAATATCAGATAGAAACCTTGATTTTGTTTGTTGTTTTAAAGAGCCCCATGGCATCATTTTAATACGAGGATATGTTAAGTAGCATATTCTTTTTGCTCTAGTTGTTGCAACAAACATATTATTCTTTTCTTGTTCTAATTCCTTAGCCGATCCACTGACTGCCCTATAATCAGGAAATGTTCCCTCTGCAAGGCCAACGACAAAGACCACTTCATATTGTAACCCTTTCGACATATGAACAGTCAGCATTGCAACACCCGTGTCGCTTGATACGTCTTGTGTCTTCCCTAACGCAATAGAATTTCTGAACGACAATAATGACCTATTTTCGCTTGCAATCATAGAACAATACTTTTTCCAATGCTTTTCCCACAAATCTATATCTTTCAAAATAAGATACCTTTCATTATCATTTTTATCACTAGAAGCAGAATAAAACTGTTTTATACTACGTAGTGCTTTCCCAAAATCAAATGCATCCTCTCGCAAATATTCCTTAACATCACATAGAACTTTATACCCTTTCGCTTTTAGAGCAGCATCAAGGTCATCCTCTTTGTTTTTTTCTCCAATTAATGAGAGTAATTCTCTATAATGAATACTATCCGCCGGATTAATAATAACTCTCAACAATAAGTCAAAGACTTTCATAAATGTTGATTCACATTCAATCCCATTATTTGTCCTCTTATAATAGTAATCGATATTATTATTCTTTAACTCGTCTTCAATCCTAGATAGTGAATATCTGTTTCTTGCAATTATTGCAAAATCTTCATACGACAACGTTCCTTCAATATCAGGATGTCCATCTTTTTTTAGCTCTTTGATTTTTTTTACTACAAATTCAGCTTCCTCACCTTCATTTTCGCATTCAAAGGCTTTCATCTCCCCTTCATAATAGTAATTAGATACACAATCCGTTTGCTCAAGACTATTAGCAAATCTAACTATGCTTTTTGCAGACCTGAAATTCTCATCCAATTCGATAATGACCGGAGAAAAATCTTCAACAAAATTTCGGCACATCAAATCACTATTAGAACCATTAAATCCATAAATCGATTGATTTTTGTCACCAACAAGCATTACATTTTTTATAGAATCACCACATAATGCTTTCAACACTTCATATTGCGCAAAGTTTAAATCTTGAGCCTCGTCGACACAAATATACTTGTATATAGAAGCGTACATTGACTGAATGGAGGGATTCTCTGTTAAAATTCGATATGCATAGAACAAAATATCATCGAAATCCAAAGCATTTTGTTCAAGTAAAACCTGATTATATTCCATATACAATTTTTTCAAACTATCATCTTCATCTAGCATTTCGGGAGAAATAAAATTCTTTTTTTGTTCAGCAATTAAATTTAAACATTCATTAAGGTATCTTTCTGGCTTATCCTCATTTCTAAGGTTTGAACGCAATTCAGGAATTCGAGAAATAACCTCTCTAAGCAGTTTTTGTCTATCTGTGTTATTTTCAAATAATGTGACACCATCACCTAACCCAACAAGATTTCCTCTTCGTTGAACTATATCTAAGGAAAAAGCGTGTATTGTTCCCACATAAACATTTTCCAAATAATCAGCTATATCAGTATCTTCTTCTAGTCTTTGTTTCATCTCCTCTGCCGCCATATTGCTAAATGTAAGTGCCATAATTTTACATCTTTTCTTTGTTTTCAGTAACCTCTTTATTCTTTCTATTAATACTCTTGTTTTACCACTTCCTGGTCCAGCTTTTACTAAAATTGCACCCTCATTAAAATTAACAATTTCATTTTGTTTCTCTGACAAATTCAAGATCACTATACTCTCTTCTCCTCTCTAAGCCCAAGCCTTTTTCAAGTTTAATTAACAATTTAAGAATCTCATTAGGAAATCTTTTTTTCAAATCGTTATCGTTAACAATGTGTTTTGCAACTTCTAACGAATACTTTGCTTTGCCGTCTTCAGATGTCATACATTTGTATAAGCACTTCTCGTCTTCACTAAAATCAGAAAAACCATCTTCAACAACATCTTCGTATATATCTTGATGGCATTTTGGGCACTTAGGTTTATTTGTCTTAGCGCGTTTTGGCTTGATTTCACCTAATCTTTTTTTATAATTATCATAATAATTAATATCCTCATTTACTTCATTTATCGCGTCAACAATTTGATTACTACTATTATTTTTAATGAGCATTTTTTCATAATCAAATCCATTTTCGATAACAACAACATTGTCTGCCTTTTGTATGTCCTCATATCCAAATATTTTTATCGCTTTTTTGACATTATTTATAGTTTTTTCCTCCCCATCACTAAAAATATACCAAGCAATATCAAATTCTTTGAAAAATTTTAAATATGTTTTATAGTTTTGTCCTGCTATACCTATTATATTTATCCCTAAGAAAACCGCTTCAATACCAAAAAACTCTTTAAAATAAACTGGTAATGCTTGTTCCTCTGTTATCCCTTCACAAAGAATAACAGCTGTAGAAAAAATTAATTCTCCTCGAAGGTTTACCACCTCTCTCCTTATTTTTGCCAGTTCGTTCTTATCATAATTGCATATATTAAACCTATTAATACACGTCTTGCCATCTCTTTTCTTAAAATGAACAATATCTCCCAAATCGGCTTGCGCAAGAATACTCGAAGAATGAGTGCTAATCATTTTTTGCCCCTTAAAATCGGCAAGTTGCTTATATATTTGACGTTGAGCTTGCGGATGTAGGTGCGCTTCTGGCTCTTCTAAAGACAAAACCACAAAATCATCTAATTCGTTGTCTTCCTCTGTTATTCTTTTATGAATATACTCCACATAAGAACCAAGTGTTAGAAACGAAACCCAGCTTCTAGTACCCATTCCATGCTGCGACACCGAAAAAGAAGCTGATTTTCTTTCTTTATAAGTTATATCCATCCCCCTATGCAAATCATTTATTTTTCGAGTCAACGGTTCGATTTGAACCAATCCACCATTGTTCCCAAGAGTTGATATTATTTTTGATAATTCTCGGTTTGTTTCAGTAATAGCTGCAATACTACCAATTACCTCCTGATTGACATCACTAAGCTTTTTTTCTAGCTCATTAATTTGTTCGTCCGATAAGTCAATATTTGATGTCGCACGTCCAAAATATGATTTTTTATCTCTTAAATCACTAATAATATCTCTTTGAGCATCCATATAAAAACTATTAATATAGTCATACATATCACTCGTAAACATTCTAACTCGATCAACCTTTGCATCAGCTATTGAAGCATCCCATTCTTTAATTGGGCGTCTCTCTATTACGTAGTCATTCTTTTTTATATCGAAATGAATTATTGTTCTAATCCCAACAAAACTTCCATCTATATCATCCACGGAAATCCAGTTTTCTGTAAACACTCCTGTCCAAAAATCATCAAAATACTTATTTCCGTTTGATGGCTTTATTTTCAAATCTATTATAGCTTCTTTACTTTTTGACAAACGCTCATCTTCGTTTATAAATATATCTTCCTCGGAAATAATCCTTGAACCATTAAAGGCAACCTCTATTGCCTTCAAAAAGTTGGATTTTCCAGAGTTATTCTGGCCAATCAAAATATTAATTTCGCCGAGTTTTACATCAACATCCTCCAAAGATCTAAAATTTTTTATTCTTATTTCATCAATATATATTCCCATTAGTTACACCCTTTTTTATATTTTACTCATTAATAGCCATAAGATTATCCACTAAATTATACTCGCTTAAGTCCGCATCACTCTTCCCCCTGCACAATTTCCCCATACTCCAGCTCATCTTCCAACAGTCCAAACACATATGCCGGACTTTCCCTATAAAGACCGGTTTCAACGTCTATAACCTTTTCATATGTTTTTGATTTATAAATGGTTTGCATCGCTGCATCATATTCAATGCCCTGTGTTTCTGTAAGCATTTCCACAAGATCTTGGATCATATATTCAACCATTTGTTTTTCTTTCCCCATATTATTCACTGACCTTTCTCAGCAAGCTAATTGCCCTCTGCGTGTGAAAAGAGTACTGATTTGTTGTCTTTTTATAAATCATACCGCTAAGCATATTTTCAAAAGTAATCATCCCATTTTCGTACTGTCTGAATAAAAGCGCCATGTCATCGTCCGCAATGGGGCCGATTACAACATCGTACTTATTGTCGAAGTTACACTCTTTACTAGCAAAATCTTCAAAGCTCTTGCTTCGATTGTTTCTGACAAATCTTGCCCATTCTTCGGATGTCTCAGTTCCAAAATCTTTAATGTTTAAATCTCTGTTATTTATGAAATCATCATCAAGTTCATATACATTAAGAACCGGGCTTCCACCATAAATCCTCGCCACACGATTAGCCATCTTTTCAGCTTGTTCTTTCATAACAGTGAGATAAAAGCCTTGCCCGAAGTCCTTGTAAGGACGACACATTTCAAGTTTTATTTCCTTTATATCAATATTGCTTCCGTGATATAAACGCATTAATAGCATCCTCCATTATTTCTACACACTATAGTTAAGTCTTCCACCGCATCATCTAAACTGAGCGTATGCTCAATATCATAGTTTTCTTTAATGAACTCAATTCCCTTGTAATCATATAGGTAGAAAAAAGCTTCTTTTTCATCGATATTAAATTTATTGGCAAACTCATTCACGCATACTACTGTGTAGTTGATTTTTTTCTTTAATTCGCTCATTGATACCTCGCAATTATTAAGATTAATTATTTTGATTATCATGGTAACAAAACAGTTTAGATTTTCGTCTAAATCGCTTTAGATTATTATCTAATTCTTTTCTAAATTTTAGCATTCTTGTGAATTATGCGCAAGCCAATTATTACATTTTAACAAACCATTTACTACACTTTTATAAACCATTTCTTACATAGTCTCTTCGCTATGAAATCCGGCCAGAATTTTCTAAACATTTCAAGATCTTCATCCAAAATCTAATTTTCATCTACTCTCTTACCTTCACGGATTTCGCAATAGTCGGTAAAGAAGATGATTGGTCTTTTGGCTTCATTTGCTCTTTCCAAAAGAATTCTCGTGTAGTCTTCAAAATACACATCATCCTGATGAGCAATTGTTACAATCGGTCATAGTTTTTGGTTTGTTACTGACATTGAAAAAAGGACCTACGTTGAGCTTTACGAACAAGATAACCTTATTGATGGATACGAAACAGATGTCGAATCTGTAGTACTTAATGAAGAATTCGAAGAAATCATGACCATGCATCGCAATAATGAGCTTGTCTGGGGCTATGACGAGCATCTGAAGAATCCAGAATGTTACTGCCGCTTATACAACGCAGTGCAAGCGCACAAGAAAGAGGTTCAGATGAATGAAATAATACAGATATTTTCTACTCTGAGCGAGAAGTAGCAAGAACAAGTGCTGAAGGAATGCAAGAAGATACATAGCAGAAAAATGCATATTTTGTCACGTTATGGTAATTAGCGCGGTTTCTCTATGGCGTGTGGCGGATAAAAAAGGGCGGAAGGCTATACGCCTTCCGCCTAATCATTATCATAGAAGATTAATTTACAGACTTTTCATCTTCTTTTTTAACCTACTTGCTTTTCTATTTGATTATTATTTAAAGCAACACGTATCAGCTGCTTGTACGACTTCTCACCAAATCTTGACAAAAAACAAAGTCATCTCCATAATAATTTCTAAATAATTCTCTCCTTTCTTCAGAACATGACAAATACATAAAATCATCCACAAAATTATACCAACGATTTTTAGGATTTTTCACTGCTTTTGACGGAAGTATACCTTCATGTTCTACGGCATATTCCAAATCATAATCAACTATAAATAACGTATCATTTACTACTTTCTTATGGTTTTTGTTTAAATCAGAAATCAAATTATAGAACTCAACAATCTGAGACTGACCACTCGCACCTATCTCCGTTCTAAATGGAACTCTATATGATATAAGGCGATATTTATACTCGTTAAACCCAAAAACAACAAAAACATCTTTAGCCGCTATGTTGTAAACCAGTTCAATGCTACTAGGCAAAAGCTCATCAGCTTTTACTTCAACATCCGAAGCATTGAATTTTGATATTTTTATAACATCTGAGATCGTCCCATTCTCATACTGAAGCCACTCTACCGAAATGCCTAGCATTTCTGCTATCTTATTTTCTAATTCAAAGCTAGGTATTGCGTTTCCCTCAGCATAATCAATCATTTCTTTACTGCTATCCATTCCTACTAATTTCGCAATTTTTTCAACGTTAAGTCGTTTTTTAGGTTCAACATATTCATTAATTTGAGTCAAAACATAATTAAGCCTTTTCGAAAAACCAGTCTTGCATTCTAATTTGCTTACTGCTTCAACAAATTCCGGTTTACTAAATACTATTTCCTTTACATCTGATAGGCTACTTATTCTTTCTCTTTTATTTTCTATTGTTGTAAGAAGTTCTGATAACTCTTTTTCATTAATCGTTTCATTCTTAAAGCCACCAAATACATTTTTCGTTGTAAGTTGCATCATAGCACCTTTAATCACATCCCATATTATTCCCGAGACAATCGAGCTAATAATAAAATCCATATTCAGCCTTCCCTTCTTTTAAATAAGCAATAATATTTTTTTCATCTTGCAATACCGTCTTTGAAATCAACTACCGTCTTTAGAACCTCTAAAATATTACTGGAATATCTTCTTAAAATTCTGCTCCTAAGATTTGCTTCATTAACCTCGTTTATTTTATCTTTTTTTCTAAACTCTCTGGCTTTTTCTACTTTTTCAGCTCCAGCCACGTTCTCGTGCCAATACA
>SVDN01000023.1:8583-31963 GCA_015057825.1 Lachnospiraceae bacterium
AATTCTTTTGTCATTTGCATCCGTGTCATAGTTATCAGTATCGATGCAATAAACGATTATTGTTTTCCCGTTATATTCCTTTGTTTTTTTCGTTATTTCGTTTTTGACTTTATTACTATTATATTTTGATTTAGATCCCATATATATGGTTTTAACCGACACCTCATTATCTATATCAAAAAACTTGGCAATAGTTTCTCTTATATACACCCCATCCGTATCTGCTTGTTTGCGTGTTTCTACGCATATTAATAATTGTTTCATATGCTATTCTCCTAAGATGCCTAAAAAATCTGATGGTTCAATATTAAACGGCAGATTTTCTATCATGCCATTCTTATAAGCTTTCTCCGGTGAAGCATTTCCGGATGTTGTCCAAGAAATAACCTTGTTGTTAGTCGCTAAAAAATCTATAGATTTCTTATTATATCTAAGCACATTCATAACACTTGGATTATGCAACGTAAAGCAAAGCTGCCCCTTACCATAATACATAAAATATTCAACAAATTTACCAAGATAAACATCATTGATATTTGAATCTATTTCATCAATAAAAACAATTTTCCCGTCGCTCGCGTCATTAAAACATTCAAACATTCTAATAAGCTTTTTAATACCGGTGCTTTCAAACTCAACATCTATTACATACGTGCCATAATCAAGATTTAATCTGCATTCAAAATAGTCTGCCACTACTCGTTTATCTATTATTATTTCTTTTAAATCCTTCTTAAACATTTGTATATATCTTTCCAGTCTTTTTATTTTTTCCTTATATTTTTCAAAATCGCTCATTTTAATTCTAACTGTGTCAATGTTTTCTGCAGTTTCATCTCTATAAACATAATTAATTGCTTTTCTAATTATTACCGGGTCAATTGCTTCAGAACTCATCTCGTCAAGCTGCGAATTTAAAATATATCTTGTGTGCAAATCTTCCTTGTCCAAGTAGGTGCTAGTTCTTAGCGCAAGATATATTATCGAAAATACATCATCAAACGCTTTTGAGTTAACATATGCACTGTCAAAATCAGTAGCTAATAGCGAACTAGTTGCAAAAGTCCTCATATGAAGGACATTCATTGTTTTATTAGTTATAATTTGATATATCTCATCATTGACGCCGTCCAGTTTAAGCAACTCACCATTTCTTGTTTCAAATACCGTTCTGTAGCTATCATTTATATATAAAGACCTTCTACTTTCAAGTTTTTCATGGACAATTTCATATACTTCATTTTGTCTCTTAATCTCAACAACATATCTATATACCCCACGAACTTCATCTGTACGAACAATATATTCACATTCCAATCTTGCCTCATTTTGTTTTTTATTAATAACTTCTCCAAGATATTTTTGATTTGATGTGTCGCCTAAATATCGTCCATTAAGAATTAGTTTTTTCAAAAGATCCACACCAAGAATAACTGCCGTTTTACCGGCACCATTCTCACCATAGATTGCCTTAATCTTATATTTATTCGGATTAAAATTTTTACTTAATGTCTTTTTATAAAAATCAAACTTGATAGGTTTATCAACGGATTTTATTCCGCACATTTTGAAGTTTAATAAATATATTCCCTTGAACATAGTACCCTCCTTAAGTGTAAAGAATAATACGTTTTGTATTTTTATTATAACCATATATTTTTTTCGAGTCAACTAAAACTTTTTATATTATTCTTATCTAATTCTTGTTATCTTCCCAGAAATATAATAGCAAAAACTTCATTTTAAAATATTTCGTCAAGTTTTTTGTGATTTTTTCTCATTTTTCTTTGTGTAATATTCGCAGAGTGTATTTTCCCGCAAATTCGTTAATTATATTTTAACACCAACTATTAATAAACCATCTCTGCAGAATATATTGATAGAGAATGTTTAATTAATTTTCATCTTTTGCATTATACATAAGCATTTTAGAAACGAATTAAACTTTTGGCACGTAAAAAGTTTAATTCATTTTATTTGCTACTCATTAAACCATACATAAACCCAATCATGACCACCGGCTTAGGTGGTTTGTTCTGCGGCTATAAGCCGCCGTTCCCAGCTTGCCCCTAAAGGGGCTCTGAATAATCCGCCTTCCGCACCACTGTCACAGGCAAGCTCTAAAGAGCTTACTTATTGCCTTGGTTTATCGGCTCATCCGTAAACGGGTCAAAGTATTCCTTCAATGTCATTTGGTCATATTCCAAGTTTTCTTTCATTTGATTTCTAATATATTCTTCAATTTTCTTCGCATTTTTTCCTACTGTATCTACATAGTATCCTCGACACCAAAAATGTCTATTTCCATATTTATACTTCAGATTTGCATGACGTTCGAATATCATAAGCGAACTTTTACCTTTTAAATATCCCATAATTGAAGAAACACTGTATTTAGGCGGAATCCTTACAAACATGTGTACATGATCTGGCATGCAATCTGCTTCTATTGTTTCTATTCCTTTTCTTTTACACAATTCGCTGAGTATGTGTCTAACATCAGCTCTTATCTTGTGATATATAACTTTTCTTCTAAATTTTGGCGCAAACACAATGTGGTACTTACATTCCCATCTTGTGTGTGCTAAACTGTTTTTATCCATCTAGGATACCTCCTTTGATATATTTTTAGTGCGGTTGGCGAACCAGCACTTATTATATCACTGGAGGTTTTTTACTTGAAGCTAAAGCCATTTGGGAACGCACCTGCATAGCAGGTGGTTTATTTGTATCAGCCTTGCTGTACAATAAAAAACGCCGTTAACGTTACATTCACGTTAAATGGCGTTTAACTATTCTCCCTACATCGGTGTGCCCACCTCTATCAAATTTCCATCCGGATCGTAAAATCTGGTTACCTTTTGTCCCCAACTGTGTGTCATCAAACGGTTCACATACTCCACTTCCGGATATATTCTCTCAAATTTTCTACAAATTCGTTAATTATTTAACGCTTGCATTTACCCGTCTTTCTGTTAAAATTAACTTACAATGTATTAAAATCAATACAATCTTCTCAGTAAATTTCACACACGAAAGGAGTATCAAACTATGAATTTCAAAAATATTGTTCTTGCGGGCGGCGGAGTTTTGGGCAGTCAGATTGCCTACCAATCGGCTTACAAGGGTTTCAACGTTACTGTTTGGGTCAGAAGCGAAGCTTCCATCGGTCGTTCAAAGCCAAAGTTTCAGATGTGGCACGATGCTTATGTTAAAGAATTGAATGACCTCAAGCCTCTTTGCGGCACCAATCCGCCGGTTTTTTCACGCGGCCTTGTAGATGATGTAGCAAGCCTCACTCCCGCTAAAATCGATGAACTCATCAAAGCGGCAGATGATGCGCTCACTAACATCCGTTTCGAAACCGACATGGCTGCTGCCGTTGCGGATGCCGATCTTGTTATCGAAGCAGTTGCGGAAAATCCGGAAGAAAAGATTGCTTTTTACAGCGAAATTGCAAAACACATGCCTGAAAAGACAGTTATTGTAACCAATTCATCAACTCTCCTTCCGAGTATGTTTGCCAAATACACGGGACGTCCGGAAAAATATTTGTCCCTCCACTTCGCCAACCAGATTTGGTCCCACAACACCGCTGAGGTTATGGGTCATCCGGGCACGGATCAAAAATACTTTGACCAAGTAGTGGAATTTGCCGAAAGTATCGGTATGTTTGCCCTTCCGCTTAAGAAAGAGCAGCCGGGATATATCTTAAACTCTCTCCTTGTGCCTTTCTTAAACTCGGCTATGGCGCTTCTTGCCAACGATGTTGCCGAACCTGCTGTGGTTGATAAAACCTGGATGCTTGCAACGGGCGCACCTATGGGGCCTTTCAGAATCTTGGATGTTGTCGGCATAACAACAGCCTACAATATCGTTTCCATGAACCCTGATGCCAAGAATCCGGATTCTACTTACGGAAAGATTGCCACAAAGCTCAAAGCCATGATTGACGCCGGTAAAACAGGCGTAAACGCAGGCGAAGGATTTTATAAGTATAATTAATTCAACAACAACAAAAATCCTCAGCTCATGCTGAGGATTTTTGCCGGTTGGATATATTTTTTTTGCCGGGTACACTATATTTAGGAATTTTTCAATCGAGGGATCTATTGATTTTCAAGGGGTTCTATTTAATAGTAAAATGGGATACTGCCGCACCCGGCAAACTATCAAATGAGCGCATTGATATCTTCTTCTACTGTTTTTATACCCACCAGACCAAATTTTTCCTTTAAAATATTTGCAACGTTTATAGATAGAAACGCAGGAAGCGTTGGTCCCAAATGTATATTTTTCACTCCCAAATATAGCAACGCCAGCAACACTATAACAGCTTTTTGCTCATACCAAGACAAGTTGTATTCAATCGGCAATTCGTTAATGTCATCTTTTCCCGTTATTCCTTTTAATTTTAACGCCACAAGAGCAATTGAATATGCATCATTGCATTGCCCGGCATCCAATAATCTGGGAATACCATCTATATTGCCAAATATATGTTTGTTGAACCTATATTTAGCACAGCCCGCCGTAATAATCACCACATCACTAGGTAGACTCTTTGCAAACTCACTATAATACTTACGAGTTTTCTGCCTCCCATCACAACCCGCCATTACAACAATTTTTCGAATCTTTCCGGTTTTTATGGCATCTGCTATTCTATCCATAACGGTAAACGCCTGATTATAGGCAAATCCACCAATAATCTCTCCCTTTTCCACATCTTCGGGAGCTTTACAACTTTTCGCCTGTCTAATAATTCCCACGAAATTTTTCCTTCCATCACTGTCTTCATTAATATGTTTACAGCCCGGATATCCACAGGCGCCTGTCGTCCATAGTCTCGACTGATAGCTCGAACTAGGAGGAACAATGCAATTGCTTGTCATTAGAATAGGTCCATTAAATGCCTCAAACTCCTCCCTTTGCTTCCACCATGCTCCTCCGTAATTTCCAACAAGGTGCGGATATGCTTTAAATGACGGATAAAAATGTGCAGGCAACATTTCGCCGTGAGTATACACATCCACACCCGCCTCCTTCGACTGTTCCAAAAGCATACCAAGATCTCTCAAATCATGTCCGGAAACCAGTATCCCCGGTCTGCCGGCTTCACCCATAATAACCTTAGTAATTTCAGGGTTTCCATAAGTTTTACTGTTTGCCCTGTCCAAGAGTCCCATGGTTTCCACCCCGTACTTTCCCGTTTCCAACACAAGAACCATAAGTTCATTAATGGTCATTCTATTATCCAGTAATTTTGAAAGTGCTTTTTGTAAGAATGAATCAATTTTGTCATTTTCGAATTCCAATACATTTGCATGATACAAATAGGCAGCTAACCCCTTAAGGCCGTATAACACCAAGTCTTTTAATGACTTTTTGTCTTCATCGCTTTTCAAATGCGTACTCGTTATATTAACTGCTTTTATTTCAAATAGCTGCTCTTCTCCAAACCAAGTAGCTGCGTTGGGAAGATTATTTTTATTGTCTAATCTTTGCAACAGAGCACTTTTAATGCCCAGCGTTTCCTTTATTCTTTCAATAATTGCTTCTTTGTCAAAATTCACATTCGTCATTGTTGTAAACAGATTCGATGAAACCATTCTGTTCACTTCTTTTTCCACATATTTTCCTTCTTCCCTCAATCTGTTTGTTACAAATGACAAACCCTTTGTTAGATATATCAAAAGGTCTTGCATAAGCGCAACTTCCGGTTTTTTGCCGCACACTCCCGATATTACGCACTCTTTTCCCCCTGCCGTTTCTTGACACTGATTACAATACATTTTTGTTAACATGTCCCACCTCCAATAGGCCAAAATCAAAATTATAGTCGTTTACTTTATTTGAGCCTAGATTAACATATCCCATGCTCATGATATTTGGTTATAACCACATTATTTTCACTTTATTTTCTTATAATCTAATATGTATGGGATGGAGGAATTCAAAATGACATATAAATTCATAGAAAAATTCAAACTTAATAAGACTGCTTTATTCAAAGGTATGAGTAATGAAGATATTCAAACATGCCTTAAAAGTCTTTCAGCAATAGATAAGTATTATTTTAAAGGTGAAATGGTTATGCTAAGCGGCACCTCCGTAGATAGTATGGGACTGGTGCTTTCCGGTAGCATTACCGTGGAAATCAATGACCGTCAAGGTAACAAAACTATTTTGAGTCATATTTCAAAAGGAGATTTTTTTGCAGAATCATATGCTTTTAACGAAAATGAATTTTTTGCTGTAGATGTGGAGGCAAATGAGGATTGTCACATACTGTTTTTGAATCTCAGAGCAATAAAAAAGGCGCCAAAAGCGCCAGAGAATTGGTTATATTTATTCTTGTTAAATCTTTTGACTATTGTTACTGATAAAAACATATCGCTGACACGCCGCTCTTATCACGCTTCTCACAAAAGCATCCGCGGTCGTGTTCTTGCTTATCTTAACAGTATGTCCTTGCGCGCAAATTCAACAACTTTTGATATTCCTTTTAATCGCAGTCAGCTTGCCGACTACCTAAATGTTGAACGCACAGCTCTGTCAAAAGAGCTTAAAAAGATGCAGGATGAAGGTTTAATTAGTTACCGTTTGAACCATTTTTCTCTTAATTCTTCGATTTAGAATCCTCTTCATGTTCCCTAATGGCTTCATGCTGCACGAAGTTTTTTAGTCTGTTTTCTATTTTCGATAACTGCATGGAAACCTGGAAAAGTCTGATTATAAGAACGAATATTATAATCAAGAATACAAGGTTTACCGTTGACTGGATTCCCAAAAGCTTTGCAAGCAAAGTTGGAAGTATTGGGAATATGGCCATTATTAAGATTACTATCGAAAATATAAACCAAAATATTGAATGTTCTATCTGCAATTTGGATTGGTGGATTTTGCGCATCATGTAAAGTAGCGACAAAACAGCAACCGCTATTAAAACTATTCTAAATACTATTGTCATATCAGCTCGGCATAATGACTATTTGGTCATCACGCGCTCCTTTCGTTAATCCTTGCTTAACTATTCTTCATTAAATACTTTTGTGGCTTTTCTGAACGGTTGTATCAATAAAATCGATATCATCATTCTAAGCATATATTTTGTTGAAGTAGAGAAATTCAAATAGCTTTCTCCTTCTGTTCTGTCATCCATTGTCGCCTGTACTTCCGCAACTTTCGCCCCCTGGCGAATCATATAGGAAACCGTATCCGGCTCCGGTCCGAAATCATCATTAAGAGCGCATTCTCTGATAAGTTTTTTGTTGAACATACGCATTCCGGATGTCGGGTCGTTTATCTTTATATGATTTGTAAGTTTAATGGCCGCGGAAATCATGTTGCTTCCCATCATTCTGGCGGTTTTCGGTTTCTTTTGCGTAACAAATCTCGACGCTATAACAATATCAAAGCCTTCCTGCATTTTAGCAACCATAGGCTCGATAAATTCCGGTCTGTGCTGACCGTCGCCGTCAAACTGCACAGCGCAATCATAATCATTTTCCATGGCATATTTCATACCTGTCTGGAAGCCGCCTGCCAAACCAAGATTAGTAGGCAAATCAATTATATTAAAGCCGTTTTCATGGCATATTTTAGACGTATTGTCTTTTGATCCGTCATTTATAACCACATAATCGTATTGCGGAAAATTCTGTTCAAGATTGTCCACAACTCTCTTAATACTGCCTTCTTCATTGTAGGCAGGAATAATAATAAGTATTTTCATATTACACCGTCTTACCCTTATACATATCCTGATAATATTTCTGGTAATCGCCGCTTGTTACGTTTTTCATCCAGTCTTCGTGCTCAAAGAACCATTTGATTGTTTTCTTGATGCCTTCTTTGAACATTGTTTCCGGATACCAACCAACTGCTGCCTTAATCTTGTCCGGAGCAATTGCGTAACGTCTGTCGTGACCTTTTCTGTCCTCAACGTATTTGATAAGTTTCTCGTTTACATGAGCCTTGCGAGGGTCAGAATCCGGCAACATTTCGTTGATTGTATCAAGAATGATATGAATAATCTCAATGTTCTGCTTCTCGTTATGACCGCCGATATTGTATGTTTCAAAAAGCTCGCCCTGCTCCTGAACCATGTCAATTGCTTTTGCATGATCTTCTACATATAACCAGTCACGAACGTTTTTACCGTCACCGTAAACAGGCAAATCTTTCCCCTGCAAAGCATTGTTGATCATAAGCGGAATAAGCTTTTCAGGGAACTGGTAAGGACCATAGTTGTTGCTGCAATTTGTAATATTTGCAGGGAATTTGTATGTGTCCATGTATGCCTTTACAAGCATGTCTGAGCTTGCTTTACTTGCTGAATATGGGCTATGTGGATCGTATGGTGTTGTTTCATAGAAGAATGCATTCTCATCATCAGGAAGAGAACCATACACTTCATCTGTTGAAACATGAAGGAATTTCTTGCCTTCTTTGAAAGATCCGTCAGGAAGCTCCCATGCTGCTTTTGCGCAGTTAAGCATAACTGCTGTACCAAGCACGTTTGTCTCCACAAAAACCTCAGGGTTTTTGATACTTCTATCAACGTGGCTTTCAGCCGCAAAATGTACTACGCGGTCGATATCGTTTTCGGCGAAAATCTTTGCAATAGCTTCTTTATCGCGGATATCGGCCTTTACGAATGTGTAGTTGTCTCTGTTTTCCACGTCTTTTAAATTCTCAAGGTTGCCTGCGTATGTAAGCGCATCAACATTGATGATTTTAATTTCGTTATCGTATTTTTTAAACATGTAATGAATGTAGTTGGAACCGATGAATCCGGCACCGCCCGTAACTAAGTAAGTTCTCATTTTTTATCCTCTTTTTCTATTATATAGTCTCGCAGTCAAAGGACTTTTCCTTCAACTACACACTAAAATACAGCCCAAAGGCTGTATAAAATAAAATCTTTTTTCATTATATAGTTATATTCGCTTTTTGTCAAAAAAAATCAAAAACACTCCGCCCTTTATCTTGTAACAAACTCAGACGGAGTGTTTTTATTTCACGCTTTTAATTAAATTCTACTTTTTCCAAAGGCCATGCAAATTGCAATATGCGTAAACCGCTTCAACCTTTTCGCTGCCGTTAAGCTTAAATGTAACCTTCGGTTCGTCTCCCGGTTTCAAAGCTTTGCGCTGATTGCCTTCGCTTGTTTGCACCGAAACCCATTCGATGTAGTGCTCATCAAGCATAGGATGAGCTGTAGATCCGATACAGACAGTCAATGTATCCCCGTTAATTTCGTACTCGGGTACATGTTTTTCAACCGCCGCATCTGTGGTATTTGCAACCATCTCCTGCATCGGCTTGCCACAACACTGAATAGGCACACCCGAATCCTTAACAACACCAACAATGTTACCGCAAACTTCACATTTTAAAAACTTCTGCTGCATAACTTCTCCTTTCATGCTTAGCTATCAATTGTTAGCGGAAGAGCCTTTAACAGCCTTCACACTTTCCCCGTGTGTCATATCTTGATTGTAACAAACCCCACATACCAAATCAATACAAAAATCAATTTGCAGTTCTCCGTTTTTCAAAAGCACTCGCCTCTGCATCAAAGCTTGCAAATGCCTCATCCCCTCTGCGATCCGGCAAATCATAATTATCTTTAAGGTATTTTCCCAAATATCTCGACGTCTTCTCAGCTCCGCTCACATTTAAATGATCCCCGTTATCAAATGTATCCGTCTGCCAATCTATGCCGATTTCCTGCCATACAAGGTTCATATCCAAATAATCAACACCCAGCTCTTTTGCAAGTTCTGCCGCGCCATTGTGCATCTCGTAATTGTAATCCATCTTGGAAGGCGCGCTGACAAACAAAAGAGTGGAACCGTTCTCATCGCAAAGTTCCTTAATTTTCTTGCAATAGTCCCTTGCAATCGGAAGCACCGGCCTTGTCTGCCCATTATCAATCATGTATTCCTCATTATCCACAGGCGTCACGCCATCCCTGTAAAGATAGCCCTTGAAACAATCCTCGTGATAACTCTTATCCGTAAAAAGCGATTTCCAGACATCGTGTCCCCTAAGAAGCGGAAATGCGTCTTTCAGCCACTCCTTAGCAGTATCTTTTATATTCGCTATCTTTCCTTCTTCGTTCCAAGTAAAGAAATTGTCGGTCTCAAGCAACACCAATTTAGGTTTTTGAGTCTTGTAGACGTTTTTAAGCATAATATAGCTTTCCTGAATCTTCTGCGCCGGCTGCCCGCATATGTAAGAGGCTATGCCCTGCTCCTCCCAGATTACAATGGGATTGTATGCAAAATATGTAACGCTGTCTCCGGTTACCACCACGTCCATGGTATTTTCCGGCTGCCTTGCAACGTTATATACGCTTTTGTTTACGTCATGGACAATCTTATCATCATTAATGCAAGCCCTGTGTATTACCTCCGACAATATGAGCAAAATCCCTGCAAGGATTGCAAGGAACAATGCTATTTTTCCAATCAATTTTAACATTCCCCTAGAATCCCGCATAAATCATGTCCACCTTGTTATATCCGTCGCCGTAAGCGCCCATAATCACAATCGCAACTATCAATGCGTAGTAAATTGCCCATCTGATCGGCATCTTAAATCGTGCCATGCCGACCTTGCCAAGCAATTTCTTTTCGTTTATTACTCCAACAATCGCTACCACTATGCAGCCTGCAATAACCGCCAGAAAATCCGCCTTATCCATACCCAGATTAAGTAAAGCACCGTTTGCAAACTGGCTAAAGCTAAAGCCTCTAAACATGCTCTTAAACATCTCAAATCCGGCAGTAAGTGTATCCGCCCTAAAGAAGAGTTCTCCAACAAAAATGATTATCCAGGTTTTTGCAACCCTTACAACATTATACCAAACAGCCGTATCCGCGATATGCAGGGCATTTATCACTTTCTTTCTTACCGGCTCCAAGCCCACTTCCAAAAGGATTATTACAAAATAGTAGATTCCGTAGAAGATGTAGCTCCATTTTGCCCCATGCCAAAGGCCGTTGCATATCCACACAGGGAAAAGGCAAATTGCCGATGATACAAACATGGTAAGCCATTTGCCCACATGCTTTTTGCCGAATTTGTTCCATTTCTTGCATGCTTTTGACATGGAAACCGGATAGAAAATATAGGTCTTAAACCATACGCCAAGAGTAATATGCCATCTGCGCCAAAATTCCGATGCGCCTTTTGAGAAAAATGGTTGGCGGAAGTTTTCCGGCAAGTTTATGCCAAACATCCTGCCGCTGCCGATAATGATGTCCATGCAACCCGAAAATTCCATATAAAGCTGCACTGTATAGCTAATGGCCGCCAGTGCTATAAAGGCGCCGTTAAATTGGCTGTAATTATCGTAAAGAGCAGATACCAAGATGTTTAAGCGGTCCGCAATAACCATCTTTTTAAAGAGGCCCCAAAGAATTCTCAAAGCCCCGCTTTTTAAGTTCTCCCATTTTACGGGATTGCCTGCATAAAGCTGATCCGCCGTCTGTGAATAAAGGCTTATGGGACCTTCCATTATCTGTGGAAAGAATGCAAGAAACAAGGCAACTTTTCCAAGTGGCTCGCGTCCCACTTTCTCCCAATAAACGTCCACCATATATCCGATTGCCTGCAATGTGTAAAAAGATATACCGATCGGCAGTATAAGATGCTTTGGTGCAAGAACAAACTGCCCTTCGGGCATTCCCGCCAGAGCATTTATGTTTTCCGCAAAAAAGTTGTAATATTTCAGATATCCAAGAGTTGCAACTAAGATTATTATAACAAGAACAAGTACGCACTTACTATAATTTGCGTACTTTTTCTTAAGTCTTTTTATATCGCTTGGTTGGGCCGTCTCACAGGCAATTTTGCTCTTTTCCTTTATTTTTAGAATGATTCTTCCCCCAACAAACACCAAAAGGGTCGTTGCGAAAAGAAATACTATCAACTTTTTGCTGAACAAAAAGAAAAATGCATAGCCTGCCAGCAAAAGAACAAACCACTTAAATTTTTTTGCCGTAAAATGATAAGCTATCAGTACTATCGGTAAAAATACCAACAGATACGCCGCTTCATGATAAGCCATTATTTCTCCCTACTATTTATGTTTTTTACCTTTTCTTATATATAGCAGCTTTTAATTGTTTGCCACCTTATAAGTATCCACAATCTCGGCCACCATATGTTTTATGTCAACCGAGTCATCTGCCATAACACTTTGAAGTTTTCTTATTTTTTCTTTAAAAGGTTCAAGTTCAAAGACCAAAGGCTTGCCGATGAAGATAAGCTCGTTTTCGGTCTTTGTAAGACCTTCTTCTTTCATAAGCTTTTCTTCATACATCTTTTCACCCGGGCGAAGTCCCGTAAACTTAATCTCTATTTCATCTTCTTTATAGCCCGAAAGTCTGATAAGGTTTTTGGCCAAATCAACGATTTTTACAGGTTCTCCCATATCCAACACGAAGATCTCGCCGCCTTTTGCGTAAGCTCCCGCCTGAAGCACCAAACTTACCGCCTCCGGAATGGTCATAAAATATCTGATAATATCAGGATGCGTAACCGTTACCGGTCCTCCTGCCGCAATCTGCTTTTTAAAAAGAGGTATAACGCTTCCGTTACTTCCCAGCACATTTCCGAAGCGCACCGCAACAAACTCTGTTTTTGATTCACCGTTAAGCTGCTGCACAATCATCTCGCAAATACGCTTTGTGGCGCCCATTATGTTTGTTGGATTTACGGCCTTGTCGGTAGAGATAAGCACAAATCGCTTTACTCCGTGCTTGTCCGCAGCCTTTGCCACATTTAAAGTACCGAAAACATTGTTTTTGATTGCCTCGTTAGGGCTGTTTTCCATCAAAGGCACGTGTTTGTGGGCCGCCGCATGATAAACAAGGTCCGGTTTGTATTTTTCAAAAATCTGGTCGATGCGCTCCACATCTCTTACCGACGCAATAACCACGTCCAAATCCAGGGCAGGTTTTCCTACTTCCGGCTTTTTCTCGTCATTCAAAACATTGAACTTGCTCTTAAGTTCCATCTGGATGTCGTATGCGTTGTTTTCGTAAATATCAAGAATAATCAGCTTTTTAGGCTCGTGGTCCGCAATCTGTCTGCAAAGCTCCGAACCGATGGAACCGCCGCCGCCTGTTACAAGTACGGTTTTGCCCGCAACATATCCCATAATGCTTTCTATCTGTGTGCCCACCTGTTCTCTGCCAAGCAGGTCTTCAATACGCACTTTTCTGAGCTTACTTACGCTAACTTCGCCTGTTACCAGCTGATAAATGCCCGGTAAGGTCTTAAGCTCGCAATTTGTAATCTGGCAATATTTAAGTATCTCACGCTTTTCATCCGCAGTTGCCGATGGAATCGCCATGATGATTTCATCTATGTTATATCTGCTTGCGCAATTGGGAATGTCGCTTCTGCCGCCGATAATTTCCACGCCGCGAAGATATTTGCCCCAAACCGCAGGATTATCATCGATAATACAGACAACTTTTTGATGGGTCTCGCCTTTTTCCAGCTCTTTAAGCAGCATTTCGCCCGCCTGTCCGGCACCGATAAGCATGCATCTTTTAATTTCTTTGTCTTTAAATGCCGCATGTTTGTTTTTGATTATCCTAAGGAATCTGTAAGAAAATCTTATACAAACAAGAGCTGCCACCATCAACGCGAAAAAAAGCACATGGTAGCTTCTCGGTACCTTTACTTCCAGAATATGCATTACGCCGATTTGTACAATTGTTGCGGCACCGCTGCCAAGCACTATGTTTATAAGTTCTCTGGTACTTGCAAGGCGCCATACGCTGCGATAGAGCTTAAACAGCGCAAATACAACAACCGTAAGAATCGTATTTACCAGGGCATAGTGCATTACAGCCTCGGAATATTCCGGCGGAATATGAGTAACTTCAAAATCGAAGCGAATTATCAAACTCAAAAATGAGGCTATTTGAATAGCCACCACGTCAAATATAATCAATAAAAATTTTCTGAAAGATAAATTTAATCTATGCTTCTTCATAATTCAATCTAAACCTTTTTATTATATACGATTTTCAAGCGCATTTTATTCCGATAGATTTTAGGCCCATTGGTCTTATCTGTTTAGCGTTTCAAAATCATCATACACCATGATAAATATTACCATAATTACAGCTACAAATCAATTTTATAATTGAATATATGAGTTATTCATGTTTTAATATTATTGGTATTTGTATTGTTATTGTTTCAATCGGCAAATCCCATTGCCAAAAAGCATTTCGCATGCAACTACCAAGGGTTATTTACGTGGTTATAATGTTTAAAGGAGAATTAAAATTAAATAATGAAAACCGGTATATCAACAAGAAACCATTTTCTTGATATTTTAAAGGGATATGGCATGATTTGTGTCGTCTTTTACCATTGGAGCGGGGCCAACTCTTTTTATCACACCCTGCACATGGCTTTTTGGTTGATGATGACAATTCCTATTTTTATGATTATTTCGGGATATGTCTTTTGCCTGTCCTTTGATAAAAGCAATCTTTCAGGCATTGAGGAAGCTTACAAGCCAAAAAACTGGCTCAACAAGATTATCAGATTCACTCTTCCTTTCGTCATTATTTTCATCATCGAAACGGTTATTTACAATATTTTGGGCGAAAGACCGGAAGAATTTTCAAATTTTTTGGGCCTTATAAGACGATTCATCCGCGGCGGTTTGGGTCCGGGAAGTTATTACTTTCCTTTTATGATTCAATTTGTTTTTGTCATTCCGATTATTTACTTTTTAATTAAAAAGTTGGCCTTTAAAGGAGTGATTGTTTGCGGTATTTTAAACCTTATCTACGAGATTTTGGTTTTTGCATACAACATGAACGATGGTTTTTACAGGCTCATCGTTCTTCGCTATCTTTTGGTTATTGCGGTGGGTTGTTATTTTGCAAGTAAGTCTTACAAGCCTCATATTAAAATCGGCATAATATGCCTGCTTTTGGGCGGCGCATTTATTTTCCTAACGCAGTATCTTTACTACAAGCCGACATTTTGTGCTTTTTGGACCTCCACAAGCATGCTTGCCTGCCTGTATATCTTGCCGATAATGTCATTTTTACTAAGAAAATGCAAGAAATTTAAATTTTTACCTTTGGAAATAGTCGGCAAGGCTTCATACAACATCTTTTTGGTACAGATGATTTGGTACAACTTGGCCGCAAAGCGTATGTACGAGTATGTTAGCAACGGTCCTTTACAGGTTTTGCTTAACTTTGCGGCTTGTTTTGGCATCGGAATCGCCTTTTATTATATAGAGACTCCGATTACAAAACGTTTTACTAAATTTATTTATAGGAAACTAAAGCTTAATTAACGGCTATTTATTTGAAATGTAAGTCAGATAATGTTACTATTTATTTAGTAACCAATGGTGCATATTGGGGGTGAATAACATGTATAAATTAAAGAAAATTACAGTAATTTTTACAAGTATATTGCTTATATTTTCATCATTTGCTTTTACGGCTTGTAATAAGTCAACTGCTGATTCTTCCGATAGTTCTGATGATTCGGCCGCAATTTCCGATGCGACAAGGGCTTCCGCCGATGAAGCCAAAGCTCCATTCGATCCATATGCGACTGAAAACAACTACGACGTGGACCGCTACTATCTTAGCGAGCACAGTGATGTTGACTACGGCACGGTTTTAAAGGATGTTTCTTACTATTCGTCCGTTGCCGGTGATTACAAGGAATGTAATATTTTGCTGCCTGCGGACTATTCGGAAAGCGAAAGCTATCCCGTTATGTATGTTTTTCACGGTTTTAACGGTTCTCATAACGATCTTATAGACGACTCGCAGTATTTAACCGTGGTTTACGGCAATCTCTTGGATGCCGGGCTTGCGGTACCGCAAATTATCGTAAATGTGGATATGTATACCGATGCAAAAGATAAATTTGAAGACATGTCCATGCGCGACTTACGCTATAGCTACGACAAAGCTGTGGATGATGTGGCCCTCTGTCTTATGCCTTTTATGGAAGAAAATTTCAACATTAAAACGGGACGTGAAAATACCGCTATCGGCGGCATCTCGGAAGGTGGCGCAAAATCCCTTTGCACCGGTCTTAAATGGATTTACAAATTCGGCTATATCGCCGCTTTTGCTCCGGACGGAAATGTGATTCAAGTCTACGAGGATTCCATCTACGACTCTTATTGGACCGACCCTTACTTTGATGAGCTTCCCGTTCCAAGCGCCGAAAACATGCCTATTTACCTCTACATGGCTGTGGGCAACGCCGACCCATGGAATGTTTCGGCTACCCTTTATTACCGGGATGTCTTTAACGAAAACGGTATGAAAAACCAAACCGACTATGTGGAAGGATATGCTCACAATTACAAGTTCTGGAGAGTTTGTTTTTACAACTATCTACAAAAGGTGTTTAAATAAAATACGGGTTATTTTCGATTCTGAAAATAGCCCGTTTTTAATTAGCATAATCTAAATCACTTATATATTTTCCGATGATTTCGATGCTATGGTTTTGAATTTATAGGATAAGAAGGCAACAAAGCTTATAATTGCCGCTACAATTAAAGCCCAGGAAATAATAGTCATCACAATAGCCGGGATGCTTGCAAAATTTGCCAACAAATCAAGTATTACAGCGGCTGCAAAGGCCGGGACTACGAATTTCAAAGTTTTTTCTTCCTTATCCCTTTTGCTTGGCTGAACGTAAAAATGAAGCATCACAGTTAGCATCACGCCCATGCTGCAAAGCTCGAATATCAAGCTCATTATGGATTTTATTATTCTGTCTTCCGCTACATTCAGCATAATAGCGCCCAAAGCCACAACTACTATGGCAATTACGGAAATCCAGATCCATTTCATTTTAATTCCCACTTTGTTTCGCCTGAGTGTCAAGGCAAATGCAACAATTATCACAATTGCCGCAAGAGTAAGCAGTCGGCTTCCGCTGACAACAAAACGAGAGGCCGCTGTTGCAGACTCCGCTTCAATGTAATCCGTATTTGCCGCCAGGCCTCCGATCATTTCTTTTAAAATTCCGAAATTCCATATGGAAATTCCCGCAATCATCACAATAAATGCTGCCGTCATTCTCCTTATGAAACTTTTCATTCTTTTAATGTCCATGTGAATTAAATCCATCTTTCAACGTTTTCTTTTCGTGGAGGACGTGCTCCCGGCTCTTTTTCAGGGTAGCCGAGGAATAAGGTTGCTCTGAGTTCGTAGTCGTCCGGTATGAGTTTGCTTCTTACGCTTTTTGCTTCTTCATCTCTGAAAAGATCCAAAGAATAAAGTGTCATCCATGTTGCGCTAAGTCCCAGTGATGATGCTGCATTCATAATATTTCCCGCAGCAAGATAAGGGCCTGCAAGAGGCCATGGCACATCCGTGCGTCCGGAAATCATAATAATTACCGGTGCTCCGAAAAAGTCAGATGGGAAGGGCCATTTTTTATCCGGCATCATTTTCTTAAAGCCTTCTGTCGGCTCCGTGCCCGCTGCCTTTAAAAGAAGCTCTTTTCCTTCATCGCTTGTGATAATCGTAAAGTACCAACCTTGTTGATTGTGGCCGCTTGCTGCGTATTTTGCCGCATCGATGATTGTCTCGATTTTTTCCTTCTCCACAGGTCTGTTTCTGTCAAAAGCTCTACAGCTGAAGCGTGTTTTCATTGCCTTGATTGCTTCGTTTTCGATCATAATAATCCTCCTTGTTTTGTCTGACTTAACCCCGGTTTATTGTATTTATTATTGTTTGTTTTTGATTAATACTCTTTGTTTCAGTTTTATGTTAACCATTATTTGATGCTTGTCATAGCTTAGACCGGCTTATTTTTCAGGCAATTTTATGCGGCCTGTTCACTTGCAAGCGAGTATTTTGCCACAATCTCGTCGTACTCTGATATAGCCTGTGTAAATCTTGCATTCAAATCACTGTCTGCGTAAAGTCCCGCTTCGTTTGGCGTTAAACCTTCAAACTCCAAGTGATAAATGCATGGGCCGCACTGCGCATCCAACATCGTATTATTCCTTAACTGGTCTATAGTTTGATATATCAAATCCACCGACCAAAACTTGTTGCCGCTTTCGTTAGTCCACTGCGAGAAAACAAGTTTGCTACCGATTGGCGTTTTCTTTTCAATCGAATTTGGAAGGCTGTAGTCTTTTACATCAAGACTTGCAAGCACGCTGTCCAAATTTGAATCGTGGCCGCAAAGGAATGTAAAGAGCCTGCCCTGCGTATTCATTTCTTTATTTATTTCCTCAAGAAGAGGATGTGCCACATTCGCACTTACCAAAGGCGCCGTAACCAGCGCATCCACATATAAATCTTTGATTTCGGCTATGCTTTCCCAATCCTCAAGCTTTAAATTGTTTCCAAAATCCGCCTTCCCGGCGTCCTCTTCTTCGTAATATTGCAAAACAAGGGCATCGCTTACGGTGCAGCCTCTCATAAGACTTCCGCTGACCTTCGGTTCTTCTCCGAGCTCAAAGGCAAAAACATTGTCATCTGTTTTAAAATCGCCTATTTCGCCGCTTTTATAGCCCTCTGAGTTTTTCAAATCTATAACATTTGTTAACAAATCGAAATTGTCTTCAAGATCATTTATCTTGTCCCCGAAAAGCTCTTTTACCTGTGCATCAACATCTGCATTATAGGCATCATTCATAAAGGTAAATTGTGGGTTAAATACCGGGTCCATCTTATCGAATTCCTCGTGATATTCAACCTGCATGTTTGCACAAGGAAGAAGCCCCGCCGCAAAATACTCGGCCGTTGCGATGGTTCTTTGCTTTGAGTTGGCATAAATTCTGACTTGCCCCTCATCCGGCAAGAAATTCTCGCTAAACAAGCCTTCTTTTTCCATCCATGTTCTGAAATATTGGCCCATCTGCGTCTCCAGCACCCCGCCCTTTAGGGATAACTCGGTCGGTTTGGCAGTCCACTCGTGCCACTGATGTGGAGTTATTGTGGCAAGCACCGACCCTTCCTCATAATGCGGCGCGCGAATGCCGTGTCGACTTAAAATCACGACTTTTTCAAGCTTGTAGCCCGCATAGGACATAGCTTCGTATGTATCGCAGGAGTCAAGTGACTCATCATTTTGACTTATATCCGCCTCTGCATTTTCCCCTTTGTTTGCGGCATCCGGCTTATCGCACGCCGTCATAAAAAGCATGGATGCAAGGCAGACAGCCCCCATTAGTTTTAAAAGATTCTTCTTAAACATATTCTACCCCTCATAATTTAGATTTATTTTAGTTTATTTAGTTTTACTTTAATTTATTTAGACTTATTTAAAATTATTTTAATTTATTTAGATTTACTTTAATATATTTTGATTTACTTTAATTTATTTGAACTTATTTTAATTTATTTAAATTTATTTTAGTTTTAAAAAAATAGTATAACTATTTAAAAAATCTATCATTTTTTCTTTTAGATTACTAATAATATGACCTATAATTAAATGGTATATTTTACATTCATTTATGTCAATAATTTGTTGATAAAAATAGGCATATATGATAGTTTATTATGTGTTTGAAATTATCAAGCCAAATTATAAATCATTTATAATAAGCAGCTAAATTGTGCTAAGCAGGCTTTTTATTTTTTTACAAAGCGGTAAAAAGCAAAAGTTGATTTAGTTGTTTAAACAAGTATTATTGAGATTAAAACAAGTAATATTCGAAAAGAGCGGAAAATATATGAACAAAGACAATATTATTTTAATAGGCATGCCGGGAGTCGGCAAAAGTACGGTCGGTGTTATACTTGCAAAAGTTTTGGGATACAAATTTGTTGATGCGGATATTGTTATTCAGGAAACTGAAGGCAAGCTTCTGAAAGATATTATCGCATCCGAAGGTGTTGACGGTTTTATCGCGGTTGAAGACCGCATAAATTCTTCCATCGACTGCTACAAGTCCATTATCGCTACCGGCGGCAGCGCCGTTTACGGAAAAAATGCCATGGCGCATTTTAAGGAAATCGGCACCATTGTTTACCTAAAACTTGACTATGACAAAATCAAGCGCCGCCTCGGAAACATCAAAAACCGCGGCGTTGTCATGCCCGAAGGCTACACCCTTAAAAAGCTCTACGACGAGCGCGTAAAGCTTTACGAGCATTATGCCGACATCACAGTCGACTGCAACGGATTGAACGTGGAAGAAAGCATAAACAAACTATGTGAAGTCTTATAAAATCAGATTTTTTTACAAGATGATAATCCGCATCTATCTTGTTATTTTATTAAATATACGCCGTAATGAAGATTCCGTCTTCGCGATATTCTTCCGAAATAAGCTCTCCTTTTTCCCTGATTACGGCAATGCTTCCGGCTTCTGAGTATGGGATGAGTCTTTCCACATACTTTTTGCCGGCTCTCACCATTGTTGCGAGGATTTCTCGCACCGCATCCAAGCCCTGACCTGTTTTAACCGAAGCATAAACGCTATAATCCGCTTTCAAATCGTGAAAGTCATAATCCCCCTCCAACTTATCCACTTTGTTAAATACGGTAAGCACCGGTTTACCGATTACTTCCAGTTTCGTAAGAGTTTCATAGACGATTTCCATCTGCCTGTCCATCTGAGGATTGCTTACATCCACCACATGTATAATGAAATCCGCGTATTTTGCCTCTTCCAAAGTACTCTTGAATGCGTCTATCAAATGATGCGGCAGCTTTCTTATGAAACCTACGGTATCTGTCAGCAAAATCTTTTGATTGTTATTAAGAATCAACTCTCTTGTGGTTGGATCAAGTGTTGCGAACAAAGCATCCCACTCCAAAATACCGGCATTGGTAAGCTTGTTCAAAAATGAAGATTTGCCCGCATTTGTGTATCCTACAATAGCCGCCACGGGCAACTTATTTTTCCGGCGCTTCGACCTGGTAATCTCACGATGACTCACCACATCCGCAAGTTCTTCTTTCAGTTTTGTGATTCGACCGGAAATAAGTCGCTTGTCCATCTCCAGCTTTTTTTCACCGGGACCGCGAGTACCGATAGCTCCGCCGCCTCCCGCGGCAGTACCTCCTACCCTGGACATATTCTTTCCAAATCCCGTCAGACGTGTCATCTCGTATCTTAACTGAGCCAACTCCACCTGAATCTTTCCTTCCGCCGTGCCGGCTCTGGCTGCAAAAATATCAAGGATAATAAGAGTTCTATCCATCACTTTTGTATCAAGCATTTCCGCAAGATTTCTCATTTGCGCGGGTGTCAGCTCATCATCACATACAATGCCTGTGGCCTCGGTCACCAAAAGCAAATCCGCAATTGCATCCACCTTTCCTTTGCCCACATAGCAAGTTGGATTGCGGCGTTCCAGGTTTTGCAGAATTCGTCCCACAACCTGCGCTCCCGCAGTCTTGCAAAGTTCCTCAAGCTCATCCAAGGAAGCCCTTGTCTCCGCTTCGTCTCCTTCATTTACTGCAACAAGCAAAACTTTCTCCGTAATTTTATCTGTATTTATCATAAAACTTGTCCTTTTTATTATTATTCAGTAATCTACTATAGTGCATCCGCACCGGATGCTGCTCGCCTGTTAAGCCAAAAAAACGGCTCGGTATAATTTAAGCATCCTCGCCGGATGCTACTCGTCTGTTGTGCCAAAAAACGGCTCGGCATCATATAAACAAGTTATTGTCACAATGAAATTTTTGTATAGACATTATAACACAAAATGAAAGCACTGTAGTTCTTGTAACAATCTCAAACACAAGGAATTTACAACTTGCTTTCCTATTGTTTTTTTAAGTTACCTTAATTTGTAATAGATTTATAACAACAAATCTTTTGTGGCTTTTTTTATTTCTTTTATATTAAAATCGCTTCCGAGGCCTTCATATGTTATTATCAAATTTTTGCCTGTATATATTCCGTTTTTCCTGTATTCATCCAGCTTAATCAAACACTTCTTTCTGTATTCGCTATCATCCAGCAAGCCAAAATGTTCGTGATAAAACTCTTTTCTGTCTCTGACCCTCAAAACCGTAAAATCCGGATATCTTACCAACCCACCCTTCAGCTTTACTCCCGCCTCGTACCTGTAGGGAATCCCCAAGGAATAATACATATCCGCGATAAGCAACTCCGATTTGGATCTTACAAGTTCGCCTTTTTCGGTGCTGTATTTAAGATGCTCAGGCATGAAGTCATTTTTTTCAAAGTCCTCGTTTTCCCACTGTTTGGCATACTCTTCATCACTAAGGTCAAAGGGCGTGATAAGCTTTCTTCTGTCGGCGTTGAGGCTTTTGTAGACCGACTTATCGCTTGCACTTTTTAGCATTTCCAAGGCTTTACTTAACCTGGAAATATCATTTTGGGCTTTTACAATGTACTTTTTGTAGTAGTCTTTTTGGGCAAGTTCTTGGGCGATGTTTATTTCATTTTGTTTTAGATACTTACCGGTTGTTTCTCCTGATTGTGTTATTTGGTAGTATCTCGGCTTGCCTGCACTTCTTGTAATACGCAGCCAACCTTCAGTTGTTTTTTCTAAATACTCTTCCGCTTTTTTTATTCTCTTCTCCAATATCTCAATTTTATCGTTCATTGCCGCAATAACTTTTTCCATAATTAAACACTTTATCTCCCTAATTTGTTTGTATATTCGTCTAAAGCTACACTTTTTCGTTGACTTCTTCGGCTAAGATGTCCCCAACTGGCTTGGCTTAGCCGAAAGTATGCCATAAAACTCCACTTTGCCTTTGGCTTCTTAGGCTAAGATGCCCTTAACTTGCTTTCTTTAGCCGATAGCAAGCCTAAAAACTTCACTTTGCCTTTAGCTTCTTAGGCTAAGATGTCCCTAACTTGCTTTCCTTAGCCGAAAGTATGCCATAAAACTCCACTTTGCCTTTAGCTTCTTAGGCTAAGATGCCCTTAACTTGCTTTCTTTAGCCGATAGCAAGCCTAAAAACTTCACTTTGCCTTTAGCTTCTTAGGCTAAGATGTCCCTAACTTGCTTTCCTTAGCCGAAAGTATGCCATAAAACTCCACTTTGCCTTTAACTTCTTCGGCTAAGAATGCCCTAACTTGCTTTCCTTAGCCGAAAGACTGCCTAAAAACTTCACTTTGCCTTTAGCTTCTTAGGCTAAGATGCCCTTAACTTGCTTTCCTTAGCCGAAAGTATGCCGAAAAAACGACATAATCGCCTTAAATTTTCATATTTAGTTTCATTCTTGGTATTTTTTGATTAAATAGACTCTAAAATGATTGTATTAATCAGAATTATTATAAAGCTTCCAAGCAGAATCGAACTGCTAACTGAATATTACGAGTATCCTGTTATACCATTTAACTATGGAAGCATTGTCACGAGGTGGCACCCGAAGGGTGACGGAG
>SVDN01000001.1:0-103306 GCA_015057825.1 Lachnospiraceae bacterium
TGTTACTAAATTCAATTCTTCTTTTTTAATCATCTTCTAATACCTCCATTATTAATTTCTTTTTCAAATTCTCTAAGTATAAAATCCATGCAATCAATTTTTCTTTATCCATGAGATTTCCTCACTCAATCGTACTGTTTACCTGACATCTTTATTATACGAGCTTGTAAATACGTCAAAAGACAGCGGTCTTGTATTCAGACCACTGTCTCCGAAGCTTGAAAATAGTATATATATATAGCGTGGAATAGAATTTTTTCTAGTATCCTAACAAAGACACCGGCAGAACAAAAGCTTTATCATTCAAAACCCTTATCTTTTCAGCATTATCGATTACCATACCCTGCTTAATCGGCATATTGTATTTCGCAAGTACGTTGAAGTTTTTCGTAGGCTTACTTGGAACAATCCCTTTCTTAATCTCCACAGGATACAACGCTCCATCCTTAACAAGAAGAATATCAACTTCCTTTTTATCGATATCTCTATAGTAATAGATATATTGATTCGGCTCTATTCCATGATTGTAAAAGCTCTTTATAATCTCACTTACCACATATGTTTCAAAAAAAGCTCCACTCATCGCACAGTCCATCAGCATCTGTGCATTAGGCCATTTACAAAGATATGCGCAGAGCCCCGTATCCATAAAATACAGTTTTGGAGCAATGATAGCATACACCTTCGATTAAATCAATATTCGACTATGGTTTTAATCGCAATTTGTTTTTGTTAAAAATTATAGGGAGTCTGTAACAGACTCCCTATACTATAAACACCTTAAATTCAAGCTTTTCCGGGACCAGGAAGGCTCGGTGTTCGCCATAAATTCTATTGTCATGAATTAACGTTTCTCAGCGATAGCTGCCTGTGCCGCAGCAAGTCTTGCAATAGGCACTCTGAACGGTGAGCAGCTTACATAATCAAGTCCGATTTCATGGCAGAACTCAACCGAATAAGGATCGCCACCATGTTCGCCGCAAATACCGATATGAAGCTTATCATTAACCGGTCTTCCAAGCTTAATTGTCATATCCATAAGCTTGCCCACACCTTCTCTGTCAAGCTTAGCAAACGGATCGTTTTCAAAAATCTTTTTGTCATAATATGATCCAAGGAATTTACCCGCATCATCACGTGAAAAACCAAATGTCATCTGAGTAAGGTCGTTTGTGCCGAAGCAGAAGAAGTCAGCTTCTTTTGCAATTTCATCTGCAATGAGGCAAGCACGCGGAATTTCAATCATGGTACCAACTTCGTAATTGATTTCAACTCCCGCTTCCTTAAGCATAGCATCTGCAGTCTCAACGACTATTTTCTTAACGAACTTAAATTCCTTGGTATCACCTACAAGCGGAATCATAATTTCAGGAACGAGTCTCCAGCCGCCGTGTTTTTTCTGAACATTAATAGCAGCACCGATAACGGCTCTTGTCTGCATCTTTGCAATTTCAGGATATGTAATGGCAAGACGGCAACCTCTGTGACCCATCATAGGGTTAACTTCGTGAAGCGACTTGATTATTTCTTTGATTCTTTCTACAGATTTGCCCTGAGCATCAGCCAATTTCTTGATATCTGCTTCTTCAGTAGGAACAAATTCGTGAAGAGGCGGATCCAAGAAACGAATCGTAACAGGACTTCCCTCCAAAGCCTCAAAGAGCTGTTCGAAGTCATTTTGCTGATATGGCAAAATCTTATCAAGAGCTTTTTCACGCTCTTCCAATGTATCCGCACAAATCATTTCTCTGAATGCTGCTATTCTGTCTTCCTCAAAGAACATATGCTCGGTTCTGCAAAGACCGATACCTTCGGCTCCGAGTTCTTTTGCTTTTAAAGCATCCCTTGGAGTATCGGCATTAGTTCTTACTTTAAGTTTTCTGAATTTATCGGCCCATGCCATAACACGACCGAATTCGCCGGCGATTGTGGCATCAACCGTTTTGATTTCACCTGCGTAGATGTTACCTGTTGTACCGTCAAGAGAAATGTAATCTCCTTCATTAAAGGTCTGTCCCGCAAGTGTAAATTTCTTGTTGGCTTCATCCATAATAATGTCGCCGCAGCCTGATACACAGCATGTACCCATACCACGAGCAACAACGGCTGCATGGCTTGTCATACCGCCACGAACTGTCAAAATACCCTGTGAAGCTTTCATACCCGTAATATCTTCAGGCGACGTTTCAAGACGAACGAGAACAACTTTTTCTCCGCGTTCTTTCCATGCCGCTGCATCATCGGCAGTAAATACAACTTTACCGCAAGCAGCACCCGGTGATGCACCAAGACCTTTGCCAAGCGGAGTTGCCGCCTTGAGTGCAGCCGCATCAAACTGAGGATGAAGAAGTGTGTCAAGGTTACGAGGGTCGATCATTGCAACCGCTTCTTCTTCGGTTCTCATTTCTTCATCAACAAGGTCGCAAGCAATCTTAAGGGCAGCCTGTGCCGTACGTTTTCCGTTTCTTGTCTGAAGCATGTAGAGTTTTCCGTGTTCAACGGTAAATTCCATATCCTGCATATCACGATAGTGAGATTCAAGCTTTTGGCAAACCTGCTTAAACTCTTCAAAAGCTTCAGGGAATTTGTCTGCCATTTCGGTTATTTTCATAGGTGTACGTACCCCCGCAACAACGTCTTCACCCTGGGCATTTGTAAGGAATTCACCAAAAAGTCCCTTGTTACCCGTAGCCGGGTCTCTTGTAAACGCAACACCTGTACCGCAGTCGTCACCCATGTTACCGAATGCCATGGACTGAACATTTACGGCCGTACCCCATGAATATGGGATGTCATTGTCACGACGATAAACATTGGCACGAGGATTATCCCAGCTTCTGAATACCGCCTTGATAGCTCCGTAAAGCTGTTCCTTAGGATCGTCAGGGAAATCGGTACCGATTTTATCTTTGTATTCGGCCTTAAACTGACCGGCAAGCTCTTTAAGATCATCGGCTGTAAGCTCTACGTCCTGTTTAACGCCGCGTTTTTCCTTCATCTTATCGATAAGTTCCTCAAAATAGCTTTTGCCTACTTCCATAACTACATCGGAATACATCTGGATAAATCTGCGGTAGCAATCCCAAGCCCAGCGTGGATTCTTGGAAAGCTCCGCAATTGTATTAACTACGGTTTCATTCAGTCCCAGGTTAAGAATTGTATCCATCATACCCGGCATGGAAGCTCTTGCACCCGAGCGCACCGAAACAAGCAGCGGATTTTCTTTATCACCAAACTTCTTGCCTGTGATTTCTTCCATCTTTATGATATGTTCATCAATCTGAGCCTTAATCTCGTCATTGATTTCACGTCCGTCTTCATAATACTGTGTGCAAGCCTCTGTAGTAATAGTAAAACCCTGTGGCACCGGAAGACCCAAGTTGGTCATTTCGGCTAAGTTAGCGCCTTTTCCTCCGAGAAGATTGCGCATGTCAGCGCTACCTTCCGTAAAAAGATACACCCATTTGTTCATAAAAAATCCTCCTATGTTCGGTTTTGTTGCCAAAACTACATAAAATAGCTCCAAAACCTTATTCTGTAATATATTTTTAATGTTTTACATTAAATCCTTTATAATTCTTCATCCCTGTCCCATTTTTCGGCAAGGCTTTCGACTTCCTCGGCAAATCTTGTAAGATCCTTGTTTGCACCTTCCTGATTAAGCTGAATAACGCGAAGTAACTTTTGTCCCGCATTGAACAGTCGCATAAACACGGATGACTTTGCAGCCGTTTTCTTTGCACTTTTGGCAGTCCCAATAAATTTGGCTTCTTTGACTCTTTCGTTTTTAAGAAGGTCGTAAGCTTCCCCTGCGTAAGGTGCTAAGGCATTAAAGCCCATTTCCGTCAAATCTTTTGCAAATGAATCACATACTTCTTCCTGGCCGTGGCAAACAAAGACTCTTTCCGGATTATTTGTAAAGCTCTTAATCCATTTAATCAGGCCGTTTTTGTCCGCATGTCCCGATATGCCCGCAAGTACCATGATATTTGCATTTACTTCAATCTCTTCCCCGAATATCTTTACCTTTTTGGCTCCGTCAACCAAGTTTCTTCCCAATGTTCCGTTTGCCTGATATCCAACAAAGAGTATTGTACATTCTTTTCTCCAAAGGTTATGTTTTAAATGATGCCTGATACGGCCCGCCTCACACATACCGCTGGCGGAGATAATAACCTTCGGCACTTCGTCCGAGTTGATGAGTTTTGAATCATCACTGCTGATGGAAAATTTAAGATCCGGGAATGTGATAGGATTAATTCCCGCATTTATAAGCTCCATAGCTTCCTCGTCCATATATCCCACCGTGTCCTTGGAATAGATGGAAGTTGCCTCCACCGCCAAAGGACTGTCCACATAAACAGGGAAATTTGCGTGGTTTTTAACAAGTCCCTGTTCCTTAATCTGTCTGATAAAATAAAGAATTTCCTGGGTTCGTCCGACAGCAAACGACGGAATAACCACATTACCGCCCTTATCAAAGGTTTCCTGCAAAATGTTTGCAAGGGATTTGACGTAATTCGGGCGTTCCCCATGAAGTCTGTCACCGTATGTTGACTCCATAATTACATAATCCGCTTCCGTAACATAAGTCGGGTCGTTGATTAAAGGCTGGTCTACATTTCCGATGTCTCCCGAGAACACAATTTTCTTGGTAATGCCATCTTCCGTAACCCAAATCTCAATGCTTGCGGAACCAAGCAAGTGACCCGCATCTGTAAAACGTATCTTTACATTATCAAAAATATTAACTTCGTGATTATATTGAATGCCCTCCATCAGCGAAATAGCGCCCTGTGCATCATTCATATCGTAAATAGGCTCAATTGCCTCTTCGCCTCTTCGTTTGCCCTTACGGTTGCGCCATTCTGCTTCGAACTCCTGAATATGAGCGCTGTCGCGAAGCATAATGCTGCATAGATGCAAAGTCGCATCCACCATAAGAATCGGACACTTTAAACCTTTTTTGTAAATAAGTGGTAAATAACCGGAATGGTCAATGTGAGCATGTGTAAGTAACACCATGTCAAGATTTGCGGGATTCATGCTCTCGTAGTCGTGTTCGTAAACATCCTGACCTTGAAGCATACCGCAGTCAATTAAGATTCTTTTGCCCATGGTTTCAAGCATATAGCAACTGCCTGTAACCTGATGAGCAGCCCCGTAAAACGTAAGTTGCATGTCATTTCCCCCTGGTTACATTACATTTGAAACTTTTCCCACAAGTTTCACACACCACTGTTATTATACACTAATTTAAGGGCTTTATCCACAAATTTTTTTGTTTATGCATTCTTTAAAGCAAAAAGAAAGACGCAAAACCTAAGCGTTTCACGTCCTTCCCGTTTATTTGTGTAAAGGAGATATCTTTTTTCTTATATCCGACAATCGGTTTAAAGCCTCATTCAAAGTATCATCACGTTTTGCAAAATGAAGTCTTATCAAGTGATTAACCGGTTCTTTGAAAAAGCTTGATCCCGGCACTGCCCCGACTCCCACCTTTTCAGCGAGAACCTCGCAAAATTCCAAATCACTGTCATAACCGAATTCGGATATGTCCAACATAACATAATATGCCCCTTGAGGGTTTGTATGAGGGATTTTCAAATCATCCAGGCCTTTTAAAAACAAGTCTTTCTTTGCTTGATATTTACGGGCCAAATCTTTGTAATAATCATCTTTAAAATTAAGTCCCACCACAGCAGCCTCCTGCAAAGGCGCAGCAGCTCCCACTGTAAGAAAATCGTGTACCTTCTTGGCAACTTCTATAACTTCTTCGGAAGCTATTACATATCCCAATCTCCATCCCGTTATGGAATATGTCTTTGAAAGTGATGAGCAGGAAATTGTTCTTTCCCACATTCCCGGAAGAGATGCCATGTATACATGCTCGTAAGGCTCGTATACAATGTGCTCGTAGACTTCATCCGTTATTACAAAAGTGTCATATTTTTTAGCCAAATCAGCTATAAACAAGAGTTCTTCCTTTGTAAAAACTTTCCCGCAAGGGTTTGATGGGTTACATAATATTATCGCCTTCGGTTTTTGCTTAAAAGCTGCCTCAAGCTCGTCCGGATTATAATTAAACTCAGGCGGATACAAAGGCACATATATAGGATCCGCTCCCGATAAAATCGCATCGGCACCGTAGTTTTCGTAAAACGGTGAAAATACAACAACCTTATCTCCGGGATTTGTTACACTCATCATGGCAACCATCATTGCTTCGGTGCTTCCGCAAGTAACAACCACTTCACCATTGGGATTAATTGGATGGCCCATATATTTCGACTGTTTCAAAGCCAAGGCTTCTCTGAAGTTTTGTGCACCCCAGGTGATTGAATATTGGTTATAGTCTTCTCTCGAAACTTCCGCAAGTCTTTGAAGAATTTCCTTTGGAGGATCGAAATCCGGAAAACCCTGGGATAAGTTTACGGCACCGTATTTAAGTGAGACTCTGGTCATTCTTCTGATAACCGAATCCGTAAAATCTTTTGTTCTGTCTGATAATGCAGGCATTTTTCACTCCTTCTTCCCACATTAAATAACATATGTGAGAGTTCTTTCGTCAATAATTCTCTTTGATTTATGCTCGCTTCTTGTGTTAAGTCCGCCATCCGGATGAACGACAACATTTGCCGGTTTAACACCGATTCTTGCTTTCAAAGCGTTTGATACTTCGTTTGCCACTTCTTCATCGGATTTTTCATTGTCGGCATTTTTCTCAACTTCAACGGCATATTTGCATGTTAAGTCTTTTTCAAATACTCTGATTAAATATTCGCCCGTTATGCCGCTTTGGTCTCTGATAACGGCTTCAATATCGCTTGGAAATACATTAACCGCGGAAACAATGAACATATCATCTTTTCGTCCGTTAATGTGGATTCTACCATGTGTTCTTCCGCATTTGCAAGGTGTATTGTCAATCCATCCGATATCACCGGTGCGGAAACGAATAAGCGGACGTGCATGTTTTCTTAAGGTTGTAAATACAAGTTCTCCAACCTGACCCGGCTCAAGGATTTCGCCCGTGTGAATATCAACCGTTTCAACCAGAATATGGTTTTCAGCAATGTGAAGACCGTCTTTTGCTTCGCACATAGCGGCGCATGCACCGAAAATATCCGATAAGCCGTAGAAGTCGTAAACTTCCGCACCCCAAAGCTCTTCGATTGCATGTCTCGTAGCTTCGATAGAACCACCAAGCTCTCCCGCAACGATAATTTTTTGGATATTCAAATCCTTCTTAGGATCGATTCCGCTCTTAAGAGCTTTCTCTCCAAGCTGCCATGCGTATGATGGGCTTGTCCAAATGATTGTAGGCTGATACTGTTTTAAAATAAACAAAAGTCTTTCACTCGGAAGCGTACCACCCCAGATACATAAAGCGCCAAGGTTTTGCGCACCGATAACATCGGGACCGCCTACATAAAGCGAAAAGTTAAGGGCATGCACATATCTGTCGTTTGGTCTCATACCAATCTGCCAAAACCATCTGCTTTCCGTATCCTGGAATTCATCAAAATCTTTCTTTGTGAAAGGACTCATTGTAGGTACACCGGTCGAACCCGAGGATGTTGAAATAAATACAACGTCTTCTTCTTTTACCGCAGCAAGTTCGCCAAGAAAAGATCCGACACCCTGGGTATCTCTCTGTGTTTTCTTATTAATGAACGGGAATTTTTGGATATCTTTAAGCTCCTTGATATCCGAAGGTTTAACACCCGCTTCGTCAAAACTTCTTTTATAGTATGGTGCATTGTCATATGCAAACTGCACGATTTCTTTTAAATCTTCCAACTGCTTTTTTTCAAGTTCTTCTCTGGGAAGCGTTTCAAGCTTTTCATCCCAATATTTGCTTTTTAAATCTCTGCTCATTTTAGGCCTCCTAATATTCAAAACTTTCGTTAATCTTTTTCCATTTTTCGTCTCTGCTCTTGATGATGAAATCTATATCTTCATCATTTAAGTGTTTGAATCTGGCTTGTCTTGTCAAATAATCTTTCACATCCGAAAATTCCTTCGGCTTGTAATTTAATTTGAATTTTTCGTTTTCGTATTCTGCCAGATACCAAAGGCCGCAATCCACAACCTCTTTTGCGATATCCACGGTTTCTTTGGTCTGTATGCCCCAACCCGTTGGACAAGGGGCTATTACATGAATATATTTTGTTCCTTTTATTTTTGATGCTTTTTCGACTTTGTTCATAAAGTCGTTTAAGTAACCCACACTTGCGGTGGCGGCATATGAAATGCCATGTGCTGCCACTATTTCAAACATGTTTTTCTTGGGGCGAATATTTCCCCTTATGTTTTTGCCTGCAGGTGTCGTTGTTGTTTTGGCACCGAATGGTGTAAGGGAACTTTTTTGAATACCTGTGTTCATGTAGGCTTCGTTGTCGTAGCAAATGTAAATAACATCATCGTTTCTGTCGATTGCACCCGACAAAGCCTGCAGCCCGATATCGGCCGTTCCGCCGTCACCGGCAAATCCCACTGTCTGTACGTTTTCAATTCCCTTGGCTTTAAGTCCCGCGCGTATACCCGTCATCATGGATGCAGTGCCCGCAAAAGTCGAAATTATGGCATTATTTGCAAAACACAGTTGCGGAAAGTTAAAACCCACCGCCGACATACATCCTGCGGGAAGTACCGCTATGGACCTATCTCCCAGCACTTTTAATGCAATTCGAACCGCAAGGCTTCCGCCGCAGCCGGCACATGCCTTGTGTCCGTAAAAATATTCATCTTCTCTAAGCTTTGCAGCGTTTAAACTCAATGCCTTACACCTCCGATTCCGATAAAGTTTACTCCCTCTTTTTCTTCTTTAAGGTCGTCAAATATCTTTTCTATGTCTTCCGGGGAAACGTTTTTTCCTCCGAGGCCTCCAACGTAATTAGAGGTTTTAGGTGCAAGCCCGCCCTTTTGCATGGCAGACAGTACATTTGTATAAACCGTTCCCTCGTTACCAAAAGAAATGTCCTTTTCAAATACGGCAACAGCCTTTGCACCTTTAAGAGCCGCCGCTATTTCTTCATTTGGAAAAGGTCTTAAATATCTGATCTTTAAAAGACCGACTTTTTCGCCCTTTTCTCTTCTTCTTTTAACTATTTCTTTTGCCACCCCGGCGATGCTTCCAAGTGTAACAAGCACAAAGTCCGCATCTTCCGTATAATAATTTTCAACAAGTCCCGTATATTTTCTTCCGAAAATTTTCTCGAACTTTTCTTCCGCTTCTTTGACAGCTTCTTTTGCTCTTAATAAGCCTTCATGGGCTTTATATTTAAACTGCATGTTATAGTCCGGACCCGCCGTGAAAGCAAGATTTTTCGGATTGTCGAGATCAAGCTTGTTTTCCGTATCATAAGGCGGAAGAAATTCTTCAGCCTGTTCTTTGGTCGGAACATCCACAACTTCATAGGTGTGAGTTAAGATAAATCCATCAAGATTCGCCATAAAAGGAGTTGAAACTTCCTTTTTTTCAGCTACATAATAGCCAATCAAGGCCAAATCCAGGGCTTCCTGGGCGTTTTCCGCATATGCCTGAATCCAACCATGATCGAGCAAGGATATTGAATCTCTTTGGTCTCCGTAAATGTTCCAAGGCAGTGCGGTTGACCTGTTTGCATTCATCATTAAAATCGGGAAACGTCCGCCCGATGCATATGTCAAGCATTCTGCCATATATAAAAGTCCTTGTGATGATGTTGCCGTGAAAGCTCTGGCCCCCACGCTTGAAGCGCCCATGGCACACGAAAGTGCCGAATGTTCAGACTCCACATGGATAAATTCTGCCTTGAGGCTTCCATCCTCCACCATCTCGGAAAGTCTTTCAACCACTATGGTCTGCGGTGTTATGGGATAGGCGGAAATAACGTCCGGTCCGGCAAGTCTTACGCCTTCCGCGAAGGCTTCGTTGCCCGATAAAAATTTCTTTGCCATTATTTTTCCACCTCCATAGTTATTGCTTTAGGTTTACATAATGTTTCGCATATGCCGCAGCCCTTGCAAAAATCATAATCAATATCAACTTTTTTATCTTTTTTAAATATTACTCCGTCCGGACAGTGCAAATAGCACTGCAAGCATCCCACGCATTTGCTTTCGTCTATCACCGGTTTTAGATTTCTCCAACCGGCGTTTTTTGAAACCAAATATCCTGCCTCGTAGGATGTGGAATCCGGAATATCCTCAAGTTTATTCGGAATAAATTCCCTCAAGTATGGTTTCATTGTCATATCTCCTTTTAAATAAACTTAATCAGCCGGCTTTCAAAGATAGTTTTTCCGGAAGCGAAAAAGCTTCCAATGCTGCCTTTATATTCTTCTCGTGAAGTTTTTGCGGCATTCCGATTCTTATGGCCGTCTCTATCATTTTTTCATCAATTGCCGATGAAACTTTTGCAAATGCACCAAGCATTATTGTGTTAACAATAGGTGCTTTCAAATATTCGTATGCAATTTTGTTTGCATCTATTGTGATGATTCTTTCATCATCATATTCTTTTGTTGTGTTAAGTATTATCTTTCCGCCTTCTTTAAGTTCCGAAAAAGCGCTTTCATCAAAAAGTGTTTCGTCCAAAAAGATGCTGTAATCGGCTTTTTTTATCTCACTTCTGTTGCCGATAGGCTTATTATCAAGCTTTGTAAAGGCTCTGATTGGCGCACCTCGTCTTTCGGGACCGAAGGAAGGAAATGCCAACGCATATTGCTCATCCTCTGAAACATAAGCTATTCCCAAAAGTCTTGATGCTGTAAAAGCGCCCTGACCGCCTCTTCCATGCCATAATATTTCCAACATTTCAAATCATCCTTTCCTTATCTTTTCCACTTAAGTAAGTATTTTTGCAATTTGTTAAACAAGAACGAAATCGCCACAACCACAATACCTATAATGATTATTCCCAGTATTGTTCTTGTATAATCTCCGAAATCGGAATAGTTTTTTACGTAATAACCAAGTCCGTCTCTGGCACCGATCATTTCCGCCGATGTAAGTAAAATAAAGGAAACCGTTAAGCCCTGGTTACATCCTATGAAAATCTGCGGAAGCGCTGCGGGAAGTATTACAGAAAACATCATTGTAAATGTGTTAACATTAAGTACTTTTGCAGAATCCGTTATTTTCTTGTCCACATTCATAACGCCGCTCATTGTGCTGGCAAGAACCGGCCAGAATGTTGCCAGGAAAATTACCATTACCGATACCGATCTGAATGTGGGAAGCAGTGCAATTCCGTAAGGAATGTAAACAATAGGAGGAATTGCGCTTACAAATTTAAATATATATGTTGCCGCGGTTCCGATTCTTGCACTCCATCCGAGGAAAAGTCCCAGTGGAATGGCTATCGCTGCCGCAATCAAATATCCTTGTACTATTATTAATAATGAGCTTTTTACATTTATTAGAATCTGTGGCAGATCTTCCACAAACTGGGCAAAAACTCTGCCCGGAGGCGGAAAAAGCGCTTCTCTTATCCATACAAATTTTGCCGATGCAAGCGTCCATACTATAAGGAATATGAATATGACTCCCACAATGTCCAAAAACAGTGTCAGGGCAAGGGGTTTTTTTATAAAAATCGAGCCTAATAATAGCAATGCTTCAATGGCAAGCGCCACAACGATTACATATATTCCTTCCGATGGTTTTTCGCATCTGTCCGGCAAAAACTGTATTGCAACCAAGATTATGAAAAATAAATGTGTAAGCCTTAAAAATCGTTTTTTCAATGTCATTACAATACAACCTCGCTTCCACCGATTTTACTAGCTATATCTCTGTAGAAAAGGGACATGAGTTTGTTACGAAAAGCCGTATATTCCCCGGTTTGAACAAGGGATGCACGATCTCTCGGTCTTTCAAAAGGAACATCTATTTCTTTGAAAACTCTGCCCGGCGATCCCGAAAGCATTACTATTCTGTCCGAAAGAAGTATTGCTTCGTCAATGTCATGGGTGACAAATATAACCGTCTTCTTTTCTGTCTTTCCGTCGCCTTCCCAAAGTTTTAAAAGAAGTTCTTGAAGAACGATTCTGTTTTTCGCATCAATAGCTCCGAAAGGCTCATCCATAAGAAGAATTTCCGTATCCATGGCCAGAGCTCTTGCGATGGCAACTCTTTGCTGCATACCGCCGGATAACTGTGAAGGATATTTACCCGTAAAGCCTTCAAGGCCTACCTTTTCGAGGAAAATATCAGCTATCTTAAGTCTTTCTTTTTTAGGCATCTTGGGTCTTACCTGTTTTATACCGAAAGCAACATTTTTTCTGGCGCTCATCCAAGGAAAGAGTGAATAGTTTTGGAAAACCACGCCTCTGTTTGTTCCGGTTCCTTCAATCTGTTTTCCGTCAATAAGAATGTTTCCTTTTGACGGTTTTCTAAGACCTTCAAGAATGCTAAGGAGTGTACTTTTTCCGCATCCGCTGGAACCGATGACGCTTACAAACTCCCCCGCTTCCACCTTAAAGCTCAAATCTTCAAGTGCTGTATATTTACTGCTTTTTTCAACATAATCAACCGATAAATGATTTATTTCTATCTTGCTCATGTCATAACCTCTTTATTTAAGCTTTCCGCCACTGCTTATTTAAACAGTGGCGGAAAAATTAATCTTTATTATTCGTACTGATCAAAATGATCTTTTAATGTGTTATAAACTTCATCATCAGGATTTTCTTCCAACAAACTGTTTAATGCCTTATCGTAAATATCGATGTTGTAAAGTGCTTCAATGTCATAGTCTGCTGTGTATCCCAATGCTACAATGGAATCTTTTAAAGCTACTGTTCCTTTCTTATCAGGGTCAGGTACCGATGTACCGTATCCGCCGTAAACTTCTGTTCTTATGAAATCTTCTTCGATATCAATGTAAACTTTAATATCTTTGATTGTCTGTTCTTCATTTTCGATGGAGAACTTGTATGCTTTTATAAGTGCTCTTTCAAAAGCATTGTATGCGTTAGGATATTTTGCGAGTGCTTCTGTAGGAGCAACCTGACGGCAGCAAGGCTGGTTCTGTAATGCAGGCTCTTCAGAGCAACGGTATACTATTTCATATCCCTGTGACTGTGCAAGTGATGCATATGGTGAGTAAACGCTGGATGCATCGATTGTATCGTTTTGAAGTGCATTGTATGCATCTTTCTGGCTTTCGAAGTAAACAATATTTACCTGATCTTCGCCTTCACCGATTTCAATGTTTGCATTTTTAAGTAGAATCTGTAATTCAGCATCCTGTACACTGTTTTTAACCGATGCTACATTCTTGCCTTTAAGTATTGAAACATCCCAGTCTTTTAAGCCTTCGGTATACTGTGATTTGATTACGTATCCGTGACCGTTTGTCATTGCACCGCCAAAGATCGTTAGGTCGTGACCGCTGCTTTGGAATGTAAGTGCAGGAACAGATCCGATAAAAGCTACATCAAGTTTGCCCGATTCAAGGCCTGTTACCATTTCATTTGCATTTGAAAACTGAGTTAAAGTTACGTTTAAGCCTTCTTCTTCGAAGAAGCCTTCTTCTTTTGCCACAAATGCAAGAAGGTGGGCTGTTGAATTTAAGTGACCGAGTGCAAAATCTGTTTTTTCAAGCTCAGCGCCGCTTGCATTTGCCTCTGTGTTATCTTTATTGTCCGATTTGCCATTATCGCAAGCTGTAAGTGAAAAAACGCTTACGGCTGCAACAGCCAATAGCAAAAATCTTTTTAATATCTTTTTCATTATGTATTTTCCTTCCTTTTGTTCAACCTGTAATTCTTATACTTTAATTTAAATGTTATTCGCCGCAACAATCAGGTATGTTTGTGGCTTCAACGTCTGCTTCCTTTTCCATACAACACTCTTTTTTTACGTTGTCTTCTTCAGAGCAACAAGAGCGCTCTTTTTTTGCGTAAGCAAAACCGGAAAAAATAGCAACGGCTGCAACAATCAAAAGTATTATCAACAATTTTTTCATGTTCTTGCAACTCCTTTCTCTAAGCTTTTTTAAGAATATACAGTTAAATCAAGGCATCGTCCAATACATGCTATTTATACCAAGTTATATACTAGGTTTATAACTACAGATTTAAATTCTTTTTCATCTCCTCAATATACATATTGGCAAGATCGCTTAAGATGGCATTTTTCCTGTGAATATAGCCAATATTCATACTACCGCCCACAACATCTTTTCCGATTTCGAAAGGTATTGTAAGATAATCGCTTCCGTTTAATTCTTCGCAAATAATTCCGGAACACAATGTATATCCATTAAGTCCGATCATAAGATTAAGCATGGTAGCCCTATCATTTGCCTTTATTAATTTGGGATATTCATTGGTGCTTAAAAGTTCTTCCGCAAAATAGAAAGAACTGTATACACCCTGTTCAAAGGAAAGACATGGATATTCAAGCAGCTCCTCAAGCTTTATTTTCTTCTTTTTTGCAAGAGGATGACCTTTCCAAAGATATACAAAAGCCTTGCATTCAACAAGTGGTGTAAATACAAGGCTGTTTGATTTGAGGATTTTTTTTATTGGTTTTTCGTTGAATTCGCTCATATAAATTATGCCCAATTCACTTCGTCCCGTATTGACATCATCTATAACCTCTTTCGTCTTTGTCTCCCTGATTGCAAACTCATATTTGCTGATATCATACCTGCTTACCAAATCCACAAAGCTTTTTACCGCAAAAGAATAGTGCTGTGTGGAAATGCCGAATTTTTTCTTGGTATTTGGATCTTTTATGTATTTTTCATGCAAAATCTCGTACTGGTGCACTACCTGCCTTGCATATTGAATGAATTCCATTCCATCGTTGGTAAGTGTTGCTCCTCTTCCGCTTCTGTTAAATATTACTATTCCTATCTCTTTTTCAAGCTCGGTTATGGCACTTGACAAAGACGGCTGAGAAACATACAGTTTTTCCGCCGCCTTGTTTAAAGAGCCTTCTTTTGCAATTATATCCATGTATTTAAGTTGTTGAATTGTCATATTCCGCTCCTTTACAACAGACTTCCTGTTTACTTATACTTATTTTTCATTATTATTGGCGCCCGCTTTTATATGTTAAGATAATAGCTTTCATTAAATTCATCGGACTTTTTGGCCGTAATGATATGAATGTTTTCATAGGCTCTTTGATTGTCCGACCTTCCCTCAAAATATCTTCTTTGAATCAAGTCCGGTGTCGCGTGATCATCAACCATAAAGCCGTACTTTTTAAGACTTGACTTCACTTCATCGGGCTTGTAGCCGTGTTTCATGGGTTCTCCCAAAAACAGCGTAATATCAGCAAGTTCTTTTACTCGCTTTGCAGCATTTTCCGTAAGCGTCGTATCATCCGGAAAGTCAAATATCAGCTTGCTGCCGTAGGATGTAAGTTTTTCGATGGTTTCAATATTCTTTTCAAAATCCGAATATGAAAGATAATAAGTAACACCCAGTATCACAAACATAGACGGCTTATTTACATCAAAGCCGGATTCTATCAGTTTTTCGGCCATATCATCTTTTTCAAAATCAACGGAAACATATCTTACGTTTTCCGGTATTTGCCACTCAAGTTCTTTAATTCTTTCCCTCTTATAACGCCCCGTATCGGGATGATCTATTTCATAAGTTATGATATGGGGATTATTATTTCTGAAAGCAAATGTGTCCATACCCGCACCGCATATAACATACTGACATTGGCCGCGCTCTGCCGCAAAGCGAAGCAGCTCCTTTTCCGTGTACGCAGCTCTAAACAAAGGAATCGGGGAAATATACTCATTTAACTTGTCCTTAATATTCTCGCGTTTAAACGAATACGAAGGATTGAAAAGTTCCTTTTTATAATCGTGTTCAATAAGTTGCCCTATTTCCTCGTAATTATCCCTTCCCATAATGTCGTAAGCCAGATAATCATCAAATATCTTATTTTTTTCATAATTGGAATGATAAGCCCTGGCAAAGGCGCAAAGCTTTGCCGTTGTGCTTTCTGTATCCTCTATCATAAAATCACCTCTTTATAATACTTAGATAGTATGTTAATAGGTATTAATGTATATGTAAGGACATGTTTTGTCAAGACTAATTCTTTGTATAAATAACAGGTTTTTTATTGTGTGCAATATCTTAAAAACACAAACCGGCAAAAACATTTTTCTTTTTTTTAACAAATACATTGACAGCCTCCGCTTATTATGTATAATAATATCTGGTTTAGAAATACTAAACTTTAAGTTTAGTATAAACTAATCATTTCAAAATCGACTTTTTGTTCAAATCAAATATCTAAAATTAAATGATAATAATTCATGGAGACTGTTATGGACATAGGTAAAAAAATAAAAGAGCTTCGCGTTTTGAAAGGCTTGACTCAGGAAGAGCTTGCCGACCGTTCGGAGCTTTCAAAGGGGTTTGTTTCCCAGCTTGAAAACAATTTAACTTCCCCTTCCATTGCAACACTTATAGATATTTTGCAGTGTTTGGGCACCAACATTCACGAATTTTTCGAGCCGGAAGCAGCAGAGCAGATTGTTTTTAAGGATGAGGATTACTTTGAAAAAACAGATGCGGAATTAAAAAACAAAATTGAATGGATTATTCCAAATGCCCAGAAAAACATTATGGAGCCAATAAGGCTTACACTGGAAGCCGGCGGTGAAACCTATCCCGACAATCCCCACGAGGGCGAAGAATTCGGTTATGTTTTATCGGGTAGAATTACCATTCATCTGGGTAACAAAGAATTCAGCGCTTCAAAAGGCGAATCCTTTTATTTCACTCCCGATAAAAAGCACTATATCAGCGCAGATAAGAAGTCGGAGATTATATGGGTAAGCTCGCCTCCAAGCTTCTGATTTATGCACAAGCCATAAGTATTAAGCGTCGGGCTTTAATAAGGCGTTTATATTCAAAATTTAAATAAATGTGTTTGTTAAATATACAGTAAAAAAGGAGTCATTAAATGGCAGGAGAAAAATTAATCAATCTTGAAAACATTTCCAAATCTTATGGTTCTCACACCGTTTTAGACGAGTTGAATCTTTACATAAGAGAAAACGAATTCGTTACTTTGCTTGGTCCCAGCGGTTGCGGCAAGACCACGACACTTCGTATTTTAGGCGGTTTTGAACATCCGGATAAAGGTCGTGTTTTGTTTGAAGGTGAGGATATCACAAGACTTGCGCCAAACAAGCGCCAGCTTAATACGGTTTTCCAAAAATATGCCCTTTTCTCGCATATGACCATTGAGGAAAACATTGCATTCGGTCTTAAAATCAAGAAAAAATCAAAGCAATATATTAAAGATAAAATAGCTTATGCTCTTAAGCTTGTTAATCTTGAAGGCTTCGGAAAGCGTATGCCCGACTCACTTTCGGGTGGTCAGCAACAACGTGTTGCCATTGCAAGAGCTATTGTTAACGAGCCTAAAGTGCTGCTTTTGGACGAGCCTTTGGGAGCTTTGGATTTAAAGCTCAGACAGGATATGCAGTATGAGCTTATCAGACTTAAAAACGAGCTTGGTATTACCTTCGTATATGTAACACACGATCAGGAAGAAGCCCTTACAATGTCTGATACCATCGTGGTTATGAATCAGGGTTATATTCAGCAAATCGGCAGTCCGGAAGACATATACAACGAGCCTCAAAATGCCTTTGTTGCCGACTTTATCGGTGACAGCAATATAATAAGCGGCACAATGATTGAAGATAAACTGGTAGAGTTTTTGGGAGTTAAATTCCCTTGTGTCGATGAGGGCTTTGGCAACAATACTCCCGTTGACGTGGTTATCCGTCCGGAAGATGTGGAGCTTGGTGCACCGGGAAGCGGACGTCTTGACGGTGTTATAACAAATATCATCTTTAAGGGTGTACACTACGAAATGGAACTTATGGCCAACGGCTTTGAATGGCTGGTTCAAAGCACCAAATTTCATCCTGTGGGCGAGCACGTCGGAATAAATGTGGATCCTTTTAACATTCAGATTATGAACAAACCGGAATCCGAAGACGAAGAGGCTGCTGCCATCGACCCGGAAGCCGCAACATTAAATGATGATTAAGTTCGCAGGCCTGCTGATTATAAAGATTCAGTCATGCTTAAATTCAGTTAATTAACGGAACATATACAACTTTAGAAAGGTTTTTATACTAAATGAACAGAAAGAAACTGCAACTTTTTGCAACGCCTTATATCATCTGGATTGCTGCATTTATCATAATCCCTTTGATTATAGTCGCAATATATGCCCTTACGGATTCGAGCGGGGCTTTTACTCTTGAAAATATAAAAGCAATCGGCATTCCAAAGTATGCAAGATCTCTTGGAATATCCGTTCTTTTTTCGCTTATCACAACGGCTGTTTGTTTTTTCATAGCCTACCCGATTGCATTAATACTTAAGAGTATGAAAATCAAAAACCAAAACTTCATCCTCTTTATATTCATCCTTCCTATGTGGATGAATTTCCTGCTTAGAACATATGCATGGAAAACAATCCTTATTCCAAACGGATTGCTTGACAATATTTTAGCATTTTTCGGCATTACAGGATTTAATTTCTCCGATTCGGCCGCTGCCATACTCTTTGGTATGGTCTACGACTTTTTGCCGTTTATGATTATGCCGATTTACAACACTGTTATCAAAATCGACGACAATTTGATTAATGCCTCGAGAGACCTTGGAGCCGGCTATTTTACAACTCTTAGAAAAATAGTATTTCCTCTTAGCGTTCCGGGCATATTAAGCGGCGTTATTATGGTTTTTGTTCCTTCGCTTACAACATTTGCGGTTTCAAAAATCCTTGGCGGCAGCAAATATCTCCTTATAGGCGACGTAATAGAAAATCAGTTTATGACTGCCTATGACTGGCATTTGGGAGCAGGCATAAGCTTTGTTCTTATGATATTTATTATTATCTATATTGTTATTCAAAACTTTATTGATAAGGACGAGGGGGCTAATCTTATATGAAAAAACTTTTTGTCGGAAGAAAAATATATTTGCTGCTAGTGCTTATCTTCCTTTATGCCCCGATAGTGCTTTTAATTGCCCAGGCTTTTAACAAATCCACATCCTTGTCGGTTTGGGGCGGATTTACCCTTGAATGGTTTGCGGCTTTGACTGAGGCCGAGGATATATTGGAAGCTCTTAAAAACACACTTGCCATAGCCTTACTTGCAACGGTTTTTGCTACAATACTCGGCACAATCGCAAGTATTGCCCTGGTTAATATGAGAAAAAAAGCAAGAAGCGTGATAATGGGGTTTTCGAACATTCCTCTTCTTAATGCGGAAATAGTAACGGGTATATCCTTCCTTTTGCTCTTTTCCATGCTTGGAATTGCCCTTAGCTTTGGCACGGTATTGATTGCTCACATTGCGTTTTGCGTACCTTACGTGGTGCTTAGCGTTATGCCTAAACTAAAGCAACTTGACAACATGACCTATGAGGCGGCTTTGGACCTTGGTGCCGGACCTGTAACAGCATTTTTCAAAGTCATAATACCTGACATTTTGCCGGGAATTATATCCGGAGCCCTGCTTTCATTTACACTGTCACTGGATGATTTTGTTATCACATACTTTGCCAAAGGCCGCGGTTTCAACACGCTTTCCACTCTTATTTATGCCGAAACCAAAAGAGGAATAAGACCGGAAATATACGCCCTTTCAACCATTTTGTTCGTGGTAATATTTGTTGCCCTTTTGGCTATGAACAGACCAAAGAAAGCTGTAAACAACAAATAAAAACATCTGCTGTATATTTGATTGATATCAAAATCCGGCAAATCTTTTTAAAAATTTTAGAAATAGCAAAAAAAGGATTTTACTAAAATGAAATTTACCAAAATTTTACCTATATTATTGCCACTGGCAGCGCTTGTACTTTCAGGTTGCGGTTCCGATACGGAGTCCGGCGAAGCTGCCGATTCCGAAAATATCTTATACGTATACAACTGGGACGAATATATCGCAGACGGCGTAATTGAGATGTTTGAAGAAGAAACCGGTTACACGGTTGTTTACGATGTGTTTGAAACCAACGAAGGCCTGTACGCCAAGCTTGCCTCGGGGGACATCTCTTACGACGTAATATGCCCGTCTGATTATATGATTGCAAAAATGATTGCGAATGATATGTTGGAGCCTATTGATTATTCAAAGATTCCGAATCTTAAGTACATAGGCGAGGATTATGTAGAAAGTTCAAAAGCCTTCGATCCGGACTTTGCCTACAGTGTACCATACACCTGGGGAACCGTGGGTATTCTCTACAACACCACTATGGTTGATGAGGAAGTAGACAGCTGGAGCATTCTATTTGACGAGAAATACAGGCATAACATCGTTATGCTCGACAGTGTACGCGACTCTTATGCGGTTGCTTTAAAATACCTCGGATACTCTCTTAATACTTTGGATGAAGAAGAACTTGCCGAAGCTACAGAGCTTTTGATTAAGCAGAAGCCTATTGTACAGGCCTATGAAGTAGACTACGCAAGAGAGCGCATGATAAACAACTCAGCCGCCATGGCCGTCATTTATTCGGGTGAAGCTCTCTATTCTCAGGACTACAACGAGGATCTGGAATATGTTGTTCCAAAAGAAGGCTCAAACATTTGGATTGACAGTTGGGTCATTCCAAAAAATGCCGAAAACAAAGAGGCCGCACATGCATGGATAGACTTTATGTGCCGTCCCGACATAGCCAAAATGAACCTTGAATACATCACCTATTCGACTCCTAACACGGAAGTTTACGATATGCTTGATGATGAAGATTTGAAAAGTTCAACAACCCTGTTTCCGGACAGTGACATAACCGATAGATGCGAGGCCTTTTCCTACCTTGGAGAAGAGGGCGACAAATACTACAATAACCTTTGGGAAGACGTAAAAGCAGCGGCCAATTAGCCGCTGCTTTGTCTTTACGCGGACGTTTTGCTTATTTTCCATCCGGCTGCTTCTTTTCTGTCTACAATAAAACGCCTGTAAATACCCTCTTCGTTAATCAGTTCGTCATGTTTTCCTTCCTGTGCTATCTTTCCGTTGTCTATAACAAAAATCTTATCTGCATTTTCAACCGTTTTAAGCCTGTGGGCTATCATGATAACGGTTTTCTCTTTTGTCAGTGATTTGACTGCCTGCATTAAAAGATCTTCATTTTCGGGATCCACATTGGCCGTTGCCTCATCAAGAATGATAATCGGCGCATCTTTCATAATCGCTCTTGCGATTGATAGGCGCTGCCTCTCGCCTCCCGAAAGGCTTGCACCGCCTTCACCGATTATAGTATCGTAACCTTCCCGCAAATTCATAATAAAATCATGGCAGCAAGCAAGTTTTGCAGCTTTTATTACCTCTTCTCTGCTTGCATCCGGTTTTCCGAAACGTATGTTGTTTTCGATAGTGTCATTGAACAGATAAACGTTTTGAAAAACAAAGGCAAAATTTTTCATAAGGCTGTCATAGCTATAATCCCTGATATCTTTTCCACCAAGGTAAATGCTTCCTTTATCCACATCCCAAAATCTTGCCAATAGTTTTGTAATTGTGGTTTTTCCGCCACCCGAAGGTCCCACAAAGGCAACCGTGGACTTTTCGGGAATATCAAAAGAAATATCGTCGATGATTTTTCTTTTATCGTAGGAAAAATCAACATTGCAAACCGATAATGTCATATCGGTCGGAGTAATATCTTTTCCGTCTATATCCATTGTTGGGGATGACAAGGCATCATTTGCTTTATCCACGCAGTTTTCGATGGTTCTTGTAAGTCCGTTAAATGCACCGACCTGGTCTAAAGATTCGAAAATCATAAAAGAGCATATAATCATTGTAACCGCATATACAAGGCTCATGGACCCGTTTAAATAAAAGCTTATGCTCATAATCATCATAATAACGCCTGCAATCTTATTTAAAATGTTTAAGAAAAACATGGCAATTTCATAGGTTGTTTCCAAACGTGTACTGTATTTTCCGAATCGGTCAATGCTCTCATCCACTTTTGTTATACTCTTGCCAAAAAGGTTAAAATTTCTTACCTCGGCTATACCCCTTACATATTCCAATATTTTTGAAACCATCTTATCCTGAGCCTTAGTAAACTCATCAGAATCGGTTCTTTCCGCCTTAATCATAAGCTCGGTTCCCAGAATATATACAATCATTGTAGCAAGTGCCACAAGACCTATCCAAACATTGAAAAAGAGCATAAAAACAATAATTACCAAGCTGGTTATTATCCCTTTGGAAACCACCATTACACACCTTGACGCAACTCCCGAGAGGTTTTCCATGGTATTGGTAGCAATGGATGTAACCTTTCCGAGTCCTTCACTATTAAAATATCCCATTGGCACATAGCGCAAGTGTTCAGCTATTTTCATGCGTTTAAAAGATGCCGTATTGAAACCTGCTTCGGTTTGCAGCATGGTAGTTTTCATCGATATAATAACCTGCAATATGATAGAAGCAATTATCACAACTACCGCAACACTTCCCTCTTTTTCCGACAAATTTCCCTCAAACAGTGCTTTAAGAACAACATATATTGCCGGTATTCTCATTGCAATAAACACAGCATTAAATACTCCCAAGAAAATCGAAAGATAAAACTGTTTTCTTTCTCTTTTTTCGCAAAAAGCAAAGAACTTTTTTAAAGTACGATACATCTTAATTTCCCCCTTTCTTAAGAGCCATATGACTCTCCCACATACTCTTGTAGAGAGCGCTTGAGCTTAGCATTTCTTCCTGAGTTCCGTAATTTTCCACATTTCCGTCATTGATTAAAAAGATTCTGTCAGCATCTACTATGGTTGACAATCTGTGAGCTATGACAATTAATGTTTTTCCCACTGTAAGCTTTGACAAAGCATTTTGTATAACTGCTTCGCTTTCCGGATCCGTATAACTTGTAGCCTCATCCAAAATCACAATCGGTGCATCTTTAAGCATTGCCCTTGCTATGGATATTCGCTGTCTTTCTCCTCCGGAGAGATGCCCTCCCGAGCCTCCGCATATTGTTTGATAGCCCTTTTCCAAGGACATAATAAACTCATGGCAACCGCATCTTTTTGCAGCTTCAACTACTTCTTCATCCGTTGCATCGTCTTTACCCATGCGGATATTATCCATTACGCTTTGGTCAAAAAGATAGTTTTCCTGGGATACGTAAGACACGTGTTTATTGTATTCTTCCAATGTCATATCTTTTATATTTACGCCGCCGATTGTAATCTCTCCGCTATCCACATCCCAAAGAGAAGCAATAAGCCTTGCAATCGTTGATTTTCCGGAGCCCGACGGCCCAACAAGGGCATTTACCGTTTTGTCCTTTATTTCCAGGTTGACCCCGTGAAGCACTTCTTTATCCTTATAAGAAAAATGCACGTCTTTGATTATTATGTCATGGCTTTTTGGCTTAACATCTCCTTCTTTTGGACGAATCATGTCCTTTTCCTCCATAACATCCGCCATATCGCTGATAATTTCCCCTACTTTTGCTATATCATCGCCATAGCCGAATACCGTAATAAGCGGGGCAATTGTTCCCAATGAAAGTATAATAAGCAGAATGAAATCTGCCGGAGCAAGGCTTCCGTCCAAGCAATAATGCACCCCTGCCGGAAGCAGTCCCAGAAGGGTTGCCGGAAAGCATGCCATACCCAGATTTTCCAAAAAATTCTGACTTCTCATCCATTCAATAAAGCAGTCTGCCCCTTCTTTTGCCGCCTTTACAAACTTTCCGTATGAAGTTTTGCTCTGTCCGAAAGCTTTTATAACTTCAATGCCGCCGATATATTCCACCGCTGTAGCATTTAAGGCTTTTGTTTTGGCTATTGTATTTGGGTAGTACTTGGGAGTCGAAGACATCATAAGTGCAAATGCCACGATCCCGACCGGAATACAGATTAGCTGCCAAAGACCCACTCTCCAGTCAATGGTCATCATGTATATAAACATTACAATCGCACCAACTATATTTGCGGTAAATTCGGGAACCACATGCGCCAGTGTGGGTTCAATCTGATCCGCCCTATCGCATATAATGCTTTTATATTCCCCGGATGAGCGCATCTGCACCGCTCCCAACGGCATTGTGTTGAGCTTTTTTAAAAGCTTCTTTCTTGCATTTCCGATAAGTCCAAAGGTTGATGCATGAGCTGAATATGTAGAGAAACCGTGAAATGCATATCTTATAACCCAAAGCAGCCCTATTTGCACACCTCTTTGAATATAAAAACCAATATCATGTCCTCCTGTAATAAGCTCTCGTATTAACGATGCCAAACATACGTAAACAAGCAGCATGGATGCGACTCCAAGGAGCGCCAATATAACGCTTAACAAATATGTCCCCCTTTTTCCTTTTGTGAACTCCCATAGCCACCTGAACGTATTCTTATTCAGTGTATTTTGCTGTATTTTGGCATTTTCGCTTTTTTCCCTTTTTTTCATATTGATTTTCCCTCCTGTTTGAATTATTTGCGCCTATTCTAAGCCGTCGGCCGGATTGGTTAGTTTGCGCTAACCGTATTTGTTTATTCAAGCCCCGATTATTCGGGGCTTATTGCAAACAGCTATATTCCAAGCCAGTTCTTCCATGCCGGTTGATAAAATTCCTCCAATGTTTCCGCATAATGAAGGGCTTTTTTCCTGTCAAGATTATGAATCAGAGGCTGAAAAAACGATTCGATATATGAAGTTGTCAAAAGGTGAAACTCTGTTTTATCAACCTTATTTACCTTACAACCTCTTTTCTTCAGCTCTTCTATATAACGAAATGTTACCTCTTCTTCAAGCTTTGCAATCTCATGTTTAAAATCTTCGTATCTTGTTCCTTGCGATTTTAAAATAAGCAACTTGAATTCATCCAAATGTCCGTAGATCAACTCCATTACACGAACCGCACCGCTCTTGCTTTCATATTCAAATTCTTTTTCTGTGTCCTTCGCATCATCAAAATATTCTTTTTCTATGTCTTTGTATAAATCATAGAATGCAGATATTGCGGGTTCCACCAAAGATTCGAACATCTCGTCTTTGTTTGAAAAATGTTTATACAAGCCACCAACCTGTATCCCTGCATTTGCGGCAATACGTCTTAACGAGGCATCATTATATCCGTATTCCAAAAATTCTTTCTTTGCGGCTTCTATTATCTTTTTATGGCTTTCGGCTTTATCTCTTGGCATATGTCACTCCTGTTTAAATCAGCTGAATCTGTCAATGATATTCGCACACGCGACATTTCAGGATTGCATTGGTTGCTAACAAAAATGAACAGCGTTCACTTACATTTTTTAGTGTACACTGTTCACTTAAACTTGTCAATATAATTTCTTACTTTGAGGTTAAAAAAATTTATTGCTTTTTATTGAAAATCAATCACTTTCCAGACTTATGGTAATATCCACATTTCCGTTTGCAAGAAGTGTAGTCATTTCAGCAGCGCTTTTATCCGTTATATGGCCGAGTTTTGTGTAAGCCCAGGCGTTGCTGCCATAGAATACAACTATCTGATTTCCGGAATATAATACAATATCTCCGGCCTGCGTGGTGGTCTGCGTATCACTGCTTGGAATACTTGTACCCAGCGGTCCGACCTGCTCAAAGCCTCCGTACATGGACATGCTGATTGTTAAAAGGGCATCCCCACACAAGTCTTTTAACGCTTGGACGGATTCGTTGTCTTCCCAGGCTACGTTAACCTCAGTATCCGCCATTGTCATTTTAAGTGTTTTTTTGATATCGTCACTCGCTTCTTTTGTTTTTTCATCCTCTGTTGTTGCTTCCTCTGTCTTATCCAAAGACTCTGCGGTATTTAAAACTGTTTCGGCTTTTTGCGAAACGGTCTCTGTCTTATTATCTTTTCCGCATCCTGCAAAGACAAGTCCCATCGCCGCTATTACTGCTGTCACAAACATTACTGTTGGTTTTCTTTTCAATATTATCCCTACTTTCGTTTAAAATGGTTTATTGATTTCACGTCATTGATATTCGCAATCCACTTCGCTACTTGCTCATAACACAGAGCTCTTCGTGCCTTTAACTGCGTTAAATAAATTGTACCATTAAAGGGAAAGATTGAGCAAATGATATCTATTGGATAAAGGGGTTGACTTTTTCTGCTTATTTTTTTATTATAAACATAAATAAAGAGCTACCGCGTAAGTGGTTAGCCGTGAATGTTTATTAAAAAATAACCATTCCTGCTATTGTGATGGTGCAACATCACAGGGAAGTGGTTATTTTTTTATGTTTTTGCCAAGGCAAATGCCGAAGCTTATCAAGCCCACGGCAAAGCCTAGAACAGTAATTAAATCTATTACGTCCATCGGCATCACCCCCTTATGTCGTACCTACGCAAGTCATATGAAAAGCGAGGGTCAGGCTGCTTCATAACTGAAGCAAAATAAGGGCTAACCACCTACCACTAACGGTAACTCTCATATAATATTCTATCATAGCCAGAACAAACGTTCAAGAGCAAGTGACTGTTTGACGCATTTTTTCTTCTCTTTTTCAGTTGCCTTTTGATGATTGCAATCAGGCAAAGGAGCGGAGTTCATATCCACTGTTTGCGAAGACTTTTTATTCTGTCGACCGTATGCTTAAATACTGTTTATTTCGCTTTCGTTCCCTTGGTGTCTCGCTTTTGCACCTTAAGGTCACGTAAATTTATTTCTTTGTTTTTGTATTTAACTGTCTCCGATTCCAAAGGATCAAGCACATATACTTTCTCGATAAAGTCGTCTTTTATGAGCTTGATTCCTCGAACGCCTATTGCGCCCTTCTTCTTTTCCGGCACTTCGTTAAGCTTAAATCTTAAGAATACGCCCTGGTTTGTCTGAAGTACAACCATTTTCTCGGTTTTGAAGCTTCCGTCGTCTTCCGTTTCCGCCGAAGCTTCTTCACTTCCAGAAGCGTTCGAATCCGCAGCATCGCTGGAGCCGCCTGCCGGTGATGTATCAAACATATCCAGATTAAATCTCATCTGATTATCTTCGCTTTCAACCATATCGTCGATAAAGCCGTTTTCAAAGCTATCCGGCAAATCACCGTCAAACAATTCAATTCCGTCCATGCCGAAGTCATCATCGGAGCCGCCGCTTAACATTACAGGCATTTCATCCTCTTCGTAGAATCCTTCCATGCCAATAGGAACTGTCGGAAGAAGGGAAACACTTATAACTTCGTCTCCGTCCCCAAGCTTTGTTGCCGCAACGGTACGCTTAACAACATCAAACTCGGATGCATCCACAAATTTCATCATACCAAGCTTTGTAACAAACAAAATCTTGTTGTTTTTAAGGCTTTCGGATGCATTGATATAGACAATATCTTCGGTTTTACTGCTGTAATTTCCAAGGTTATCTATTGCCACGCCTTTGTCTCTGAATTTCTTAAAAGGCACATCTATAACCTTTATTTGATGCATGTTTCCAAGATTTGTGAAAATGCATATTTTCTCCGTATTCATACAAGGAATAAAGTATTTGTTTTCCTCTTGTATAGCCTCTTTGTTACGCTCGTAAGAAGCGGGATCGATGGTTTTTGCATAGCCGAAGCGGTCCATAATAAATACCACTTCCTGCTCCACAATGGCATTTTCCTCGTATACGGCCTCTTCACCGTCTTCAATAACAGTACGGCGTTCCAGAGCGTATGACTTTTTGATATGCTCCAAATCCTTAATAATAACCTTTGTCATTACCTTTGGATTTGCAAGTATTTCTTCATACTCTTTTATCTGTGCAAGAAGCTCTTCATATTCTTTTTTGAGCTGCAATATCTCAAGTCCGATAAGACGATGAAGGCGAAGATCCAAAATCGCCTGAGTTTGCTTCTCAGTAAACAAAAGCTCTTTTGCCGCTTTTTCCGACTCTTTTGTTTTGAATTTAATCTTATCCGTAACGCCTTTGCATAAGCATTCTTTGGCATCCGCAAGAGACTTTGAACCTCGAAGAATTTCGATAATAAGGTCGATGCAATCGCATGCCGTAATAAGACCTTCTTTTATTTCTTTTTGCTCGTAATCTCTGTCTAAAAGAGTTTTGTATTTTCTTCTTGTAATCTCGAATTGGAAGTTTACATTATGCTCGATAATTTGCTTAAGACTTAAAGTTTCGGGACGTCCGTCCACAACCGCAAGCATATTTACGCCGAATGTGTCTTCAAGCTTTGTCTTTTTGTAAAGCATGTTTTTAAGCTTTTCCACATCCGTGTTTTTTTTAAGTTCCAAAACGATTCTTATGCCTTCTTTTGAAGATTCGTTGGAAATATCGGTAATGTCCGTTGTCTTTCTTGATTCAACCAAATCGTAAACATCCGATAAAAACTTGCCGATTCCCGCACCCACCATTGTGTACGGAATCTCGGTAATTACAAGCTTATCTTTGTCCGTTTTTCTTTTACCCGGCTCAAACTCCACTTTTCCTCTGAGTTTGATTTTGCCGCTTCCGCTTTTGTAAATATCCAAAAGCTCTGATTTATTAACAACCAAGCCTCCCGTCGGGAAGTCGGGTCCTTTGATGTGTTCCATCAATTGCTCGATAGTGATGTTATTGTTTTTCATATAAGCAATAACACCATCCAAAACTTCGGCCAAATTGTGGGTAGGTATGCTTGTTGTCATACCTACGGCAATACCTTCGGCGCCGTTAATAAGAATATTCGGCACTCTTACCGGCAATACTTCCGGCTCTTTTTCCGTTTCATCGTAGTTTGGAACAAAATCTACAACGTCCTTGTCAAGATCCGCAAGGTATACTTCTTGGGTGAACTTCTTTAATTTTGCTTCCGTGTAACGCATTGCGGCTGCGGAATCACCTTCGATTGAACCAAAGTTTCCGTGTCCGTCAACAAGGGCCATACCCTTTTTGAAGTCCTGCTCCAAAACAACCAAAGCATCATATATTGAGCTGTCACCGTGAGGATGATATTTACCCATGGCATCACCTACGATACGAGCCGACTTTTTGTGTGGTTTATCGTAGTTAAGTCCCAGCTCCTTCATGGCATAAAGCACACGACGCTGAACCGGTTTTAAGCCGTCTCTGATGTCCGGCAAAGCCCTGGCGGTAATAACGCTCATGGCATAATCAATATAAGATTTTTGCATCACTTCAGAATATTCTGTTCTGATTATGTCTCCCATTATGCGTCAACCTCCGCTTCCCTTGCATGTTCGTAAATAAAAGCCTTACGAATCGGCACGTCCGTACCCATAAGCATGCTTGTTACATCCGATGCCTGTTTTGCATCTTCTATTTCAACAAGTTTTAATACTCTTGTTTCCGGATTAAGTGTTGTTTCCCAAAGCTGGTCTGCATCCATTTCCCCAAGACCTTTGTAACGCTGGAGTGTAAAGTTTTGACCCGCATGCTCTTTTCTGTACGCTTCCAAAGCTTTATCATCGTAGAGATAAACTCCCTCGCCTTTTTTAGGTACAACCTTGTAAAGCGGCGGCATTGCAATATAAACATGTCCGCCCTGTATAAGTTCCGGCATAAATCTGTAAAAGAATGTAAGAAGCAGGGTTGAAATATGAGCCCCGTCCACATCCGCATCAGTCATAATAATAATTTTGTGATATCTGAGTTTGCTGATATCAAAATCGTTGCCGTAGCCTTCGGAAAATCCGCATCCGAAGCCGTTTATCATTTCTTTGATTTCGGCATTGCCAAGCACCTTATCGATTGATGCCTTTTCAACATTTAAAATTTTACCTCGAAGAGGCATGATGGCTTGAATTCTTCTGTCTCTTGCGGTTTTAGCCGAACCTCCTGCGGAATCACCCTCAACGATAAATATTTCGCATTCTTCCGGATTCTTGCTTTCGCATGTTGCAAGTTTGCCGTTACCGGTAATGGAAAATTTAGGTTTTGAAAGAAGATTTGTTTTGCTTTTTTCTTCCTGTTTTCTGATTTTTGCGGATCTTTCGGCACAAGATATAATTTCTTTTAATGTTTCCACATTTCTGTCGAAATATCTTTCAAGCTCTTCTCCCGCAACTTCAGCCACAACCTTACCCGCATCCGGATTATCAAGCTTTGTCTTTGTTTGTCCTTCAAAACGAGGATCCGGATGTTTAACGGCTATTATCGCAGTCATACCGTTACGCACGTCCGTACCGGTAAAATTGGAATCTTTGTCTTTTAAGATGCCCAGTTCTCTGGCATATTGATTTATAACCATTGTAAATCTTGTTTTAAAGCCTACAATGTGAGTACCGCCTTCCTGGGTATAAATATTGTTACAAAAGCCCAGCACATTTTCCTGAAAATCATTGGTAAACTGGAATGCGCATTCAAGCTCGATTCCTTCCACACTTCGTTTAAAATAAATAACCTCATCGTTAACGATATCCTTACCGTCGTTAAGAGCCTTTATATAAGCTACCAATCCATCAGGTTCATGGAATGTTACCTTCTCTTCTTCCGCAAAACGATTGTTTACAAAATGTATCTTTAGTAAAGGATTAAGGTAAGCAAGCTCATGCAAGCGACTCTTAATGCTATCTGCCTTAAAATAAGTTTTGTCAAAAATTTCGTCATCGGGAAGGAATGTTACCTTACTTCCGGTGTCGTTTTTGCGACATTCTCCGATTTTTTCCAAAGGAGTTACGGTTTTGCCTCTCTCATAGCGCTGCTTGTAAATAAAGCCGTCTCTTTTTACAACCACTTCAAGCCAAACGGAAAGGGCATTAACAACAGAAGCGCCTACACCGTGCAAACCGCCGGAAATCTTGTAGCCGCCGTCACCGAATTTACCGCCGGCATGAAGTATGGTAAATACAACTTCTACCGCAGTCAAACCCGTCTTTTTGTTTATTCCTGTTGGGATACCTCGACCGTTATCGGTAATGGTGGCTGTGCCGTCCTTGCCAAGCTCTACGGTAATTTCCGTACAATGTCCCGCAAGATGCTCATCCACCGCATTATCAACAATCTCATAAATAAGATGATTGAGGCCCTTAGTTGAAACGCTGCCGATATACATACCGGGACGTTTTCTTACGGCCTCAAGTCCTTCAAGAACGGATATACTATCCGCATCATATTGCTTTTTGTCTTCTGACATAACTAACCTTCCAATTTTATAATTTTAACAAACATCAAAATATCTTCTGATTTATGGCAATTATCGGATTCTCTCAGGGAAACCGACTTTCTTTTGTACTTTTCTCAATGTTTTGTTTGCGATATATCCGGCCTTTTCCGCATTAGCCTTGATTATGCCGTCAACATATGCTTTATCTTTTGATAATTCATCAAATCTTTTGTGAATAGGCTCAAGTACATCGGCCACGGTTTCTCCTACAGCAAGTTTGAAGTCGCCATAACCTTTTCCGTCAAATTCTTTTTCGACTTCCGCAATTGTCTTGCCGCTTGCAACAGAGTAAATATCGATCAAATTGCGAATACCCGGTTTATCCTCGGAATAAATGATTCTTGTATCCGAATCTGTTACGGCTCTTTTAAATTTGCGAATAATGGTATCGCGATCGTCCATAATGTAAATGCTTGCATTCGGATTCTCGTCGGATTTTGACATTTTCTTTGTAGGATCTTGGAGGCTCATGATTCTTGCGCCGGCTTTTCCCACATAAGCTTCGGGAATCGTAAAGACATCGCCGTATACGTTGTTAAAACGCTGTGCTATATCTCTTGTAAGCTCGAGATGCTGCATCTGATCGGCTCCTACAGGTACCACATCAGATTGGAACAATAAAATATCCGCTGCCATAAGTACCGGATAAGTATATAATCCACCGTTTATGTTGTCTGCATGCTTTGCGCTTTTATCCTTAAACTGAGTCATGCGGTTAAGCTCTCCCATATAGGTAAAGCAGTTTAATATCCACCCCAGTTCCGCATGTCCCGAAACATGTGACTGATAATAAAGGCAGTTTTTCTCGGGATCGATACCTGCGGCAATATAAAGCATCAAAAGATTTCTGGCTCTTTTTCTAAGCTCTGCCGGCTCCTGTCTTACTGTTATGGAATGCAAATCCACAACGCAATAAAAACATTCGTATTCATCGCATAAATTAACCCAGTTTTTAAGGGCTCCCAAATAGTTACCAAGTGTAATATTTCCTGTGGCCTGCATGCCACTGAATAACATTTTTTTGCCATCAAGCATTGTTATAAATCCTCTTTTCCAACTCTTTTCGCAATTAATTCAAATGATTTATTTTATCATTCAACGAAAAGAAAAAATTATTATCGTTCGGCTTAAGCACAAGTACGGTTGCCGACTGGCTGGCCGTTCTTCCCAGTGCGTCCGTTACGCTGTATTCTACCGTATATTCGCCGGCCGTTGTAAGGTCAAGATTGGTTGTAACCTTTATTTTTGAAGATATTTCGTTACCACAGGAATCGTAAGCTTTAACTCCTTCCAAAATATCCACAGGTTCGCCGACTTTTACTATTCTGGATTCAACACCCGAAAGTGATGGTGCGCAAGCATTCCAAGGATTATCCACATTCAGAATATCCGTCGGATCCCATGTACAATCGGCTGTTATCTTTATTGTATCCGGTTTTCCAAGCGGTCCCGGATTTACATCATCGTATATTTCCACACCCGTTCCATGAGGACAATTGTCAAAAATCCATTTAACGTCCGCAACGGCAAGTCTTACGCAACCCAAGGAAGCATCTTCTCCCAGCTTGTTAAACTGCTCCCATTCAAGGTCATCTTCGTTTTTGGTATAGAATGGTACCGAATGGAACATGATAGGTCCGTCAATACGCACCGCATACATTCCCCAAGTTCCGTCAACCATATAACACCATTCATGTCTGTCGGACGTTGTAAATGTTCCAAGTGGTGTTTCTCCGCCGATTCCCACGGAACATGTCATTGCCTTTACGGGTATTGTATATAAACCGTTTTCATCATAGGTATAAACCGTTACACAATTCATTTGGCGGTTTACTTTGATAAAATACGGTTTCATGCCTTCAATAAAATTGCTTGCGGGTGTCTCGTTTTCCACATCCTGAGCCGCCGCAAAACTAACCGTCATTTCACCCGGGCTTTTAACCTCAAATCTCTCCATGGCATCTTCGCCAAAAAACTTTTCCGTCATGCCCATAGCTATGCGCTTTGCGCCTTTTTCGGTTCTCATAAGGTTATAATTTGCCAAATCGTCATTTAAATTGTAAACAAAAGAAAACGCAACTACGACTGCGACCATGGAAAGCGCAGGAATAAGCGTTTTTCGTGAAAATACTTTTCCAAGTGCATTAACAACTAAAGCTAATAAGTTTATGGCAAGAATTCCAACCGCCAAATAAACAAAAGCCTTTTTACGTGTCAGATGTTTCTTCTTTTTCAAGCGTTTCATAAAGCTTACTAAAAGCTTTTTCTTGAATTTCATCTAACTATACCCCTCCGTTAGATAATTTATATCCTAAATAAACCCTATATATCATTTTACTAAATATTGTGGTTTTTTTCAACTCAATACAATATTTTGCTTCGCTTGGTCGCAAGGACTCTGTCATCCTTCGGATGCCACCTCGTGACATTGGTCGCAAGCAATCAGTCAGCTTCGCTGACAGCTTACGACATTTTACAACATTTTGCTGCGCAAAACGTCGCCGGGTCGCAAGCAATCAGTCAGCTTCGCTGACAGCTTACGACAATTACCACTCATAAAAAAATACGTGATCGCCGATGACGTCGCCGGCTCGCGTTCCGTCATTTACAATGAAAAATAGCCAGCTACCGGTAATGTTTCCGTCCAATACCTCTCTTGCTGCCTGATAGCAACGCTCCGTTGCTCTGTCTTCGCTGTAATACAAAGCAAATCTGCCGCTGCTTACCGGTTCGAACTGACCCGGGCTCATTATTACATCATAAACCGTGTTTTGCACAAACCTAGGTGAGTTTACCCTGTTAAGCACCACGGAGCCCACAGCCAACAGTCCCTCATAAGGCTGATTGCCGGCTTCGCAATAAATAATGGTTGCAAGAAGCTTTAAGTCGTCTCCTTGTTCAACATAGGTGTTTTCTATATTTTCGGCAGTTCCCGCATCATGCCTTGTCTGGCTTGCAAGTCTTGCCTGTCTTAACTGCTCTTCTATTACAAGGGCTTGTTTTTCAAACTCTTCTATCTGATCGCTGTAAGCCGAAATGCTGCCTTTTGTCTGATTCATAAGGTCGATTACGCCTGCTCTTTTTTCGGCTGCGCTTGCTTTAAGGCTCTCAAGTTCCGCCATTTTTTCCTCAAGCCCCTCTTTTGTGGCGGAAATGCTTGATACCGTATTGTTCAACTTTTCAAGTTGTTCTCTGTCGTAGGATGCAAGCTTTTGAATATAATTTACCCTATTTAAGGCCTCGCTGAAATCTTTTGAGCCAAGAATCGCATCCATCATATCCATGTTGTTGGCTTCGTACATGAATCTGATTCTGAGCTTCATTTGCTCATATTGTTTTTCCACATCAACATTAGCAAGCTCTAAATCGCTCGTTGCCGCTTCAATCTCTTTTTCAAGCTTTGCAATTTGTTCGTTTATATTATCAATTTCATTATTGGTTGAATTAATTTGGGATTCCAAATTATTAAGATAACTGCTGAGGTCCGTTACTTCGGATTGCAGTTCTTCTTTTTTGCTGTTGGTATCATCCAACTGCTGTTCTATGTCAGAAACTTCATCAGCACTTATAACTCCCAATCTGGTGGGAGTTATAAGTGCTGACATTATTAAAATCAATATTATAATTTTAAATTTTTGTTTCATCTTTCAATATGACGAATTAGTTTACTTCGACAATCCAGCCCATTTCATCTTTAATTTTACCGGTCTGGATACCCGTAACGGTATCGTAGAATTTCTGGCTAAATTCGCCAATCTTTCCTCCATTAATCGGCATAATGTGGTCTTCCCACTTAAGTTCACCGACAGGTGAAATTACAGCTGCCGTACCTGTACCGAATACCTCTTCCAATTTACCCGCATTATATGCATCAAGAAGTTCCTGTGCCGAAACTTTTCTCTCTTCGGCAGGTATTCCCCATTTTTCGCAAAGGTCGAGAACAGAACGTCTTGTTATACCCGGCAAAATACTTCCGTTAAGTTTCGGAGTAACCACTTTGCCGTCGATTTTAAAGAAGATGTTCATTGCTCCGACTTCTTCTATGTATTTTCTTTCGGCTCCATCCAACCAAAGAACCTGTGAATATCCTTCTTCATGAGCCTTTTCCTGAGCAATCATACTTGCAACATAGTTACCGCCTGTTTTGGCTTCACCGATACCGCCTTTGATTGCTCTTACATATTCATCTTCAATCCATATTTTAACAGGATTTAATCCTTCAGGATAGTAAGCACCTACAGGACATGTGATAATTGCAAAGATATATGTATCCGATGGTCTTACACCAAGATGCGGCTCTGTTGCAATTACAAAAGGTCTTATATATAAAGATGTACCCGGTTTGTCCGGAACCCATCTTTCTTCTGTCTTAACAAGTGTTTTAAGTGCATCCATAAAGATGTCTTCGGGAATCTTCGGAATGCAAAGTCTTTCGTTTGAGTTATTTGCTCTTTCGATGTTTTTGTCCGGACGGAACATCTGAATCTTTCCATCCGCTGTTTTGTAGGCTTTAAGGCCTTCAAACATTTCCTGACCATAATGGAAAATCATGGCTGCCGGATCGAGGCTTAAATTCTGATAAGGGACGATTCTCGGATCGTACCAACCTTTTCCTTCCTTGTAGTCCATGAGAAACATATGATCTGTGAATATTGTACCAAATTCAAGATTGTCATCTTTTCCCGGAAGTGTTTTCGGATTTGTTGTTTTTTCAATTCTGATATTCATAATATAGACCTCCTAAAATCTCTTCCCGTTCTTTTTAGTAATAAGTCTAAACTTTTTTTATTAAAATTTCAACTTCTTTATCATGAATGCTTTTCACTTATCTTTTTATAATTGCGAAAAAAATACTCAATCCCTTCGTAATCAAAGGGACCTTCTTCGCTTACAAGCTTCCATTCATGCTCTTTAAAAATGTCGGGAAAATGCACATCCGCGCCAAAGTCACGGTCTATATATGTGATAAAAGCAACTTCCGCATCATGGACAAACTGACGGTATATTTCGCCTCCGCCGATGATAAATATATCTTTTTTTAAGCTTTTTGCATATTCCAAAGCTTTTTCTTTATCTGAAAATGTGCAGACACCCTCCGGATGAAAATTTCTGTTATTTGATAAAACAATATTTATTCTGTTTTTCAGCGGTTTGCGAGAAGGAAGACTATCAAAAGTCTTCCTTCCCATAATAACCACATTATTTTCTGTAAGAGCCTTGAACAGCTTCATATCCTCCGGGATTGATAAAAGAAGCTTGCCTTCTTTCCCCAGCCCCAAATTTTTGTCCACTGCCGCGATTAGATTTATCGACATTATTTGCTCTCTACATATTTTTTGATATTTGATGCGTTAACGAACTTCTTAGCTTCGCCGTTATCAACAACCACAAGTGTAGGTGCCTGCATAACTCCGAACTGTTTTACAAGTCCGGCTTCTTCTTCGGCATCAACGATTACAACGTTTTCGTCTTTTAACATTTCCTTTGCTGCTTTGCAGTTAGGGCATGTTTTTGTTGTGAAAAGATATTTAACATTGTCGGAAGATGCATCTTCGATCTGAACTTCGTCTTTGTTTACTTTGACTACTTTTTTTACGGAATCAAGGTCCAAATCTTTAACAACGTATTCTTTTCTGTCTGCATATTCTTTTGTTTTACCTTCGTTCCAGTTTGCAATCGGACGATAGTAACCTGTTATACGGCTGTAAACCTCGGTTTTTTCGCCGCAATGCGGACATGTATGTACTTCCCCTGCAAGATAGCCATGTTCTTTACAAATCGAGTATGTCGGTGAAAGTGTGTAATATGGCAATTTGTAGTTTTCGGCAATTGTCTTAACAAGTTTTGCCGCCGACTGCCAATTAGGCATCTTTTCACCAAGGAATGCGTGGAATACGGTTCCCGATGTATAAAGTGTCTGCAACTCATCCTGAACATCAAGCGCCTTAAAGAGGTCGTCTGTGTAACCTACAGGCAAGTGTGATGAGTTTGTATAATAAGGAGTCTTTTCGCTTCCGCCGTTCATTGTGTCATCGCTTGCTGTAATGATGTCAGGGAATCTTTCCTTATCATGTTTTGCAAGTCTGTAGCTTGTGCTTTCGGCAGGAGTAGCTTCCAAGTTGTAAAGGTCGCCGTATTCTTCCTGATAATCCGAAAGTCTTTCTCTCATATGATTAAGAACTTTCTTTGAAAATTCCTGTGTTTCTGTATGAGTCATATCTTTGCCGAGCCAGTTTGCGTTAAGACCAACTTCGTTCATACCAACAAGACCGATTGTTGAGAAGTGATCGTCAAACTTGCCGAGGTATCTCTTTGTATATGGGTACAAACCTTCATCAAGAAGTTTTGTAATAACTCCTCTCTTAATCTTAAGAGAACGAGCTGAAATATCCATGATTTTATCAAGACGTTTGAAGAAATCTTCTTCGTTTTCAGCCTGATAAGCAATTCTTGGCATGTTAATCGTAACAACACCGATTGAACCTGTATTTTCACCCGATCCAAAGAAACCGCCGTTTTTACGTCTGAGTTCTCTAAGGTCGAGACGAAGTCTGCAGCACATAGAACGAACATCCGATGGTTCCATATCGGAGTTGATGTAATTTGAGAAGTAAGGTGTACCGTATTTTGATGTCATCTCAAATAAAAGTTTGTTGTTTTCTGTTTCCGACCAATCAAAATCACGTGTGATTGAGTAAGTAGGAATAGGATACTGGAATCCACGTCCGTTGGCATCGCCTTCGAGCATAATCTCGATGAATGCCTTGTTTACCATATCCATTTCTTTCTTGCAGTCTTTGTATTTAAAGTCTACTTCTTCGCCACCGATAAGGCAGTTAAGCTCTGCCAAGTCGTTTGGTACTGTCCAATCAAGTGTGATATTTGTAAACGGTGCCTGTGTACCCCATCTGCTTGGTGTGTTTACACCGTAGATAAATGACTGAATGCACTGTTTTACTTCTTCATATGAAAGGTTGTCTATTTTTACAAAAGGTGCAAGGTATGTATCAAATGACGAGAAAGCCTGTGCGCCTGCCCATTCGTTTTGCATAATACCGAGGAAATTAACCATCTGGTTGCAAAGCGTTGACAAATGCTTTGCAGGAGCGGATGTGATTTTACCAACGATTCCGCCAAGACCTTCCTTTATAAGCTGTTTTAATGACCAGCCGGCGCAATAACCCGTCAACATTGAAAGGTCGTGAATGTGAATATCCGCATTTCTGTGGGCGTTTGCAATTTCTTCATCATAGATTTCCGATAACCAGTAATTGGCTGTAATTGCACCCGAGTTTGAAAGAATAAGACCACCTACCGAATATGTAACGGTTGAATTTTCTTTAACTCTCCAGTCCTCAACTTTAACGTATGAATTAACAACATCCTTGTAATCAAGAATTGTTGATTTCATATTACGCATTTTTTCGCGCTGCTTACGATAAAGGATGTAAGCTTTTGCGATTACGTTGTAGCCTGACTGTTCAAGAACTTTTTCAACGCTGTCCTGAATTTCTTCAACGCTTACAACTCCGTCTTTGATTTTTGTCTGAAAATCCGCTGTAACTCTAAGAACAAGCAAATCAAGAATATCGTCGTTTGTAGTACTGTTTGTTGCTTCAAACGCCTTTCCTATTGCATTTCTGATTTTTGAAAGATTAAAATCTGCGATTTCCCCATCACGTTTAACTACTTTAAACATTATTCCATTCCTTCCTGTCTGCTAATATTTTTAACCACGATTACAAATCGTCTTTATCCAGATGTTGTGTTTTTTAAATCTGAAAACCCTTTTCGAACCCTTTGCAAATTTGTCTGTTTCGATATGACTCGATTGTAGCAGATTTTTTTTCACTCGTCAATAGTCAAATCACAATATATAGTATCTGTCTTGTGGTGGTCACACAACATAATGTGGAATCCATAACAAAAAGGTAAACAAGCAAAAAGCCTATATTTATGGACTTTTTCGGAATTTCAGCTCCAAAATAACCATGAATTTTCACACATTATGTTAACCACAATATATATGATTGTACTTTTTATTGTTCACAAAAAATACAATTCTTTTTGAGTGAATCTTGAAAACAACGTATTTATGCCTATCAGAAGCAGGATTCAAAGGGCAGATTTTTTGACATTAACGCCCGTTAACGATATAATATAATCAGGCGGGAATCGGAAAAATGCTGATTTTCGTCAAACAATCGCAACAACAGGAGGCTTAAAATGGCACTTCTCAAAAAGAAAGAAATCAAACTCCCACATTCACTTGCGGGCTTTGATGACAACAACGACATTATAAGCAACCTCACGGAATTTATAAACACGCAGCAGCTTTATCGCTCGGCAATCCGCGAGGTTCAGACCAAACTCGAAATTCTCGCCGATGAGTTTAACGTTCACTATGATTACAACCCGATTCATCACATAGAAACAAGACTTAAATCGCCGGAAAGTATATTGGAAAAACTTCAAAGGAAACAGTTTGAGCTCAGCATCGAAAGTGTAAGACATAAACTTACGGATGTGGCAGGCATCAGAGTAATCTGCAACTATATAGAAGATGTTTACTTAATAGAAGATCTTCTTACAAAGCAAGATGATATCGAACTTTTAAGGCGAAGCGACTATATCAAAAAGCCAAAAGAAAACGGCTATCGTAGCCTTCACTTAATCGTAACGGTGCCGGTATTTTTATCGGAGCGTACCGAAATAGTGCCGGTTGAAGTTCAGGTAAGAACCATCGCAATGGACTTTTGGGCAAGCCTCGAGCACAAACTCAAATACAAGTCGGTAGAAGATGCTTCTTATGATAACGAAGTATATGATGAGCTTAAAAACTGTGCGGACATCATTGCCGACATCGATGAGCGCATGCACAAGCTATATCAAAAAATTTACCATATGCGGGATAACGAATCCAATCAGCAATTAAGTTAAAAGAAAAAATCTACTCGTTTTAAGCAATGCTCATTTCGAGTAGATTTTTTAATTTAGCTTTTAATCATTAATATCCGTTAGCTTCAGCTTCTTAACCTTTCTTAATGCAACCGCGTTAATAACCGTTACAAATCCCAGTGTAAACAAAGCCGATAGCAGAACACTTTGCCAGCTTATGCTTCTTACATAGCCGAATGCCGCCTGTTCCAAAAATCTTAATATAAGATATGCCAAAAAGGCACCGGAACCAAGTCCCAAAAGTATTCCGAAAATCGTTGTTACAACGGTTTCACCCAGAGCATATCTCATAACCTCTTTGGTCGTAAAACCGTTAACTCGCATAATGGTAAGTTCTCTCTTCTTCTGGTTGATATACAAATTAACCAGATTAAACAAGATAAAGTAAGCCATCATGCCGGACAAGAACACCATTATAACCGTTATAAGGCTAAGAGGTTTGGTATATTCTTCGAACAGATTATTTAAGCTTTTTGTTGGGGTAATACTTTCATATCCCTCTATGCTCTGCAGCTTTTCTTCAAGCTTGGCAAGCTGTTTTTCGCTAACTTCCCCAAGCATAAATCTGTTGTTTAACGGAACGGTTCCAAAACTTTCTCTGTAGGCATCCTTTGACATAATCATATTCAAACCCAGGTAGTTTTCGTATATTCCCAAAACTCTGACTTCCACCGAATCCATATTGTCGTTAAAAATTGTAATCTTATCGCCTATGGACAAGCCAAGTTTTTCCGCGGTTCTTCTTTGAATAATGATACCGGTGTCTTCAACTTCAACATTTTTTCCGGTCCTTGTGGATCTTAGGTTATAAATCGCTTCAATGTCTTCCGGCTCCGCGCACATTATATCTGCCGCCGACATATTATTGCCAAGCATAAACGGAGTATAGTTGCTGCTTGCAGCCGTATAATCAAGTCCGTAGTCTTCAAGTATAGCTTCTATTGCCTTTTCGGTTTTACCTTCCTCATCCGGTGTAAACCTTAAAGTATTGGCAAATTTGTAGATTTCTCCAAATTGTAGCTGCGCCGATCTTTGGATATTATCTCGCATGGTAAATCCAATCATCAAAAGAATGCCGCATCCCGCAATACTTACTATGGTAATCATAACTCTCTTTATATCGTTTCGAATATTTCTGAAAATCAATCTGCTGTATAAAGAAAGCTTTGATATTTTCTTGCTGACTTTATTTGTTGTTTCCGGCATTTTTTCCTGCAAGAGTTCGTTGGCTGTCTGTGTTGTAAGTATTCTGCAGGCGATTAAAATTGATATTGCGGCAACCACAGCAAAGATTATACAAACAACAATCGTAATCGTCAGTTCAAATACAGGCTCTATTTCGCTTACAGCATACATATTTCCGTATACTTTTAACAAAATGCCTTGGATTCCTATGTATCCCAAAAGGCTGCCGACGATATTACCGATTATACAAGCACTCACACCGAATATCATGTATTTTGTTATGATTTCTCTATTCTTAAATCCCAGTGCTTTTTGAACACCCAAAAGTTTTCTTTGTTCATCTACTATTCGACCCACCGTGGCATATGTAACCAAAGCCGCCAAGATAACAAATACCAATCCGAAAGTAACGGCAAGTTTTTTAAGATTTTCCGAGGATGCAAACGAGAAGTTCGGACTGTCGTTTTTATCCAATATAAGCCAGTGGCAATTGCCAAGTGCCTTATATTTTGCGAATTCTTTGTCGTATTCGGCTTTTGCCTTATTATACTCTGCTAAACCTTCTTCGTATTTTTTCTTGCCTTCTTCCAATTGAGCTTTTCCGTCGTTAACAGCAACTTCGCCCTGTTCTATTTGCTCAACGGCTTGCTCGTATTGCGCTTCGCCTTCGTTATATTCGTTTAATTTATCAAGATATATTCCGTGAGAATTCAACCATTCGTCAATCACTCCCCTGCCGACACTTATATATTCCATGGCCTGCTTATATTCGTCGCTTGCCATAATCGAAGCTATTACTTCATCTGTTTTTTCGTCACTGTGAAGTATTCCCATTATCTGAGTTACGCCTTCGACAATCTTGTCTCTAATCTCTGCGGCTGTAAGATCTATACCAAAATTTTTTGTTATCTGGAAGTAATCAATCAATGTGATAACCTGGTCGACATCAATGTTTTTATCTTCCGCCCAGGCAATCCATCTTGAGGTTCCTTCTCCCACCAGTTCATCAACCATATCGGCTATTATTTGTCGAATCTCACTTTTTGCCGCAATAATCTGTCTTGCTCCATCCTCAAGCATTGCTTTTGCACTTGCCAATTGCTCTTTTGCCCAATCAAGCTCCGTTCTTGCTTGAGCCGTTTCGGCTTTTGCTGTCTCAATCTGTGTCTCGGCTTGTTTTAACTCGCTTTCCTGCACATCCATCATGGACTTGCCTTCGTCGAGTTTTGCCTTGGCAAGATCTATTTGGGTTTTTGCCGATGCCAAAGCTTCTTCATAAGTTGATTTAATCGAATTGACTCTTAGTCTTTCCCTATCCGAGGCTATAGACTCTATCTTTTTTTGGACATCAGCAACCATTTTTTCGTAACCTTTTGAAAAAACATTCATGTCATCCGGTTTATCAATAATTATCTCTGCTTTTGTATAGCAGTTTTGAAGCTGTTCTTGGTCGAATGCTTCGTTACAAACCAAAACATTACGATTGTCCGGCACCTGATTCATTCCCGAATAATGTTCGGCATGCAAAACGCTTCCCGTTATCTTAAATTCGTTATTTTTTAAGAATTTAGGCATATCCGTATCGGTTCCCTTAAGACTTAGAGTATCTCCAACCTTAAGTCCCAGAACGCTTAAAAGTTCGGCTTCTATGGCACATTCGTTTTCTTTTTCAGGCAATCTGCCTTCTTGAACAAGACTTTTGTTAACCTCTTTTGTAAGGCTTACAACGGCAACATCCTTTTTGTTTTCACCTTTTCCCACAATGGCTGTGGATGAAATGACCGGCTCCAATATCTTTACACCATCAACATTTTCAATGGCTTCAATATCTTCCTCCGTAAGCAAAAGAGTGGATACCACTTCCAAATCTCTGTAGTTGGTTTCTATACAATACTGTATCAAACTGTTCTTAAGAGCTTGTGATGAATAAATTACGCCAAGAAATCCGACACCGCTTATTACCGAAATGACCGCGATGGAAATCCAAGATACGAATTGCCTTTTAATTGTCCTTAGAATATCTTTACACTGCGTACGTCTCATAGGCATCACCATACAATTTCGTCAGCACTCAATGGATTTGCATTTCTCTTAATGCTGGCAACCTTTCCGTTGCTTAACTTAACAACTCTGTTGGCCATTTTTGCGATCTCGGCATTATGAGTAATCATAACTACCGTCGTGCCCCGGGTTTTAACAATATTTTCGATAACTCTTAAAACTTCCTGACCTGTTGTGAAATCAAGGGCAGCCGTAGGTTCATCCGCCAAAATGAGTTTAGGGTTCTTAACCAAAGCTCTTGCAATGGAAACACGCTGTTGTTGACCGCCGGATAACTGAGCCGGATAATTTTTTGCTCTGTCCGATAGTCCCACCATCTTAAGAGCGTCCTCAGACTTCATGGGTGCCTGTGAGATTTCGGCAATAAATTCAACATTTTCAAGAGCCGTAAGATTCGGCATTAAATTGTATGATTGGAAAATAAAGCCAACGTATTGGCGTCTGAAAAGAGTGAGTTCATCATCACTCGGCTTTGAAAAATCTTTATTGTCGATAATAAGTTGTCCTTCGGTTAAAAAGTCCATGCCGCCCACAATATTAACCATTGTGGATTTACCGCATCCGCTTTCACCCAGGACTACGACAAATTCGTTTTCGTAAATATCAAGATTAATGCCCTTAAGAACATGCACTACACCGGCACCGGTGGTAAAGTCCTTAGTGACATTTTTTAAAGAAATAAGAACTTTTTTGTTTTCCGCAGTCTCAACAATCAATCCTTTTTCATCGATTGTTATGGCTGCAAGACCGGCCATTCTTTCACAAAGTTCCAAATCGTCGTTGTCAAAGAAACTGCCGTCTTTTTTATTGATAAGCTGAATACAGCCTATTGTTTCTTTAAGATTGTTAAGCGGCACGCAAAGCATGGTTTTTGTTTGAAAGCCGTCTTCATCAAATATTGTGCTTTCAAATCTGCTGTCATTTGCCGCATCCGCAATCATAACGGATTTGCCGCTTTTTGTTACGAGGCCTTCGATGCCCATTCCGTTTTCGATACTGATTCCCGAAATATCATTTTTCGAAACACTGAACATCGGCGTAAGTCTGTCTGCCTTTTTGTCCAAAAGCCAAATCGCACCGACCTCGCAATCAAGATTTTTGATAATAACTTTTAAACTTTCCGCCAGGGCTTCATCAAGGCTGTCGATTTCAAGCAAAGCCTCCATTATCTCCCAAGTGGCGCGTGCGTATTTCTTTTCCCCCATAGTTTTCCCCTTCTCGCAGATCTATTATCTCTCGCCTGCGATTTTGCTGTTACACCCTGTTTCTTTATCTATAAAAAACATTAAAAATTGTTAATTATATACTCAATTATATCAGACTATTCCTGATTTTTATAGTATCTTTTCAATCTTTCGCTACATTCTTTGAAAATTTCCGAAAATTTCGGATCGAAGTGAGTGCCCATAGATTTAAGTATTATGTCAACCGCTTCGTCATGAGAAATCGCTTCTTTGTATTTTCTTTTTGTAACCAAAGCATCATAAACATCCATAATCGCCATAATTCTGGCTTCTATAGGAATGTTTTCCCCCGAAAGTGCCATGGGATAGCCGCTGCCGTCCCATCGTTCATGGTGATAATTCGCCACATTAACCGCAACGTCCTTAAACATTTTATCGTCTATATTCGAAAGCATTCTTGCTACAATCAATGCACCGTTTGTAGCATGGCTTTTCATCTTTTCAAATTCTTCATCCGTATATTTACCGTCGTTGTTAAGAATCTCTTTATCTACGGTTATCTTGCCGATATCATGAAGAGGCGCGGCTTTAATGATTGCATCGTAAAAATCATCCCCATAATCAAAGCCGTACTTTTCTTTTTTCATTTCATCAACAAAAATGTGTACGCCGTCCGTGGTTCTTTTTGAGTTGCCACCCACATCCAAATCGTAATCTTCGATAATACTTGAAAGACCCACAACAAGCATTCTTTGAATTTCCTCGATTTTGTTGGTTCTTTCGAAAACTTCCATCTCCAATTCCGATGTGTCGTTTTTTTCAAGTTCGAAAAGAGTACCCATAATCTTTTTGTTGTTGTAAAATCTTCCCACCGTAACGGTGTAATTCATGGACTTTATTTCGAAATTTCCGGAAATGTTTTCTTTGCCTGCCGGCAAGCTCAAATTGCTTGCGTAAAAATCAAATGCATCCAAAACATCCTCGGAAAGTTTCAAATCTATTTTTTGCATTTTGATTTCGGGAATCACTTCAAGGGCAATATCGTTGCAACCAAGGAATCTTCCGTTTAAATCAAGAGCAATATATCCCCTTTTGTTTTGTCTGATTTCGTTTTGGAAAATAGCTCCCGCAATGTCGTAATATTTACTTCGCCAAGCAAGAAACAAAATGCAGATTCCGCTTGCAAAAAACGATAAAGGAACTAAATCTATGTACAATCCTATACTTCTTTGTCCGAAATAAATACCTACCGTTATTGCCTCGATAATGGCAAAGATAGTAACGTTCTTGTATGAAACATCTCTTCTTTTTGCGAAGGCATAGATAATCGAAACCACATTTATAACTATGTATGCGTAAAGCAAAATGTAGTAAGCATTGTGAAGCGGTCCGTAGACTTTGCTTAAGATTGTTATGCCGTTAATCTTTTCCATTGTGACTTCTTTGTAAAAAAGATTGTTATATCCCGCCATCATGGCAAATGCATATACAAGTCCGCTGGCGCAAATAAACGGAATGGCAAGCTTCGGCGTAATCTTGATTTTAAGCATGCCGAATATGGCAAACATAACCAACATTGTAACGAAACAACCGCCTATGTAAGTTAATTTATTAGCCAAAATTGCTTCTTCAAGGCTTGTGGAAACAGCAACAAGAAGATAGCCGGCAGTGGATGCCGAAAGGCCCAAAAATATTAACAAATAGCAAACATTAAGCCTGGAATGGCTTTGCATGCAGTAAATAAATAGATTTATAAAGCAAAGTACCGTTAAAGTCGAATAAAAAACTATTCCCATAAAGCCTCCGTCTATTCTGTTCTAAGTGCTTCCACAGGGTCTTTTTTCGCTGCGACTCTTGCAGGGAAAAGACCGGCAATAAATGTAAGCAAAATGCTTATTCCGATAAGTATCAAAGCTGCGATAAAAGGCAAATGCGATACATTCGGAATGCTTGTCAAATTCTCAACGATAATATTTATCGGTATTTCCAAAATAAGGCTTATTACGATGCCCAGTATTCCGGCAATAAGTCCCACAATAATGGTCTCCGCATTAAATACTCTGGAAACATCCATCTTGGAAGCACCGATACTCCTTAGTACACCGATTTCTTTGGTACGTTCAAGTACCGAAATATATGTGATAATTCCGATCATAATTGAGGAAACGATTAAAGATACTCCCACAAATGCCACAAGGACATAGGAAATACCGTTAATTACAGTGCTTACCGATGACATAAGAAGTCCCACATAATCGGTGTAGGAAATCTCGTCATCCTCCGAAACCGACTCATTATATCCTTCAATTATATCAGAAATATTATCCTTTGACTCAAATGAATTTGCGTATATGCTTATCATCGTCGGAACATTTATGTCCACGTATCCCAATGTTTCAAGGTTTTCGTCCAATGTGCTTTCCGAAACTTGTTCCGGCATAAAGTTATCGTAATAAGAAACCAGCTGGGCATCCGTGTAGTTCGGCAATTGAGCATCAAGTGAATATGCCAATGCGGAAGGTGACATATAAGCCAAACTCATGGCCATCCTCTGGGCATATGCGGCATAAACCTGTTCTTCTATAGCCTGTCTTGCATAATCCATAAGTTCATCATCCGAAAGGCCTGAAATATAATCCCTGAGTTTATCCTCATCCATTCCGATTTCTTCGGCATAAGCGGCGGTCATATCATCCTCTATTTTTTGCCTTGTAAGATTCTCCATTTGAGCATCCACAACTTCTTTTACGTAATCTTCATCCGGATAAGATGCGACTTTTACGTAAAGCTCGGCCTTCTTTGCCTCATCAAGACCTTCCGCATAATCGCGAAATGCCGTAATTTTTTCTTCATCGCTTAAGTTTGTGTTTTCTTCCGTTGCAAAAGGCAAATTCTTAAGCACATCAATATCCGGGCTTTCAAGCTGGGCTTTTACAACATCGCTGTTAATGATTCTGTCGATAACATATTTGGTGAGTTCGTGTGTATATGCCATGGAGCCGTTTATTACGCCGGATCTGCCCACGTCTTCTTTAAGTCTTATAACACCGGAAACATTCAAATCTATACCGTTATCGTAAAGATAGGAAAGACCCGCGTCGGTTGTGCTGATATCTTTGTAAATGCCCTTCTGGCTGTCATAATTGTAATAATCCGAGGAAGGAATGAGTTTGAATGTTTTTGCCATTATCTCATCATAAGTCCAGCTTTCGTCGGAGTTTTCGATTTCTTCCTCATTCATGGTTGCCTGCATTACCGACTTCATTTCCTCGTAAGGTTTAAGACCCAAAGCATAAAGGCTCATATCCGTAATCTCGTTGTTTTTATCAAGCACCAACAAAACATCGTTATACTCACTCGGCCAATTACCGTAAACAAGCTCATATTGATCGTAAACTATATCATTGATGCCGTTTCCGTCCTTATCCGGCAGCATTTCCGACCAAACCTTAAGATTGGAAAAACTGCTTAACATTCCGGAATAAAAAGAGCTCATGCTTGCGGATGCGTCGGATTTATTATCCTTGTTTTTTGCCGCAAGAGCATAGTTATCGGTGCCCAAAGCATCGCTCATAAGGGTGTCGATATCGGACTTGATAACCGTTCCGTCGCTGTCTTCCGTAAGAACGTTAAAGTCAAAACCATAGGAATAAAGAATGGCACTTACATTTTCCTTCATCTCATCGCTTGAATCCAAAAATTCTTTGAAAGCTTCAAGATTGTTGTGTTTGCTTTCCAAATTGTTCATGGATGTGATAAGTTCGCTCATAACGGTATTTGCATATACTTTATCAAGTTCGTGGTCGGCTTTTTCTTCCGAGTCGCGTCTGCCACCCATCATTTTTTCCAAAATCGCATTTATATCAACGTTTTCCGATTCGATCGTTATAGGATAAGACGACATGGTATCCGCCTCAACGGAATCGATATATTCTTGTATTCCCGTTGAAAGCGCCAGAATCAAGGCAATGCCGATAATTCCTATACTTCCCGCAAAGGCGGTCAAAAAGGTTCTTGCCTTCTTTGTCATCAAATTGTTTAAGCTTAAGGAAAAGGCCGTAAATAAACCCATGGAAGGTTTTTTTATTTTTTTCTTCGGAACTTCCTCTTCCGTCTTTTTATCGTAAGGATTCGAATCATTTGTGATTTTGCCGTCCAAAAGATTGATAATCCTTGTGGAATATGTATTTGCAAGATCCGGATTATGAGTAACCATAACTATAAGGCGATCTTTTGATATTTCCTTAAGCAGTTCCATAATCTGGGTACTTGTTTCCGTATCCAAAGCACCCGTAGGCTCATCTGCCAGCAAAATATCCGGATTGTTTATCAAAGCTCTTGCAATGGCAACACGCTGCATCTGTCCGCCGGACATTTGATTTGGCTTTTTATGCATTTGATTTTCAAGGCCGACTTTTTTAAGTACTTCTTTTGCACGTGCTCTGCGCTCTTTTTTGGATACACCGGTTAAAGTAAGGGCCAACTCCACGTTTGAAAGCACGTTTTGGTGAGGGATAAGATTATAGCTTTGAAAAACAAAGCCCACAGAATGATTTCTGTAACTGTCCCAATCTCTGTCTTTGTATCTTTTTGTGGAAACGGAATTAATCAAAAGGTCACCGCTGTCATAATGATCTAAGCCTCCTATGATGTTCAAAAGGGTGGTTTTACCGCAACCCGAAGGCCCCAAAACCGAGACAAATTCGCTGTCTCTTAAGGTCAAACTTACATCATTGAGAGCCGTAACTTTTTCGTCTCCAACTTCATATACTTTTTTGATATTTCTTAATTCAAGCATAATCTACCTCAAAAATTCAATCATGTTATGTTAACTATTTGCGAATATCAATTTATTGTTGAACTGTAATACACATTTAATCTATAATACTATTTGATCACTTTTTTTCGAAAGGACCCATTATGGATTATTTAAACAATTTTAAAAATATAGTAAATAACACTTTTAACGTTCCGCCAAAGTCATCCACGGAATACGAAAATAATTTCGAATGCTTAAGAAGCGACTTTGCGGAATCAATCGCCGCCTATGTAAATGACTATAACTTGGCGGACGAATCGGCAAAATCCGACATTGTCTCCGCCTTAAGCTCATGCATTATCGATGCCGAAAAGAATCGTTTAAATGAAGCAGGGTTTTTTAAAAAAGGGCGCCTTTTAAGCGAAGACAGCATCTACATATCTTCTTATGTAATTCCCCTGTTTGACAGTATTCCTCAAAAGGCCTGCGATCTTTTTTGCGACAGCTTGGTTAATGCTTGGGCAAAAAATTTCAAGGAATACAAAATCATCCGCGGCTCTTTTAATCAAGTCGACGAAGGCTTTGAAACAAACTGGTTTCAAAGATTATTGTCCGGTCCGCAGCGGGGCAGACGCGATTAGTTATTCAACGCCTATTGCTCCCAAATTGTTTGTAAGGCAAATGCAAATCCAAGTTTTTCCCGTATTCAAAGTAATTTCATTGCCCGCCATATCGTAGTAGTGTGTAGTGCCCCATGGGTAATCTTTTGCCCATGTGATACTTTCACCCATTCCGTTGGTGAAGAACATTCCGTCTCCGCCTTCCGATACGTTGATATTTAGATAAGGACTATCCTCATACATGGAATAGTTGCAATATTGAAGAATAATATTCTTGCATGTTAACTGTTCTCCGGTCAATTCATCAATATGCGGTTCTCCGTATTGATAACGCTTGTAAAGCTTTGTGGCCGGATCGTATTCAAAGCTCGGATAGTTAACGGGATAACCCGGCTTTATAATATTTGCCGTAATTCCGTCAACAATATTTATTTGAGTTTTTTCATCGCTGAAATAAAAATGGCTTGTTGGTGTTTCACTGTAATCCCTTGTATAGCCACAAGCTTCTATGCCCGCATCTATCATGTCCGGCGTTGTAAAGGAATTGTGAGGCGCCACACGGTCATCGCTTCTGTAAGCCATAACTCTGCCGTATCCACCGCCGCAATCAAGATCATCAACCATTTCCAAGGCATCAATCGCATAATATGCATAACCGTGATGCATGTATATCGCGTCATATTCGTTTGCAAACATCGGGAAATAGGTTCTTGCGCTTCTTATGGAGCCGATTCGTTCAAGACCCGAATAGTCGTCAAAAATGCCCATAAGTCTGCAGATTCCGCCTTCCACCGGTGCTTCGTAAATAATACCTGCTTTTGCTATTCCGTTTTGCGGACAGCCATCGTAGATATTGTTAAACATAATGGCAACCGGTCTTTTAAGCACCAGTTCCTCATCTATCCACTCGTTTGTAAGTAAGCTCCTAAGCTTTCCGATGGTCGGATCTACGGTCGTTGTCTCGGTTTGCTTTGTAGCTTTTGTTTCTTCTTCTTTTTTGTCTTTTTTGCAGCCGGCAACCAAAGAAATTGCCAAAATAAGAACTGCAACGAACCCCAACAATACCAGTCTTTTTTTCAACGAAATACCCTCCGAAATTTAAGCAAATTTTATTCTATCGCAATTAAATACAATATCCTTTTTATTAAGTCCCGCTTTCTTTGCCTCTTCTGACAAAGCCCCGACTTTAGAGACATCCCCTTGATCTACATCGGATACGAAAATAAGTCCCCCAAAATTTTTAACCGTCTTTAAAAGTTCCGGCTTATTCTTTATATCTTCCGATTCAAGCTTAACAAGAGCTTTACCGTTTACGCAGGAAAGAGCTTGTCCCAACAGTTTTTCGTCTTTGCATTCTATCATAAACGGATTTTTAACCATGCCTTGGACTTCCAAAATAACATCCTTGAGTATCGGACTTTCCCCAACATTTATGCCGATAACATCAATATCATCATCCGCTTGGTCCATGGCTTCGTCCACAAATGCATCCAAATCTTCATCATCGATTGCTTCTTTTATGTCCGAATTATCCGGGTTTATAGCGCATCCGATTGTAATTTCATCGGTATTTAAATCAAACACTCTCGTTGCCGACGCAATGAAAGATTTTCCCTTGTCCGTAAGTTTTGCTGCTTCTATGTTCTCACAAGCTTTAACCAAGGCCTTTATATGGTCGTGAGTTGTGCCGCAGCATCCACCCACAATGCTTACTCCCATCTTCGCAAACTCGCTTACAAGTCCCGCAAAAATGTCCGGAGTTACATCATAAAACGTCTTTCCGTCTTCCATTCTCGGAAGTCCCGCATTTGGATTAACGATAACCGGAACCGACGCATATTTCACAAATTTTCCCACCATAGGCTTCATTTGTTCCGGTCCCAAACTGCAATTGATGCCCACAGCATCAGCGCCCAAGCCTTCAAGCACAGCAACAACCTCTTCCACTTCCGATCCCGTAAGAAGTCTTGACTTATCATCAAAAGCGCAAGTTACAAATACAGGAATCTTTGCAAGTTTCTTTGCCGCAAGAAGAGCTACCTTGGCTTCGAATATATCTGTCATGGTCTCGATAATAATAAGATCCGGTCCGGCCTCCAATGCATATCCTATTGTCTCTTCAAAGCATTTAAGAGCCTCATCGAAGCTAAGGTCTCCCAAGGGTTCAATAAGTTTACCCGTTGCACTTACATCAAATGCCACAAAATGAGGCGCCGTATTTCCCTCGGCCTCAACGATTTTTCTTGCTTCTTTTGCATTTTCCACCGAAGCCTTTATAACATCTTTCAGCTCATGCTTTCCTTCGTTTTTAAACTTAATGGCATTTGCACCGAAGGAATTTGTAATAACAATATTTGCCCCGGCTCTGAAATAATCAGCCTGCACATTTACGATAATATCTTTTTTGTCGATATTCCAATTTTCCGGTGCTTCCCCCGGACCCAATCCGTATTTTTGAAGAAGAGCACCCATGCCTCCGTCAAAAAAAGTAATTTGATTTTTTACACAATCCAAAACATTCATTTAAATCTTTAATCCTCCGCTTTTTTAAAAGCACAAACAAAACTCATTTTTAAATCTATTTTGCATAAATCCATCTGTCAAAATCAACAGATAAGAATTCATCCAATTCTTTTTTTAGCTCAGGTGTTATGTCAACCACTCTTTTAAGCCCAACATCCGTCTTTACCAAAGGATTTACATATCTTTTCTTTGCGGGAACCTTAAAAGCTCTGCAATCTTCCGGTTTTTCTTTTTGCGAATATATTTCTTTGAAAGAACGGTATTTGTTCCATTCTCCTTTAAGTTCTTTATCCCCTGATAACTTCTCTATTACATTTTTTTCTTTAAGATAAAAATCCTCTTTTTTAAGAATCCCTTTATCTACGGCCTTTCTTAGTATTCCGGCCAGATATTCCATGGAGAAGCGATCTTCGTCAGCCACAAACAGCCTTGAATTCGAAAGCAAAAGCTTAACAAATTGTTTGGCCGCATCCAAATCATCAAAGGCAAGTTCGTCATTGGATTCCTCGTTTTTCGCTACATACAAATGAGAATAAAGCTTGGCGATCTCATCTTTTTTAAGCATACCCCTGCATAAAAAATTGCCTGTATGATACTCCAATCGATCGGCCGAAAGTCCCGGCATATCATTATCCGCTATGGGATAGATATGATAATCGGCAACTTCATCCACATCAAAACCGTATTTATCAAGCAACCCTTTTAAATCCGGCGCATTCAATATAAACTGCCTTGTTTCCGCTTCCGTGCTTTCCTGCGCCACATAATCCTTATTTAAAAAATCAACCACATGCGAAAAGACAGGTGTGCAGATATCATGCAACAAACCCGCAACTGCCTGTTTTTCGTCTTTTGTAAAATTCCAAACAATCAAGGCAACACCTATGGAGTGTTCCCATCTGGAGTAATCCTTAATGTAAGAAAAACTCCTAAACGATGTATATTCACAGCCGCAATGCATTCCCACGTCTTTAAGTCTTTCAAAAGACGGCGTTTTCGCAAAATCCTTAAGGATTTCCGGAAAATCCGCGGCATAAACGTCAAATAAATCCATTGTCTTCTTCCGTACGCCAAATAGTTTATGTGCTGATAACACAGACTAATTATAACATACTTTTTTATAGATAAAAAGAATAAATAAGCCTACAAAAGCCTTATTCGAAAAGACAAAACACAAAATATGTAGCTACACTTTTTCCCGCCCATGATATATAATGAAAAATATTTAAGATTTTTTAAGCTTTTGAAAAGAGGATTTAACAATGGATTTTGTCCGATTATACGGAAACATAATAAAAAAGAACCTTGCCAAAGGCAAGATAGATAAGGCGAGAAAGCAGATTATAACAGGCTTTAAATTGGAAAATTTCAGAGTCAACCACTTGGCAAAGGACCCTGTGCCAAAAGCCTATACATACTTAAGCTCTCAAACTTTAAAAAGCACCATCGACAGCCTTGCTCATCCGGAAAAATGCGTTTGGACCAACATTTTCTCTCCCGTGGAGATTTTGCAAAACTTTGGTTTCAACTGCATTTCCGTTGAGGCTATTTCATCCATGATAAGCGGTTTTAAGATTGCGGATGCTTTTATAGATATTGCGGAAAGCTACGGCATAGCTTCCACCCTCTGCTCATATCACAAAAACTTTTACGGTATTGTGTTATCGGGCATTGCGCGTCCGGCTGCCTTTGCCACAACCACATCCATGGTTTGCGATGCGAATATCAACACCTTCCACACCTTGGCAAAAGATTTTAATGTGCCTCATTATATTGTGGATGTGCCGGAAGACGACAACGAAGCAAACATAAAATACGTGGTTATGCAGCTTAAAGAAATGATAAGCATGCTCGAAAATTTAACGGGCAAAAAATTTGATATGAATGCCCTTTGCGAAACTTTAAAACGAGAAAACTTATCTCACAAATATTTCAAAGAGTTTATGGAGATGCAGGCTTACAAAAACTACCCCAATTCTCTTACTCTTCACATGTACACTTTGTTCGCATCACATTTGCAAATAGGCGAAGAGTCCATTCTTAAATACTACGAAATGTTAAAGGATGAGATTAAAATCTGCCCCGACATAAAGGGCAAAAAGATATTTTGGGTACACCTGCTTCCTTACTACCAAGAAACTTTAAAAAGCTATTTCAATTTCGGCGATGACTATTATATTCAGGCTTTTGACATGAATTTCGACTATATTGAAGAACTTGACACCGAGCATCCCCTGGAAGCTTTGGCAAAGAAAATGATTAACAATGTCTATAACCGCTCTTATCAAAGAAAGGCGGATTTGGTAGTGGATTTGGTTAAAAAGCTTGGCTCCGACGGCGTTATCCACTTTTGCCATTGGGGCTGCAAGCAGTCATCCGGCGGAAACGCTCTTTTAAAGGAACGCTTGGCTAAGCTTGATATTCCGGTGCTTACCATCGACGGCGACGGCATCGACAGACGCAACAGCCACGACGGTCAAATCAAAACAAGGCTTGAAGCCTTCTTTGAAGTTTTAAAGCTTCAGGACAATAACAACAACAGCTCGGAGGCAGCTAAATGATAGGATATATGTGTAAATACGCGCCAATCGAAGTTCTGGAAAGCTTTGGCGAAGAACTTGTAATGATTGAGCCTCACGTAACAAATTTTAATCAATCGGATATAATGATGCATCAAAATGTCTGCTCTTTTGCAAAAAGCGTGTTGGAAGATGTTATGGAAAAAGACTACGATGGAGTGCTTCTTACAACATGTTGCGACAGCGTAAGACGTTTATATGATGTTTTGAAGGCAAATTTCCCGAATAAATTCATTTATATAATCGATGTACCGAGAAAAGTTAACGATTTTTCCTGCGAAATCTACAAAGAAAGAATCGAAGAACTGATAGAGGAATATAAGAAATTCAGCGGCAAGAGCTTTAACGAAGACGAATTTGAGCGAATCGTAAAGGCAAAATCCGAAGCCGCAAAAATCGAGGAAAGAGCTCACAAAGAAGAAGCCCTAAAGAACAGCGACGGACGTGTCTACAAAATCGGCATTTCCGGTGCAAGGATGAATAAAGAAACCTTAAACTTCCTTGAAGATAAGGGCGTAAATGTTGTATTCAACGTAACTTGCAACAATCTCTTCAGAGACTTCTACGAAGAAAAAATTATTTTGGGAGACAGCACAAAAACTCCGGATAAATTGCAAGAGGCTTTGCTTAAATATTCCGGAAAGATTTTAAATCAAATCCCTTGCATGCGTATGGTTGATGCGGTAAACCGCAACAATTACATAGAAAATTTTATGGATGAAGTGGACGGAATTATTTATCACACGGTTAAGTTTTGCGATAACTACTCTTTTGACTTTGCAAGATTTAAAAAGTTCTTTAACAAGCCCCTTCTCCATATAGAAACTGACACAACCCTTGGAAGTGCGGGGCAAATAAGAACCAGGGTCGAGGCCTTTTTGGAAAGCCTTGACGGCAGTAAGGGAAACGAACTTATAAAAGAAAAAATCAAAAAGAAAAAGGAAAAAGGCGAGAAAATGTATATTCTTGGAATAGATTCAGGCTCAACATCAACAAATGCCGTAATACTAAATGATGATAAAAAAATAGTTGCTTTTTATGTCCTTCGAACCGGAGCAAAAAGTATCGAAAGTGCCGAAAAAGCAAAAGACGAGGTTATTAAAAAAGCCGGACTCAAAGCCGAAGACATCGATTTAATCGTGGCTACGGGATACGGTCGTGTAAGCATTCCTTTTGCGGATCACAACGTAACGGAAATCAGCTGTCACGGAAGAGGCGCTCACTTTTTCAATCCCGAGATTCGCACCATTCTTGATATCGGCGGCCAGGACTCAAAGGCCATTCGTCTTAACGAAAAAGGCGATGTAATAGACTTTGCCATGAATGACAAATGTGCGGCCGGTACGGGACGTTTCCTTGAAATGATGGCAAGAACTTTAGAGCTTAGTTTGGACGACTTGGGACCTACATCCAAAAACTGGAAAGAAGATATCGAAATCAGCAATATGTGTACCGTATTTGCAGAGTCCGAAGTGATTTCCTTAATTGCGCAAAACAAAGAAAAATCCGATATTTGTCATGGTTTACATAAATCAATCGCTACAAAAGCCTTTTCTCTACTCAAAAGAGTTGGCTTAAATCCGGGATTTATGATGACCGGCGGTGTTGCCAAAAACTCCGGCGTTGTGCGCGAAGTGGAAAACCTAATAGATGCTCCGCTCTACATCTGCGAAGAGCCCGAAATCGTAGGAGCTGTGGGAGCTGCGGTATATGGATTGGATTCGGTGAAATAGTTCCTAATAATAAACGAGGGATTGAACATTTGTCCAATCCCTTTTCTTTTATCTTTCAGCCATCAAATACGCCATCACATGCACTGCCTGCTCAAATTTTCTTTCGGCTATCAGCTGCTCAAGCTCCGATTTGCTTATCTTATAAACATTAAGATGCTCTGTGTCATCCAGGTTTTGTCCACCTACTTTTCTGCAGTTTTTAGCTTCAAACAAATACGCATAATTTGCCGAAATCGAAGCTGCGGATGGTATTACGGTTATGCTTCTCCAATCGTCCGACTCATATCCCGTTTCTTCCATAAGTTCTCTTTTTGCTGCGTCCAAAGCTTCTTCCGCCCATTCATCATTTGGTCCGTATTCTTTGCCGTCGGTGCGCTCTATGCCTCCTGCCGGAAACTCGTTTGTTATACTTCTTATACCCGGTCTGTATTGTCTTACTATCAGATAATCTCCGTTGGTATCCGTAGCAACTATTACAACATAATTTCTGCGACTGTAGTTGTAAAAAGGCTCAAACACACTGCCATCAGGCAACTTAAATGCCGTACTTCTAAAGTCTATCCACTCGTCGGATATGAGATGTTTGCTTTCAACCTCTTCCCACAAAACGGTTTTATCACCTTTGTTGTTCAGACATTCTTCAAAATCCTTGTTTATATTTTGTCCTTTTTTGTCCGAATCGGTTTTTTCATCCCATACATCAGCCGCTTCTTTTATTGCAAGGCTTACTGTTCTTTCCGCATCAGCCCCATAAATATCAAGACCTGCTGCCTCAATATATCTCACATCCCCAATACCGTAGAATGACTGCGCCAAAGTTTTTACATAATTAAAACCGTATTCCTTTGGCACAAAGTTTCCGCCGGCAGTTGAGACGTAAACAAGTGTTTTTGCTCTGCAAAGTCCCTTAGGTATGCCGTCTTCGGTATATTCAAAAGTAATTCCCGTTACGTTTATATGCTCTATATATTGCTTAAGAACAGCCGGGAACGAAAGATCCCAAAAAGGCGCTGCAATAATGATTAAATCCGCTTTTGCAAACTGTCTTGCAAGTGCAAAGCCTTCATCATCAAACTTTCCTTTTGCAATCAAATCATCTCTTTTATTTAGAAAGCTCTCATCCGTTTTTGGAAAATCAATATCAAAAAGCCTTATTTCTTCAACTGTATCATCAATTTTTCCCAAGGCTGCTTCTTTTACGGCATCTGCCAATCTTTTTGTTCTTGATATGCTTCTGGCACAAGCATTTATGTATAATATCATTCGTTCACCTTTTACTTTTTCAAACTTCCCTGTTGCTTGTCACTTTTAAATGCAACGACACATTCATTTGTTTTCAGACTAATATCAAACTTACCTGTTGTCAACTTTTTCAGGATACATATCATGGTTAAAGAGTCGGTTCTCGGCAACTTTTTCCCACTTTGTTCCGGCTTTTCCGTAATTACAATACGGATCTATCGATATTCCGCCCCTGGGCGTGAATTTGCCCCATACCTCAATATATTTCGGATCCATAAGTTTTATTAGATCCTTCATGATCTTATTAACACAGTCTTCGTGGAAATCCCCATGGTTTCTGAAGCTGTAAAGATAAAGCTTTAGAGACTTGCTTTCCACCATTTTGATATTCGGCACATAAGATATTGTTATGCAAGCAAAGTCCGGTTGTCCCGTAATAGGACAAAGGCTTGTAAATTCAGGACAATTGAATTTTACAAAATAGTCATTGTCCGGATGCTTATTTTCGAAAGTTTCCAACACCGACGGATCGTAATTAGTTGGATATTTGGTCTTTGCATTGCCCAGTAATGTTAAGCTTTCGTCTTTTCTTTCATCTGCCATGATTGTTTCTCCTTGTAAAGTTTTTGTCATTATTTTGTATAGTTTCTGTCCGAAACTATGTATATTTTTTGTCCGAAACTTTGTATTGTTTCTGTCCGATTAAAGCATCAAAGGATCCGTTACACCGTTTGCCTCAAATGCTTTTATTCTGTCAATACAAGTGCCGCAATGTCCGCAAGGCTTGTCCCCACCTTCATAGCAACTCCAAGTCAGTTCGTAAGGCACTTTCAAATCAAGTCCGATTTTTACGATATCTTTCTTTGCCTTATTTACAAAAGGCGCCACAATACTTAATTGATTACCGCTTCCGACATAAATCGCTTCATCGATAGCCCTGTTAAACTCTTCGGAGCAGTCGGGATAAGCATTTCCCGCCGCATCGTCTCTGTGAATTCCGTAATAAATCACGCTGCAATCCTTAGACAAAGCGAGGGCTGCCGCACTTGATAAGAAAAGGCCGTTTCTGAAAGGCACATATGTGGAAACCGGCTTTCCATGAGTGTTTTCAAGTTGCTTTGCGTACTCGTCTTTCGGAATTTCCTTTGTGGAGCCTTCAAGCAAAGAGCAGTCGCTGAACTCAAATATCTTGGATAAATCAAGAAACAAATGCTCTACGCCGTAATAGTTTGCCACCTTGTTTGAACTTTCTATTTCTTTTTTATGTTTTTGTCCATAGCTTATTGATAAAGCTATTACATTCTCTTTTCCATACTTTTCAACAGCCATGGCAAGGGCAGTTGTACTGTCAACGCCACCGCTGAATAAAACCAATGCTTTTTCCATTTCTTTTTCTTCTTCTATACCTGTTTTTTCTTTTCTATGCTAATTACACGCCTCTCTCATCCGGATCCCAAATATATTTGTGTAACTGCAACTGGATTCTTACGCCGTTAAGCTTATGTTCTTTCATAAACTCCACAATTTCTTTCGGATCGATTTTGCCGTAAACCGGGCTGAAAATAACATAACATTTGTCCGTAAGTCTGTAGCGTTTTATAACTTCAACCGCTCTTTCCAAGTCGGTTCTGTCCGAACAGACAAACTTGACGGAATCGCGTTTTGTAAGATTTCCTCTGTCAAAATTGTCACTTATCATTTTATCTTCCATGCCCGATGAAGGAAGCTTGTAATCAAGTGTAAGTCTTACCTGCTCGTTAAGACCTTTTCTTTTTCTGTATGCATCTATTTCGGCAATGCTAACCGCACCGTTTGTCTCGATTTCTACTCGAAATCCCGGTACCTGAAAGCTTTTGTTTTTAAGTTTTTTCTTTGTTATTTCGCCTACCAGCTCCGTAATGTCATTTTGAAGAAGAGGCTCGCCGCCTGTAAGAGTAACATTTGCAATCTGATGTTTTTCGATTACATTCGCGATTTCTTTTACCGTCATTTCATGACATTCCGCATCTTTTTTGTTTGCCCATGAAGTATCGCAATATGCGCATTTAAGGTTACAGCCCTTAAATCTTACAAAAGTTGTAAGCTCCCCCGCTCTCATTCCTTCTCCGTTAATGCTTTTGAAGATTTCAATTACTTCAAGTTTTTTTGATTTTTCAGTTGCCAATTCCATTACCACCTTTTTACTAAATCTATTTTTCGTAAATCGCACAGTTGTTAGGTGTCTCAAATACAACGATTTTCGACACATCAAAACCGGCATTTACCATTTTATCAAAGAAGAATTTTGCAAAATTTTCCGCTGTCGGTCTGAAATCCACATTGACTATCTTAAAGTTTTCTTCAGCCAAAGCTTCCAGTGTTTTAGCCTTTAAAGAGCCTCTTTCTATTATAAAGGTATGGTCGAAGCCCTCCAACAAGTTCTTCAACTCCTCTTTAAGCACGCTAAAATCAACGCACATCCCTTTTTCCGAACCATTTTCCTTTAGGGATTCGCATTGAATTTCAACTTCCACTTTCCATCTGTGTCCGTGAATATTAGCGCATTTGCCGTCATAATCCTTTAAAAAATGCGCCGCATCGAAAGATTCTGCTGTTTTTAATTTGTACATAATCGCCACCTGTTTAATCTTAATCAAACCGTTGCCGGTTTTCCCGACCGCTTGTATTATCCACACCACTGCTATATCAAATTAGAAAAAGAAAAGGAGCCCATCAAAAAAGGCTCCAAAAATAAACATAATAAAGCCCTAGTTTTGATATGGCAGGATGGTGCAAATGAACTGCCTTTTATTATCTTTTGTATTATAATATTATATTCTTTGAATGTAAAGCAAATCCCTTAACAGACGCAAACGCTTTCTAACAATTCATTCAAATCATCGTTGTTATTTATAAGCTTATCGGCGATAATATCCGCACCTTCAATGTATGGTGCAAGCTTTTCGGCCGATTTTCCGATATCGCTGCCGCCGGATGTCGCAAACAATACAACTTTTTTTCCGAACCATTTATAGTCTTTGCAGAAAGTATTTACAACGTTTGGTGCGATTCCGTACCAAATCGGAAAACCTATATAAACTACGTCATAAGACTTAAAGTCTTCGATTTTTCCTTCAACAGGTACATCTTTTCTGCCTAATTTTTCGCGATTGCATCTTGCAAAAGGATTTACCCATTTAAGATCCGCTTCCGTATATGGTTCCTGTGGTTTTATTTCGAAAGAAGTACCCTGCGTTTCTTTGGCTATTTTTTCAGCTACAGATTTTGTTACTCCGGCTTCAGCCGAAAAGTAAGTTACTAATGTTTTCATTTTCTACCTCGCTTCAGTATAAATACTATCAACGATGCTCAATATGCATTCATTGACTAATTAATGATTTTGTTCGAATAAACTTAAATTTTCCTTAAGCTTGTCCAAAGGTAATCCAACTACATTTAAATAGTCACCTTCAATTCTTTCAATCAAGAATGCCCCTTCGCCTTGAATGGCGTATGCTCCCGCTTTGTCCATCGGTTCGCCTCCCTCAATATAGGCTTTTAATTCATCATCCGATGGATTTTTAAAAAATACTTTGGTTTCATCATGAAAAGTCATTCTACGACCGCTGATTGCATCCACAAGACTTACTCCGGTAAAAACACTGTGTGCTCTTCCCCTAAGTGATTTAAGCATTTCAAATGCTTCTTCTTTGTCTTTTGGTTTGCCGTAAACCAGACCATCAAGTGCAACCACTGTGTCCGCCCCGATTACCAGACCGTGCTTTCCTTCTGCTTTAACAAGATTTGCCACGTCTTTTGCCTTAATCAAGGACAGTTTCTCAACCAAATCGGCAGGTGTGCCAAACTCAATACCTTCATCAACATCAGATACTCTGATTTCAAAGTCGAATCCCGCTTTTTCAAGGATTTCTTTTCTTCTTGGTGAGCCCGATGCCAATATTAGTTTTTTGTTTTGCATCACTTTTCTTCTTTCCGCTTATTAATTTATCTTAATATTGCCAAAATCAGCAATTTTAAGCCATTTTGTAGCCTGCGGCTTCCACTGCCGCATTTATATCATTATCCGATATTTCTTTTGAAAGTTCAAGTACACAATTGTTTTTTTCGTGGCTCGGATTTGCGCTTATTACACCGTCAATTTTTTCGAGTGCTTCTTTAACGTGTGCCTCGCAGTGTGTACACATCATACCTTCGATTTTAATTTCTTTTGTCATTTTTTTATCCTCACTTTCTTCTGTTATGTCATTGTTTTCAACAGCGGCATTTTCCATATAAGCATTAAACTTATCCTCAAACTCCTTATTGATTCTTTTTTTATCATGTCTGTCCGACTTGATATTTTTAAGGTTTAGTCTGAGTGCATTTCCCACTACAAATATGCTGGAAAGACTCATTGCAGCCGCCCCGAACATCGGGTTTAATTCCCAGCCGAAAGCGTAAATATACGCTCCCGCAGCAAGTGGAATGCCTATGATATTGTAAATAAATGCCCAAAACAGATTTTGGTGAATGTCTCTTATAGTTGCGCGACTGAGTCTCAAAGCAACAGCAACGTCTTTTAAATTGCTCTTTACAAGCACCACATCCGCCGCATCTATTGCAACGTCCGTGCCCGCTCCTATAGCAAGCCCCACATGGGCGCTGACCAAAGCCGGAGCATCGTTGATTCCGTCACCTACCATGGCTACTTTTCCAAAGGCTTTAAGATCTTTTACTATTCTTTCTTTGTCAGCCGGCAAAACATCCGAAATAACATTTTTTATTCCGGCCTTTTTTGCAACAGCACGGGCGGTATATGCGTTATCGCCGGTAAGCATAAGCACTTTAATGCCCATGTTTTCAAATTCAGCAACCGCATCCTTTGCATCATCTTTAATTTTATCGGCAACAGCTATGATTCCCGCAAGCTTTCCGTCTATTGCAAAGAATGTAGGTGTTTTTCCTTCCGATGCAAAGCCCATACTTTTTTCTTTTAATCTATCACCAATGCTTATGGCATTTTCAACAAATTTTAAACTTCCTCCAAGGATTTTTTGTCCATTTATTACAGCTTTTACTCCGTTGCCCGAAAGTGCTTCAAATTCATCCGCCTCAATAGCCGCAATTCCCTTTTCTTCGGCATATTCGCAAATAGCAAGTGCAAGTGGATGCTCGCTTTTCTTTTCCAAAGCATAGGCAATTTCCAAGAGTTTACCTTCCTCTACACCTTCTGCCGGCAAAATATCCGTAACCACCGGCTTTCCGTAAGTTACGGTACCTGTTTTATCAAGAAGCAGCGCATCGACTTTTCCCGTAATTTCAAGGCTTTCCGCATTTTTAAACAAGACACCCGCTTTGGCACCCATGCCGTTTCCCACCATTATGGCCACAGGAGTTGCAAGGCCCAGCGCGCAAGGGCAGCTGATAACAAGTACCGAAATCGCCCTTGAAAGACTATATCCCATATCTTTTGACACAATCATCCAAATAATAAGAGTAATAAGTGCTATAAGCACCACTATAGGCACAAAGACACCTGAGACTTTGTCCGCAATCTTTGCAATAGGTGCTTTTGTGGCCGATGCATCCGCCACCATTCTTATAATGCCCGCAAGAGATGTATCCTCTCCCACTTTAGTGGCTTTGCATTTTAAAAAGCCTGATTTATTGATGGTTCCCGCACTTATTTCATCTCCCTCTTCCTTATCAACGGGAATGCTCTCTCCCGAAAGCATGGATTCATCAACAGCCGATACTCCCGACAAAATCACTCCGTCCACAGGAATGCTCATACCGGGTTTTACCATAAAAATATCTCCGGGCTTAACTTCATCCACTGAAATTTCAACTTCGGTTTCTGTTCCGTCCGCTTCCGTTTTTAAAACAACAGCTGTCTTTGGCGCAAGCTTCATAAGACTTTTAAGCGCATCTGTGGTTCTTCCCTTTGAATAAGCTTCCAAAGTCTTGCCAACGGTAATAAGCGCAAGAATCATGGCCGCCGAGTCAAAATAAAGCTGATTTAAATAAGGCATGCAAATTTCATGAAGACCGTGCTCTCCCATACCCATATCCATTGAGAAAGCAGCGGATACGGCATGCATCATTAAAAACAAATTAATAAGGCTGTAAACAAAGGAAGCTCCGGAACCCAAGGCCACCAAGCTGTCCATATTCAAAGCCCTGTTTATAAGGCCCTTAAAACCGCTTATAAAAAACTTTTTATTTATGAAAATAACGATAATCGATAAAAGAAGCTCTGTTAAGCCAAGAGCCATAGGATTTATAAAGTCGGGCATCCACATGGCAAAAACCATAAGAGGCACAACAAAAACAACAGAAGCAATCAACCTTGCTCTGAGTGTATAAAAATCTTTATTAATGCTATCTTCAAAGGATGAGCCGGCCTCTTTCTTGGCAGCTGCTTTTTGTTTTAAAGAGGCGCCGTAGCCTGCCTTAACAACTGCCGAAACAATGGCTTCATCGCTTGCGGCTCCTTCCACATTCATGGAATTGGTGAGCAAGTTAACGCTTACCTTATCCACGCCATCAACTGCTGCCACAGCCTTTTCCACGTGGGCCGAGCAAGCCGCACAACTCATGCCCGTCACATCAAACTGTCTCATTTTAAACCTCACTGTATATATTATATACCCTAATTATAGTAAATCAAAATAAAATCACCGTGAGTTAGTCACGCTAAACTCCCTATTATATTAGTATACTTTTCCCATAACTTCAAATGATTTTTTGTGAAATTTAAGGCACAAAAAAATCAGGTCCCTCAACCTGATTTTTTTTATATTTATCCCCTCGTCCTAAAGATGATATATTGAAAGTACCTACTTGCGGGCCCTAACCGCAATTTCCGATGCAAGTACTTTAAGCAATCCCTCATTGCTTGGTTATAATATAGCAAATGAAGTGTGACAAATCCGCGACAAATATTTTAGTACTTTGGTACTATTTTTTCAACTTTTTTTATTTATCTCCCATCCAAATAAATATCTAAAACAGACTGCCGTTTGTAAACTCAGCCCAGCTATAATCAATCATATAATCGCCTTTGTAGGCATTCATGGCATGAACATCCCCCAAAAGATAATTATAATAATCGCATTCAAAGTTTTCTTCGTTAACCGAAATTGCATTTTTACTTCTGGAAATAATATTTTCCGCACCGGCGGCTTTTAATGTCTGCATCATTTCGCTTACATATTTTCTTATCATACTTTGAGTTGTGGAATCAAAAGGTCTGTCCTCACAAAGCACTCCCGCAATTTCCGCCGTTGATGCGCTTGCACCGTGTTTATCCACAAGATATGCCAAGAGTTCTTTGGACTTGGCTCTGTGAAATACAATTCTTTCCCCGCTTTTATCAAAAACTTCGAATCCGCCGAAACATTGAATCCTGATATTTTTTTTGCCCAAAAAAGCCATGTTTTCGTAAGCAAAATCAAGCTCCGCCAAAATGTCTTCTTCTCTGGCGGGCTTAAGAAGGTAACCCCCGACTCTTATTCTGATTGCGCTTATGGCATATTGATCGTAAGCCGTAACATACACAAGATGAAGCTTAGGATATAATTCCTTAAGCTTTTTTCCCAAATCTATTCCGTGCATTTGACCCATTTCCATATCTAAAAAAGCCATGTCGATCTCGTTGTCCTTTGCAAAATCCAAAGCCTCCAAAGGACTTGTATAAGCAAACAAATTGTTTTCGGGCCTATTTGTCGAAATAACACGAACAAGCTTGTTTACGGCTCTTTGCTCATCATCAACAATTAAAATGTTCATTCGTTTTTACCACCATGTATTATTATTTTTGTGCCCTTGCCGGGAGTGCTTTCTATTTCCAATCTTCCTCCGGCTTGCGCCTTTAACCTTCTGCCTACGTTAATTATACCAATATGGCTTCTTTCCCCGTCTTCCGTAGTTTTGCCGATTATGGATGTATCAAATCCCACACCGTCGTCTTCAACTATTATAACCGCATGATCTTTTTCCATCCTTGTGCTGATTTTAACCCTGCCCGGTCCTTCCTTTTTAAAAATACCGTGTCTTACGGCATTTTCAACGATTGGTTGAAGGGTAAGAGTCGGCAGCATAAAGTTTTCTTCCTTTATGTCATACTCAACTTTTAATTTATCCCCCATACGAAGTTGCTCAAGATTAAGATAAATCTTTGTATGTTTAAGTTCCTGTGAAAACAAAACCAAATCTCTGGCCTTTAAGGAGTCTAAATTTTCCCTTAAATACTGAGCAAAATCGTTTATTGTCTTTGCTGCTTTTTCCGAATCTTCGTAGCACAAATCCTCAATGGCATTAAGAGAATTATAAAGAAAATGCGGTTGAATTTGACTAAGGGCCACAGCTATTTGTTTTTCCAATATCTCTTTTTCCAATACAGCTGCCTGTCTTGCACGAAGAAGGCTTTGTCCCAATATAGTTATGGATATTGCCGCTTGCCCCACCAAATAAACCGTAAATGCAAAAGTTGCAAATTCGCCCGGTCTAAATACTTCAAGAAAAATATTCATCGCTTCTATAAACATGGATGATACAAAAATAGCCATAACCAAGCATGTAGCGCGATTAATTACATTATCCGTCTTCACGATTTCAATAACGCAAACAACTACTCCGGCTACGGAAAGTACATTGGAAAACCATATTATATACGGGCCGCTGAGCAAAGGATCCGTTAAGCCAAACACTTGTAAAACAGCATATCCAAGCAAAGCTATAATAAGCAAATTTCTGATAACATGCATTGCCATACTTCTTTTTCCGGATGTAAATCCCATAAGATATTGGGCAACACATATCGGAATAAGTAAGGATGCAATGGTGTTATAAAGCATCGAAAATCCCGGATTATTGGTTATTAAAGTAGAAAACTCCGGCGCGTTCAATATCCAAAGAGATGTTATAACAATCATTATGCAGCCGTATATAACCGAGTTTCCCGCAAACATCTTTCTGAGTCTTAACAGAAAATAAACCGCTACCAGTAATGCTGAAAATGTAACCGAAACAACGCCTATAACGATTTTAGCCGCATTTTTTGTAAACATGATCATTAAAAGATCATATTTATCCATATTGCAAATGGTGTTCATAAAGTAGTTATAGACTTCTTTGTAATTTTTTATTCCGTATGGATTTTCAAGAATTATTTTAATATCGTCTTCCGGAGTGATGGTTTTTTCAAGGGTTGTACCTATCCAGCCTACTCCACCGGATTGAAAACCATTCCAGTTTTGCTCCGGATAACCGAATTTTAATATTTCTTCCCCGTTAACAATAATTTTGACACGAATATATAAATCCGACGCGAACAATCTTGTTTTTTGCGGAATATTTTGCTTAAAATGTCCGTCAATTTCAACCTTTTCTATTTCTCTTGCATTAATTATCGTCTCATAGTCAAAGTTTTTCGTTATGCCGTCGTAAGTATAAGTTCCCGCAAAATCAAGCCTTTTCACCCGACTTATTCCATTATATCCCTTTGGCATAAAGCTTAGAATAATAAGCATTACAACAACCAAAATAAGAATCACGTAATAAGGAAGAACCACAAAAAGTTTTTTATTTGTCTTCAATTTTATATCCCCTCAAATTAAACGACTACTTTTTAGCCACAAACAGTGTTCCCACGGCCCTACCTTCAACTATATCATATAGTTTTTCAGGATATTTACCGTTGGAAATAACCATATTAATTCCCTTATTCATTGCAATTTCCGCAGCATTGAGTTTGGTTATCATGCCGCCGGTACCGCGGTTTGAACCCGCTCCGCTTGCAAGATCTCTTATTTCTTCATCCAAAACACGCACTTCTCTAATAAGTCTTGCATCGGGATTTTTGGCCGGATTATCCTCATAAAGTCCGTCAATATCGCTTAAAAGAACCAAAATATCCGCCTCACAAAGAACGGCAACGATTGCAGATAAAGTATCGTTATCACCGAAAATTTTGTGAGGATTTTCAATTTCTTCGTAAGATACCGTATCGTTTTCATTAACGATAGGAATTATTTTTTGTTCCAAAAGTGCCTCAAGGGTATTGATGATATTTTCTTTGGTGTGAGTATTTTCGATATCTTCACCCGTAAGCAAAATCTGGCCTACGATTTTACCGTATTCTCCAAAGAATTTATCATATAAATGCATAAGCTCACACTGTCCCACGGCAGCGGTAGCCTGCTTAAGTCTTAACTCTTCCGGACGTTTTTCAAGCTTCATTTTGCATTGTCCCACCGCAATGGCACCGGAGGAAACAAGCACAACATCATAGCCCATATTTTGAAGTTCCGACAATGTCCTTGCAAGCATATCGATGCTTCTTAAATTTGGTTCTCCGTTTTCGTGAGTAAGTGTACTTGTTCCGACTTTTACAACTATTCTTTTCATTTCTGCTTCCTTTTCTGACTAACTAACCTATTATAATAAAACTTTGTTTGATAGCACAACTATTCAAGTTCAAAGGCGCCCGTGTAAAGCTGATAATACACGCCCTTCTTTTCGATAAGTCTGTCGTGGGTGCCTCTTTCTATAATTTTACCATGGTCAAGCACCATAATAACATCCGAATTTCTAACCGTTGAAAGACGATGCGCAATAACAAATACTGTTCTGCCTTTCATTATGGAATCCATACCCGCCTGAACCAAAGCCTCCGTACGAGTATCGATTGATGATGTGGCCTCGTCCAAAATCATAACCGGTGGGTCCGCAACCGCCGCCCTTGCAATGGAAATAAGCTGGCGCTGACCTTGAGAAAGACCGCTGCCGTCACCTTCCAAAACAGTATCGTATCCGTGAGGAAGCATTCTTATAAAGCTATCCGCATTGGCAAGTTTTGCGGCTTCAATACATTCCTCATCCGTAGCGGAAAGCCTTCCGTATCTGATGTTTTCCATAACCGTTCCCGTAAAGAGATTTACATCCTGCAAAACGATTCCCATGGAATGGCGAAGGTCCGCCTTTTTAATCTTGTTAATGTTTATGCCGTCATATCTTATTTTGCCGTCGGCAATATCATAAAATCTGTTAATAAGGTTGGTAATTGTGGTTTTTCCGGCACCCGTTGCACCAACGAAGGCAACTTTTTCGCCGGCATCCGCATGAAGACTTACATCCTTAAGTACAGGTTTTCCTTCTTCATATTCAAAGTCAACGTTTTCCAAAATAACATTGCCTTTAAGGGCCGTAAGGCGAAATGTACCGTCTTCAAGAACTTCTTTCCAAGCCCATTTGCCCGTATGTTTTTCACTCTCTTTTAAGCTGCCGTCAACTTCTTCAACCCTACACAAGCTTACGCTGCCATCATAGTTTTCCGGTTCTTCATCGATAAGTTCGAATATTCTTGAAGCTCCGGCCAAAGCCATAACGATTGCATTCATCTGCTGTGCCACCATACCGATAGGCATAACTATCTTTCTTGCAAGTACAAGGAAAGATGCGATTATACCAAGGGTTAAGACACCTTTTCCGCTAAAAGAATAATTTGTTATTCCCGACAATGCCATGGCACCACCCGCAATTGCGATGGCAACATACAAAATGTAAGAAAGGTTGCCCATAATAGGCATAATGTTTTGCATCATTTTGTTTGCCGTTGTGGCATTGTAATTTAATACATCGTTTTTCTTATCAAAGCCTTCCAAAGCTTTGTTTTCGTGGCAAAATACCTTTACAACCTTCTGGCCGTTAACCATTTCCTCGGCAAAGCCCGTTACGTCACCCAAAGAAATTTGCTGACCTATAAAGTATTTGCTGCTTCGTTTGCTGACAATCATAACTATAGCCGTCATGATAACAACGCAAACAGCCACAAATATGGTAAGCCAAAGGCTTAGGGCAAGCATTGAAATAAATATTGTGGCAATGGTAATAAAGAACGAAACCACCTGCGGTACAACCATTGCAATCATCTGGCGAAGAGCATCCGTATCATTTGTATAATGACTCATAATATCGCCATGTGTATGTGTATCAAAATATTTAATCGGGAGACGCTGCATTTTTTCAAACATCTCGTCTCTGATTTTCTTTAATGTGCCCTGAGCAATAACAACCATCATTCTGTTGTAGAACAATGTTGTAATAACTCCCGCCGCATAGATAAGGGCCATTCCCATAAGAACCGGTGCAAGTCCCGAAAAAGCAGGGGTTTTATTGGAAACAATAGGAATGATGTAATCATCTATAAGCACCTTCCAAAAAATCGAAGGAACAACTCCCGCAACAGAGCTGATTATGATAAATACAAGTACAAAAACTATCTGTATCTTAAAATTCTTAAGATAAGACATGAGTCTGCCTACCGTTCCCGGCTTGATAAGAGCTTTTTGTTTTTTCTTATTCATTGTCTTCGCCCCCCTTTCTCTGGGATTCGAAGACTTCTTTGTAAATCAGATTGTTTGCAAGTAAATCTTCATGTTTTCCAACCGCTGCAATTTTGCCTTCATTCATTATAACAATCATGTCAGCATCCTGAACGGAAGAAATACGTTGCGCAATAATAATCTTTGTGGTATCCGGTATTTTTTCCGCAAAGGCACGACGAATGGAAGCATCCGTCTTTGTATCCACGGCACTGGTGGAATCATCCAAAATAAGGATTTTAGGCTTTTTAAGAAGAGCTCTTGCAATACAAAGTCTCTGCTTTTGACCGCCGGAAACATTTGTACCGCCTTGTTCTATATAAGTATCGTATTTATCGGGGAAAGTCTCTATAAACTCGTCCGCACAGGCAAGTTTACAAGCCTCTTTTATTTCTTCGTCCGTGGCATTTTCATCGCCCCATCTTAAGTTTTCTTTTATGCTTCCGCTAAAGAGCTCGTTTTTTTGCAAAACAACCGCAACTTGATTACGAAGAGACTCGATATCATAATCCTTTACGTTTTTGCCTCCCACCAAAACTTCGCCTTCGCTTACGTCATAAAGACGCGGAATAAGCTGTACAAGGGAGGATTTTGACGAACCTGTTGCACCGATTATACCAACGGTACTGCCCGATTCTATTTTTAAATTAATATTGTCCAAAACAAGTTTTGTTGCGGTCTCCGAATAGCCGAAATTAACATTCTTGTATTCAATGCTGCCGTCAGCCACACTGTATTCCGGATTTTCGGGATTGTGAAGCTCCGATTTTTCATTTAAAATCTCCGCAATACGTCCCGCAGAAGATCTGGCAATGATAATCATTACATAAACCTGTGAAAATCTGAGCAAACTCATAAGAATCTGGGTGCAATATGCCACAAGGCTTAAAAGCGCACCTGTCGTAAGACCCAGTTTTTCGTTATTTCCGCTTGCTATTACGGCATTCGCCCCAATCCATGCAATTAAAAGCATACATACATACGAAACCGCCTGCAAAGCCGGCACGTTGTAAGCTACTATTTTTTCCGCTTTTGAAAAGTCTTCGTAAACTACCTTTGAAATTCCTTCAAACTTTTCCACTTCGTGGTCTTCACGCACAAAAGACTTTACAACTCGCATACCGCGCACATTTTCCTGTACCACACGGTTAAGTTTATCATAAAGTCTGAACACCTTTTCAAAAACAGGGTGACATTTATTTGCGATATAAACAAGAATAAATCCCAAAATAGGAATACTGATTAAGAATATAAGGGACATTTCCCTATGGAGATTAAATGCCGCAATAAGAGAAAACAATATAACAAGAGGGCATCTAAGAGCCGTTCTTACTATCATTATATAGGCATTTTGTACATTTGTGGTATCTGTTGTAAGCCTGGTAACAATACTTGCCGTCGAAAACTTATCAATGCTTTTAAACGAAAATCTTTGAATGTTTTCATACATATCGTGGCGAAGATTTGCAGCCAGTCCGCAGGATGCAACGGATGCGTTTACACCGCTTAGGACTCCCCATAAAAGCCCAAGCATTGCCGAAATCAAAATGACTATACCCATTTTGATAATATAATCCATATCTCCAAGATCTATACCATAATCCACAAGATAAGCCATTAAAGTAGGTATAATAACCTCAAATAAGGCTTCCAACAACACAAAAACCATGGTTAAAACAGTAGCTTTTTTGTATTGTCTTATGGATTTTGCCAGCGTTTTAACAACTTCCAACTAAGTGCATCTCCCTTCCCAGCACACAATTAACTTAAAACCATTTATACAAGTATGTCCTTTATGTCATCAAGTCCTTCTCTTGTTGTTACTATAACAACGGAGTCTCCGACTTGCATTGTATCCGTACCGCGCGGATAGATAATTTTGCCTTTTCTTGTAATGCAGGCAACGATAATATCCGATTTAAGATTAAGTTCCATAAGTGGCTTGTCTACAACCGGGGAACCTTCTTTTACAATAAATTCGAGTGCTTCCGCTTTTCCTCCGATAACTCTGTACATTGTCTCCACATTGCTTCCCATGGAATTTTTCATGGCTCTTACAAAGCTTGTAACATGCTCTGCCGCAACTTCTTTTGGATATACGATTGTATCCAAATCCATTTCTTTTATAATATCATCAAACTCGATTTTATTAATCTTTGTTATTGTTTTGATATTAGGTGACGCTTTCTTTGCATAAAGGCTAAGCATAACGTTTTCTTCGTCAAAACTTGTAAGTGCGCAAAAAGCATCAACGCTTCCGATTCCTTCTTCATCAAGAAGCACTCTATCCGTTGCGTCTCCGTGAATTACTTTGACTTTTGCAAGTCTTTCGTTTATCTCATTGCATCTCTTTTCGTCGTGCTCGATTATGGTTACATCAACGCCGGTTTTTGTTAAAATGCTTGCAAGATAAAAGCCCGTTTCTCCACCGCCTGCAATAATAACGGATTTCGCCTGGTTTGCCCTAACTCCCACTTTTCTGAAAAAGTCATTTACATACATCGGTGATGAAACGATGGTAATGGAATCTCCGGTTCGGAGAACAAATTCACCGTTAGGAATGAATATCTCTTCTCCTCGCTCTACGCCGCATACCAAAACATCGTTTTTGGCTTTTGGTCTGATGTCTCTTATCTTCATTCCGTCAAGGAAAGAGCCTTCCGGAATCTTAAGCTGCAAAAGCTCCACACGTCCTTTTGCAAATGTATCCACGGATATAGCCGAAGGAAAGCGAAGGATTCGTGATATTTCAACCGCTGAAGCCATTTCCGGATTAATGAGCATTGCAAGACCAAGCTCGTCTTTTATAAAATTAAGTTCATTGTTGTATTCCGGATTTCTGACTCTGGCAATGGTCTGGCATCCGCCTGTTTTCTTTGCCAAAAGACAGCACAATACGTTGAATTCATCCGATTTCGTAACGCTTATAACAATGTCGGCATTTTTAACGCCGGCTTCAAGAAGTATCTCATGATTTGCCGCATTTCCCGCAATTCCGGCAACATCCACCTCATTTACCACAGAATCTATAACATCCGGGTTAATATCAATAACCGTAATGTCATTATCCTCTTTAACAAGATTGTTAACTATAGTACGTCCTACTTTTCCGCATCCGATAACAATAACATTCATACCTTAACCTCTTTTATATTTCCTCTAATGATTTAGCTAAAAAGTTTTGTAGTTTTTCACTTTTCGGATCGTTAAACACGTCTTCGGGTTTGCCATCCTCTTCGATAACACCATCTGCCATATATATTACATGGTCTGCTACGTTTTTGGCAAATTCCATTTCGTGAGTTACAACTATCATGGTTGAACCCGAATCTTTAAGGCTTTTTATTACTCTTAAAACCTCACCCGTAAGCTCCGGATCCAAAGCACTTGTAGGCTCGTCAAAGCAAAGCACGTCGGGATTCAAGGCCAAAGCTCTGGCTATAGCCACCCTTTGTTGCTGACCGCCTGAAAGCTCGCAAGGATAAGCATCTTTCTTTTCTTTAAGTCCTACCTTATCAAGAAGTTCCAAGGCGTGCTTTTCGATTCGTTTGAGAGCTATTCCCATCTCAGTACGGGATGCCTTGGCTGCTTTTAATTTTTCTTTTTCCAAAAGTTCAGCCGCAAGTGTTACGTTCTTTAAAACACTGTACTGAGGGAAAAGGTTAAAAGACTGGAAAACAAGTCCGAAATGAAGCCTGTTTTGTCTTATTGTCTTTTCGTTTAAAGATCCCGCATCTTTTGCATCAAAAATCTTTTCCGATTCGATGTAAAACTCGCCTTCATTGGGAGTTTCAAGAAAATTGATGCAACGAAGAAGTGTTGTTTTACCACTTCCCGATGAACCTATAATAGCAAGAACTTCGCCTTTTTCCAACTTAAAATCTATACCTTTTAACACTTCGCTTTCGCCAAAGCGTTTTTTTACGTTTTTAACTTCTAATACTGACATTTTATGCCCTTTCTTAAGCTCTGAAATAGTTTAACTTCTTTTCAATATAGTTGAAAATGCCTGTAACTATTGCATTGAATATCAAATAAAATGCGCCTGCGTAGAACAACGGCCAAATAATATATTTAAGTGACAATATTTCCGATGCACAGAAGAATATCTCCGCAACGGAAACCGTTCTTGCAAGGGCCGTATCTTTAACAAGGGTAATTGTTTCGTTTGCAATAGGTGTTAAGATACGTTTGAAAAGCTGCAACAATATAACCTTAAAAAAGATTTGCGACTTTGTCATACCAAGGACCTGTCCGGCTTCATACTGGCCTTTCGGCATGTTCTCGATACCGCCTCTGTAAATTTCGGAAAAATAACATGCATAGTTTATAACAAAAGCTGCCAAGGCTCCGAAAAAGTAAGCTGCCGAAACATTTCCGCCAAAAACTGTCCATTTTGTAAGAGGCGTATCAAAAGCGATACCCGGAAGATATACAACTACCATAAGCTGCAAAAGAAGAGGGGTACCTCTGATAATATAAACAAATCCTCTTACTATATATCTGAGAGGTTTAAATCTGCATCTGCTGCCCGCACAAAATACCAGGCCCAGAGGCAACGAAATAACTAATGTAAGCGCAAAGAGCGCAAGTGATACACCAAAGCCGTTTAAAAGCTTAATGGTTACATCTGCAAATGACATAAAAAATCTCCATTCTATAAAATCGAGTAGGCCAAAAACCTACCCGATTTCAGTCATTGTTTTTAATTGTAATAAAAGCTTTACTGTGCTGCCTGTTCGTAAAGATCGGTTACGTTGTATTTAGCTGCGATATCAGCCAATACTCCCGATTCTCTTAAAGATTTGATAAGTTCGTTAACTTTAGCCGTTAAATCACTACCGAGTCTGAATCCGATTGCGTAAAGCTCATCTTCAAGTTCGATTGAATCAACAATCTGCATATCTGCATAATCGCCTCTTCCAACGCTCGCATTACCGAGTGTGTAATCTACAACGATTGCGTCGTAGTTACCGGAAAGTAATCCAAGTAATGCTGCTGTTTGCGAATCAGCTGCCACATATTGGCATTTTGAAAGGTTTTCGTTATCAGCAATGGCTGTTTCACCTGCAGAACCGCTTTCAGCAGCTATTACCGTATCTTTATCATATCCTTCTGCTTTTGAAAGCTTGTCGGCACTCTTTTTGTTGATGATAATGCACTGTTTGTTTGCAAGATATGTATCTGTGAAATCCATGTTTTCTTTTCTGTCTTCGGTAACTGTAAGACCGTTCCAGATACAGTCGATGTTTTTGGCTTTAAGCTCTGTTTCTTTCATATCCCAATCGATAATCTGGAAATCTGCTTCAACGCCCAAAAGCTCGCATACTTCTTTTGCAAATTCGGTATCGAATCCGATAAGTTCACCGTTGTCGTCATAATAGTTCATCGGCTCGTATTCCGTAATACCGATAACCATTTTGCCCGCTTTTTCGATTGCTGCAAGATCCGAATCGGATGAACCCTTGTCACAAGCCGTAAGTGTAAAAGCAGCTGTAATTACTGCTAATCCCAATGCGATTAGTTTTTTCATAATTTAAGTTCCTCCACATATTCTCTTTATCGTAGTAAAGCAATAACATACTAACATATCACAATGTTAATTGTCAAATATGTTAAATGCCGATTTTTCTATGATTTTTGCGTATCCTTAAACAAAGAGCAATCGGCAGCCGACGAAGGCCGACTGCCGATTATTTTTTATTGAATAATGTTTTATTTATCCAAGTGGAATGAAACAAGTAAGTCTTCAGGTTTAACCTGATCGCCTTCTTTAACATAAATCTTATCAACAGAACCTGCTATCTTGGAAACAACGGTTGTTTCCATCTTCATAGCTTCTACTGTCATAAGAGGCATATTAACTTCAACTTTGTCGCCTTCCTTAACAAGTACTTTGCCGACAGTACCCGGAATAGATGAACCAAGGTGCTGTGGATTTCCTTTTTCAGCCTTAAGACGAAGGTCGGCTTTAACTTCAAGCTTGTTATCCTGAATCATAACGTGACGAACAGCTCCGTTAACTTCAAATGCAACAAGTCTCATACCCTCTTCATCCGGCTCTAAAACTTCCAGGAGTTTGATGATTAAGTCTTTACCTTCTTCCATATGAAGAACGGTTTCTTCGCCTTTTCTGAGTCCGTAGAAGAATACGTGGCTGTCAAGAAGAGTTGTATCATTGTAAGCCTGTGTATGTTTGCAATAGTCTTCATATACCTTTGGATAAAGAGCATAGCTGATAACTTTCTGAGCCAATGTATCCTCATCCAAATCGCCGTATCCGTAAGTATCGCAAAGGTGTTTTCTGATTGCTCCCAAATCTTCATCCGGCATAAGTTTACCCGGACGCTCTTTTAAAGGCTCCTGACCTTTAAGAACGATTTTTTGAAGTTCTTCAGGGAATCCGCCTTCAGGCTGACCCATCATACCTTTGAAGTAGTCAACTACACTGTCGGGATATGATAAATCTTTACCTTCGGTTAAAATATTATCTTTTGTAAGTTTGTTCTGGAACATAAAGATTGCAAAATCACCGACTGCTTTCGATGAAGGTGTAACCTTAACAATGTTTCCGAGCAAATCGTTTGCTTCTTTATAAAGCATTTTGATTGTTTCGAAATCATCGCCGGCGCCCATTGATTTAACCTGTGCAAGAAGGTTTGAATACTGACCGCCCGGGATTTCGTATTTGTAAATCTCCGAGTTAGGAGATTTCATTTCACTTTCAAAAGGAGCATAAAGCTTACGAACTTCGCCGAAGTATCTGCTTACGGCTGTAAGTTCATCATTATCGAGACCTGTGTCTCTTTCCGTTCCTTTAAGAGCTTCAACAACAGTGTTCATTGTAGGCTGACTTGTAAGTGAGCTCATTGATTCGAGAGCAAGGTCTACGATATCAACGCCCGCATGTGCGGCCATAAGAACCGTTGCAACACCCGCACCCGTTGAATCATGGGTATGAAGGTGGATCGGAATGCTAAGTTCTTCTTTAAGAGTTCCCACAAGTTCTCTTGCGGCAAGCGGTTTAAGAAGGCCTGCCATATCTTTAATTGCAAGAACATGACAGCCGAGAGCTTCAAGTTCTTTTGATTTTTTAACATAGTAATCAAGTGTGTACTTCTTCTCGTCAGGGCTTGAAATATCGCCTGTGTAGCAAAGAGTACCTTCTACGATTTTGCCTGTCTTTAATGCTTCTTCGATAGGCATTTTCATATTTTCAACCCAGTTAAGACTGTCGAAAATACGGAATACGTCAACGCCCTTTTCTCCTGAAATACGGATGAATTCACGTACCACATTGTCAGGGTAGTTGCTGTAACCTACCGCATTTGAAGCACGAAGCAACATCTGCTGCAAAGTGTTAGGCATTGCTTTTGTAAGTTCTTTCAAACGTCTCCATGGTGACTCTTTCAAGAAACGATAAGCTGTATCGTATGTTGCACCGCCCCATGTTTCTGCGGAAAATGCATTTGCAAGAGCAGCATTGAGTGCAGGTGCGGCACCAAGCAAGTCTTTTGTTCTTACACGAGTTGCCATAAGTGACTGCTGTGCATCACGCATGGTTGTATCAGTAACATAAAGTTTGCTGTCTTTTAAGATTTTCTGTGTAAAATCTTTTGCGCCGAGTTTTAAGAACTCATCTTTGGCACCCACAATTTTCTTTGTTGTGTCATATTCAGGTGACTTAGGCATAGCATAAATCGTATTTGCCGGAGCTTTACGTTCCGCATTGACAACCTGATTACCGATGAATTCGATAATTTTTGTTGCACGGTCCTGACTCTGTGTAAGATCGAAGAGTTCAGGTGTTTCTTCTATAAATGTTGTATAGCAGCTTCCGCTTTTGAAAACTTCATGATTAAGCACGTTAATAAGGAATGGGATGTTTGTTTTAACACCACGAATACGCATTTCCTTTAAAGCACGTGTTGATTTTCTGATTGCGTCATCAAAAGTACGTCCGTGTGAAATAGCCTTAACGAGCAAGCTGTCATAGTAAGGTGAAATAACCGCGCCTGTGTAAGCATTACCACCGTCAAGACGAATACCGGCACCCGAACCGGAACGGTATACTTCGATTTTACCCGTATCCGGAAGGAAGTTGTTTTTAGGATCTTCCGTAGTGATACGTGTCTGGATTGAGAAACCGTTCTGATGGATGGATTCCTGGTTAGGAATGTTAATCTGAGGCGAATCAAGGGCATAACCTTCAGCAACCAAAATCTGTGACTGAACAAGGTCGATACCCGTTATGGCTTCACTGACGGTATGCTCAACCTGAATACGAGGATTCATCTCGATGAAGTACGGATTGTTGTCCGCATCAACGAGGAACTCCAATGTACCGGCGTTGCGGTAACCAACCTTCTTTGAAAGACGGATGGCACTGTCAAAAATAATTTTACGTGTTTCTTCAGGTACGGAAAATGCAGGTGCATATTCCACAACCTTCTGGTGACGTCTCTGAACCGAGCAGTCACGATCGAAAAGATGAACTACATTGCCGTAGTTATCTCCAAGTATCTGAACTTCGATGTGTTTTGGACTTCTAAGATATTTTTCCACGAATATTTTGTCATCACCGAATGCTTTCTTGGATTCGTTTTTGGCTTCTTCGAATTCCTTTTCCATATCTTCTTTGCAGTTAACGATACGCATACCGCGTCCGCCACCGCCGTTTGAAGCTTTAAGCATTACAGGATAACCGATTTCATCAGCAATTTTAATTACTTCATCAATGTACTTAACCGCATGGTCAACGCCCGGAATAATAGGAACTTCGGCGTCGATGGCCATCTGTTTTGATGAAATCTTATCACCCATTTTGTTCATGATTTCGCTTGTAGGTCCGATGAAAACAATACCGTTTTTCTCACAAGCGTCAACAAAATCAGGATTCTCGGATAAAAATCCGTAACCCGGATGGATTGCGTCGGCACCGCATGCCAATGCAATTTTTATGATATTGTCAATATCAAGGTATGCGTCGATAGGACCCTTCTCAGGGTTTAACTGATAAGATTCATCAGCTTTTGCTCTGAACAGAGCGTACTTATCCTCTTTTGAGTAGATACTAACTGTTTTGATGCCGAGTTCGTTTAGGGCACGGAAGACTCGGATTGCAATTTCACCACGGTTTGCAACCAGTACCTTCTTGAACTCTTTTACTTGCTGCTGCATTTTAAAAATTCTCCTTTGAAAATAAATAGTGTAGGCTTTGCACGGCCTCCTCTCGTTTTGCACACCGGCCGGACATAGCTGTATTTTCAAAGAATCATCTTTTATACATCTAAATCACAACCACAAAACAACCGTACAACATATTAAATCTTCAATGCGTTTAATCGTAGTTTAACATTATATTTTTTCAAATACAACCATTAAAAATAATTAAGTACAAAATTATAAACATTTACAAATATATGTCCATTTTTAATTAAATTTTATGCAAAATGATAGTAGACATTGTTAAAAAATAAGGTCAAAAAAGGAAGCCGCTTTCGCAGCTTCCCAAATATTTATGCTTTATGATCGCATCCGAGAACATTTACAATTTTATGTTTTACCAATGCTTTGATATTGTCACGTGCAGGTGTTAAATACTGACGTGGATCGAAAGCATCAGGATGAGCCATCATGTACTCTCTGATTCCCGCTGTCATTGCAAGACGAAGATCGGAGTCGATATTGATTTTGCAAACTGCCATGCTTGCAGCTTTTCTAAGCATATCTTCAGGAATACCGATAGCATCTTTTAATGCACCGCCGTTTGCGTTGATTGTCTGAACATATTCAGGAATAACGCTTGATGCACCGTGAAGAACGATTGGGAAGTTTGGAAGTCTCTTCTCAACTTCTTCCAAGATGTCGAATTTAAGCTGTGGTTTCTGACCCGGTTTGAATTTGTAAGCGCCATGGCTTGTTCCGATTGCGATTGCAAGAGAATCAACACCTGTACGAGAAACAAATTCTTCAACTTCTTCAGGTCTTGTATATGAAGCGTCTTCCGCACTTACGTTAACATCATCTTCGATACCCGCAAGTTTTCCGAGCTCACCTTCAACCACTACACCATGCTCGTGAGCGTATTCAACAACCTGTTTTGTAAGTTTGATATTATCTTCAAAGCTGTGTTTTGAACCATCGATCATAACAGATGTAAATCCGCCATCGATGCATGATTTGCAAAGTTCGAATGTATCACCGTGATCGAGATGAAGAGCAATAGGAAGGTCACACTCCAAAAGTGCTGCCTCAACCAATTTTACAAGGTAGTTGTGACGTGCGTATTTTCTTGCACCTGCGGATACCTGTAAAATAAGGGGAGCTTGAAGTTCGGCTGCTGCCTCGGTAATACCCTGAACGATTTCCATGTTGTTAACGTTGAAAGCACCGATTGCATATCCGCCTTCGTACGCTTTTTTGAACATTTCTGTTGTTGTAACTAATGCCATTACAATGTCCTCCTTGATATAAAAATTTCATATTTTGCTTTAGAATATCTCTATTTTAACAAGTCGGGATTAACGTAAGCTTCGCGTTCTTCCTTAAACTTGTCCGTTTTATCAAAGCCGCATCCGAACATTTCCGGACAAAAGCCTCTGTAAACACATTCTTTAACCATACAGACAGCAAGTTCCGGCTCTACTTTTGCAACCTCGTCTTTTACAAGCTGCCAAGCCTCGCGTGTTTCTTTGCTTGCCTGAGCGCAAAGGCGCTTTCTGGAAATATTGATAAGAGCCTGTGCGTCCGCCTCGCATTCATGAGAAACGTGTGCGCCTTGCGGAAGCTCGTTTCTGTCGATTCCGGTACGGTCGCTTCTTTGAGTTTTAACAAAGTGCTCGATACCTATTTTATGACGAACGATATGAACGGAAACCCAATACGGGAGTTCCTTCCATCTCCAAGAAAATTTTAATTTTCTGATTGGTGAATGCTCTGCTCGAATGAGCTGAAGTTTCCACTTCGAATCGGGATATTTGCCCGTGTTCATGCCGATTGTGTTCATTGTGGCATCTTTAACTTCCTGCCAATTATCATTATGACCGAATCTGTCAATATACGTCATTTCTCTTCTCCTTTTCAACATAATGCGGCTTAAATAAGCCTGCTATGTTTTTATACACTTATATAACCTATATTAGTTATTATAAGACTAAAATGCCTTATATTCAAGCCAAACAAACTTATGTAAAATAGCTTTTTTAAATAATAAATATATGGTATACTTTCATTAATTGCGGCAGTTAATAAGGGACATTCTCCCGCTGCCGAATAATAAAAACGAATGGCATTTTATGGGAAATATCATTCGGGGAGGTTAAAGATGAGCAAAGAAAGCAGAATGAATGCTAAAAAAACAAAGCAAAAATACAGGCATAAAGCAACTCGCGCAAGGCTTCTTAAAATAATTGTTCCTATTGCGATTGCTGTGGTTGCGCTTTTAATCATTATAAGAGAAGTTAATGTTTACAGCGACAATCATCCGACTGCCGATTACAGCAAAGGCTTAACAAGCGCCGGTTTAATCGAAGGTTTCGATTCATCCATGGTTAACCTTTGCGACTATACAAAAATAGATGTGGCTCTTGCGGATATCACCGCAACGGACGAATATGTTCAGTCACAAATCGATGATGCTCTCGCACAGCATTCAACACTTGTAAGCGACGAGGGAACCGAAGCCTATGTTAATTCAACGGTTTCCATTGACTATCAAATCTATGTTGATGATGAAGCCTACGGAGATCCGGCAACGGATGCAAGAGTAAACCTTGTTGATGATTCTTTGGTTCCGGGCTTAAGCTCACAAATCGCGGGCATGAAGGTTGGCGAATCAAAAACAGCCGAAATCTACGTATCCGAAGATTATGCGGGCAATGCCCCATATGCGGGAAAAATCGTTAAAGTGGACGTAACTCTTAAAGGCGTTTATGATACACCTGAGTTTAACGACGAATTCGTTACGACAAATTACGGCTCATTTGCCACAACGGCAGACGGTTACAGACAGTATTTAAAAGACTCATATTATAAGAACAATCTTGCATCAAAAGTTCAGGCATACATATCCGACAACAGCAGCGTTGTAACTTATCCGGATAAATATTTGAAGGCAAGCGCACAAAACGAATACTTCCAGTATTACTACTATTTCTTAAGCTACAAGTCATACTCAAATGCCAAAAACATGTTTGACTACTACGGCATGACAAAAGACGAGCTTAAAGAAAAATGCGACGAAGCAGCAAAAACAAGCGTAGCCTTCGCGATGTATATGCAGGCAATATACGAAAAAGAAGGCTTATCATTTACGGATGAAGAACTTAAAGATTACATTACATCAACATATACCGCAGGGGATTACGATGCAGCTTTGGAAGCTTACAACGGTATAAATTACTGGGCTCAGCAATATATTGAACAGCTTGTTTACAATCACTTGGTTGAGAATTATGTAAACTTTATCTAAGCAGTTAAATTGCTAAAGATTCAAAAATAATTTTATAATTCACGGGCAATACTTTCGGGTATTGCCCTTTTTATGTCAAAAAACTTTAATCAAATATTATTTTTATTTCTGTCACATAAACATCACATAGGAGTTTTATATTGATTTCAGAAATCAAAAAGAAGGAGGATTTCAAAAGATGTATAACGATAATTACAATAATTACAACAATTACAACCAAAGAAACGAAACAGTTTATACGGATGGAAATGTACATAAATGGGAATCCCATAACAGCGACTATGCGAAACCCAAAAAGCAAAAATTCAACAAAATTTTAATTATTCCCGTAGTTATAGCCTTAGTTGTGGGAATTGTTGCCGGAGGTGCCTTTACAACCATAGGATACAGACTAGGCTTGTCAAATTCATCGTCTGCATCTTCCGGTCTTAACGCCAACCTTACAAGCACCGGCATTAACGCCACAGAAGTAACGGGTGTTGTGGATGTGTCGGATGTGGTAAGCGACTTTATGCCGGCGGTTGTAGCTCTTACTTCCATGAGTCAATCATCTTCATATTATCCTTTCACAAACTCAAGCGAAGAAGTTGCCACCGGCGCAGGCTCGGGTGTTATCATTGCCCAAAACGACACGGAACTTTTGATTCTTACAAGCTATCATGTAGTCGAAGATACCAGCAGTGTTGTTGTTAAGTTCTGCAACGATACGGAAGTTACAGGTTCTTTGAAATCAGCGGAATCCGTTGAAGATTTGGCTATCGTTTCGGTTCCTTTATCAAGCATTGATTCGGACACATTGTCGGCTATAAAAGTTGCCGCAATTTCCGAAAACGAACCGGATGTGGGCGATGGCGTTATTGTAATCGGTAATGCCCTTAACTACGGACAATCGGTTACATACGGTATAGTAAGTGCCAAAGATAAAGAAGTTACTTTGGAAGGCTCGACTTATTCGTTGCTACAGACAGACGCAGCCATTAACTCAGGTAACTCCGGCGGTGCCGTAATCAACACAAACGGCGAATTGGTAGGTGTCAGCGAAGCAAGAGTAAATTCAATCTATGCCGAAAGCATGTGCTTTGCAATTCCTATTACCGACAAAACCGAAATCATCCAAAACCTTATTAACTCAGAAGCAAGACAGTTGGTTGCGGAAGATAAACGAGGATATTTGGGAATATACGGACAGGATGTTTCTTCATCAATGGCAAGCTCCGTAGGTGTTTCAACAGGTGTTTACATTAAATCCACCATAGAAGGCGGTGCTGCAGAAAGTGCAGGCCTTAGCAAGTCGGATGTAATAACCGCAATCGATGGCAACCGCATAAGCAGCATGTCGGATTTGGTTGAAACCCTTTCCTACTACGAAGCGGGCGAAAGCGTAAAGGTAAGTTATTACACCGTTGAAGGCAACGAATATGTGGCTAAAACCGTAGAACTTACCCTTGGCAGCGCAAGCAAATAATCAAAGCTAACCCCTTATTTAACATAAACTTTAAACATTCAACCCGGGGAACAACCCCAAAGCAAAGAAAAAAAGAAGTTCCGAAGAACTTCTTTTTTCTTTTATATTTTAATTGTTTGCTTATTCTTTAACACTTTTCTTTTTCAATACAAGGCCCGTTGCAAGCACCGCCGCTGCTGCCGTAAAGGTCAAGATAAGGGCAGGCATTGCATCGCCGGTTCCCGGTGTAACGGTACCGGTTACGGTAACATTTGCAGTTTCGAAGCTACCGCCTTCATAGTCGGCAACTTTAACAACGTAGTTACCTTTTGCAAAAGTTTTGTCCAATGTATAATCATAAGCATTGTTGTTAACCGCACATGTTTCCATACCAACAAGTGTTGCGCCTGTGCTGTCGTAAACCAATACCGCGCATGCAAGCACGCCTGCCTCAACGCTTCCGCTAACTTTTATTGAATTATCCTCACCCGATACTTTTAAATCTTTAACATTTGCAGCCATACATGTAAATGACATTGCAAGTGACAAAACAAGAATTAATGAAAGGGCGAACATTGTCTTTTTAAACTTTTTCATTGTCCATACCTCCTTACATTAAAATCTTATCTCTTTTGCAAGATCTGTTTTTGTCACGCCTGCACCGCCGCCAAATACAGCTCCACCGAATGTATCTGCGCTAATCGCACCGTGTTTAACTGCAGTTACCGATACAGTTACAGGGGCTTCGTCTTCGGAAGCACCGGACCATACAAGATAATCGCCGGCTTTCAGATCGCCGTTAACATCACCGTCCGTCTCTCCAAATCCCTGAACAATCTTTGTTTCTTCACGTCCGTCCGCATATGTAAGATTTGCAACTATATCGTAGTCTGAATAGCTCTTGTCTGCCGGATAGTAGAATGTAGCCACAACATTAACGGCTCCGACACCTTCAGCATTGCTTATTATAGAACCCTCCTGACTTCCGTGGAATACAAAGTCACGATTTGCGGTTCTTACAAAGTCAAGAGACAATCCGAGTCTGTTAACATCCAAATATCCAACAGTGCCGTCATCCAAAGTAATTACCAAAGGTATTGTTGCATAATAGCCCGAATTAAAGCTTAAAAAATTTCCATCAATTATTGTTACGGCATCTGCATTAAAGCCATCCGCAACTTTTATTTCCATGACTTCTTTACCGCCTATAGCCCAAATAGGAACCACTTCGCTATCGTAATATACATATGACTGTGCCGGAGATTGGGCTGTTGTTCCGGTTATATTAACTTTGTTTGAATAAACCGTATCCTGATACATAAAAGGTTGTGGATAAAAGGCAACCTGTACAGCCGAACTATCCGATGATATAATCGTTATATTTCTGACATAAAACTCAGGACAATCTCTGTTTGCCTCTACCGGGTCATCCTTTGCGTGATACATAAGATTGAAGTTCCATTGATCTGCTGTTTTTGATAAAGTCTGAACCTCCAAAGGATTACGCCTATAGGCATCTTCAGCACCCGAATTTGTACCCACATTTTCCAAAGCTTTATGAACAGGGTTGTCATAGTCTGTATAATCAATAAATTCATCAATCATAAATTCCAGATTTGAAATATCTTCCGAATCTGCAACAATAACCGTAGCTCCCTCATAAGGATTAACTTCCGTATATGTTGTAGCTGTTCCGTCGCTTAAGTGAAGAAGTAAGCCAAAGTTTTCGGGAACTTCAGTTCCACTACCACCATCAGTAATTACAAATGTAAAATCTAAATTTGGATTTGTTACAGAACCCGGAAGATTAAATGTCTGTCCCTGATCCGATAAAAGTTGTTGGATATTGGCCATATTCTGTCCATCTGCCCCAACAAATGCAGTATCGATTCCCGGAGCCGTAACCTTAACATTTACTTTTGCCGTATCGGTCGGCAAAGCCTGATTTGTCAAGTTAATCGTGTAGTTGTTTTCGCTGTTGATTGTAGATATAGAAGTCCCTGCTTCCGAATTATCACCCTTTAAAAATGTGATGCTTACGGTTGCGCTTTGAATATTTGCATCAGTCAACTTACTGATATTAATCGAATATGTCGACAATGCAGTATCCGCTTTTGCAACACTTCCCGGCAATATAAATACCACTGCCGCAAGAAGCGCCAATACAAAAGCAAACGCTTTCTTTTTGTTTCTAATTGCTATCAATTAAAAAACCCCCTTGTTATTATTTTTTTTGTAATCAATCGGAAAATTGTTTCAGAATCCCAAATTATCCGAAAAAATATACAAATTAATTATACTTTAACCCCACGCTTTAGTCAATCATATCGCGTTGTTTGCTGCTATTTTCAGAATATTTTGTACAATTTAATTTGGCAAACTATAAAGAAGGCGACAGTTAATTGTGTCGCCCAAAAGCTTATTATTATCTAGAAAAACGAATACATGTCTTCCAAAGTAACTCGTTTAAAGTTTTTGTATCCATCGATTATCTCCGTTACATCATCGGTAAATCCGTTTTTGGAAAAAACGATATAAAACTTGTTGTCGTACTGCTTCATTTTCTTGGCAGTCTCCATAAGATCGAAAACATCCTCGATATTCATCTTCTCGGAGCTGTACTTAAACTTGCCGTACAAAGCCTTTTCATCGCTGTCGTTAAGAGCAAACAGAGGCAATTCCAATGCTTTACCTGTCTTTTTATCCTTGCCCCACCAGCGGCCCACACGCTCAAACTTAAAGTGCAGCTCGCGCTGTCTGTTTTTCTCCTCCAGATACTGGATGCACATGTCATGGAAAACATCCTGCATGTAATAATCCAATGCCGGGGCAATTGCTACATCATATATAGTATCGAAATCCACGGTTCCGCGAAGATATTTGTTGTTCATATCCATTTTATGAGCAAAAGCGATTACATAGTCCTCTACTTTATAAAGGGTTTTCTTGCGGTTGTTCTCTTCCGTCAACGCCGTATGTTTTTTAACGATTCCCATATTGAGGAGCGGCTTCATATAGGTAGAAGTTGTGGCCGTATCAAGGTCCGTGGCTTCCGAAATGTCGTTAACCGTCGCCGCACCATCGGCGATTTCTTCGATAATAGCATTGTAATAAGCCGGCTCTCTTATCACAGAGCGAATAATAGCATCCGGCTCTGCCTGAAGGTAGGCATCGTTGTCTAAAAAGAGCTTAACTAAATTTTCTTTTAGCGATGCATTCCTGTCTATGTGCGTGATATATCCCGGTATTCCGCCGGTCATTCCGTATATAATTGCCTTTTCTTCCGGACTGAATTCCGGCAGCATCATAGCTGTCCACATATAATTAAAAGGCTCTACGTGAATCTGTGCCGAAAACTTCTTGTAAAGCGGGCTTTTCTCCCCATTAATGGCATCCGTCATTATTTTTTCCGGAGATCCGCTTATAATAAGCATAATATTGGTGCTTCTGAAAACATTGTCGATAGCCTTTTTAAAGCCGAGGGCAAAATCCTTGTCCGAAGATAAAAGATTTTGAAAATCATCAATAATAAACACAATCCTTTCTCTTGCAAAAGTATCGCGCATATATCTAAAGGCTTCGTCATATTTTTTGAAAAGCTTTGCCGATTCCGAACTTACCGGCGCTTCTTTATAAATAGCCGCCGAAAGTTGAATTAGATTTTGTTTTCCCGAGGATTCAAGCGCCGAAAAGTAAACAACTCTCTTACCGTTTGCAAACTCTTGCAAAATTGTTGTTTTACCTACTTTGCGCTTTCCGTAAAGACAGATGGCGCGAAAGCCACCGCGCTCGTAAATGGTGTTGAGCTCTTCCAGCTCTTTTTCTCTCCCAAAAATCATCTTTATATACCTTCCACATCTATTATTATGGGGCAACACATCTTCATGCCCCAAATATTACGCATTCCGCCGCTGCCATAAAGCAGCGTAAAAAAAGAAAAATCAGATTACTAAATAGACATTTAGCAACCTGATTAAAATTATAATATACGTTATGTTAATTTACAAGAAAAAATTTCGCAGTAATTTAAAATACAGTTAAGTCCATGCTCTTATATGGTTTGCGGCAGTTTTTCCGACATTCCTTTCCTTGTGTGACTTAGAGATATTATGTTGCCCGAAACATTATAATAGCTCATCTCTCCCGGAACATTTCCGCTCTCCGGATCGTCCCAAGCAACGTCAACATTGTAGGCAATGCCATCAATAATTACTATATTCCAAGCATGATCCTCACCGTTTGCTTCTCCCACGCAGGTATAGCAAGGAATGCCGAGTTTAAGCATAAGATATTGAAAAGCTCTTGCATAACCCGCACAAACGGACTCTTTTCCCACAAGTGCGCTGTAGGCGCTTTGATTAAGACCGGCATCATCCACGTAGGAAACATTGTCCAACAAATAGTCATGGACATATTTCTCTTTTTCCGCGTCAGTTTCAAGCTTTTTTGCCTCTTTAAGGACAATCTTGGCGGCCTTGTTAAATTTCTTCTTGGATGCCTTTATTTTGTCCGCGGGAATGTTAAATTCCAGCTCAATCCTGGCCACCAAGCCCTCTTCATCCAAATAGTATTTGTAAGAGGTATCCAGCCAAAAATATCCGGGATGGTCGAAATAAACGGCATTAATCACATCCGAAATCTCGGATTCATCAAGATGTGTAAAAAGCTCAACTGCCGTATTTATCTGCTTAACAGAATCCTTAACCTGGTCATAGGCCTGCTTTCCCGCATCGCTTAAGAAAGTACGATATATGAATTTTTCGTCTTCCGACAGCTTGGACGTATCCTCGCTGTCAATATTGTATTGCCCTACGTAATCTCTCATGTAAGGAATAAATATTACAAGAAAAATCGTTATCATAGCCAGCAATACAGCTATAATTGTTCTTCTCAAACCTCAAACTTCTTTCTACTCAAACCGCTTAAACTTACTATTTTGCAGCAAATTCCAATATATCCTTAACCACTTCATCATGGCAGAAATCGTTTAGAATCTCGTGTCTTGCGCCTTCATAAAGCTTCATGGTTACATCTGCTCTCATGCCTTGCAAGCGCTCGTAAACCTCTTTCACGCCCTTTGAATATGCACCAACCGGGTCCATTGCGCCGGACACAAGAAGAATTGGTTTGCTCGTTCTCATGGAACGATACCAAATAGGCGAATTTGCTGCCTGCTGAATATACAGTAAATCCAGCATTGCACTGATTGTAAACTTAGGCTTGCAAAACTTATCAACTCTGTATCTGTCTCTGTTGGCCTTATCCACACTGAGCCAGCTAAGTTCATCATCTCGCTCGAATTTCTTTGTGTAAGAACCGAAAGCCATTTTTTCCATTTTGTCCGATACAAAACGAGGGCCGTTCTTTTTGTAAATGCTTCTGGCAATTCTTTTGCCCAAGCCCGTAAGTCTGTTTGTACCGCCGGTACCCATGATAATAAGCTTATCCCATACATCCGTGTATGTTCCGGCAACCATTCTTACTATGAAAGAACCCATGGAATGACCCATAAGAATGCAAGGCATATTGCCGTATTTTTCGGCGTATTTTTTTCTTACCGCTTTGTTAAAAAGGGAAACATCCGTAATAAGGCATTTCCAGCCGTCATTATCGGCAATATAGCCGTGTTCGCCTTCTTCTGCGGTTTCCCCGTGGCCCAAATTGTCAAAGCCGAAGCAAACATAACCGTTTTCGGCCATTTCCGTCATAAATCTGTCGTATCTTCCGATGTATTCACGCATTCCGTGAACCACCTGAAAATAGCCCTTTGCTTCTCCATCGGGTAAATAAACCACACCTTTCAACATATGTTTTTCATCCGATGATCTTACCGACATCCTCTCTTTTTCCATTTCCCTACTCCTTTGCAAATTCTTGGCATGCCTTTACGGCTTTGTGCCATTTATTTAATAATTTAGTACGTGTTTCTTCATCCATTTCGGGACTGAATTCACGTTCCGCTTTATTTTTTTGTTTAAGTTCCTCCTTGCTTTCAAAAAAGCCCGTGGCCAATCCCGCAAGAAAAGCCACGCCCATTGCGGTTGCCTCTTTTTCGGCAGGACGTACCACTTTAACGTTTGATATATCCGACTGAAATTGCATTGTAAAGTTGTTGGCGCATCCGCCGCCGTCAACCTTCATGCTTGTTATCTTTTCCCCGAAGTCCGATTCCATGGCATTTATCAAATCTTCGCATTGATATGCGATTGATTCAAGCCCGGCTCTGATAATCTGCGAGCGATTGGTGCCCCTTGTAACGCCAAGGATACTTCCTCTGGCATGAGCATCCCAGTATGGCGCTCCGAGCCCCGAAAAAGCCGGAACAAAGTAAACTCCACCATTATCCGGAACTTTTTTTGCGAAATATTCACTGTCGCCGGCATCCGTAATAAATCTCAGTTCGTCTCTAACCCATTGAATTACCGCGCCGCAAGCAAAAACACTGCCTTCAAGCACATATTCGATGGGAGCGTCTTTAACCGTAGCGGCGATGCTTGTAAGAAGCCCATGTTTGCTTTTTACAATCTTCGAGCCGGTGTTGGCAAGCAAGAAACAACCCGTTCCGTAGGTGGTTTTTGCCTCACCCGCTTCAAAACAACATTGGCCGAAAAGGGCCGCCTGCTGGTCACCGGCAATTCCGGCGATGGGAATGCCGCCTCCCATAAAGTCCATATATCCATATATTTCGCTACTGCTTGCGATTTTAGGCAGCATACTTTTTGGAATATCCAACTCTTTTAAGATTTTTTCATCCCAATCATCATTATTTATGTTATAAAGCATGGTTCTGGATGCATTGGTTCTGTCAGTAACATGAGCCTTTCCGTCCGTTAACTTCCAGGTAAGCCATGTGTCGATGGTTCCGAAAAGAAGCTCCCCGTTTTCGGCCTTTTGTCTTGCACCTTCCACGTTATCCAGTATCCATTTTATTTTGGTTGCGCTAAAATACGGATCTATGCGCAATCCCGTTGCATCTTTTATATAATCGCCCAAGCCTCTTTTTTCAAGTTCTTCGCAAATATCCGCCGTTCTTCTGCATTGCCAAACGATGGCATTGTATATAGGTTTACCCGTGGATTTGTCCCAAACCACGGTGGTTTCACGCTGATTGGTGATTCCCACGCCCGCTATGGACTCCACGTCCACACCGCTTTTTGCGATACATTCCGTAAGTGTCGCAATCTGATTTGCGAAAATATCCATGGGGTCGTGCTCTATCCAACCCGGTTTAGGATAGATTTGCTTAAATTCTTTCTGAGCCACACTGACGATTTTGCAGTCCTTGTCAAAAAGAATGCTTCTTACACTGGTCGTCCCCTCGTCCAGTGCCACTATGTACTTTTTCATAATTCACACCTCATAGTTATAATCCCTCGCCTTTTTAGGGCAAAAAAGATAATAATTCCTACAAAAGATTATAACACAGAAATCTTTAAAATAATAAAAATTATTGAATAATCAGCCTTAGAAGGGTCCAAATAATTGTACCGATTTTTAAACAAGTTCGGGATTGCCCATTTTATGTGCAAGTAAACGAAAAAGTATGAACTCATAATTTTTAGTAATTTCATATTCGAATACAGGGTTGATAACATAATAATTGAGGTATTTTAAAAAGGGAAAGTAGGGTGAATTATGGATAATCAGCAAACTAAATCGGGTAAAATGACCGGAAAAATTTTCCTCATTTTGCTCACACTTGTACTTTGCAGCATTTTCTACGGTTTCGGCATGTTCAAGCTTATTCCCATGCAAAGTGCAATAATGGAACGATATGATGTTGCCGAGGGGGCATACGGCACATTAAACAGCGCCCTTAACTGGGTGGTAATCTTTGCCTCAATTCAAATGGGCTTTCTTGCCAGAAAATGGCCATGTAAGCTTACTATCTCATTTGGTCTTTCAATCGCATTTGTGGGAGCCATGATACAGGTATTTGCTCCAAGCTTCGGTATATTGGTTGCGGGACGTGCTATCGAAGGCGGCGGCGGTTCTTTGATGTATATCGCAGTTGTCAGCTTGCTCTTAAATACGGTTTCCAAAGAAAGATCCGGCATCTGGAGCGGTATATCAATTCTATGTTCCGTGGGACCCCAGGTCTTAATCACAAAACTCGGTGCAGGCTTAATGAATGATTACGGCGTAACTTTCCAGCAGATTTTCTTCTGGATTGCAATGTTATATGCGGTAGCAATCGTAATTACTCTTTTATTTATCGGTAAAGACGTTAAAATCAGCGGTACCCAAAGCGATGTAAAACCGACCAAAGAACAAACTTTGCGAGTTTTTAAAGACAGGTCTAACTGGTGCGTAAATATAGCATACATTTTCTTCAGCCTTGTTTCCATTTCCTTCAGCGCTTATATCATCAAATATTTGACGATCAAAGGAATGGATGTTGCAGCGGCTGCGGATACTTACAGTTACACAACCATGATCGGAATGTTTGCCATGCTTGCTTTCGGTATTTTATCCGACGCACTTAAAACAAAAAGAAAAATCGTTATTATCGGCTTCTTTGTAGGTGCCGTTGCAATGGTTCTTTTGGCACAGCTTCCTGTTTCCATGATAATGATTTATGTAGTTGTTTACGGTACATTTCCAAGATGTATTGCCGGTCTTACAACAGCCTCGGCCGTGGATCTTTGCGAAGTTCCTTCCGATTTGCCGATTGTAAACTCGCTTAAAAATGAAGTAACTCAGGTAGGCTCGGTTGTGGGCAGTATCTTCCTTGGCTATATTATCGAGTTTATGGGCTATCAATCAGCAATCTTCATCATGGCGGCCCTCATGGCTGTGGGCGGAGTTTTATGGATTTTCGCCAAGAGAGTTCCTTAAACTTATGGTTTTAAATAGTAAATCACTGTGGTATAATATATTGGACTATGTAATGCATAGTCCAATTTTATTGGGTTTTTCAAACAAGTTTAAGGGGTATTTTATGAATTATTATCATTTGCTTGTTTCTGATTTTAACGTTATTTCCGTTATTATCAGATTGCTTATTGCCACAATCTTGGGCGGTTTGATAGGCTTTGAACGCGGTAAACACGGTCATCCCGCCGGTATCAGAACGCATACACTTGTAAGCATCGGAGCAGCCACTGCCATGATGGTTGGTTTGTATGTCTTCAAAGTTGGATTGGCAACGGATGTTTCCCGTATCGGTGCACAGGTTGTATCCGGCATTGGTTTTTTGGGAGTGGGAACAATCCTCGTAAAAGGCCGTGAGCAAATAACGGGCCTTACCACAGCAGCTACCCTTTGGGCTGCAGGAACAATCGGCCTTGCAAGCGGAGCCGGTTTTATAGAGGCTGCTATCGGAGCTACCATTATCATTACGGCTCTTAATACAATCTTGTACAAAAGAAGCCAAAAGATAAATGTGCGATCTACGATTATTATTCATATGGAGCTTGATAATATAAGAAACGTTAACCGCACATATGACAGTTTGAAAGCCGATTTTCCAAACATTATTATTCATGCCGTTCCTTCAAAAAGCGGCATTGAAAACCACATTGGCATAGAAGCGATTTTCAACTACAGATCCACGAATCTCGGAAAAACCGAGTTGGTTGAGAAAATGCGCAGTTACGAAGGTGTCGTATATGCCATTGAGGCTTATTAATGAAGTTTATTAGCATTTAAATACATATTTTTAGACATTTTTGGAGGTTATTATGAGTGATTTTGACAGCATCGACTACGAAAAAGAAGCCGAGCGCATGAGAAATGATCTACGTAAGAAAAGGAAAAAAAGGAAAAAGAAGCTGACTCCGGGACAAAAAGTTGCCGGTGCTATAGGAAAATTCTTTATTGTACTTATTACTACAATTATTATTCTCTTCGTTTTCCTATTCGGAGTGCTTATGACACTCTTCCACGGACCGAGTGAGTCCGCAAAGGTTATACTTACAAGTTCTCTTAATGAGACCAGTGCTTTAAAATGGGTACCGGGGCTTTTTTTAAGTGACGAAGAGGTTCAATCCATACTTGAAAGCAATGCCATGAAAGAAATTGAAGACGGACAGGTTTCCGATACATCCTTAATCCATGTTGAAGAAGCCGATACAAGCGAAGAGGCAATCGAAATCATCGATATCACCGGCAGCACATACCGCGGTAAAATGATGATTATCAAAGACCCTTCAAAGGTATTTTTAGGCACATTGGATGAATATTTCCAGGGTGACGGTAAGGTTGTTGCCGATTTTGCGGATGACTACAATGCAAAGGGCTATAATATCATCGGTGGTGTAAACGGCGGTGAATTTGTGGATGCAGGCTCATATTCCTACTCCGCTATGCCAATCGGTACAGTTATCAGTGAAGGAAGCGTTCGCTATGACGATTCGGCTCACAACGAAGTTATTACAGGTTTCACATCCGATAACATCCTTGTTGTTGGTAATATGTCTACAGACGAAGCCGTAGCTATGGGACTTCGTGATTGTGTAAATACAAAATCGACCACCGGTCCAGCGCTTGTTATAGACGGCGAGGCCATGACTGTACCCGATACATCGGTTTACGGCGGTGGTTATAACCCACGTACAGCAATCGGACAGCGTGCTGACGGTGCGGTTATCCTTGTTGCCATCGATGGTCGTCAGGCCGACAGCCTTGGTGCAACATTCAAAGATCTTGCTTACCTTATGTTAGAACACGGCGCAGTTAACGCAGCCGCAATGGATGGCGGTACATCAACACAGATGTACTACAACGGCGAAGTTATCAATGACCCGTATTCACCGACAGGACCTAGAAGATGTCCTACATGTTGGCTCGTAACACAGTAAATATAAGGAGAAGTTAAGATGGCTAAGAAAAAGAAATCATTTTTTAGAAGACTTAGGCGAAAATTAAAACGTACCACGCGTTTTAAAAGAGGCATGTTTATATATATATGTGTTGCCGCAATCGCTCTTATAGTATTTTTTATATTCTTCAACATTTTCATAGCGGCATACGAAAACGGTATGCCAAAACATACAATGGAAGCTTTGGTTAAGAAATATGAAAAAGGACAAATTGAAGATATAATCGAAGATTATGCTGCTTCAGCAAACAAGTTCGAATCACAGGATGCCCTCATAAGCGCTTATACAGCCCTTGTGGACGGTAAAGAAATCACTTATGTGGAAGACAGCGACTACAGAGAAGATACTCCGGTTTACGACCTTAAAGCCGGCGGAATCACCGTTTCAAAAGTAACCTTGAACTCCGACAAAAAAGGAGCCTTCGGTTTCAAAAAATGGGAAATCTCTGACATTAACATTTACGACTATATGTATTCATCAAAGACAATAACCATCAGTGCTCCGGAAGGTGCAAAAGTCATGGTTAACGGTATCGAAGTTGATGATTCTTACATAACGGCAACGGGTGAGGTTCCTGCATTGCTTGCCAATGTTACAAGTTACCTTTCAAAAGTGCCTACAAACACAACTTACACAATACCGGGCTTCTTTGAAACACCGACTGTTACCGCAACGGATGCTTCCGGTGAAGAGCTTTCCGTAAATGCAAGCGGAAACAATTATTCTATCGGCAAAACAGCAAGCGCAGACTTTGTTGCTACTATGGATCCGTATATCACCGATATCATGGAACTTTACGGAAAGAAATACATCAACATCGGTGGAAGCATGATGGCTTACTTAATAGAAGGTGCTCCTTTCGAGCAAAACGTAACACTTTCCAATACTTATTGGTATCCTAGCGAATATATCAAAGATTACTCATTCTCCAACGAGTCTATTTCAAACTATGTAATCTACTCGGATGAATGCTTCTCTGTTGATATTTACTTCGATTTAACCGTAAACTTCTCAAATGCGGCTTACAAGACCCAGAACGAGAATGCGGATATGACATGGGTATTCATTAAAGAAGGCGACAAATACAAACTTGCGGACTTTGCATACAAGTCTGAATAATCGCCGCAAAGCAAACAAAAAAGGCAATGTAGCTTGGTTAAGAGCCAAAATGCATTGCCTTTATTTTATAGTTTAAATCTTAAACAGCTACCACAACACCGCCATTGTTGGCATATAATGTGGCTACTCCCGCTGTTTCGAGTATCATGACTTTTTTAAATTTGAATCTTTCTTCCAATTTTTTCTTTATAAATTCCGCGCGTTCTCTGCAATTGCAATGGGAAATAGCGAGTACTTTGTTTTCCGCATCCTTTATGTTTTCCGCAATTATATTGCACATAGACTCGATTGCTTTTTTAATGCCTCTCTCCTGCTTAAGCTTAATAATCTCGCCTTTTTTAGAACCCATAATAGGCTTAACATGAAGGGCATTGGCAATAAAAGCCTGAAGATTTGTAAGTCGTCCGTTCTTCTTTAAAGACTCAAGGGTTTCAAGAACAAAATATGTTTTTGAGCCTTCTTTAAACTTTTCAACCAATTTAACCGTCGTGTCAAAATCAAAGCCTTTTCCCACGCATTCAAGAATTTTTTCAACTATTATCGCTTCACCTGATGATGCGGATTCCGAATCAAAGACGTGAACTTTGTTATCTCCGCCGTCTTCTTTGTAAAGATTAACTCCCAGCAGCGCACTGTTGTAAGAACCGGAAAGCTTAGATGATAATGTAACAATATAAACATCCGTATCCTTTCCTTCGCAAGCGGAAGCATAAGCCCCCGGAGAAGGAGATGCAGATTTTGGGCAATTTGGACTCTTAGCTACTTTATCTATAAAATCAGCTTGGTCAAAACTTTCATCATCAACTATTTCCATATCGTCTATCATAAGTGTAAGGGGTATAAACTCAATATGATCGTTGTTTCTGTACTCTTTTGGAAGGTCGCAGCAACTGTCTACTACTATTTTGTAATTTCTCATATTATCCATCTCCTTTATTGTCTAAAAAAATCTGTTTACATATTTCTTAATAATCACTGTTTATCAGCTTTTAACCGATTTATTAACCTGTCCTTTCACAGATTAAACATAGTTTTTACACTTAATTTTCACATTTGTGGTTTTGATTATTATCTCATGTAGTTTTTAATACTACATCATACTATCACTTAAAACTACATTTGTAAATCATTATTATAAAACTTTCATTTATTTTTCACATTTAAAGGCTCATATACTATTTTTCTCAAGCTTTTTTATTTCGCATCTTTAGATTTTTTAAGCGTCAGCCGATATAATATATACCGGTTGTAATCATCCTTTCTTCTGTATGCAGTGCTTGCAATAACGGGGAAAGGACGGGGTAATTATGATTATTACTTCAAGCAACATTGGTATGCAAAGTTTCAGAAACCATAATGAATCTTTCGGCATTTCAAAACAAACAAGCTCTGCTTTTGTTTCAACGCGCAACAATGTTTTATCGCTGTTTCAGGCAATGAAGACTAAAGAGACTTCCGAATCCGGCACTGACAATGATAAAAACAAGACTAACGCAAAAGACTACAAGGAGATTCAAAACGACTTGATACAAAGAATCTTAGGATTCATAGAAAGTATCAAAAGCGGCTCGTATCCCTTTAGTTCGCCTTTCAGTTCTTATCCTTCAATCGGTGGGGGCGGGACTTCTATGGCTTTTGTTAAGACCACGGTGATATCGAGTTTTTACTCTGAGGAAGAAGTAACCGCATTCAAGTCCGAAGGCAGTGTTACAACATCTGACGGAAGGCAAATTGAGCTTAACGTAACACTGGAAATGAGCAGAAGTTTTTGTGAGAAATTTACGGAAATTTCCTGTGAGGAAGTCCTCTACACGGATCCTTTGGTAATCAATATCGATAAAGGCTATACAAGTCTCAGAGATATGACATTCTATTTCGATATCGATTGTGACGGTGTGGAAGATGAAATATCTGCGTTAGACTACGGCAGCGGATTTTTAGCTCTTGATAAGAACAATGACGGAAAGATTAATGACGGTTCCGAACTTTTCGGCACTAAAAGCGGTGACGGTTTTAAAGATCTTTCGGCTTACGACACTGATGCCAACGGCTGGATAGACGAAGCCGATGATATCTTTAAACTGTTAAAAATCTGGACAAAGGATGAAGATGGTAACGACAAGCTTGTGGACCTTAAGGAAGCGGGCGTCGGCGCAATACATCTCGGGCGTGCCTTAACAGAATTTTCGCTTAACAATGCCCTAACCAATCAATCTAATGCCCTAATTAAAAGCACAGGTCTCTTCCTTATGGAAGACGGCCGATCCGGCACAATCCAACAGGTTGACTTTGCCAAACACATGTAATACAACTGTTAAACATAGAAAGGAACTTCCCGGCGGGAAGTTCCTTTTCGTTTAATTAAAGCTTTGCTCTGCTTATTTTTATTTTATCTTTATCTCCTGTACTTTCGTAATACCCTATTTTTTCTTCGTACATTCTTGCATCGGCTTCTTTCACAGCCATTTCAAAGTCCGAATAAAGGCTCTTGTCATACCTGACCGTTCCGAAAGAAAAGCTGATGCTTTCATCCTCGTAAAAAGGCTTTTTGGCTGCTTTTGCCCGCATCTTTTCGAGGCGATCCACAATACTCTGCCCGTCAGCCGTTTCAATAAACATCAGAAATTCGTCACCGCCCACACGATAAACATTATCGCAATCATCAAAATCCTCTTTAAGATAATATGCCATTGTTTTAATAAGCATATCCCCGGCAAGATGACCGTAATTATCGTTTATCTTCTTAAGCCCGTTAACATCCAATGCAACCACAATCAATGTCTTGTCTTCCAAGCTATCTGCATGTTGTTTTATTCTATCCACGTCTTTTTCGTAAGCATTGCGATTTTTAAGACCCGTCAGCATATCAAGATAAGCAAGTTCTTCATAAACCGTTGCCGCAGCTTGCTTTGCATAAGCCAAACGAAGATTTCCAAGATTTGCAAGAGTTTGAACAATAAGTATATATATTGTTCCCGCAAGCACAAAAGCCGGATATCTGTTGCCTTGATGCAAGAAGTTGATAATAAGGCTTACTCCCCAAAGTAAACATAAAGGAACGAATGATAATCTAAGACCCAGCTTGTCTTTTTTTGCTATGCCTATTCCCGATATTACCACTGCCAGAATTACCAGTAGTGATATTATGTAAACCATGTGCGTTACCGGCAACAATTGCCTGAAACTGATGCTTGATACGCTTGTAACTATAACCTGTATCACAATATTTAAAATATTGAGAGCCAAAGCCATATTAAGTATCTTTGATACTTCTTCGTTTACATAGGATTTAACGATCATCAAATGAGGGAATATCATAATAAACGACATGCCCATCTCCAAAATATACAGGGAGGAAGTGTTTCTTGCCATTATACTGATCATACTCATTTGCGAGGTTATATATATGCCGGATTGTATGGCTATTATACCAATAAATAGGAGTATGCTTCTGTTAGTGGATGTTTTTCTTAGTGTTAAATAATAAATGATGTAAAGAACGCCCATCATGGTAATTACAACCACGAATATAAACATCGGCATGTCAGCCTGCGAAAGCACCTGTGTCATGGAATCTTTCCAGCAAAGAACCGGCTCTTTAATATCATAGCCTTTTAAATCAAGATGCGGATAAGTAACCAATGTTATTTCTTTGCCCTGCCAATTATCCGGAAGGTCCACAAACAAAAATCTTTCGCTGTTGGCCTCTTGGAAATATTTCTGATCCGTTATTTCATCGGAATATATAACTTTCCCGTCTATCAAAAGCTCTATTTCGGAATAATAAGCTATTAAGTACAAGTGAGTGTAATCTCTGGTATCTTTCGGCAATGTTGTTTTATAAATCGATTGCTTAACGGTCCTTCCGTTTACGGACACTTCTTCGCTTTCCGAAAGGGTTTCCCAACCTTCGACAGTATAACTTATGTCTTTGGGTACTTTATTGACTTTATAAAAAACGAAAAAAAGAATCGCTGAAAAACACACAATGAAGGCCATTGTAAATATAGCGATTTTATTGATAAACTTATTAAATAATCTCATACTTATACCCCGAAAAGACCCCGATATTTCCAATTAAACGAAACGTTTTTCTTATGTTTATATTATAAAACAAAATACACGATTTTTAAAGACAAAAAATCGGCCGAACTTTAATTTTGCCTTTTAAAGTTCAGCCGATCGGTAAGCAATGAATTATAAATAATTGTTTATGAAAAACAGTTATTATTTAACAAAGTCAAATCCCTGAAATGCCGGTTTTCCGGAGTACTTCTTAACTTTTTCTTCGCCTGAAAGTACACGGATTGCGCCGGCTGCCATAGCTTCCATTTCGAATTCGCCCGGATATGCGAAAACTTCTGCGATAGCTCCGCAACGTTCTTTGATTGTTGCAACCATTTCTTTGTTGTGAACCATACCACCGCCAAGTAAGATACCATCAACTTTGCAGTCAAGTACAGGAGCCATAGCACCGATTGCTTTACAAATCTGGTAAACCATTGTATCCCAAACCATCTGAGCGTATTTATCACCATCAGCAGCGCGTTTTGTAACTTCCAAAGCATCGCTTGTTCCCAAATGATTTACCAAACCACCGGTTCTTGTGCAAACGGATTTAACATCTTTAAGGTCTTTGTCTGCAACATATCTGAGTAATTCAGCTACAGGAACGGAACCGCTTCTTGTAGGAGCCATCGGTCCTTCACCGCCAACGATGTCGAAACCGTCAACCATACGTCCCTGTCTGTGAGCCGAGATTGAGATACCACCACCGATGTGGCAAACAATATAGTTTTTCTCTTCGTATTTTTCACCATGTGAATGAGCATGACGAATAGCTGTTTCTTTTAAGTTAAGTGAATGTAAGTGGCATTTTCTGTAAACGCCTTTAAGACCTGTCATACGAGCAAGATCCCAGTATTCATCAACATCAGGTGGGTTTACTACAAATGCAGGGCAGTTGTACTCAGCAGCAAATTCTCTTGCAAGCTGAGGTCCAAGCTGAGCAGGATGCTGTACACCGTTTTCACCGTTTTTAGCATGTTCGAAAATAAGATCGTCAACTTCGTATGTGCCGCCTTCCATCGAGAAAAGTCCGCCGCCGCGTCCAACGCAAGCGCTGATACCATCTAAAGAAATGTTGTTTTCTTTAAGAAGGTTGATGATTGTTTCTTTACGGTATGGAAGCTGAGCCGAAATACCGTCGAACTCATCTAATTTTGATGCCTCATGAGCCACATTCTTTGAAAAAAGAACTTCTTCATTTTGGATGAGGGCAATCTTTGTGGATGTTGAGCCCGGGTTAATTGCAAAAATCTTGTAATCTGCCATTTTAAAATCTCCTTGTATTTAAAATATTTTTGTTTCAACTTTTTTGAAAATAAATACTGTGATATAATTTTAACGAAATTGGTTTTTAAAGTAAGTATGCAAATGCACAATATTTAAAATCATATCAAAGGATTTATCATGAAAAACACTAAAGATGAAATCAAAAATCAGCTTATTAAAATGTTAAAAAACAACCATATAACAAAGGTAAAAGTAAAAGACATTACCGATGCTCTTCATATCGGAAGAAGCACTTTCTACCTTTATTTTGATTCGGTTTATTCCGTGTTACAGGAAATCGAGGATGAATACTTTGCAAATTTAAAAGAGGTTTCATCCAAATTTTGGGACTACAAAATCGACCCTATATATTGCGAAATCCCTCATCCGCTTCTTTACAACAGTTTTAGTTATATGCACAACAACCGCGAAATTTCCAACGTTTTGTGGGGACCTTACGGCGATCCCGTTTTTCAGATCGGTTGCAAACGTATGTTAAAAGAAGCTTTCTTTCCAAAGAACAAGGCTGTGGAGCTTTTCCCTTATGATACGGAATTGCACACGAATTTCATAATAGGCGGACATATGGAAATACTTAACCTTTGGCTTAAAAACGATCACGGCGTCAGCGCCGAAGATTTTGCCTGCGGCATGTATTTTACAATGTTTACGGAAGTACTTCACAGAATGTATCCCGATTATGATTTCAGCAAATATTACAGAAAAAGATGAACGCCGAAGCTTATGCCTCGGCATTCGCTCCTTTCCGCAAGAGACTGCCAAGGCAGTCTTTATTTTTTCTTCATACCTGCAGCTCTAACGGCTGAGATAACAACATTTCCTTTGATTTCTGAAACAGGTGCCCCTCTTGAGCAGTCACAAACAATTTTGTTGAAGCCCTGAAGCATTGGTCCGTAAGCATCAGCGCCACCAAATGTCTGGATAAGCTTAACGCCTGTGTTACCAACGTTTAAGTCAGGCCAAATAAGAATGTTTGCTTTACCTGCAACTTTGCTTTCTCTCTTAACTTTCTTAGCGGCAACTTCAGGTTTGATAGCAGCATCAAGCTGGAATTCACCGTCAATTGCAAGATCCGGACGCATTTCATTGGCAATTCTTAAAGCTTCTTTAACTTTATCAACCAATTCGCCCTGACCACTGCCAAGTGTTGAGTAGCTAATCATAGCACATCTAGGTTCCCATCCTAACAATCCTGCGTATGTATCGCAAGCTGCGATAGCAATACTTGCAAGCTGTTCAGCATTTGGGTTTGTGCAAACGGCACTGTCACCGATTGCAAGAAGCGGACCTTCTGAACCTTCCCAGTTAGGGAATTCGCAAAGACCTGTACTTGAAACGGTAGCAAGTCCCGGCTGAAGACCGATAATGTACTGACCTGCAAGTAATACATCACCTGTTGTGTTGTCGATACCCGCAAATGTAACGTCAGCATCATCTACAGCTTCCATAACCATTGCAAAATAAAGTGGATCCTGCATACGACGGATAAGCGGTTTTTCTTTAAGCTTTGTATCCGGTAATGCGATATATTTTGCAATGAGTTCGTCTCTGTATTTTTCATCGTTGATATCAACGATTGTGAAAACGTCTAACTCATATCCTCTTTCTGTTGCAGCTTTTTTGATTTCTTCTGCGTTACCAACCAAGATAGATTTTACATAACCTTCTTTAGCTGTTTCGTAAGCAGCCTGCATCATTTTTTCGTTCATTGCTTCAGGAAAAGCAACTCTCTGGATATCAAGTTTGGCTTTTTCATAGATCTTATCTAATACGCTCATT
>SVDN01000001.1:103406-193427 GCA_015057825.1 Lachnospiraceae bacterium
AAATCGCCGATTGTAGCGCAAGCACTTGCATCTGCAAGCATGATAGCTGCGTCTAATTCGTTTTCTACTTCTGCAACAAGTGCAACCATCTGTACTGATGCTCCGCCAAGGTCATCTTTGAAAGATGTAGCCATTGAAAGTGTAGATGCATCTTTTTTGAAAGATGTTGCTACCAATTCGATAACTTTTGCTTCTAATTCTGCTCTGTCCATTTTAAAACTCCTTTTTAAAAAATATTATTTTGTATATTTTTCATCCAACTCGAAAACGACTGTCTTAAGACCGAATTCGTCATTCTTGTCGATGATTTTAGCATGTACGTCAATCGGAAGCTGTGCTGCAAGATCATCTCTGTTTTTCTTTGTGATGCCGAGTACAACACCGTTGAATTTTGTGCCTTCTTCAAGTTCTATTTCACCGTAAGCATATTTGCCCATAGCCTTGTATTCAGGTTTTGATGAAAGCGCACCCGGAAGTACGATTGAATGCATTTTAGCTTTACCGCTGATTTCATACCATTCGGTATGTAAGCATCCGCATGTATTGCAAGCATATACAGGTGGGAATTCAACAGCTCCGCATTCAGGGCATTTTCTTCCCATCATTTTTCCTTTTTCAAGAGCCTCATAGAAAGGCTGTACTAATTTTTCTAATTTAACTTCGCTCATTTTAGTCCCTCCTATTAATCAATTGTTCTGAGAAGCACAGCTGCTACGTTCTGAGCACCGCCGTAACCTCTTAACATAGCTGTCTTAGGAAGCTTCTTAACCTGACGTTCGCCACATTCGCCACGCATCTGTTTGCAGCATTCATAAACGTCTGCAAGACCCGAAGCAGCATGAGCATGACCGAATGATGTACGACCACCGTTTGTATTGATTGGCTTATCTCCATCGTAAGCTGTACGACCTTCACAGATGTATTTCCAGCCTTCGCCCTTTGGAAGATATCCTGCGATTTCAGCTGAAATAAGGTGTGATGTAATGATGAAGTCGTTTGCGTAGAAAATATCAAGTTCTTCAGGTTTAACACCTGTTGAAGCATAAACTTCGGCGCAAGCGTTCTTTGTAGCTTCGATTTCGAAATGAGGGTTGATTGCATTGTATGATGATGCACCAACGCCAAGGATTTCGATTGGTTTGTGTTTTAAGTTTTTGCAAATTTCAGGAATTTTTTCTGTTGCACATACGATAACAGCAGCAGCACCGTCGCATTTAAGCTCGAGGCAGTTTGCACGAAGGTATGCACCCATTTTAGGGTTGAAAGGTGAACGAAGGTAATCGATATCACTATCAAAACCTTTTTCTTTTGCGATTTCAGCAAATGTGTGACGCTCAATTGCAAGTGGGTTCATTGATGCATTACGTCTGTTGTTAATGCACATCCAGTTTAATGTATCATCCATCTGCTCAGGTGTGATGCCGTTTTCTCTAACGTAAACCTCAGCAGGATCATCATAGATAAGTTCCATTGGTGCCATAAGTGAACGTGCATAAACACGGTCATATAACCATTTTGTTGTGAAGAGGAACTTCTCCATTGTAACTTTTTCTCTCTTGAATGGGTGTTTTGCAGTGTCAACACTGTCATTTGGATATGGGTTGCTATCACCGAATTCAACGGCACCTGTCATGATGCAGTCGTATTTACCGGAAGCAATGTAGTTTGCAGCAAGGTCAAGTGCGAGATAACCTGTACAGCAAGCTTCCGAATGGTGGATAGAACCTTTTCCTTTCATACCGAACCAGTTACCGCAGTGAATGTTTGGTGTTAACTGGTTAGAACCTGCAAGCGGGCTTGCCTGTCCGTGGAAGTAATAATCAACATCCGTAGCTCTGATACCTGCATCTTCCATAGCAGATAATGCAGCGTATCCTAACAGTTCGTGTTCTGTAAGTCCATCTGTTTCAGGATTATCAACCGTGTACATAAATGGTGTACAGCCAACGCCGATAATGGAAACACTTCTGTTATACTTGTGTGATTTAGTCTGACTCATTTAATTCTCCGTCCTTTCTATTTTCTGACCTCTTCCTATATATTCATTGTGAATGAAGGCCATATTTTTAGTCGTATCCTCATTATAGCAACTGAATATTTTGATTTCCACCATTTTTTGTAATAGTTGCACAAAAAAATAGACACTTTTCAAAAAATGTCCAACACTTTTCCAACACATTTACCAAAACTGTTGATTTAACCCTTTAAATAATCACAAGCAAACCTATTCCCGCAGCGCAAATATTGCGGTAAATGTCAATATATCTTCCAAAAACAAACAGCTTTTCCGCTCAAATAATTTCTGTTATAATTGACTAATCAGATTAGTGAACGCTGCTCCTTTCGCGGAAGCAAACTTAAACACATTTTTATCGTTATTAAACAAATCTAACAAACTGTCGGAGGGTTAAAATGGGTAAGAAATTAAGCCTTGAAAAAATGAACAATACAAGAGAGCTTGGTGGTTTAGTCGCTGCAAACGGACACAAAATCAAAGATGACACCCTGTATCGAAGCGGACATCTTTTTTTTGCCAGCAAAAACGATCTGGATGCCATACAGCAGCTTAATTTATCCCATATAGTGGACCTTCGCTCGCCATTGGAGCAAAGTCAAAGACCGGATCCGGCAATCGAAGGCACAAAGCATATTTCTTTACCTGCCGTAACAGACGAACTCTCCGGCATAACAAGAGATGAAGAATCCGATGAACATGCAAGCGAAATGCTGATTTCCAGAATGTCGGCCGATAAAGAAACAGCCATCAACTATATGGTGGATTTATATGAAAATCTTGTATCCAACGAATACTGTCTCGGTCAGTATCACAAATTCATGGAGCTTCTTGCCGATAATAATACAAACAAAATCCTTTGGCACTGCACCGCCGGAAAAGACAGAGCCGGCCTTGCAACGGTATTTACTCTCGAAATTTTAGGTGTTAATCGTGACGATATTATTGAAAACTACCTTGAAACCAACGTAAATCTTAAGGAAGAAATAGACGAACTTGTGGAAATGCTACGCACTAAGAAGTTTTTTACGGGCGATGACGAATCGATTCGTACATTCTTCGGTGCCAGAGAGGAATATATACAGGCCATGTACAAAAAGGTAAGCGAAACCTACGGAAGCTTCCAAAACTTCATAAAAAACGGCCTCGGCGTAACTGCCGAAACCGTTGAAAAACTCAGGAGCAAGTATTTGGTTTAATATTCTTCCTCTTCTTCTTTTTCGGAAATGTCATTTACCGGCTTTTCAAGGCCATCGATAGTGATGTCATTTTTCTGTGAATAATCCCACAAAGCCGCATGAATTGCTTCCTCGGCAAGCAAGGAACAGTGCACTTTTACGGGCGGAAGTCCGTCTAAAGCTTCCATTACCGCTTTATTGGTAACCTGCAAAGCTTCATCAACGGTTTTACCTTTAACAAGTTCCGTTGCCATGCTGCTGGTAGCAACGGCAGCGCCGCAACCGAATGTCTTAAATTTAACGTCCGTAATGGTTTTATTTTCATCAATATCAAGATACATACGCATGATATCGCCGCATTTTGCATTTCCAACAGTACCTACTCCGCTTGGATTTTCGATTTCACCCACATTTCTCGGATTTGAAAAATGATCCATAACTTTTTCGCTGTACATAATATCTACCTCTTTTCTTCCATTCTTTTAAACAGCAACATTACTTGCTTTGTTAATTGCGCCTTCAACTTGTTTCTTAACAAAATCCTCATATAAAGGTGACATTGAACGCAATCTGTCTATAATCTGTTTTAATTCATCAACGACGAAATCTATTTCTTCTATGCTTGTCTCCTCAGAAATTGTCACGCGAAGGGATCCATGAGCAATCTCGTGAGGAAGACCAATAGCAAGGAGCACATGGGACGGGTCAAGGGAACCCGATGTGCAAGCCGAACCACTGGATGCATAAATACCTTTTGCATCAAGCATAATAAGCATTGACTCTCCTTCAATAAATCTGAAGCAGAAGTTTGCATTATTCGGTAATCTTAAATCTCTGTGACCGTTTAATTTAACGTAAGGAATCTCTTCCTCCACACGTTTAATAAAATGATCTCTGACTTCAATTTCTTTTTTAATGGTTTTTTCCATGTTTTTGGCAGCAATGCTTGCCGCCTTTGCAAAGCCCACAATACCCGGAACATTATGAGTGCCGGCTCTTCTTTTTCTTTCCTGGGCGCCGCCATGCATGAATGAGCGAATTTTAACACCCTTTCTGATATATAAGAAACCAATACCTTTAGGTCCGTTAATCTTGTGTCCGCTTGCGGATAACATATCTATATCCATTGCATCAACATCGATTGGAATATGGCCGAAAGCCTGAACCGCATCCGTATGGAACAAAACTCCGTGTTTGTGAGCAATCTTGCCTATTCTTTTAATAGGCTCGATAGTTCCGATTTCGTTGTTTGCCGTCATAATCGTAATGAGAATCGTATCATCTCTGATTTCAGCCTCAAGCTCTTCCGGATTAATAAGACCATCCTCATCAACATCAAGATAAGTAACTTCAAAACCTTTAGCTTCAAGATATTCCAGCGTATGTAAAATCGCATGATGTTCAATCTTGCTTGTGATAATGTGTTTACCCTTATCGGCATAAGCTTCGGCTGTAGCTTTCAAAGCCCAGTTGTCGGACTCGCTGCCGCCGGATGTAAAATAAATCTCGTTTTCATTGGCACCGATAACATCCGCAATGGTTTTTCTGGATTCAATAACCGCTGCTTCGGCTTTGTTGGCAAAAGAATAAATAGCCGATGGGTTGGCAAAGTTCTCCTTAAAGAACGGGAGCATTGCATCCAAAACCTCATCCTTAACCTTCGTAGTTGCTGCATTATCAAGATAAATCTGCTTTTTCATTCTATATTCCTCTTTCCTATTCGATTACTATGTTTTAATTTCCTTAATCATACTATGTAGATAGGTTTTTGTAAAGTACTTTTTTTGAACAATAATAATGATTGATAAATACGCCTATTGTAGCCGTTTAATATAATATCTGCTTTTATACGCTTGTCGTTCGATTAAGAACAAGTAACGAAAATCAATTTACACATCCAAATTTTACGCAACCGGCTCACATTCGACATCCTGTCTCAGGTTCGCCTTGATTGGACGTCCTGTCCAATCCTTGCTCAAAATAGAGATTTTCTAACTTGTTCTAAAATCTCACTATTAGAGTATTAAAAGCAGATATTTTATTATCCGGCATAATACGGCGTATTAAATTCAATCAGCAAGTTACATAAAAAGAATCGCAAGGAACAACAGCAATTTACACATCAAAAAAATTACTTTCCCTCCTAGGCGCAAGGATAATCTGCGAGAAAATAATGTCAAGGCCTTGCCTTTTCAAGGTGCATACGCAGCCTTGACATTATTTTCCCGCAGATTAAAATGCAGCTAAGAGGGAAAGTAAAATTGTCGCATCCGGGTGGATACGTGTAATGAGTCGCATTTTGTGGCCGAGGTTAAGAGGGGCTTAGACGGAAGCAATAGGATTGAATTTAATTACGATAGCGAGGCTTTCGTAAGGAATTGCGCGATGTTAGCCGACAAAGGAGCTTATGTTTGAGCGAAGCGAGTTTAAGCGGTTGTCGGCGAATAAACGAGCGCAATGAGTAGAAAACGCAGCGTGTAATTAAATCAATCGTATTCGATTCCGAATAAGCCCGTAAAATGGCATACAAAAGGCGGCGCCTCAATATATGAACCGCCGCCCGATAGGTAAAATTATGAGAAAAGCGCTGTTGATAAGTATCTGTCGCCCGAATCAGGTAAGAGTGCAACGATTGTCTTGCCTGCGTTTTCAGGACGAGCAGCCAAAATGCTTGCTGCTTTTAAAGCTGCGCCGGATGAGATACCCACAAGGATACCTTCGCTGACAGCAAAGTTTCTGCCTTCTTCAAAAGCATCTTCGTTTTCGATGGTAATAACTTCATCGTAAATTTTGGTATTAAGTACATCAGGAACGAAGCCCGCGCCGATACCCTGAATTTTGTGAGCACCTGCTTTGCCTTCGGAAAGAACAGGGCTTGTTGCCGGTTCAACAGCAACGATTTTAACGTTAGGATTCTTCTCTTTAAGGAATTCGCCAACGCCGGTTACGGTACCGCCCGTGCCGACACCCGCAACGAAAATGTCAACTTTTCCGTCTGTCTGTTCCCAGATTTCAGGGCCTGTTGTGGCTTTGTGAATAGCAGGGTTTGCAGGGTTAACGAACTGACCCGGAATAACCGCACCTTCGATTTCGTTAAGAAGCTCCTCTGCTTTTGCGATTGCACCTTTCATACCTTTAGCGCCTTCTGTAAGAACGATTTCGGCACCGTAAGCTTTAAGAAGATTTCTTCTTTCAACACTCATTGTATCCGGAAGAGTGAAGATAGCTCTGTATCCTTTTGCTGCTGCCACAGCCGCAAGACCGATACCTGTGTTACCGCTTGTAGGCTCGATGATTGTAGCACCCGGTTTGATTGTGCCTTTCTTTTCTCCGTCTTCGATCATTGCAAGGGCAACTCTGTCTTTAACCGATCCCGCAGGATTTAAATACTCAAGTTTTGCAAGAATAGTGGCTTTATCGATTCCCACTTTCTTTGTGTAATTGTTTAATTTAAGTAATGGTGTGTTCCCTACCAATTCCAATGAACTTTCTTTAATGTTACTCATAATATTATTCTCCAATCTTTTTTTATTTTTTTATTGTTTAAGCTGTTTTTTTAATATCTTCCACAGCCAACTTTAATCTCTTTAAAGCCTCTTCCAAAATGCTTCTTGGGCAGGCTGCGTTTATTCTTTGAAAACCAATGCCGGCTTCACCGAACATTCCTCCGCCGTCCAACCAAAGCTTCGCCTTATTCTTAATAAGGTTTTCAAGTTCAGCTTTTTTAAGGCCAAGCTCCTTAAAGTCCAGCCAAATCAGGTATGTTCCTTCCGTTTCAACCATCTTAACCCCGGGAATGTTCTTTACAAACTCCTTTGTAAAATCAATGTTTTCCTTAACATATTTCATCATGGCATTGTACCATGTCTCGCCTTTTGAATATGCCGCTTCGCAGGCTGCCAAGCCAAGGATGTTTACATTGGCCGAAACTTTTGACATTTCTTCTTTGTATTTATTCCTAAGCTTTTGGTTTGGAATAAATATGTTGGATGCGCACAGTCCCGCAAGATTAAAGGTTTTGCTGGGTGCGGTACAGATGATTGTGAAATCTTCAAAGTCCTTATTAACATTCGTAAATACAATATGCTCGCCTCTAAAAATCAAATCATGATGAATTTCATCAGATACAATGATTACTTCATGTTTTTTACAAATGTTACCCAGCCTTTCAAGCTCATCCTTTTTCCATACACGCCCTACCGGATTGTGGGGGCTGCAAAGAATAAAAAGTTTTACATTTTCATTTACTATTTTCTTTTCAAAATCCTCAAAATCGATGCTGTATTTGCCATTTTCATATAAAAGGTTGTTAATAACCGTTTTTCTTTTATTGGCAACTATCTCGTTCTTAAAAGGATAATAAACCGGTTCCTGAATCAGCACGGCATCCCCGGGATTTGTATATGCACGAATTGCTGCTGCTATAGCGAAAACCACTCCCGGAGCCTTAACAAGCCATTCGCTTTTGGCAATCCAGTTATGGTGTTTTCTCATCCATGCAAGCACGGCATTTACGTAGCTTTCCGATGCAAATCCATATCCGTAGACACCATGCTTGATACATCGTTCAAGCGCATCTTCTATGTAGGAGGAACTTTTAAAATCCATGTCCGCAACCCACAAAGATAAGGCATCTTCCGGATATCCCATATCTTCTTTAAGATCGTACTTGACGCTGTTTGTATTATGTCTGTCGATTATCTCATCAAAGTCTAAATATCTTTCAGCCATGCTTTTCCTTTCCGCCGATTTTAAAATATAAAAACCGCTTTGTTCTGTTAAGAATTATAATACTTTTTTTGTATTCTTCCCAACACTTTTTACAATCTTACTACTATATTCCTATCAAGTCAATAGGTTTTTATAAATTCCTATTTATCGCATATGTAACTATTGAAATTTATCGATTCATTCGTTATACTTAAAGCTGGGGTTAGTTATGCATAATTATTTTCTCGCCTTATATAAATGCATCTATCCCTTTAAAATTCAATCATTTAGGAGGCTATTAATATGATTTCAACCAAAGGAAGATATGCACTCAGACTTATGGTGGATCTCGCTTCACAAAACACCGAAGACTATGTGCCTTTAAAGGAAGTATCGGAGCGTCAAGGCGTATCCGAAAAATATATGGAAATAATTATCAAGGAACTTGTAAAAGCAAAACTTATCAAAGGTCTTCGCGGAAAAGGCGGCGGCTATAAGCTCTTAAGAAAGCCGGATGAATACCCTATCGGCGAAATTTTGGAAGCTGCGGGAGAACAGCTGGCAACGGTTGCATGCTTATTACCGGGTGCCGAAACTTGTGAAAGAGAAAACAGCTGCCAAACTATCGGCATGTGGAGAACTTTCGATAACATGACTCACGACTTTTTCTATGGCATCTCCTTAGAAGACCTTATGAGCGGAAACATAAAAAAACAAAAGGGCAAAACCCCATCCAAACAACTTGCAAAATAACCTTCTTAAGCATATATTATAATTAGCAAATCAAGTAAGGGCTTTTTTAATCAAAAAGGAATTTGGTGAAAATCCAAAGCGATCCCGTCACTGTAATGTATGAGTTTAATCAGGATGTCACTGGGAAACCGGGAAGGCGATTAAACGTTGAAACTAAGCCAGGAGACTTACCCCTACTTCAAGATGAATAATCTACGGTAGATAGATAACACCTTGCATATGGTAAAATCATCGCACATACCCGCAATCCCGTGGGTGTGGGTGTTTTTGTGTGTTTATACTATCTCCTTTATCTTTCGGTAATAAACTGATTACCCTGTTTATTACCATGCAAGCTATATAAGGAGTTTTTTTATGAATAGAATACAAATCAGATGTTTTCTTGAAACAGCAAAATGCCTTAATTTTTCCAAGGCTGCAGCCAATCTTTTTATATCTCAACCAACACTTAGTCGTAATATATCAATGCTTGAAAAAGAGCTTGGAATCAAGCTCTTTTTAAGGAACAGTTTTCAGGGTACATCTTTGACTCCTGCCGGAAGCTGTATGCTTGATGCATTCAAAGAATCCGACAAATTAATCGAAGATGCCATTCGTCGTGCCCATAATATCGCCCAAAGCGAAAGCCACACTCTTTCCCTCGGCCTTTTGGAAGGTCAAATGATGGACGAGAAGCTTGGCAGCATTTTAAGCGAGTTTTCAAAAGAATATCCGAATATAAAATTGGAAATGACCAAAGAAAGCTTTGGTGAGTTATCGCGCAAGCTCGAAAGCGATGATTACGATATCATCATAACTATTGATGCAGAAGTCAAGAATAACAAGAATATTAAAATAAAGCCCTTGTATACCCTTCCCACATATCTTGCGGTACCGACTTCAATCTACAAAAAAATCCCCAAGAAAGACAACTACTCTCTTAAGGATTTTAAGGACTGTAATTTTATTTGTACCGTAAAAAACGATGCACCGGCAATAGCAAATATGTTAACAACAGTGTGTAACAAATGCGGTTTCGAACCGAAAATCAAGTTTGCTTGCAATTTGCAAGAAGAAGCCGCAATGCTTGAAATGGGCAGCGGAATTGCGGGCCTTAACTCCTACCATTCCATTTTTCACAGCCCAAATATAAAAAGCATCAATGTGAAAGAATTTGAAGCTCAAGTCTTTTCGATTTGCTGGAAGCAGGCCGCTCCAAACCCGGCTGTTAATCTATTTAGTCGTTTTTACAACAACTTTTGCAAAAATTCCTGATTTCTTCATTCATTTTTTTGATGCCTACGGTTCTTTCGCTGTTAAAATGTTCCTCAATGGAACACTCTTTCAAAAAATCGAAATCCGACTCTGCTATGTCTTTGATTTTCTCACCATTGTAGAGCTCCGACATTATATACAAAACGCCTCTTATAAGGAGAGTATCGCTTGTTGCTCTCATATTGAAGATGCCCTCATTGTCCGTAAGCTTTAGCCAAACTCTTGACTGACAACCTTTATATATATACTCATCCGTCATAATATCCGGTATTTCGGCGGGAATATAGGCGGATAATTCCACAATAAAGGCATACCTTGTAAAGGCATCATCAAACTCATTCAGTTCTTTTCTTATATCAATCAGTTTGTTTTTCAGCATTTTCTATACCCGTTTTCTCATCAAAAATAATCTTTGCCAGCATATCGGTAGTTTCGATATTTGCCGTATCATATTTCGTCAAATCCACGCCAAAATCTTCGGAAATTGCCATAAAAAGCAACACCTTTTTGGTCATGGAAGAACTTGTTGCCCCGCAATGTCTGGAAATATCAAGAAGAGCCGCCTCGTTGTGGTTAAGTTTTCCGGCTTTTTCCACACTAAGCGCCGACAACTCGTTTAGATTATTTGTTTCCACACCGCTTTCGTCATCCAGCAAAAACTTGTAAATAACATAATTTCGTATATGGAATTCAAAGTCCGAAAGGCCGGCATTTGCCGACCCTTTCAGAGCTTCGATTTCTTTTTTTGCCATAGAATTTGCCTTCATCAAACGCTTTATAATACCATTTTTATCAAGCATAATAATTAACCTATTAAAACTTCAAGTCCCAAAGCTTTTGCAAGCATAGTCATTTCATCAAAATAATCGCCATATACAAATGGAATGTGGTTTCCTACCTCAAGCTGATTTTCATAGAATCTGTAGCTGTCCTCAACCTGAATAAGTGAACCGAGTGTACAGTTGTCCATATCGTAACCGTATCCGCCTTTAAGCACACCTTTTGAAATAAAAAGTTTATCGCAATTAGCATCAAAACGGCACATTGTAACAACCTGTCCCGCATCCAAATCAAAGTCCTGACGCATTGTCGCACCGAATCCGCTGTAAGCAAAAGGTCTGATGGCGTATTTTGCAGGCTTTTCCTCAAAGCCCTTCATCTGACGGTTAGCAACGGAATGACCTGTAAGAATGATGTTTGGCTGACCTTTCAGGGCTTCCCATTTTTCCGGTCCGATATGGTCTTTTGCAAAATGCATCTGCATACCGTCTTCAATCAAAGCACCGTCCGGCTGTGTAATAACCGCAGTATTTCCCATGTATGACGGTTTACCCGCGATTGCCTGAAGTGCAGCTTTTGAAACAACTGCTGCCACATCATATTCACAAGCCGAAGGAATACCCTCTTCGTTGTTCAAGGAATGAGAAATACAGAATGTGAATCTTTCTTTATTGATACGGCATGTTGAGCATGTATCAGGGCAGTTTGCGGTAAAGGCATTACATTCGTTTTTGTTCATAAGCTTACGAACAAGATAGAACATTTTAATTGACGGAATCATGTTTTCTTTTGTCATAACGCAAGGATCCGCATCTTTCATGAGTTCATCTATTATTCTGTTAACTTCAACCATGTCTTCGGCATTGATGTTTTCCTGAAGTCTGCCCGGAGTTGTATAGTTTGTCCTTGGGTCGATTTCCTGAAGCTGGTCGATAAGCTCGTGAATGTTAACATATCTAAACTTAGTTCCAAGCTTTGCCGTAACTTTTTCCAAATCTATAAACGAATCATTTGCGCAGTGGTAGCCGAGATTACCGTTAAATCTTGTAGAGCAAAGCACTCTTAAGTTTGCAAGCACCTTCTTTGCACGAAGAGCGCGAAGCTCATGTCTTGCTTCTTCCCAGCTTCTGAAGCCGTAGCATTCAAGACCTCTTGCTTTCATTGCAGAGATATTAATTGTCATACCATAGTCATTGCCCACGAAAGCAACAGGTTTTTTTGCAAGCTGTGCAAACTCAACAATCATCTCACCTGTACGACCTGTTGTTGAAACAAAGTAAAAATCAACATCTTCGTTGCCTTCCAGTACTTTTCTCATCATAGTTTCGGAAACTCTCCAGTTTTCCGTGTGATTTTCAAATCTGTGAGCTTCCAATACTTCAACGCCTTCAGGCATGTTGTGCTGAACACCCATTAAGAAGCCTTTGTATGCTTCGTTGTTAATCATAATATCAAATTCCGGCTCCAACTCTTTGTCTTTGCCAAAACGACAGGGACCTTCATACGCAAGTTCGTGAACGATATCGAAAAATACCGGACGAACCTTGTATGTTACGTTTTGAAGGTTGTCAATTTCAATCTTCGGTGTTGTTTTCTTAATTTCTTTTGCCATTTTGCTTTTTCCTCCTAAATAATAAATACTGAAATTGTGCCCTAAACACACCAAGTTTAAGGACTTTATAAATAAATCCTAACATCTGCAATCTTTCAAAAAAAAATTGAAGTTAAACATAGGCTATTTAAAAATTAAATAGCCTATCCTTTCTCGTAACTTCACCGAATTTTCACTATTTTTTCTTTGACAGTACCCCCTATAATCCTTTAAAATAAAGGAGATGGGATATCTATGGGGTAAAAATGTATAATGGTCGGCTTGTCCGAATAAAGGAGGATTAATTTGAACAAACTGGAATCTTATACTCAAATCATGGAAGAAGTGTGCCGCAATAACGACTACATTGCTCCGGATCTTTATGCAAAAAACGACGTAAAACGCGGCCTTCGCGATGAAAACGGAAACGGCGTTGTTACAGGTCTTACAAACATTTCCAAAATAAAATCATTTGATATTGTTAACGGAGAAAAAGTGCCTTGTGACGGCGAGCTTTGGTACAGAGGCTACAAAATAACCGATCTTATAACTCACCTTGGCAATGACGAACCGGGCTTTCATAAAGTTGCCTATCTTTTGCTTATGGGCTCTCTTACTACGCCTAAGCAGGCCGAAGAGTTTAAGCAATTTTTAAACGCCAGCAATACTCTGCCAAAAAACTTTACTCGTGACGTAATTATGAAGGCGCCTTCTTACGATATTATGAACTCGATGACAAGAAGTATACTCACTCTTGCATCGTATGACAAAAAGTCAAACGATATATCCGTAAGCAATTCTCTTCGTCAGTGCATACAGCTGATAAGCGAATTTCCGATGCTTGCAATATATGCATATCATGCATATAACCATTATGACAACGACGATATTATGCTTATAAGGCGTCCGGATCCAAACGCATCTACTGCGGAAAACATCCTTAGAATGCTTCGTCCGGATAAAAAATATACGGCAACTGAAGTAAAAGTACTTGATACCGCTCTTATACTCCACATGGAGCATGGCGGTGGTAACAATTCCACTTTCACAACCCGTGTTGTTACATCATCGGGTTCCGACACATATTCAACCATTGCCGCTGCAATGTCATCCCTTAAAGGTCCACGCCACGGCGGTGCCAATATTAAAGTTATGGATATGATGGCGGATATGAAAAAGCAAGTTAAAGACTTTTATGATAAAGATCAGGTAAGAGCATATCTGGAAAAGCTGGTTAATAAAGATGCCTTCGACAAAACGGGGCTTATTTACGGTATGGGACATGCAATTTATTCCCTTTCCGACCCGAGAGAGCGAATCTTCAAACAGTTCGTGGAACGCCTTGCGGTGGAAAAAGGTCGCGAACGAGACCTTGCCCTTTATCAAAACGTTGAAGAAATCGCACCTCTTGTAATAGCCGAAAAACGCCACATTTACAAGGGTGTCAGCCCTAACGTGGATTTCTATTCCGGCTTTGTATACGAGATGTTGGGTATTCCGAAAGAGCTCTACACCGCAATGTTTGCCATTGCAAGAATCGTAGGTTGGAGTGCCCACCGCATAGAAGAGCTTATTTGCATGGACAAAATCATCCGTCCGGCATATGTAAGCGTAATGAAAGAAAAAGATGTAAACAATTTGGATAAATAAAATAACAATTAAAAATAACAAAAACAGGATGTCAATTGACATCCTGTTTTTGTTTATTGTTCTTCTTCATCTTCTTCGCTGTCTTGTTTCTTTTTAAGGAAATAAACAAGCAAAGCTATAAATGTACCGATTATTGCAAAAGGTAAATCCAACAAACAGAAACCAAACAATACACAGATTACATCAAGTGCGGTTCCCACCACCAAAGTAGTTATTCTTAATTTCTTTTGCTTGTCATTTTTCTTTAATAAGATAAGAACCACAACTTCGCCAAGTGTTATAATTACTATCCACCAATGAATATGACAATGAATTTCGCTGTAGATGCTTTCTTCGTTATCCGGAGCACTCGCACCATCCTTAGTATTAATGTCTTTGGATGGTTTATCCATGCCTGTCTTGTCCCCGTTATTTGTTGTTTCACCGCTTGTATTATCTGTTCCTGCGCCATCCGCATTTTCGCTTCCTGCGCCGGCATCATATCTATCATCCCAAGGGCTGCCGCCTTCTGCATTATCGCTTCTTGCTATTTCGCTATCCCTATAAGCTATAAGATATGTTGAGAACAAAGAGCTCTTAAAGCTGAGTGTGCCCTTTTGCGCATCAAATACACTTTGCAATACCTCAGCTTCAGGTCCGTTGTCATAATCGTGAACTCGAACCAAAGTGTAACTTCTTTCAACATTCGGATTTGTATTAAGCAACTCATTCGGAAGCTTCAACTCGAAGCCAATCTCCTCTCCGTAAAGTGATGTTATTCTTTCAGGTGTGAGATTATTTATCTTAAGGAACATGGATATGTCAATAAACTTACCTATGTTCATTTTATCTCCCATAAGAGCAAGCTGTCTCAGTGCTTTTTCCTTATGGCCGTTGCTTTCTATCTCATCTTCGTTTGCGGGACTTACAACCAAGTAAACGATAATATCGTTGTTGTTTAAAATATTATTATCGTTTTTGAAGGTCTTTACCACCCTTTCGGCAAGATCGACATTGAAATCCGAAACATTTGTTTCCGGCGCCTGAAGCTCTATTTCAAGCTCTGTGGTAAGACTTTCAGATTCATTCGTTTCCTCATCGATAATCGATATATCAACTATCCATGTCTTGGTGTATGTTTCTCCTTCAAAGTCTACCGATGCCGTATATTCAATCTCACCTTTTTGAGTTTTTGTCGCCTCTTTTATTACATTTTCGCTAATAGTGCATGGAAGCGTCACAACATGATCCGCATTATGTTTGCAAATAAATGTAGCTGTCATTTCCGCCTGTGATCCCATCCACAAAATGTTTTCGGTATCGAAATCATGTCCGTCATATATCGTAACATTTGTGATTTTCGTTTCGTTTCCGGCTTCATCGCAAGCCACTATTGTATAGCTTGTTCCATCTGCCGCAAGCACGTAATGACCGGAACTGATATCTATTTCGCTGTCATTTACCTTAACGCTCTTTAATTTTGTCTCATCGGCAAAGTTAATTGTCTGTTCTTCACAATAAACCATTCCCGATGATACTCCGTTTAGGCTTGGCTTAACATCATCCAACACTATTCCGTCCGATGATATGTAAGTTACATGTCCGGCATTGTCTTCAATTCTTGCGTAAACTACCAACTTATCGTTAGGACTGATTTTGAAAGTGGAATTATTTTCTATGGCAGTCCAATTTTGTGAAGGCAGACTCTCAAGTTCCGTTCTGCTAAGTTCGTTACCCTGAGCATTAAAGAGTGTGAAATAATCTATTTCTTTTATGCCGCTGCCGCCGTTTTCATCGTTTGCGCTTATTTTAACATCCGTTGCTTTGTTCTTGTAGAGTCCAAAGCTTATGCTGCTTAAAAATTCATCCCAAACGTCCGATCCGACTGTTATCGATCCAACCGGTGCTTCAACATCGACAATACTCCAGTTTACAACAAAGCTTCCCTGATAGTTGCCTTTCATTGTAACCGTGTAGGAATAGTCGCCTACGTTTCTTGCACTTGTTGTACCGGATATGGTGTAATCAACTCCCTTTTCAAGCAGTAGATTTTCAAGACCCAAATCGCTTCTGTTATCATATACCTTTATTTCCGGAGTAATTACCCCGTTGTTGAGAACATGATTAAAGCTGTTTGTAGCAGATACCGCTCCGTCGGTTTCCATTGTTACAACAAACGGTCCCTGAGCGTCTTCTGTTCCTCTTGGGCTAACCTTAAGCTTGCCGTTTGCATATGAGATTGCATAGTCGTTTGTAACATCTCCCACATTCGGGTCTGCATTTGTAATGCTTACAACAACCGCCTCATTATCAACGGAAGTTACAAGTCCGTTTACATAGAAGACGTCCGTCATCGAACTTGGCATGTCAATGCTTACTATCGTGTCCGTATCCGCAAGTCCCGATTGACTGTATGAACTGTTGGAGAGTTCGCTATAATCAAAAACTTTTTCGTCGGACTCGCTGCTTATCAAAAGCGCCTTCTTCACTATTGTAAAGTTCTTTGTTATGCTGCCTGTGTAGTTGCCTTTGCCGCTTATTGTTATAACTGCGCTGCCCGCATGGATATTGTCGGCATAGCTAAGCTCATAATCTATTCCCTTTACAAGTGTCAAAACATCTCCCGACTCTGTTTCGTATTTTACTACGGGTTCAGGCTTTATTTCGCTTCCCGTGTAAGTTTTTGCCGCAATGTTATCAACACTTATACCTTGTGCATAATTGTCAGCATCTCCCAAATCTTTTGCAATAACATTAAATGTAAGAGAAGTTGTTTCTTCATCATAGTTTTCTGTTTCAAGGGCTGTTATCCCAATAAGCTTATGACCTACATCAGTTATTGATAAAGCATCATCGCTTGTTAATCCTCCAAAGTCGTAAACTATATCTCCAACTCCGGCAAGATCGCTTACTCCGCCTACACCATAAGCAAATGCACCGCTTAATTTATGCGCTCTTCCGTCATATACAAAGCTTGTTACAACATTATCCGTATTGATAAATTGTTTTGCACTGCTTATTTCAAAGCTTTTTGTTATGCTGCCCGTGTAGTTTCCTTTACCGCTTATTATAACTTTTGCGATGCCGGTATCAACATTGTCGGCATAGCTGATATCGTAATCAACTCCCTTTGTGAGTGTTAAAACATCTCCCGACTCTGTTTCGTATTTTACTATAGGCTCAGGTTTTATTTCGTTTCCGCTATAACCTTGGCTTGCTATATCCAATACGCTTATTCCGTCGGCATAAACGTCTGCATTGCCAAGATTCTTAGCTAAAACTTCAAGTGTTACGCTTGTGGACTTGGCCGCATAATTGCTTGTTGCCGATGCAGTGATTTGAACATCTTTACTATCTGCATTTGTAAGGCTTACAGCTTCATCCGATGTATCCGAATTCACGCTGTAGGAAATATCTCCGACACCATCAAGATCGTTTACTCCGCCGAGTCCGTATGCAAATGCACCGCTTAATCTATGTGCTCTTCCGTCGTATACAAAGCTTGTTACAAGCAAAGATATATCAATGTTTTGTTCTGCTTTGTTTACCTTCAGCGCACCCGGAAGGGTTGTAATATAGTAGTTTGCACTGCCTCCCGCCAACATAGAAGCATTATATACAACTTTATCGCCTTCTTTTATTATGACATTGGAAATATCAATCGTGTTGGCCGCAGGAGTTGCCGTTGCTTCTGTAATGCTTCCCTTTACCAATACATTTGAAAGCACATTTCCCGTAGCGATTTCAGTATCGGTTTTTAAGCCGTCATCTGCATTGTAACTTACAGACATATGGTCTGATGCATCTTCGTTTCCGCTTTGCTTAATCCACCAACCGTCTTTGCTAAGAGGATTGCCATCATATGTCTTAGTCGCATCCACCGATGCCAGTACAATTTCTCTCGGCACGATAACAACATGTACATAAGTTGTTTCATATACTGTTTCTACGCTATCTTCGTGAGTTATAAGCTGGCATGAATATACACCCGAATCTTCCACATATCTTACCTTGTAGACATTTTCGTTTGCGCCCGCAATTACCTCGCCGTCTCTTAACCAACGATATTCCACGCCCGGTGTATTGTTTGAAACTCCAAGTATCAAATCATTTGCATTGTATGTATGGATTACTTGGCCGTTTTCCACAAGGTCAATGTCGCTTCCCGCTTCTTTTACATGTACCGAATCCGAAACTTCCATTGTGTAGAAATCGCTTACGGCACTATCGTTACAGTTGCTTGAATCCGAGAGAGCCTTAACGGTATATGCATATCTTCCTTCCTCGTTAAACTCGGAGGACATATCTAAGCTTGCATATCCGCCATTATTGTCCACTACTACATTTGAAGCTTCGTAGGTCTTTATAAGTGTCTTGTTGTTATTATCATCAAGTTTATAAAGTTTAACTTCATATGTCGGAACAACGCTTGAAGCCGAGTTTGTACCGGCATTCTCTTCAAATCCATCCACAAGATCCCACTGTGCTACACCATAAGCTGCCTTTGAGCTTGATTTCATGGTGAGTCCCGTAGGTGTATCAAGCGTTACCTTTGTGATTTTATAGTTCAAAGCAGGTGTTGTGAAGGCTTCGTAGTTTGCCGTTTCTTCTATTACGGCTCTAACCTTGTAATTACCAACATCTGTCGGCACTTCATCGGTCCAAGTTCCGTTTACATAATATTGGTAATCAATATGGCCTTCAAGCTCCGATATCAAAGGATTGATTAACGGATTTACTCTTGCATCGCCATATGCCCAATCGGAAATTGTAACCACCGTATCACTTATATCCGCAAGTGATATGGTCATTGCGCTTGAAAAATCTTTTGTTACTGACTGACCGTTATCCTTACGCGTTGCCGTAACAGTGCATTTAATTGTATATGGGCTAACCACGCCGCTTCGTTTGTATACGACAAAGCCCTTGTTGTTTGCCTCATCCCATGCTATCCACTGTGATGTGTTTTCATCATCCGTGTTATTGTTCACGCTTGTTTTGTTGGCACCTCTTACATATGACCAACTGTAGGAATATGTGTATTCACTTTCGTCCACATTGTCGTTTTTAGGTGCAACGCTTAAGTCAAACCTAGGTGCAACGGATTTTGCATAACCGTAAGCTTGGTCAGCTCCCGTTGCCACAATGCTTCCGTCAAGGCTTGCCGCTCTGGCAGCCAATTTAAGCCTAATGTTAACATCACTCGAATCCGAAAGTTCTCCCGATGCAAGACTTACGCTTCCCACGTATTTTCCTATGCTTCCATCGGCATTGGCACCCGAAGCGTTGCTGACAGTAACGGCATCATTGTCCGCAGTGCAAGAAGCAATCTTGTAGCCTGTAGACTTTCCGTCGGCATTTTGCCAATTTGCATAAATCGGAATATCGTCCTCACCTTCGATTACAACATATGATGTAATCTTGTTGGCATCATCCGTAATGTAAATTTCTTTGCCACCGGCTGTTGCCGCATTTGTTACATTATCAGTGTTAAATGCCACATTTACGTTTACTGCCTTTATTACACTTTGCGCAGTCGATTCGTACGAATCCGCAACATTTACCTTTCCTTGGTTGTTAACGGTAGAAGCAATTGCTTTTACACCAACCGCATAACTTCCCGCTCCGAAGCTTCTTATTGCTTCAAGCAAGTTAACTTGTCTTTCAAGACCGTTATTTATGTTTTCATAACCGCTTAATGCATCGTAGTCGGATGTGCTTTCATTGTACTTGTACAATGTATATTCATAGTGATCCACCGCCACATTACCGATATGCGGCACTTCTTCCCATGTTGCATATCCTGCATTTTCGCTGCTCCAGCTAACTGTCGGCGTTGCAAGTCTGTTTTGAACTACCGTCAGAACACCGTTTGAATTTTTCGAAACAATATAGTTTCTGTTTGCAAAGTCCGCAGGAGTAATGCTGTAAGTTCCTACCGGCGAGTATGTTCCGTCCAGCCCGCCGTTTGCGTTATATTCGTAAGTTGTGGTGTAATATGGGCTTGTACCCGAAACCGAGAATACGTTTATCGTATCCGCTGCAACTCCGACTTGTTCATCACCCGGTGCGAAACCGTTGTCCTCATCTTGAAGAACAACCTTAACTGACTTGTGTGTATAAGATGACGGAATGCTTGTTCCGTATTTAATTGTCAAATCAAGAGCCTGAAATTCTATAGGTCTCTTTTCAATCTTGGTTATATTTGCAGCAACCTGTTTTTGGCACTCGTCCGCACCCACAATTCCGTATGCTGCCATATCTGCCGCCTGTGTAGCGGCATCCGTATATAATACATAGTTTCTTGCAAGAAAACTTCCCGGAACCGTACTCATAGTCAAGTTAATAGGAATATTGGAACCTGCCTCGGCACTGATATATTCGCCTTTAATAATAATATTTGATGCGATAATATCATAATCCGTCATTCCCGATGTGTCGCTTCCGGCACTTATAAGGTCTACAAGATTATAGCTCGATTCCGTCGCTCCGCTCACATAGCATGTTGCGTGAAGCAACGAATTCTCCGACTCATCCACAAATTTAAGATGTGCATGGGTAGTTGCATCATATACCTTATCAACCGCCGAAACACCGCTTACGGAAATGTATTGCTTGTTAACCATGTATTTTCCGGAAACAGGCGAAAATGTGTAGTTATCGGCTGACATGCCTTCAACTCCGCTAAGGCTTATTAAATAGCCCGCCTCTTTATAACCTGTTGTGGCGCTTACAGGCGTAGTTCCCGTTTCATAGCAACTATATCCGATAGGATCCGTATAGCTTATAATGCCGTCGTCCGAATATTTGTTAGCCACATCATCATATACAAAGCCTGTTGTGGCTGTACTATCCATGAATGAGTAGCTCCAGTTTGTATTATCCTTTTCTTCACCGTACACCCATGCATTTCCCGGCACTTCGTCCCTGCCGTATACTATGGATTTGTTGTCGGCTTTTACATACACCTGTCTCTTTGCAACTTCCAACTTGCCCTCTGTTGAAGATGTAACCACATAGTTTGAACTTTCGTTGTAATGGTCAAGAATAATATCATATTCTCCCGCATCTCTCCTTGCCACACTTTCCGTGTCATAGTCGGATATCAAACTAACGCCGCTGCCGTTTGTTAACTCTTTGCTATAAGTAATACCGTCAAGGCTTTCGGCTCCCACTTCTTCAGGCACATATCCCGAAAGCACTACCGTATAGGCCGGTGCTTGATTACCGTAGATTGTGGATTTATCCTGTACTACTGCGCTAAGCTCTTTTGGTAATATCTCTCCGTCAATGACCAATGTTGAGTTTTCAAGCATGTAGTTGTTGCAATAAGCTGTGTCCAGTGCAATATTGGATACCGTAACCGAATATGCTTCATCAACGTTTGCGCTGTTATAAAGTGCCGAATAGTCGCCGGCGCCGTCTTTGAATCTAATGGAATCTCCCTGAAGAAGTCCTCCGGATGTGCCTGCGCTTGCAGCTATTGCCGATATATCTGAGTTCAATGACACAAGGTCTGTCGCAATTGCCGTATTGTCATAGGTTTTTGAAAGGGACATATCTCTTGCCTGTATGTATAAAGGTCGTTTTGTTATTTCAAGACTTGCATTGTCTTTACTCCATACAAACACATAGTTGTCTGCCTGAATTTCTTCTATGACCGGTCTTGTTCCGCTTGATATAAGCTTATCCGTATAATCAATTTCAACACTGTAAGAAGCTACGTCAAGCTTCATACCCGATATTGTGTTGCCTTGGTAAGAATAGCTGTATTCTTGCGGTATTACAGCGTTTCCGCCTTTATAGTATTTGTAGTTAATATCTTCCAAACCGCTTGCAACACTCGCAATGTCGTCTCCCGCAACAAATCCGCTATAAGACAGTTCAAATTCAGGATATTCGCCATACACCGCACTTAAATCTGCAAGAGATACAACAACTTCTTTTTTGTAAATGTCGGCCGTGGTTTCCGTCTGGAAGGCCAAATCATCTACATCAAGGTAATAGTTGTGAGCCTTTGAACCGATAAGAGCATCGGAAGTTACAGTTATGTAAACCTCCTTGTCATTTCCCGCCATATCATCTTCAAATATGCCGCTTACTTTTGATAAATCAAGAGCAAGACCGCTTGCATCATTTGGCACAATATTTTCAAATACAACATCCGAAACATCCATTTTTGCATTTGTTTTTGCATCATATATCTTGTTTTCAGCCTTAATATTGTTTGCGGTTATTACGCGTTTATCAATTTTTAAGGTGTTTGTATTTGTTGTAATATCGTAATAGCTTGTTGTTGCTTTTTGGTCCGCTGCGGTAATCACAACACTCTTAATCGCACTTTCGTACTCACCGACATCAGTCTTTTCAATATCACTTTCAATAACAATGTTTTGATTTGAAGGCAAAGTGCTTGTTTCCACACCGTTTACTTCAATTATAAAGTCTGTTATTTTATGAGCATTTCCATCATAAGTAACTTCCTTGTATACAGGTGTGATTTCTATCGGACACTTAACAATGGAGTAAGCACATGATGCGCTGTCTCCTCCGAATTTAAAGTCCGAAACATAGTAGTCTGCACCGTTTTTAAGTCCCACATAGGCTGTGAAAGATCCCGTGTTTTCCTGCAATCCCGTAACCTTAAGGTCGCTTGTGTGTACAGGTGATGTAAGATCGTTTTCATCAATAGGATTTCCTTCGCTGTCTGTAAGGTATGCTTCCGGTCCCTGAATGCTTCCGTTATATGTGTAAGGTGTTTCGTTGTCCCATGCAACATAGAGGGTGTACTGTGCGATACTTGCCGACAGCACTACGCTTCCCCTTACATAATAGTTGTAGGTCACATTTTGACTATCCTTATCATATACTTCAAAGTTTTTAAGTGTTAATGATGTAGCGGTTTCCACGTGGGCTCTGTCATAGTCTGCATCAAAATCAAGAATATATTCAGCTGCTTCGCTATCGTTTATATATCCGCTTACATTGTAATATTTCTTATTGTTTTCTCCGCGACTGAGGCGATACTTATCGCTGCCCGCAGTCCAAATGTCGCCGCTTACGCTTGTTTCGCCGTCATAAATCTTGCTGTAGAAATTGCTTGTTGCGCTAACGCTCAACTCAACCGGCTTAATTTCCACATCGGCACTGCCCGTAACATCCAAATAGTTAGGATCGTTACTCTTTACATAGTAGTAAATCGTATGGACTTTCGGAGTCGTACCCAAAAGTTCAACATCTTTAAATGATACTTCTTCTATGTCTGTTGTGCCTTCTGTGTCATAGTTCGACTCATCAAGTTCAACATCTTGCGAATAATAAACATCAAACTTCGACTCATCCACAAAGTCTTCAAAATTCACCTTGATTGAATGGTATTTTCCATCATACAAAGCAGAATACGAAGTTGAACTTACATAGTTTCCGTCAGAATAAGGTGATACGGTTACGCCGTAAACATCCGTGGTTATCTTTCCGGAACGTCCGTTATCGGATCTTGACACCAATATATCGCATTGATAGTAGTATTTTCCGGTGTCTTTTCCCGTAGGGAATTTGTATGTTGCGGAATTTGCTCCGCTAATCGGTACTCTTTCGCCGGTAACGGTTATATTGCCCGTATTTTCATCTACTTCCACGTCGTCGGCAGCTATTTCATACCAACGATAGCCTGTGATTGCAGTTGCGGGATCCAAATCCGACATATCAACATCCACACTTAAGTTATCCGATGTCCGATATCTGTATTTGTAGCTTGATTTACCCGTAATTCTCGCGCTCAAAGAACCGCTGATTGTAAACGGATTAGGATAAACCATTGCAACATAGTCCCCGGACTGCGCTATATCAAAGGTGTAATCATCATACGAAAGGGCCGTCAAGGTTGTTAAATCAAGTCCGTCCTTGATTTCGTAGCTGCCAAGGGCATTGAATACACCTGCTGCCACATCCTCGGCATAACCTTTAAGTACATCTTCTGCCTTATACCATCCGATTAATGTATAGCCTGCATCCGGCACCGCTCTTAAGGCTACACTTTCTCCTACGAAATGATTACCGACACCTGTTATCAAAGCACCCGAAACACCGCCGTCATCCGCTCTTGTCACGGCTCTGACATTTAAGTTACTAAGCCTTGCAAAATAGAGAGCAAAGTTCATGTTGTAGTAAGCATAGCAACTTGTCGCTTCACCCGTATTGGTGTCGTAGTCACCGTCTGCGGTCATGGTTGCAAGGGCTGTTCTGTACTGGTATGTAGCCTTTGAAAATTCGAATATTTCAAAGTTGTCGGCTCCGATTGTGTCCACATAATCCTGCTCATCCAAAAGTTCTTCACTTATAAGATCAACCGGAAGCGTTGCCCCCACTAGGTTGGTATTTGTTACCGAAACGCTTGTCTGTCCTATTGAAGTAGAGTCAATATCGCTAAATACATATTTAACATTCGTATTGGCATCTTCAAAAACAACCGCAAGAAGCTCTTCTTTTTCATCGTCTTTATAATAAGCCACGCCGTCAAAACTGTCTGTCGCATAGTTGACATTAACTATTTTTGTTCTGCCCAATCTATCCGCCAGATTAATATCATTAAATATTTCCGACTCGTAGCTTCCGTCTTCTTTTGCAAAGAAGCTGCGAAGCGCATAATTAAACTCACCCGCACTCCAATTTGCTCTTGCATAAAGCTGATCGGTGTTTTCAAGTTTAGGCATTCTGAATGTTGTTTTAATAACATTGTTTTCACTATCGAGAGTCTGTGTTTCTCCCATGCTTGCGTATACTTCATCCGAAATCGGAACATAGCCGCCTTCGCCATCATTTAAAGAAGCATCCCAAGTGTAATAGCTCCAACCCGCAAAATCGTATGCCTGTCTTGAAGGTGTTTCCAACTCAACCTTTCTGCCGTAAAGCTCCGGATATGTTGTCTGGTTACTGATGTTTGAATTTGCCGGGTCCACTACCAGTGTATATGCTTCGCGAACAAAGTATGCGTACAAATTAACCGGTTTGCTCGGTGATTCAGCATATGCCTTTAATTTATTGTTTGTATTTGTATCATCATAGTTAAGACCTGTAATTGCGTAGTCTTCATAGTTAAACTGGGCCGTATTTGCGGCAGGACAGTATTCAACTTGGTCTATAAGGGCCAAAACGCCGTCAATATAGTAATACTTCGCAAGGGCATATTTTGTCTTTTGCTGCTCTACGCCTTTGTCGTTAACAAATGTATATGTTTGCGGATTATATCCCATAACGCAGGCGAATCCGCTTTGCTTTTGCTCCTCGCTCAAATACGAATACGGATCTTCCATGTACTGTTTTGCACCTTGGTCATCCAAGCTTATATCAATAAGTACATCATCCGCACTCCAGTCTACGGCATTTCCTTCGCCATCATCTATGTTGTTTAAATTGCTGTCAAGGAGATAATCCGTCGTTTGGCCCGAATGCAAATCAACCGATACGGGAAGCTGATAAATGATATATGCATGGTTTTCAACTTCGTCTCTTTCAAGCTGACCCGTATATGTAGCGTTTCCGGTAATTTTCGACTTTGTTCCCGAGTCGTACGCCACGCCTTCTTTATACCAAGTTACATGGAATCCCTTTGGCGCCATGCTTTCAAGCTCTGCGTTTGTAATAAAGTATTCGTCGTTTTTCTTATAGCCCGTATTTGTCTTTGTCTGACCACCAAAGCTATAAGTTACGCTAAATTCGGTATTGCCTTGCCAGCTGTAGTTGTAGACGTAATTAGACAATGTATAGCCTTCCGGTGCATTCTCATCAATCTTTTTGTAAACAATGTTGTACATGCCCGGATTGTGGATATAACCTTGTGTGTAGTTGTCCGCTGCTTCTTCTTTGTAGTAATCGACCACATTTCCTTCGCTGCCGGAATATCCCAATCTATAGTTGTATCCGTTTACGATGGTGCTGTAGTTGTATGATGCACGATTTCCCGCATAGAAAACATTGCTCGGGTTAACAACATACAAAATATGCTTATCCCCATCATCATATTTGTAATAGGTTGCGGTTCCTATTGCCGAACTTTTGTCGGAATCCGTATATGTAGTTATGGCGATAGGTGTATAAAGGTCCTCGCCTTCAGTTACAAGACTTGCACAGTCTCCGCTCTTTTGAGTAGTCTTTCTTACATATCTTGTTCCTTCAGGGTCTCCCGGATTAATCAAATATGTATATGTTCCGGACATTGTATATCCTGCAGGATATATTGCCTTATCTTCTTCGGACCAAGCAGAGCCCGGCAGGTATTGCGACTGGAATATGTCACATTCGTTGGCCACTCTTATTTGGTAATCGATTCCGTCGAGATTATAAGTCATATTGTTTCTGTGATCGGCTCCCGAGCTATCAAATTGCTGATATGTCATGATTACTTCATAATGAGCGGTTTTGTCTATTTGCGAATAAATGACGTTTATATAACTGTTTCCGCTTGTTCCCACTCTAAGCATGTAAGCATTATCGTCGTAATTGATATCCTCTACCGTTGAAAATGTCTTTGTCGGATAATGGCTTCCGTAGCTTCCGTCCGACGGACTGCACTCATCCACAATATGATTATAGTAGTAGCCGTTATAAGAAACAGCATATCCATCATCTCTGAAAGATTCTCCAACCACTGTCGGATTATTAAAATATTGAAGTGGTTTTATGTCAACCGTTGTTCCCCACTTCTGATTAACTTTGATATTTACACTCTTGCCATTCGTATCTTTAAGTGCCTTCGAAGATCCGGTCGTTTCATCGGATAAATAGTATCTGATTTCCGCGTTGTATGACTTTCTTTCAAAATAAAGTTTAAGTGTTAGAGTACCCTCGTTTGTGCCCGGTATTACGCCGCTCATTACATTTTCGACTTCACCGGATTCGTCAAGCTTATAATAACTGAGTTTCGGCACCGACAAGAAAAGTTGATCGTATGCAATATCGATATCATCGGACAAATCAGGGGTAAGTTCCGCTGCTCTTTGCTGCTCCAAGCTTCCGATATTTATCTGATCGCTTATGGTGCCAAGCATGGTAAGAACCTGATCCGGATTGTCGCTGTAACGATGGTTTGCACTAATCGCACCGGTTATCGGATCTTTGTCGGTTTTTTCCATGTAGATTTCGATTCTGTATTCACCCGTTGTATATGGCACATATTCCCTTGCAATGGTTACATCACCGGCAGGCATGGTAGTTGGGCGAAGTCCCGAACTCCAGTCACAATAATCCGCAAGTATGTATCCGTCTTTTTCGGCATCACTGAATCCGTCGGTCCAATGGTCAATATTGTATGTTTCGTATGCATCAAGTTCTGCCGCACTAAATGGAGTTCCGTAAGGATAAGACCAGGTAACATCCGAACTTGAACTGTAAATAATCGAGCCACCCGTGCTGACTTCACGGCTGTCTTTCCATACATTCAATGTAACATTATAATAGTTTCTGTCGTAATATATATTTATGTAAACCTTGTTTTCGTCATCAACAATCGCCGTCGCACTATCGGATGCTCCATCGGGAATTGTAGCCGCAGATGGCTGATTTTGCGTAACTACTATCTTTTTGGCCGTAAATCCGCTTATGGCAGTGGCAATATTCGCATTTTCAAAGCCCGCAGTTTGAGCAGCATTTTCCGAAACCGCATAGTTAACGCTTGCGCCATGATAATCCGTCAACACTTCCGGAGTTGAATTTAACAATTCGTATGTTGTACTTGCAGCTGCTCCCTTGCTTTCCGGCAAGTTTTGCATATGATAAACAACATAATATTGTGTTTCTTTTGCATCATAAGAGCCGGTTGCCTCTATGTTTGCGTTCGGCATTTTTTCCGGTCTGCTGCCGATCGAATAACTCCAACCTACAAAATCGTAGCCCGCAAGATAAGGTTTTTGTGCCTCTGATCCAAGCTCCTGATCGTAGTAGTAGTTTTCCACGGTCTTTGTTACACTTCCGTCAATATTTGTAACCGAATATGTAAGACTGAATTGTTTACGTGCGTAGTAAAGCTTTAACACCCCGTCGTTTCCGGTTATGGTTATCTGCTTTTCTTCTCCGTTATTGTTCGGGTCAAGTTCCATACCGGTGTTAAGCTTTTGAATATCGGATGTGGAATAATCGATAACTTCACCGTATCCCGCCTTAAAGCTTTCGCTTTCGTTAGGTGTTTGCGGATATACACCATTTGTATCCATTTCGTAGTATTCCACCGTATATGTATAGCTTTCTCTTGTCCAACTTGCCGAAAGGTTTATGTTGGAATCGATTGAAAACTTACCTTTATTTTCTATTATGGCCCTGGTTGCCACATATGAAGATGTGCCTTCGTCATAAACCGAATAACTGCCTTCCCAGTATTTGAAGCCGTATCCGTCTTTTGTGAAAGCGTTTTCCGGAAGCGTAACTTCCGAGCCTTCAACCCTGTAAACCGGCGACATGCTGCCGCTAAAAATACTGTCATCTTCTCCGTCACCTATACCATTTGAGAATGAAATCTCATATATGCTTCCGGCACTTCTTGTGCTGATATTTCCCGCATTATCTTTAAGATGAATGTAATACTGACCCGCAGTCACATCTTTGTCAAGGCTGATATTTTCCAACAGCACAGGCATTGACTGATCCCAGTTAAACCATTCATCTGAAGATTCAGACGGAGCAACAAGGCTCTTTGTAATGGCATAGCCAACCAAGCCGCCGGCATCGCTTGCATCAAAAGAAAAATGGACCTTACTTAAGTCTTCCGTATTGGAAATAGCAATATTAGCTATTACCGGATATTCATCCACCGCACTGACTGTAATATTCACATGTCCCGCCTGCGCTGCTGTTTCTCTATCCAGGCCGGCAGGGAATGTTACCTTATATGTGGACATGTTATTGTTGTAAATGCCAACGTCGATATAATCTTCAAATCCGCTATAGTCATAACTTGCAAATCCAAGTCCGTAACCGGTTTGGGTTGTCGTTGTTATGATTGCGCTTTCGCCCTGAAGAAGAACTGCGCTTTCTTCGCCGTTTATGGTTGATGATTCAACGCCGGCACCTTTTATAACATTAACAAGTGTTGTATATTTTGTTGCAAGTTTTTCGGATTCATTACTTTCCGAATAGTTGTTAAATGCGCTGCCGCCGCTCGGACATGTTGTAATGCTTACCGTGTATCCGCAGTTTTTTCCCGATGCAAGGTATTCATCCGATGCATAATAGTTTGCGGCATCCGCAGCTATCAATGACTTGAAATTGTAACTCGTATCGGATGTTGTTACAGCATCACCGACAGGAGTAAACACATCCTCACCATTGTTTGTAACTCTGTAAAGCTGCAATCTGTATTCCACTTCAAGTCCGCTTCTGCTAACAGCAATCCAGTTAACCTGACCCGGGGTGTTTCCCCAATCAAATGTAGATGGATTTACAACTTGCTGTTTGCCGACAGTAATGGTGCCCGGAATGCAGGTAATTATATAGTTTTCGGCATTTGTCGTATCGGATAATTCCACATTAACGATATTTTCACCGACACCGATTTCTGTCTGTGAACCGATAACACTTATGTATTTTATGCTATCACCATACTTAAAGCTGCCTGTTTGCGTATAAGTAGGTACTGTATGAGCATTTCCGTTGTATGTAAACTCGCCGCTGTCCGCTGTAAAAATTATTTCGTATTTTGCTATCGTAAAATCCTCGGACGGGGTTGTTTGTGCTTTATAGTTATCTGTTTCCGACAATGTTGCGTAAACGCTGTATTCTCCGGCATCCACAGGCATGGTGTTTGTAACTTGTCCGCTTATTTTGTTTGTATAGTAATATACAACCGAAGCATTTTCCTTAATGGATGTAACACCTATATTTGAGGCGTTTTCTCCGTAAACCCAAAGGGTTGGATTTGCTCTGCCCGTATAGGATACGGAAATTTGCGTATCATAATCGGCTTTAGCTATTGTAAAACTTGTATTTATGCTGCCGTAGTAATTGTCACTTGCCGAAAAATCAATTGTCATTTCGACATTTCCCGACAATACATTTGCATTATCCTTGTAACTTACGCTGTATTCTTCATCGGAAACCAAATGCGGTGTTTGCTCACTTGCGCCGAAATATGTATTGTCTCTTACCGAAATCACAGGCTCTATTGCCTCTCCGGTATAAGCTGTTGTATATGTCTTGCTATATGTGCCTACACCATCATAGAAAAATACTTCCAACGGATTAACAAGATCGGCTGCATTTTTCTTCTCTACAATAAGTTTCGCGGAATTTATGTTTATTTTGTAGTTCGGCGCATCAAATCCCGTTGCGCTTATATCGTATCCATCAGGATTTGCTGCCGAATTGTTTGTATCAAGAGGGTCATATGCGCAGTTTATTGTACCCTGCACCAAGCCGATATTATCAAGTGTTTCACCATCCACAAGTCCGGTGCTTTGTGAACTGCTTGAAATATCGTTATACACATAATCCGACTGAGCCGGTGCCGCATCGGAATATGTAATTGTTTTATCCTGTAACTCAAATGTAAGAGTTTTCTTTTCAATATTTACATCAATAACCGGACTTGTTGCGGTAACTGACTGTCCGGCCTTTGTAATGGTTGCTATTACGTAATAACTACCCGAATCCGCTACGTCTTTAAGGCCTAAAGTAGTGTAAGTGTTAGACTGTTTCTCGCCTTCGGCCACAAGCGTGTCACTTCCGTCTTCGTTTACTTTATACCATTCAAAACTAACTTTGGCATCCATTGCATCCACCGTTGCACCGATGGTTGATGTTGTACCGTCATAGTATCTATCTATATCTTCGGACACAGAATTAAAGTTTAATGTCTGTTCTGTCCATTTCGCATAAATATCGTAGGCACCGCCCTCTGTAACACTCCATTTGCCATCAGCTGCCAAATTGTTTGTATTTGCGGTAGATGTCAAAAGAATTTTTGTAACCATGCCTCCGCTAAAAGATTCATTTAAATACCATCCCGTAAGATTGTAGTCGGTACGTGCTTCGTTTGCGGGGGAAGTTTCATAGCCCGCATTTCCCAACAAATACACATCCATGCTTGTGGAAGAGCCCGCTCTGTATACATTATGATATGTAATTTTTGTTGAATAATAGGCTTCTGTGGATGTTGCTATATTACCGAAACTGTCGGCTGCATAGAAATAGAACTTTCCGTTTGACGACGGATTAAAGCTAAAGGTCGATTGTTCTGCCGTAGCATCAACCCAATCCGAGTCCGTTAACTGTTCTTTTGTTTTTGTTGAAAATGCATATTTGGCTACGCGTGTCTCACTGTCCGTTGCAGTGGCAACAAGAGCTCCCGCACCGCTTTCGTCGTATTGAATTTCATATGAGTTGATAACAGGATCGTTTTCATCGCGCACGCCAACCATACCTTCACTTAATACAGCGCTTTGAGACTCGCTGTAACATGAAGATGAAATGTGTGAAAGAGAATTGGTAAGTTCTGTAGGAACTGCCTTTACGCTGAAACCGTAATTGCCGTATGTTTTGTCATTTATGGCAGCCAAAATTACATCCGTAAAGTCGTAGCTTGTATCGGAAACCAAAATATCAGAATATCCGGCAACATCAATGCCGTCTTTCGTAAGGGAAACAACATAGTTAACAGAAGTTCCTGCCACAAGATTAGTGCCGGTTGATGCTTTGCTTACCGCATCCCAGCTTGCTATGTATTTAGAATCATTTGTATTCCATCTAAGATTTAAAGGGGTAGCTAAAACAGACTTATTAACGATTAAGCCGTGATTGTTATTAAGAGATTCATTATATCCGGATGCACTTTCCCAGTCGTATCCAAGATAATATACGCCCGGTTTGAGAATCGTCGATATTTCGTGAGTTGTATTGTTTCTTGCCAGCAATCCTTTTCCGGAGCTTATAAATGCAGCAAATGCTTCGTAAGGATCAGCGGCATTATCGTAATTCGCTTTCTCGATGTAATAGAACTTGAGATTGTCTGAAGGCACCGAGCCCCAAATATCCAAGGCAAAACTCTCACCATATGACACCGACTGTTCTTCGGATATACTTCCTGCACTTATTCCGAGAGATAAGTTGCTCACGGTATCATCGGATAAAACAATCGTTCCATCCTCAATTTCCGGCTCCGCCGCATAGACATTATTAAAAAGACTTCCCAAGATCGGACCTTCCATTGAAAAAAACAAAGCAATGGTAAGCGCCAAACTCAGAAATCTTTTCACTAAAGATTTCTTTTGAAATTCCATTTTCGATTCCCCTTACAATTTTTTCCTCAGTTATCTAATATATCAAAATTATGTTAATTATGGAATAATAATCTTTGAATAAAATTTAAACAATTCGTGAAGTATTTTTATTCGAAAGCAACAAAAACTATATCGGCAAATGCTGTATAAATCATTAGTTTTTCAGGCAAATTTTACAAAAAATGACATAAAAAAAACAGAGTTTGCGGAAATTAAAGCTGAAATTAAAATCCACAACTCTGTTTTTATGTAAACCTAGAACCTGAAATCTCTTCTGTTGGAATTTCTTATATCCTCAATGTTTTGCTTTGCAATCTCCCTAACTTTTTCTTTTGGAATGCGCAAAAGTTCTTTTTCTATCATGGCATTACCCACCTTCTTGGTCTCGTCGGATGCATAGTCTTCCAAGTATTCCGTTAAAGTCATAAGTGCGTTTGGATGACAGCAATTAAGGATTTGACCGCTCTTACACAGTGACATAAAACGGTCTCCCGTACGGCCTTCACGGTAGCAAGCCGTACAGAATGACGGAATATGGTCGCTTTCAATAAGCCATCTTACAACCTCATCCAAGCTTCTTTGGTCGGAAACATCAAACTGCTCCGTATCGTGAGGACGTTCTTCTTGTGTGTATCCGCCCACGCTTGTACGGGAAGCGCCGCTGACCTGTGAAACCCCGACTTTTAACATGCGGGCGCGCACCTCTTCCGACTCTCTTGTGGAAATAATCATGCCGGTATAAGGAACCGCAAGTCTGATACAGGCTGCAATCTTAATAAATGTTTCATCATCGATACCGTTATCAAATTCGTCCGGATCGATGTCATCGGCCTTTTTAACGCGTGGAACGCTGATTGTGTGCGGACCTACGCCATGTACTGCTTCCAAGTGTTCAGCATGCATTGTAAGAGCCGCAAACTCGTATTTGTAAAGCTCGAGACCGAAAAGCACACCAAGACCCACATCGTCGATTCCACCTTCCATCGCGCGGTCCATAGCCTCGGTATGGTAAGCATAGTCATGCTTTGGTCCTGTCGGATGGAGTCTTTCGTAACTTTCCTTATGATATGTTTCCTGGAACAAAATGTATGTTCCGATTCCGGCATCTTTGAGTTTCTTGTAATTTTCAACCGTGGTCGCAGCTATATTTACATTAACTCGTCTGATATCGCCATTTTTATGATGAACACTGTAGATTGTGTTGATGCAATCCAAGATGTATTCGATAGGGTTGTTAACCGGATCTTCGCCCGCTTCGATGGCAAGACGTTTGTGTCCCATATCCTGAAGAGCTATAACCTCTGCCTTTACCTCTTCCTGTGTAAGCTTCTTACGAGGGATTGTTTTATTTTTCATATGATATGGGCAATAAAGACAACCGTTAACGCAATAGTTCGAAAGATAAAGTGGTGCGAAAATAACGATTCTGTTGCCGTAAAAAGCGAGCTTTATCTCTTCGGCTATTTCATACATTCTTTGGATTTTTTCCGGAATGTCGCAGGCAAGAAGAACGCTTGCCTCACGGTGAGTTAAACCCTTACAGACATAGCCTGTGTCCGTTTTAACCGGACGGGCCTTTTCTAAGATTTCGTCGATTAATTTTTCGTTGTGCTTGTTTTTTTCTGCATAATCAAGAGTTTCCAAGATTTCCTCATGGTTGATAAACTCTTCTGCTTTGAGTGACTTTGGATTGTAAACTGCCATCTCTTTTCCTCCTTTGATTTGCTTCTTCAGGTCAGGCTTGTCCCTTTCCCGTTGAAATAATATAAACATGCCATGTCCCCAAAGGTTAAGAACATGGCATTAAAAACCTAATATATTCTTATCGCTTCTTTTGCCTCAAGTATTACGTTTCGGCATCAGGGGATAAATGAACGTTTAATAATGTACTAAAATTAACACAATTTTCTTTATAAGTCAATCACTATTTGCTATGTGCCAAACCCATCAATGAAATCGCGCCAAATTCATCAACGAAAATGTGCCAAATCCATCAATGAAATCGTGCCAAACCCATCAATGAAATCGTGCCAAATTCATCAATGGAATCGTGCCAAATTCATCAACGAAAATGTGCCAAATTCATCAATAAAAGCTTGCCAAACTCATCAACGAGTATTATAATTATTGCATAAATAGTGCCATCGGAGGTAATTATGCAAAATAAATATATGTCTCGAATTTGTGATCAAATATTACTCGATAAATTGGATGCAAAAGGTGCAGTTTTAATAAAAGGTGCAAAATGGTGTGGCAAAACCACAACTGCCGAAAAAGTAGCTAAATCGATTATATACATGGAAGATCCCGCTAAGAAACAGCAATACCTGCAGCTGGCAGATGTTAATCCTAAGCAATTGCTGCATGGCGAAGTCCCACATCTTATTGATGAATGGCAACTTGCTCCAAAGCTATGGGATGCTGTTAGATTTGAAGTGGACCAAAGAGATGATTTTGGACAGTTTATTCTAACCGGCTCGGCAGTTCCACCGGATTCGTCTGAAATATCGCATACCGGAACCGGCAGAATCACATCATTAACAATGCGTCCAATGACATTATACGAATCAGGAGATTCCGATGGTAGTGTTTCTTTAAAAGAACTGTTTTTAAAAGAAGATGAGCCGTTCGGATCATGTAACCACTCTTTAGATGATATTGCATATTTTATTTGCCGCGGAGGTTGGCCAAAGAGTATAGGCAGGTCAAAAAAAGTGTCCCTTGCTCAGGCATTTGATTATGTAGATGCTGTAGTCGAATCGGATATATCTCGCATTGACAACGTCGAAAGAGATTCTGAACGTGCCAAGAAAATACTGCGAGCATATGCCAGAAGTGTCGCCTCAGAAGCCTCGCTAACATCTATTTTAAATGATGTGCGTAGCGGCGGCGGCGATACATTTAGCGAAAACACATTGAGATCTTACCTATCAGCCTTTAGAAAAGTATTTGTAATTGAAGATACAAATGCATGGAATCCTAATTTAAGATCAAAAACTGCAATTCGAAGCTCTGATACAAGATACTTTGTAGACCCTTCAATTGCAGTTGCCAGTCTAGGCATAGGACCAAATGATCTTATAAACGATCTTGCTACAACAGGCCTGCTTTTCGAGAATCTATGCGTAAGAGATTTAAGGGTATATGCCGAATCCCTAGATGGAAAAGTCTACCATTTCAGAGATAAAAAAGGATTGGAATGTGATGCCGTTGTTCATTTAAGAAATGGAAGCTATGGCCTGATTGAAATCAAACTTGGCGGCGAAAAACTTATTGAAGAAGGCGCTGCAAATCTTCTTAAACTAAAAGACAGTATTGATACCGACAAAATGAAAGAACCTTCATTCATGATGGTTTTATGCGGCGTTGCCCCTTTTTCCTATAAAAGAGCGGACGGTGTATATGTTGTGCCTATCGGTAATCTAAGAAACTAAGAAACCACAAAGGGATGTTATCAATTACGATAACATCCCTTTATTTCTGATATTTTGTCTTTATATTTTTCTCAATAACCACAGCCGAAACTATGGCATATACAACCATAGCAACTGCTACAACAATTGCTATCTTTGAGAAAATACCAATCTCATATATAACTGTTAATGCAATTAAAACAAATACAACCGCGACTCCTAAAAATGCTACTCCCGACTGTATATAATATGGTTTCCAAGCAATCGATTTACGTTCTTCCTTAGTGGCGAAAAGATATGCATTATTCAGCAAAAAGCCTTTTTGTTTAAATGACCTGATTGACAATATCAGCCAGACCGCCGCAATCGCAAACATAATTATGGCTAAAATCATTCTTAATACTCCATCATCCAATCCTTAAATAATTACCAACCACAGTTCCAATATTATAACAAACCAGCAAAAACAAGAGAACCAAAATGGTTATAGTCAGTCCCCTTAAAATCGGGTGTGTCTTAAAAAAACTTTTAATAACAGTCATTTCATTATCCTCTCTCATTATACTATAGATAGATTCACCACTTCAACGTGAAGCTTCTTTTTTTACCAGTCTATGCAAAACATTAACTATCTTCCCCATCTGTTAATAACGCCATCCAAGTCATAATGAGCCGGTATCAAATCAGGCAAAAAAGGTAGCAACATAAAAACAGTTGTCAAGAAATTAATTCTTCTTATCAAATTTTCAATTTTTTCATCCTTCACAATAGCCCTCATTTAACATTCACGCCAACATTTACCCCAAGTTCGTAACATACTTTCCAAAACAAAAGTACCAATACTGCTATTATTAACCCCATCAAAACCGGATGGGATTTAAAAAATTCTTTTATAACGGCCATTTTTCATACCTCCACTATTATAATATCAATTCTTTTTATTCTTTTTTGCATTAATCAGCAAATAAACTATTAATCCACCAATCATACCTATTGGTATGCCAGCTACGCAACCTATCAAAAGTCCTTTACCATTATTTGAAGGATTATTTAAATATGATATTAAAGAACATATCGGAATAGCATATGCCACACCAAACATAGAACCAATTGATATAAAATACGATAATTTGTTCATAGCCTTTCCCTCCTTTGTCTTTCCGCAAACACACCTTCATTTCTTTTATTCAAATCAATGCATATATTTTGTTTTCCTATTTTTTTCTATGATTACAGTGGATACAATACCATATAAAATTGTTACAACAGCAATGATGATAACGATACTCAAAAGAAAATATAATCCGGTTAAAATTGAAACTCCGATTAACGCAAATATAATTGCTGCCATCAAAAAAACTACTGCAGATTGTTTATAATACGGCTTCCAATCAGTTGTTCTTCGCTCTTGTTCAGTAGCAAATAAATACCCGTTGTTAAAACAGATACCCTTTTGCCTAAATGAACGAACAGAAAGCAACAGCCAAACAACAGCAACTCCAAACATAACAATTGTCGCAACCATTTTTCATACCTCCACTTGTCACTTTATCATTCAATGCCTTTTAACTTAGGCGAAGCCATCAAAAGACATATGCCCAAAATAGTAATTATTATACACTGATACAAAGGCATATCAACTTTTCCCATAATCCTTGCCAATATTAAAAGCACTCCCACAATCATAGTAATCACTGATACAAATATAAATACTTTTTTCCCGGTAATTTTCATCTATTCTTTTCCCCGTTTCTGTTTTTTATGGCACTCATCAACTCAATAGCGACAACAACAATAAGCGAAAAAATTATACCCAAAATTGCCATTGCAAAGGAATTCGGTGTTCCTATTACTTCGTTTCCAGCTTTTTTGATGTCATAAATATTTATTCCAAATACAGATATATTGCATTCTGCAAGACTGTCCCTGTAAAAATTTCCATATCCATTAGAAATCGAAATTGAGCATATCAATACCGACAAAGTTATTCCTATTGTTATTCCTAAAGTGATTTCTATAACAATTCTTATAAATTGTTTTCTTGTCATTTTTTCTTTCCTTGCATAATACTTTTCGAAACCCAAAATACAGCTACTGTGCCTGCTATTAAACACATCCTCTATTATTTTTGCTTATTTTTATAGTTTCTTACACTTGCATATAAACCTATACTAGTGATAATCGGCATAAGAATCAACAATATTCCGGGAGCAATCTGCTTATCAAGCAAAAAACCAATTCCCATACAAAGTTGTGCAATTACGCATATAGTATAAATCACTAAAATTTTTTTCTTAATCATACATTATCCGCCCAACATTCCATCTATACTCATTATAGTACGTGCAAAGTTTCTTTTATATCTCATATTTTATTCCCTGCCCGTTTCCTTACATAAAAATATTAAGACATAGTCTTCTTAAACATCCCACTTTTTCCTTATTCATCATAATTCTCCCAATATTCTATTGCCTTGCAGCTTTCAAAGTTACAAAAATTCCATACCTCCACTTGGCACTTAATCTTTCATTAATAATTTTGTATTAAGGCCTGCCAATATAACTATCAGCCACACAGCTATAATAATAAATCCAATCACCTGAATAGGTTCAAGATTATATGCCACTCCTAAAGCTAATAACAGCATAGGAATAACAAATGCCATCATAGCTATTCCCATAAACTTTTTTAGCTTTAGAAAGTCATATCTTTCAATTGCATTCTTATCCAACCCCGCTACTAATTTAAGTCCTTTCCCATTTAGCATAAGCAATCCTAAAATCACAAATACTGCTGCCAATATCAAATATAGAATCATTTGTCACACCCTCCATTACATTTTTATTGATTATTTTTATAGTTTCTTATATTTACGTAAAAACATATACTAGTGTTAATAATATATTATCCGCCCAACATTCCATCTACAAGCATTATAGCATATGTAAAGTTTCTTTTGCAAACCTGATTTCATGTATTTTCGGCTGTCCGCTTGATTTGGTTGTGTTATTATTTCCACTAAGACCGTTTGTGTCAATCATTGTAGCTTCTTACGCATCACCACACATTCACCTCAAAGCACAACTTATAATTGCCAATACAATCAATGCTATTATTACAACTATTGAAAATTTTGATATATAAATATGCTTTTTTACATTTGCTTTTACATCCTCATTCCATTGTTCTTTGCCTATAAAAGAAATGCCAAACCCCTTTTTCCCCGACAAATCCATTTCGGAAATCACGTATAAGCCCACCATTTTTGTCATATCTTCTTTATCAACAAGCAGTACTCCACTGGGTAATTTAACTATATAGCACATCTGAACGATATCGCCGAGAGCCACAGCAAAAGATATTGTTGAAAACACAAGTAAACTTGTACTATTAAATAATATCGCTAATATAAATGGAACTATACCCAAAATCAACAGTGGAAAACTCAAGACAAACATCATGTCATTCCGCGTTGTTTTATTACAGCAAGCACAATACAATATGCCCTTCTCAAGCAATATTCCCAATATAATATCCTGTATTTTAGCCTTGCCCTTAATTATCCAAGCCAACGCATGTAACAATTCATGAACAACTAATGAAATAGCAACCAAAACAATAAAAACTATTTTATTTATAGTTATTAACTCAGTCCATGAATATCCGAGTTTATTAAATACAAAATACTCAAGCAAGGCAAAATAAAGGATTCCAACCAATAATAATAATGGAATATTAAACTTATACTTATATAGCTTCATTCTTTTTAAGCAACCTCGACCTATTGATGATAAGAAAAGAGCACGGTACAAGTGCAACAGCCACAACAATCACAATAACTGTTATAACATTGTTATTCCTATATAAACCAAACGCTAATAACAACATTAGACCGGCAAATAAGAAACAAAATATACTCGTGAATAATCTGAGTTTTTTTATATCATATTTTTCTAATTTGTCGGCTGACATTCCCAGAATAAACTTTGGTATTGAAGCTTTTAAAGAATAAATTCCCCTAAAAGTCATATAAGCTGCGACTATCAAACTTGGTATCGAAAAAAACATCCTAATCTCCTCCCAAATAACCTAATTGTGATACTTCATAATGCTTAAGATGGCTCGTCCATCATTCTTCCATATGGGCAAGATATTTAAAAACCCGTTGAGAGTTAGAATGATACATAAAAACTTTATCAAGATACTTCCGGAACTCAAAAGAAAGACTTCAATAATAACAGCAGATAGCTCAGTAAAAAATGCGCCACCAAAGTAAAACAGTATCCATTCCATTCTTTTCTTAACTTGTTTTTCTGCACATTCAATTGAAAATATTGGCATTATAAACAACATTCTAATTCTTATTGTTTTGACCTTAATTCCTACAATAGCGGCTGTAATAATATGCCATATTGCAAATGCCTGTTTTCTTTCATTTGCTAATCCTCACTTCGCCGTCTTCTAAAGGCCAGCCAAAATAATAAAGCCGCGACAATGATACTGATTACCACTATAAAAAGCTGTTTATAAGTAGCTGTATTTGCAGCAACTGCATCCACTAATATCTGCGAATATAGTATTTTTGTTACGTGGTGAATATTTGTACTGAACGTTCCCAATATTGCTGAAAAAACAAGCCCCATTCCTACAATTATTGTCATTACCGATACTCCTGCTTGGTTTTTTGAAGTTATTCCAATAATTGCGCCAATTAATAATGAGCATATTTCACCTAATAAAAAAACAAATATAACATAATCGCCTAACTCTATACCGGTGAAGCTTTTTGCTATTGTCGCCATAGCACAAAAATCCAGCGATGTTAAAATCCATAGAGTAAAAACCATTCCAAAAATATATTCATGCCATTTTAGTCCGGCAAAAATTAGTCCTCTAAGAACCCCTTTCTCACGTTCTTCGCTTATTTGACTGGCCATACAAACAATAGGCGGAAGAATTACTCCCATTATCATAATCATGTACCAAGCGCCGCTTACCTCAAGCGACAGCGAAATTGCAAGAACAATCGGAAATAGTGCGAATATAATCAATAATTTATAGTTTCTAAACAATTCGATTCGTTCTTTAATAAGAATTGCTTTTATTCTCGTTAATTTTCTTACAAATTTTATTCTAACGTTCATTATTTACCTTTCTAAAAATCTCATCAAGATTAGGTTTTTTTATGTAAATATCTGCTATCTCAATTTTTTTCAAAAGCTCACACAATCTATTATTGCTTTCATTATCCATATTAATGCGGTATTCTTTATTATTTGTATCCTTTACTATAATTTGGGGTTTTAAATTATGTTTATCACATATATCCTCAAACTTTCCATACTCAACAAATATTCCTCTATACATTATCCCAATCTTATCGCACAATAAAGAAGCTTCCTCCATATCATGTGTTGTAACAATAACCGTTGTTCCTTTTTTATTTTCAGATTTAATTATTTCCTGAATAAAACTTTTATTTACCGGATCTAAGTCACTGGTAGGTTCATCCAACAATAAGAGTTCAGGAGAATTTATTATTGACTTCGCAAATAAAAGCCTTTGCTTCATACCTTTCGAAAGTGAACGCACCTGTTTCTTTTCATCGTCAAGCCCAACCATGTTCAGCAATTCTGTAACCCTCTCAAAACCTATTCCATGAATTCTACAAAGCAATTCAAGATTTTCTCTTGGTGTTAATCTGTCAAAACAAGCTATTCCTTCCCCCATTATTCCTATATTTTCCCAACATATGTTTTCTTTTTCCACATTCAAACCAAAAACTTTCACTTCCCCTTCATCCGGCTTGGCTTGTGACATAATTATTTTCAAAAGCGTAGACTTTCCAACCCCGGACGATCCTATTAAACCAAAACACTCACCTCGTTCAATCTGTAAATCTATTCCATCTATTATCGTTTTATTTTTGTAGCTCTTTTTTAGTCCCTTTATTTCAATATCATACATATAACACCTCTGTTATTCAAAGCAAGAGAGGAAGTTTTTAACCTCCTCTCTTGAGTTTTTTACATAAATGCTGCAGTTGCCGCAAGAAGCGCGCACCAAACATAATTCATGTCTCTAGCCTCAGCATTCATGCCTTTCTTTTCCTTTTATCAGATTTGCAACCATCGCGTCTGCTATAAATCCCCAGGTAAATAAAAGAACATTCCTTGCAGCCTTTAAAGACGATAAATATTCTTTTTCAGATTGCTTTTTCATTTTCTTTCTCCTTAGTATCCAGAGTCGTCATATCGGCATAATGAAGTGACATTTCAATCTCGTAGCTGTTTTGAATTCAAAAAATTACTTAAATTTTCTTTGTTATTTTTTTAACTATTATTCAAATTCTTTAATTATTATGTTATAATTTTTATTATAAGGGAGGGTTATTAACAGTGTCAAATAGTTTAAATATTCTTTTAGTTGAAGATGATATCTCTAGCTGTCTCGTGCTACAAAGAGCTGCTGAAAGCTACAAAGATATCAATATTGTTAAAGTTGTTGACAATTCCCGTGATGCTTTGTCTGTTTTTGTTAATTTCAGTAATGATGACACATCCTCATCTCTCGTTCCCAACGTTATAATCCTTGACTTGGAATTAAATGACAGCGAAAGCGGTATTAGTTTTCTACATGAATTTGAAAATCTCAATCTTTCGATTAATCCTTTTATTTTGGTTACAACAAATAATACCAGCAAAGTAATTCACGATAACGCAGAGGAGCATGGTGCAGATATGTTTATATATAAAACTTCTCCCGATTATTCTCCGACAAATCTACTTAAACTTATCAATTCGCTTGGGCCAAGCATTATTTCAAACTTTAATTCTTGCAGATTTTGCAAAAGTGATTCTGCAAAAAGCAAAGAAAAACTCGTTAGCGAACTTATCGTTCTTGGTTTTTCGACCAAACGTAAAGCTTTAAACTATATAACGGATTCAATCCTTCAATATGCCGTTTCTCCCGATAATTTTCTGGATGTAGTGGCATCAAAATACAGAATAAAACGCAACTCCCTCGAGATGTCCTTACGTCGCGAAATAGAACGTGTGTGGCTCAGACAAGATCCCGAAGTTCTGTTGAAACAGTACAAAGCTTATATACATCCGGATCGAAATGTGCCAACATTACTGGAATTTGTATCTTACTACGCCGGAATGGTTCAAAACTTTTAGAACCCAATCATTCCCCATCCGAATAAGTATTTTAAAAATTCCCACATGATTCTCACCTCTCTTGCCCAATATTTTAATTGTTTCGGATTTAGTTTTATGTATAGTTTTTGTATGTGATTTTTGTAGTTTTTTGTATAGTTAAGGTGATATATTATGAAAATGTTATTTGTTAGATATTTGGCAATAAACCTTTGTGCCGTTTTCTTATTCAAACGAAGCAGTAACACACACATCTCAAAAATAAATAAATATGCTATAATTTCAACTCTTTTGTTTGAGTTGGTTATATCTGTTGTTGCAGCTCTTCCGGCAAGTATTTTTCAAATACTCGCCCCTATTTATTTGCCTTTATTACTTTTTGTATTCTGTTTTTTCATTTTCAGACAGCAGCTGACTTTTACGCTTATAAACTCTTTAGTTTCTTATGCAATCAGCTACGTTTTTTACACCGTAACATTTTTCATATACACAATCGTTACGTTTTTGATTGGAAAAGGAATAGGCAAACCACAAATTGCTGAGCCTAGTTTTGCATTACAATGCTTGGTTTCTCCATTATTTTTGCTACTATGTTACTTGTTTTTCAAAATTAAAAGATTTCGTTCAGGTATTAATTTATACCCGTTAACACGACAAAGTATTGCCTTACTCTGCTTTTCAATAGCTTTTTTGATTTCATATGTATTATTTAAATTATCATCGTTAAATATATTTGGCGCCATTGTTGTTATTTTTGTCATTATTTTGGCAATACTTTTTGCTTTCATATGGAAGTCCCTTATTTCTTCAAGTTATCATGACAAATTGGTTACTCGTCAAATTGAATCAATGCAAAACGAGATTTCACAGTTAAGTGACAAACTTAAAAAATACGAAAATGACATCCATGTTATGTCTGCACAAATTCATAGTGATAATAAACTCATTCCGGCTGCAATAAATACTGTTAAGGATTTTATTTCATCCCCAAATAACAAGCGAGATACAAATGACGTTATCAACTACCTTGATTCCTTCATGAAAAACCGCGCAAAAATTATAGGTCAGACAGTTGCTAAGGGCACACGAAACAATGTTCAAACCGGAAATATTTTTATCGACTCCATAACAAATTTTATGATTAAAGTAGGAGGTGAAAAATCTGTTGACATTGAAATAAAAGGCGCAGAGCTTTTTTCCTCGGATTTAATACCGATTTCAGCCGAAGTTCTATCGTCTGTGTTGGCAGATTTAATTGAAAATAGTATTCATGCATGCAAAGACACAATTTCGAAGCATGTGTTTATAGAATTTGATATTAAAGATGGAATATTATCGATATCTGTAAGTGATACAGGCGAACACTTTTCTTTAAATGTGTTTAACAAAATGGGCGTTATGCGATACACCACCCGCAAAAAAGACGGCGGCAGTGGAATCGGCCTTATGAACATATTCGATAATATTCGAGCATCAAATGCAAGCTTCACTCTTTTCGAGTATACAAACGAAGGTGACTATACGAAAAAAATAACCATCTCATTTGATGGTTTATCCGAATACAAAATCTATTCAAACAGAAAAAGTCAAATCCGCCGCAGAATGACAAGATTCGACTTTAAATTGTACGATTATGATGACTTAAATTTACAAGTATCAAACACATAAATGTCTTACTAATATCTAAAAACCGAGGTCCTTGCCTCGGTTTAGTTTCGTTTTATTCAACTTCCGTATCCACTTCACTGCTTTCTACAGCTGTTTCCGGAATATCTATGTCCGGCAAGTCAAAGCCCACTTCGGCGTTATCCGCCTTACCTTGCGGATCGTACTCGTTCATTTCTTCTTCCTCTTCCCAGAGGGATTTATGTTTCTTACGTTCCTTTTCTTTTTCAAGTTGCTGCATCATAGCCTGCATTTGTTTTGCAACTTTATACATTTTAGGATCGTATTCCATTAACTTTCGCTCGTCTTTTCCCGGCACAATATCCCCATGGCACATGCGCCTAAAAACGATCATGACTTTCATCTGTTCTTTTGCGGCTTTTTCCTCAGCTTCAACCTGTTGTTTGCTGACTTCTCCGTTCCAAACCGCCGCGTGTTGCTCCGAAAGCCTACTGATTATGTCCATATTTTCCTTGTAAGCTTTATCAACCGCTTCCAAAGAAAGCTGCAAACTTGCAGCCTCATCCGCATAAGCTTTATCATTTGTAAGCTTATATTTGCTGTCCGCTTCTTTTTTTCGTTCAAAAAGCGCCTTTTTTTGGTCATTTAAAACACTTGCATTTCCCCTGTAAATGACAAATGCATCCGCAATCTTCATCTTATTCACCTCACTTAGGGCCATAATTAATCATTATGCCCAAATTCCCTTGAAAAGATTTCATCAAATGTTTTCTTTTCGCCTGCGCGTTTTAAGTCCTCAACTTCTTTTTTGCGCTCAAACAAATCTTTTCTCTGATTCGGCAAATCACTTGAAGATCCCCGATAAACTATTAATGCATCCAAGAATTCCATAACACCACTCCTTTGGCTAATAAAGGCTTTCTTTGCCCGACATCCTTATCAAGCAAATAACATATAGTTTCTCATTATGTATATCGACCAAAAGTTTAGTTATGTTTATAGTCGGATTTAAATTTATTTAATAAATCTAAGCAGAAAATCTGCCACTCCTATAATTGTAAACCCATTTTCATCGCGGCTTTCCTTAATGGGTTTGTTAACAACTATTACCTTTTGTATTTGATCATTTAATAATACAAAAGGTCTAATTTCTCTTTTTTTAGTCTTTTCATCAAACATATCTGCCGTAACCTGGATATAATATGACCTGTTTCCCTTTTTCGCATAGAAATCAACTTCATTTGTTTTTCTTACCGATTTTCCGTTTTTATTTTTTTCAATATTGTCAAAAGTTCCAACATTAACAGAATATCCATTATAACAAAGTTCATTATATACGATGTTTTCTATCATTTGCCCTTCATCTGTAAAAGCAAAGTTCAATCTGGCATTTCTAAGGCCGGTATCCGTAAAATAATATTTTCTCAACGAACCAATTTCTTTTCTTCCTTTAACATCATACCTTCTCGCTTCGCTCAAAATAAATGCATCAATAAAGTAACCGACATAATCTTCAACAGTTTGTTTAGCAATCTTTGCTTTACGTACACTCAAAAATGTATTTGATATTCGCTCCGAATTAAGAAGCTCGCCACTACTTGCGCTTATTATGTTACAGAGTTCATCAAGCGCCTCTCCCCTGCGTAGGTGGTTTCGTTCCACAATATCACGAAAATATGTCGTTTCAAACAATCCTTTTAAATATTCTTTCTTTTCTTCGTCGTCTTTTAATACCGCAAGCGGCATTCCGCCATATTGCATATACATATATAATGCTTCCGTCTCATATCCTCCGGTATAATTGTAAAATTCCTCAAACGACAAAGGTGCAAGATGTATGTTTGTTGCTTTATCTCTGAATTCCGTTATTATATCCGAAGAAAGCATTTTTGAATTAGAGCCGGTAATGTATAAATCAATATTCTTTTCACGAGACAATCCTAACACAACATCTACAAATGAAATAATATCCAAATCCTTGTCTGTCGAAATAACATGTTTTCCATCGGTCAAATTTGGATTAATAATTGAATAAACCTTTTGTATCTCATCCAAAAAAACATAATACATCTCTTTTCCCGAACAAATTTTACGCACATGTTCCCCCAAACTAATCGGATCTCTATACATTGCATTTTTATCTTCATCAAGATCAATAGAAATAATATTTTCTTCCGATACTTTTTCAGACAACAAATAGTCCCTAAATATTTCTTTAAGCAAATAAGATTTTCCACAGCGTCTAATACCTGTAATAACCTTTGGAAAGCCGTTATTTTTTGCCTTAATTAATTGATTTAAATATTTTTCTCTCTTTATCATCTTATTCTCCATTTTTGTAGAATTCTACATTTTTTTCAATTTAATTATATATTATCACAAAAAACTATTCAACAAAATTGTAGAATTCTACATTTTTGTTGAATAGTATTTTCTAATCAATATCAATCGCCAAAAGTTTAGTTATTTTTATGTAAATTAATAATTCCTACTTTTTGGCATAACCCGTAATTATAGCCATAATAAAGCAGAAAACTGCTGCCCATGCGAAAAATTTGTGTGCTTTCATCTTATCACCTTACCCTTTCAATGCGAAGCTTCTATGTTACTTAAACTTTTTCAAAGTCACTTGCCGGATGTTTGCACACCGGACAAATAAAGTCTTCCGGCAGTTCCTCACCCACATATTCATATCCGCAAATGCGGCAGCGCCATATTGTCTGCCCATCATTTGTCTTGCCTACAGCCTCAGGCTTTGGTTTGATATTTTCCTGATAGTACTCGTATGTAGCCGACGGAACATCGGAAAGCACTTCCATGTCCGTAACCGTACCGATAAACATGGTATGAGAACCCAAATCGATTTCCTTTTCCACCTCTACGGAAAAGAATGCATTTGTGCCCTCTCTTATGTATGGAAGGTTGTTTCGGCTTACCTTATAAGCGTTAAAATCAACGAATTTATCAACTTTTCTACCGGATTGGAAACCAAAATGTTTGAAGAGCTCAAACTTTGCATCCTGACTGATAACTGAAATGTTAAACTTTTTCGATGCCTTAACCAAATCGTGTGTGAAATTTGCCTTGTTTACGGCGATGCTGATTTGATTCGGCTCCGATGCCGCCTGAATGGCCGTGTTGATAATACAGCCGCTGGAGTCATCCCCATTAACCGCCGTAAGAACAAACAAACCGTAAGACATTTTGTACATTGCTTTCTTGTTCATATAACCCCTCCTAAAACTCTACATTTCCAAAAGCCGACACTTCGTTTCCTAATATGATTATAACTCATTTTGATTGATATTTACAAGATTTTTGCACATTTTTATATCTTCTTTAAACTTTTATATCTTGTTATATCTTTTTGCAAAAGTGCATTTTCCTCGTTGCTAAAAAAATTCGGGTGCCTTATGGCACCCGAAAATAGGAAAAGGAGTTAAAAAGAAAAAGATTATTTGTTATAGCTGTTGTCAACTACAATTCCATCATCCGAAGGATAATCATATGTAACATCATTTATTACAATGTTTCCGTCTGCTCCTCTGCTAAACTGACTTAAGAAATCCCAAGCAGCCTTGCTGTTTCTTGGATAGATTTCGTGAGACTGGTTTGATGAGTTTGCAAAAGCCGTATAATATTTACCATCAGCACTTGCAAAAAGATTAACCGTCAATACGCTGTCCTTAAATGTTTCTTTATCCGTAACCGTATAAGACATATCGCCGTTAATACCCCAAACAGGATTTTCCCATGATGCCATGTCCGCAAACGAAACATTGTACTGCTTATTTAAGGCGTTAACTCCAAATACATAAGCAAGTCTGTTAACTAAAGTTTCACTCTGCATAGGAAGCTCTGCAAGAGGTGATGTTTCACCGCCCACATAGAAAAGCGGTACAAGCACATCGCTGTTAGGGTTTGCAACAGGATTGTCAAAGCTGTCATGTGTCGGTTCAAAGCTTGCATCCATAGGAGCTAAGCCCGCAAATACGCTTGGATACTGCTCAAAAAGATCCCAGCTCTTGCAGCCGCCCATTGAAAAGCCCGAAGCATAGATTCTGCTTGAATCAATTGAATATTCTTCTTCAAGGTGATTTATCAAATCAACGATTTCCGTAGCTGTGCAGTTAGGGAAATGCAAATCAACGCTGACAGTCATAAAGCCGTTTTCTTTACCTATAATAGGCCAAGATGTCCACTGTGCTTCATGAAGAGCTGTACCGCCACCGCCATGGAAGCAAAGAACTAAAGGCACATTGCCATTTTCCACATCAAGATTTTCATCATAGTAGGCAACATATCCGATGTCGTGAGTTGCCTGTCCCGCAAACGTTACGTTGTCAGCTGATGTGTTAACCGTATAAGTCTCGATGCTTTCGGTTATGCCGTTTTTCTCCCAATTGTAAACAGGTACAAGAATGCCTACCTGGCGACGCCAATTGCCTACTACATCAGCATATTCCGATACATAATCGGCTTTATCTTCAACAGTCACGCTGCCGCATTTTTCTTTAAGCACCTTGTTTACGTCATCACTGTTACCGATTGAAACAACAGGAATGTCGTTGTCTTCAACCTTGCTTGCGTCACTGAGTCCGCTTACTGTAATGGCTGTAGCCGTGCTGTCTGTTTCGAGCGTAAATCCATCCGGGAATGTAATGCTTGTTTTTACCGGTTTCATTACGTTTTCAGCCACATAGTCTGCACCCGAGTCAATTCCGTAAACATAAATTCTTGCAGAAGAACCCGTTATTGCCTGGCTTTCTGCCTGTGTCATATAGTCAACGCTTTTTGTAACTCCGTTTGTGTGTTCGTCGCTTGATGAATCGCTGATTAAATCAACAACATTTTGATATGCCTTCGAATCAAAGCCTGACCATGCGCCATCCTGCTGTGGATTTACAAAGCAAATGGATGAGCCGTTTTCCGAAGCTATGTCTGCAAGACCGCTTGTTATTGCATATTCGCTTGCGCTTTCTTCATCATATGTTCCGTCACCGAATACAACAAACACAGGCGCTGTGGTTGCATAGCAAATATCACCGTTATCCTCTGCATTTGGTGTAGGATAGCATACCAATACTTCGTTGTTTCCCGCCATTAAAGTTGATACTTCAATGTTTCCCACCGCACTTTTTGTGTCGGAAGATGATTTGTCGCCGCTTGCTCCGCCGCATGCCGCCAAAGAAATCGCGAACAAGGTCGATAGAGCTAAAGCCGCTGGTTTTTTCATGGTTTTTCGCATAAATGAACCTCCCTAAATATAATATACAAGCCTTATTTTGCCAGACAATCCGCCCTTACAAAAGGTCTTTAATTTCTCAATAACTGCATTATTTGTCCTATATGTTGGAGGCATTAGTTATTTGGAAATATTTTACAGTTTGTTTTTCCATTTTTCTAAATTACGACAAAGTTTTGACATATGGAAATTCTGCAAATATAATTATAATCAATCTATTATTTTACTTTTACAAGGAAAGGAAATTTTATGGAATATCCTATTTTTATTCTCGACGAAAGATTTGACAGCGGCATTACCGCAAGTGTTTATAAATTCACAGAAAAAAAAGAACGCACTTATTCCACTCACACTCTTATTTACGTATTAAAAGGCACTCTTTCTTGTAACTACAAAGCAAGCAATCTTACACTTAAAGAAAAAGACCTTTTATTTGTTAGCGCAAACGAAGCCATAAACTACGAATCAGCAAATGCATATGCTGTTTTGTTTTTCATTCCGGAAGATGCCCTTATGGGTTATAAGGCAAACATCAGCTTAACTTCCGCATTTGGTGAAGATACTGTATTTGACGAAATCAGACATATTTTAAACCAAATGATTATCAGTCAATACTACAGCGATACATACTTTGAAATCAAGCTTCAAAGTTTATGCAAAGAGCTTATACACAGTCTTTTGGCAGGCTTTGGCAAAGAATCCGAAATAAACGAAAAAAGCAATCGTACATTTGCAAAACTCGGCACAAAAGAACGAAAGTCAAAAGAGTTTTCGGAAATTCTTGATTTGGTTGACAAAAACTACGCTTCTCCCCTTAAGCTTGGGGAATTGGCGGCCCTTTATTATTACAGTCCCTCCCAGCTTTCAAAGCTTTTCATTAAGTTTACGGGACTGCATTTTAGCGAATACTTAAGCAACTTAAGGCTTTCCAAAGCATCGGTTTATTTATTGCAATCCAATTTGGAGATAAGCACAATTTCCGACAAAGTCGGTTTCCCAAATCCCAGAGCCTTCAGCAGGGACTTCGAAAAGAAATATGGCGTCAAGCCTTCCAAATATCGCAATTCTCACGATAATGCGGAAAGCAAAGCCGGTTTCAATATAGGCTCCGGCCTGAAATATCTTAAAGAAAAGGGAATTTTGGACATTGTTTTTTGTGATTTGAGCAACAAATCTCATGCAGAGCATAAAAATGCTTTAACAAATACAATCGCAAAAGAACACCTTGGAAGTTTTTCCTTCAAAGAGAGCCATGACATTTTCCTGTCAGAGCAAAACAGTGTATTGAATATCTATCGTGCTAAAGATCTTTTGCTGGATGAAATAAAGCAAAAAGTCACAATCTTGCAAGAAGAAATAGCTTTTAAATATTTAAACTGTCACGGTCTTTTGGACGATGATATGCAAATATGTTTTGAAGACAGCTTGAATATTTACGGTGATAGCGATGATAAAATTCTCTTTGATTTTTCCCTTCCGGAAAAAGCAGTTCGTTTTGCCAAAGAAGCGGGGCTTACTTTTATATTTCATTTAAGCTACACGCCTTCCTTCTTAACCAAAGAAAAGGACAAATCATCATCTTTTCCTTACCATGCAAGAATGCCCGCAAGCATGAGTCTGTGGAATAGATATTTAAACGAGTTTTTCAAGCATATGATAAAAAAATTCGGGAACTACATATACGATTGTCCGGTTTTGCTTTGGCAGATTCCCGATATTATAACCGATAGATTCGATATAGTTTCAAGAGATGATTATAACAAGCTTTATCTAAACACTTACAAAAGCATAAAGGCAATAAATCCCGCTATTTCAGTGCAATCGCCCATGGTTACTTGCTCCATGTCCGGGCTTAACTTTTTAAAGGATTTTTTGCGCTTTACAAAAGATAATTCCTGTGTTCCCGATGCAATCAACACTTGCTACACCTTGGCGGACACACTTAAAAAAAGTGAAAATTTTTTGGGCATCATGCCTGTGGAATGTCGCAACTTTGCCATGGAAATCAAAAATACATTAAAGCTTTTAAACTTAAACCCCGATATGCCCATAAACATGCTGGAATACTATCACTCATTCGGAGTAAACTCCGCATGCGATTCCATGATAGGTGCGGTTTTGCCACTAATCGTGCTCTTACAAAATCACCATTTTTACAATAATTTCGGCTATTGGGCCGGATGCGATTTTACAACCGAAACGGTATACGGAAAAAGTCAGTTTTGCGGTGGAAGAGGTCTCTTTTCCATAGTCGGCGGCAAAAAGCCTTCTTTCTTTGCCCTTAAATATATATCTAAGCTTGGCAATAAACTTTTGGGCGCCGGAGACGGATATGTAATTACAAAAGACGGCGACACAATAAAAATGATTTTATTTTACGCCATAGCCGAAAACAAATGGCATTCAGACTTTAACGAAGAAAACGCCCTTTCATTTTTCGAGTATTTCCCGAAAAAAAGGCTTTCTCTTAATATAAGCGACTTTGCCTGCAAAGAAGCTCTCATTTACGAAGAATACCTAAATTACGAGGAAGGCAGTGCATATGAAAGATGGCTTAAAGACGGAGGCAGGCTGCTTGAGAATTTAAAAATCGAAAGCGACATTTACGATTCCGCCCCAAGCCACAAGATTTCAAAAACAAAAACAAAAGAAGACACCCTTTCTTATGAGTGTCTCCTTCTTCCTTTTGAAATCAGATATGTTGAAATTATTCCGACTTAGGCGCCATAAGTTTTTTAAGTCTCTCTTTTGCTTTTTCGATATCATCAAAGCTTGCGCGCCAACTCCAGTTTCTGTCAGTTGTTCCCGGCATATTCATTCTGGATTCATCTCCAAGTCCCGCTGCATCCTGCAGTGGGACAATTTTTACTTTTGCATGGCACTTGTAAAGCCTTTCAAGAAGCTTATCCGCCACTCCCTTTTCATCAGGGAATGTCTTTTCGGCCCAGCCTTTGATGGTTTCATTATCATGGGTGCCGGAATAAGCAATTCTTGTAGGCTGGCATTCGTATTCTTTAACATCCCCGTCGTAGAATTGGATAACATCCATGCCGGACAGGCCATAATGTGCAATAAGTTCTCTTACGCATGGGGTAATAAGTCCCAAATCTTCCGCAATAAAGTTTAACTTTCCAAAGCGTTTCACCGCCGTATCCAATATCTCATGTCCCGGCGAAGCCTTCCATTTGCCTTCTTTTGCGCTCTTGCCTTTTTCTATTGCATAACATGCATCAAAACCTCTGAAATGATCGAGCCTTACATAATCGTAAAGTTCCATCATTCTTTCAAAACGCTTCATCCACCAATCATAGCCTGATTTTTTGTGTTCATCCCAATTATATAAAGGATTTCCCCAATTTTGGCCGTCAATGCTGAAATAATCGGGCGGAACTCCCGCTTCCTCACTCGGATAGCCTTTTTCATCCACCGTAAAGAGTTCTCTGTGAGCCCAAACCTCTGCCGAATTCGGTGCCACAAACATAGGCATGTCGCCGATTATCTTAATACCTTTTTCTTCCGCGTATTTTCTGACTTCCTTCCATTTAGCGTCAAAATAATACTGCTCATATTCATAGAACAAGGCATCTTCTTTAAGGGCCGCATCTTCCCAAAGCTCAAGCTTGTATGTCTTGTATTGTTCCGGCCATTCCTGCCAGATATCCCCCTTAAGCTTTTTGCAAAGAGCACGGTAAAGGGCATATTCCTTAAGCCATTCATCCTTTGTTTCTATGTATTTTAAGAAGTTTTCGTCATTTCGATCTCTTTCAAAATCAACCCTTAGCTCTTCCTCGGACTTGTCCGCAAGATCAATATTTCCCGCAAATGCTGACATTCCCGCATACGGGCTGCCGTAATGGTCCGTTGGATGAAGAGGCAGGATCTGCCAATATTTCTGTCCCGATTCCTTCAAAAAATCGATAAAGCCGAATGCATCACCGATGCAGCCATGCTCACCGCCACCCGGAAGTGAGGTAATATGGCAAATTATTCCGCTGCCCTCTTCAAGCTCTTTTACGCAATCTTCCGTCTTTTTAATATATAAAACAGTAGAGCCCAAAGGTCCCAGTTTAAGCCTGAATACGCCTTCGTCGCTTTCTATTGTTTTTCCGTCGAAAAGATTTGTGGCATAACTTGCCCCATCCTTAAAATTAACCTCGCAGGTCGCATAAGGGCTGCGGTTTACTATAACATAAACCCTGCTCTTGGAATTTTCCCGCTTAATGCCGAAGCATTCTTCGTTAAATCCGATAGGCTCGAATTTGCCGTCGGCAAAAACCTCGTTCCTGCTTCTGATTTCAATGGCATTATTATAAATAGTCTGAACATCTTTGTCTTCCTTGCCCCAAGGATATGTTCCTCTGTTGTAAGGGTCCGAATAGCCTTCCATTCCGGCCTCGTCGCCATAGTAAATGCAAGGAACACCCGGCATTGTCATTTGCATCAAAACCGCAAGCCAAAGTTTTTTGATGGCCAGCTGTCTCTTCCAAGTGTCCAACTTATAATACTTTTTGGCATTATCATCCATGCTTGCCTCGTCGGGAGCTTCACCAAGCACCGTCAAAATACGCATGCGATCGTGGCTTCCGATAAGATTAAACGCACCGTAAAATGCCTCTTTCGGATAATTCTCATAAAGGCTGATTAACAAATCGCTAAACTGTCTTGCGTTAATCTTGCCCGTAATAAATCCCAAGATTCCGTTTCTTAAAGGGTAATTCATTACGCTGTCCAACTCGCTGCCAAGAAGATATTTTCTCAACACTCCGTAGCTTACCTTGTTGGATGCATCTTCCCAGACCTCCCCGATCAAAACGCCGTCGTTGCCTTTTTCTTTTATAATCGCGTTTTTAATACCTTCGATAAAAACATCCGGCAACTCGTCCGCAACGTCCAATCTAAAGCCCTTTGCTCCAAGCCTCAACCAATGGCGCACAACGCTGTCTTCGTCTTCATAAATCATTTTTCTGTAACTTTCGTTAAGCTCGTTAACTGAAGGCAAATCTCCGACGCCCCACCAGCTTTCATAACCCACATGGCTCGAATTAAATGTATACCAGCTTCTGTAAGGGGATTCAAAATGATTGAAAGCCCCCTTAGAATCATAATTTCCGTATTTGTTAAAATATATGCTGTCGCAACCCGTGTGGTTAAAGACACCGTCAAGAATGATGCCTATTCCCCTCTTTTCCGCCTCGGCGCACAAGGTCTTAAAGCTTTCCTCATCACCAAGCATAGGAGCAATTTTAAAATAGTCCCCCGTGTCGTAGCGATGGTTGGAAGCCGCATCAAATATAGGATTTAAGTAAATGATACTGATACCCAAATCTTTAAGATAATCAAGTTTGTCCGTTATGCCCGACAAGGTACCGCCGTAGAAGTCCCATTCCACAACTCGTCCAAGGCCGTCTTTTACATAGCCCACCGGCTCTTCCCAGTTCTCCACAAGGACACGATGCGGACCTTTTTTGTGAGTCTCAAGGTCGCGCTTTGCATTTTCTCTCCAGTCTTCACCCCTGTTAAATCTGTCCGGGAAAATCTGATATGCAATGCCGTGCTTGTACCAAGCGGGTATTTTTCTTTCGTTGTAAACGGTAATCTGAAATGAAGGCGGTTCGTGATTGTAGGTCTCGCCGACTCCACCCACAAGACCTTCGCAGGCTCCGTACCAGGATATTTCCTCATTGTCCTTAATGATTTTAAAACAATACCAAAAAATCTCCGGCCTGTTTAAGACAATTTCACACTCAAAACGATAGAATTTCTTATCAGACACAAGTTCCATAGGGTACAATGTCTCACCGATTCCGTCTTCCCAACTGCGCACAAAAACCTTATCCGGTTTTTCGTCACGAACATCAATGCGAAGTCTGACTTTCGAACCGGTTTTTGCCGCACCGAATGGTTTTCGATATCGTTCATCTCTTGTATTGTGATAAATCGTCATATATTAAACCCCTCTAATAAAAGCAATTTAATTTTCTTCCAAAACCGTATTGTACATTTCTTTGTAGATTCCGGCTGCGTGATCCCAAGAAAAGTCCTCACTCATAGCCTGTTTCATAAGCTTGCGCCAAACCTTGGGATTGGATCTAAAAAGACTTGTAATGTCTTTAAGGGCAAACAGCATTTCATGGGCATTGTAATTTGCAAATCCGAATCCCGTGCCTTCGCCCGTATATTCGTTGTAATATTTAACGCTGTCTCTGAGTCCCCCTGTTTCACGAACAACCGGCAAAGTTCCGTATCTCATGGCAATCATTTGCGAAAGGCCGCAAGGCTCAAAAAGCGATGGCATAAGCAGAATATCCCCGCCGGAATAAAGCCTGTGACTTAACTTTTCGTCAAATTTAAGAAGCACTCTCAAATTCTTCGGATGTCGTCCTTCCGCTCCCTTAAGCATATCTTCGTACTCTTTGTCCCCTGTACCCAAGATAACAAGCTGAAGGGTTTGATCCGCAAGCTCGTCGATTACGCAGGTCAAAAGGTCCAGGCCTTTTTGTTGAGTAAGTCTGCCGATCATTACAATAACGGGAACGGTTTCATTTACTTCAAATCCCATTTCCTCTTGCAATGCAAGCTTGCATTTCTGTTTATTTTTCATTTTATCCTTACTGTAGTTGGCCTCAATAGCCTTGTCTTTTTCGGGATTGTAAAATGTTGTGTCTATGCCGTTTAATATGCCCCACAAGCTATCCCATCTACGCTGGAAAATGCGTTCCATATGTTCTCCGTAAAATGGGTTTTGAATTTCCTGGGCATAACTTGGACTGACCGTTGATATAATATCCGAGTAAACCAAAGCACCTTTCATAAAGTTTATGCTGTCTTTGTCCACCCTAAGCTGATTTGCCGCAGCAGGCACATTTTCAAGGCCAAGGACATCCCCCAGCACAAAGTCGGACATCTGCCCCTGGAATTTAAGATTATGCACGGTAAAAATCGTCTTTATATTGTCATATAATTCGTTGCCCGAGTAACACTCTCTTAAGAAAACAGGCGCAAGTGATGTGTGCCAATCATGGCAATGCAAAATGCGACAATTAAAATCCTCAAGATAAGGAATAATCTCGCAAATTGCCTTTGAAAAGTATGCAACCCTCTCCCCGTCATCAAAGTAGCCGTATATTCCGTCACGTTTAAAATAGCTTTCGTTATCTAGAAAATAATAAATGATTCCCCTATATGTGTATGTTTCTATTCCGCAATAAGCGCTTCTCCAACCAAGCGGAAAGTAAAAATGCGTAATATAAGTCATTTTCTTCTTATATTTTTCGGGAATTACCGCAAGTTTCGGCAATACAACCCTAACGTCAAATCCTTTCTTTTTAAGCGCTCTCGGAAGGGAGCCCGCAACATCACCAAGGCCTCCGGTTTTCAAAAAAGGAGTTGCCTCGAATGCCGCAAAAAGCACTCCCGGTTTTTCTTTAGCAGTGGCCATTTTAGTATCTTCCCTTCACATTTTCTTCGGTACGCTGTTCTTTCTTCATAACGTAAATCTCACCCGGACTGCCCTTAATAATCATGCCCGCGCCGATTACATTGTTTCTGTCGATTACAGCGTCTTTAATAACCGCATCTTTTCTTATAATGCATGACTGCATAATAATGCTGTTTGATACGACCGCCCCTTCTTCAACCGTAACACCACGGAACAATATGGAGTGGTCCACTTTTCCTTTAACCCAGCATCCCGATGATACAAGGCTGTCGCTTACCTCCGAACCCGGAAGTAACCTGCCCGGTATACAGTCCTGCACCTTGGTACGTATAGGCATCTGTGGATCGAACAACCTATAGCTTACGTCAGGGTCCAAAAGCTCCATATTAAAGTCAAAATAGTTTTGAAGTGTAAATATTTCTCTTGAATATCCGTTGTATTCATATGTACGGATGTCCATTTTTTCGTAATCCGGCTCCATAATGTCAAAAATATCCATATAATCTTTGGCCGAATACCAATCTATAAACTTAAGCAACAATTCTCTTCCCACAATAAACGTATCCAAGAAGGCCGTTTCCCCCTTTTCTACGCCATGTATAATACCGGTTACTTTTTCGCCGTCTTTTTTTATACCCATAAGAAAGTTGCTCGTTCTTGTGGATTCCTTGCAAACCATAGTCATGTCGGCTCCGCTTGCGGCGTGAGCTTCGATTATTGGATTAAAGTCCATACTTGCAACAATATTGGCACTCGTTACAATCACATAGTCGGCATTGGAGCGGCGGATATACGCCTCATTTTGCATAACATCGCAAAGCAGGAACCTGTCCGAGCTTCTTGACATACCGAATGTTGCGCCCGGCAAAATATAAAGCCCTCCTTTTTTACGGTCAAGCAGCCATGCACTTCCCGTACCGATGTGGTCTAACAATGACCTGAATTTATAAGGAGTTATAAGCCCTACTTCGGTAATACCCGAATTAATCATATTGGAAAGAGAAAAGTCAACCAATCTGTATCTTCCGCCAAAAGGCATGGAAGAAATGCTTCTTTCGTCACTTAAGCCTTCCATTTTATCTGTAGAATAATTTGCGCTAATTAATCCGATTACATCTTTCATGACTACTCACCTCCCTTGTATTTTTCGCCGTTTCCAAGCACTTCTATTTCATCTTCATTTCCGAAAACCGTATCGGCGCACACAACTGCGTTTTCACCCACAATTGCATGAATTACTTTTGCGTTTTTTTCGATTATGCATCCCGGAAGAAGTATGGAATCGATTACTTCCGCGCCCTCATCCACTTCGCATCCGATTCCCAAAATCGAATGTTTGACATTGCCGAAAACTCGACATCCGTTGTTAATCATGCAGTTGGAAAGGGTTGCTTTTTCTCCGATATATTGAACCGGATAAATATTGGAATTGCTCATAATAGGGAATTTCTCGTCGTAAAGAGAAAATTCCGGTTCTTCTTCCAACAAATCCATACTGGTTTCGTAGTAACTCGGTATTGTTCCCACATCTTTCCAAAAACCCTTGAAGCGATAGCAATTAAGATGTTTGCCTTCCGCCAAAAGCTTCGGAATAATGTTTTTGCCGAAATCATGTGCCGATTCTTCGTCTTTTGCATCTTCTTTTAATTTCTTTTTAAGAAGATCCGCATTGAAGATATAAATACCCATAGAAGCCAGATTAGACTCCGGTTTCTTTGGTTTTTCGGCAAATTTTGTAATTCTGTCATTATCATCCACAGATAAAATACCAAAGCGGGATGCTTCTTTCCATTCCACTTCCATGCAAGCGATTGTTGCCGCAGCGCCTTTTTCTATATGGTCTTTGAGCATCTTTTTGTAGTTCATACGATAAAGATGATCACCGGATAAAATAAGCACGTATTCGGCATTAAATCTGTTGATAAAGTCTATATTTCTGTAAATGGCATCGGCCGTGCCTTTGTACCATTTACCACCTGTTTGTGTTTCGTATGGCGGCAAGATGTAAACACCGCCGTCCAAAGAACTGAAATCCCATGCGGCGCCGTTGCCCACATAAGAGTTAAGTTCGAAAGGTCGATACTGTGTAAGCACGCCTACCGTATCTATCCCTGAGTTGTTGCAGTTTGACAATGAAAAATCAATCATTCTGTACTTTCCGCCAAATGATACTGCCGGTTTTGCAATGTTTTGAGTCAAAGCCCCGAGTCTGCTGCCCTGGCCGCCCGCAAGCAACATTGCAATACATTGTTTTCTTCTTCCCATAGTTCCCACCTCTGATCCTTAAAGCTTCCAAATTTCGTCTACATATTCTTTGATGGTGCGGTCGCTGGAAAAATATCCCGACGAAGCCGTATTGTGAATAGCCGACAAGTTCCATTTATCAGTATCTTTGTACATTCCCGTCAATTCCATAAACGCATTTACATATGCGCCGAAATCTTTAAGTACAAAGAATTCGTCGTTTTTATGAATGAGCTCATTGTAAATACCCGTAAAGTCGCCGGACTGTCTTGCAAAAGTGCCGTCTTTTAAGCTGTCAACGATTCTTGCCAGCTCGCCGTTATTGCTCATTTCGTTAATTGCAAGATAGCTGTGTCCGCATTTAAGACTTTCTATTTCTTCCGCCTTGCAGCCGAAAATCTTGATATGTTCTCCGACTTTTTCGGCGATTTCAACATTTGCTCCGTCAAGTGTTCCAAGGGTGATGGCACCGTTCATCATAAATTTCATGTTGCCGGTACCGCTGGCTTCAAGGCCCGCCGTGGAAATCTGTTCACTTATATCCGCCGCAGGATATATAAGTTGCGCATTGGAAACTCCAAAGTTTTCCACAAAAGCAACCTTTATAAGACCTTTTGTGGCCGGATCGTTGTTAACCACGTCCGCAACCGCATTAACAAATCTTATAACTTCTTTTGCAAAGACATAGCCTTGGGCTGCCTTACCCGCAAATATAAAGGATGTAGGCTCGCAGCTGAAATTCGGATCTTCTTTGATTTTGTTGTAAAGCCATATAACCTTAAACAAGTTAAGAAGCTGTCTTTTGTATGCATGGAAACGCTTAACCTGTATATCGAAAATCGAATTAGGGTCAAGCTCTGCTCCCGATTGCTCTTTGATAAATGCTGCCAAGCGCTCCTTGTTTTTACGTTTTGCGGCAGCGAATTCTTTAACAAATGCCGCATCTTTTTCCAGTTTTTTAAGCTCGGAAAGCTTGGCCGGGTCTTTTATCCAATCCGGTCCGATAGAATCCGTAATAAGCTTGCTTAAAGTAGGATTTGCTTCCAGCAAGAATCTTCTGTGAGAAATACCGTTTGTTTTGTTGTTGAATTTCTCCGGTGTAAGCTTATAGAAGGATTTTAAAGTATCTCTTTTCAAAATCTCAGTATGAAGCGCCGCAACACCGTTTACGGAATGGCCCGCAATTATGGAAAGATTGGCCATTCTTACTTTGCCGTCCCAAAGTATTGCGGTTTCGGCCAAAAGTTCCTGCCAGTCATCTCGATCATGCGGAAATTCTTCTCTGTATCTTCTGTCGATTTCTTCGATAAAGTTGTATACACGAGGAAGGAGTTTTTCGATCAAATCAATCGGCCATGTTTCCATAGCTTCCGGCAAAACCGTATGGTTTGTGTAAGAGATCGATTTTGTAACCGCATTCCAAGCAGTATCCCAATCGCAGCCTTCTTCGTCAATTAAGATACGCAAAAGTTCCGGTGCACAAAGAGCCGGATGTGTATCGTTTGTATGGATGCAGATGTGGTCCGCAAAATGTGCCCAATCCTGACCATAGTCTTTTTTATAATATTTAACAATGTTTGCAAGACCCGCAGCAACAAACATATACTCCTGTTTGATCCTTAGGAGTTTTCCCGTACCGTCGGTATCATCCGGATAAAGAAGGGTCGAAATGGCTTCGATATCCGACTTAAATTTTAAAGCTCCCGAATAGTCACCCTTGTTGAAAGCTCCCATATCAAAATCTTCATGTAAAGGCTCTGCCGACCAAAGACGAAGGTGAGTTGCGTTTTTTCCGCCATAGCCAAGTATCGGTACATCATACGGCACTGCCAAAATCTCATCCGCATCTTCCCAGGAATACCAAAACTCGCCGTTTTCTTCATGGCGAACAACACGTCCGTTAAACTTAACAACCACAGCGTTTTCAAACTTTTTACGTTCCCAAGGATAACCCTTTGCCATCCAATCATCCGCAAGTTCCACCTGACGACCGTCAACTATTTTTTGTTTGAAAAGGCCGTATCTGTAGCGAATACCGTTGCCATAGCCGTGATATCCAAGACTTGCCAGTGAATCCATAAAGCAAGCCGCAAGACGTCCGAGACCGCCGTTTCCGAGACCCGGGTCTCTTTCGATGGAACAAAGGTGATCCAAGCTATCTCCCATAGCTTCAAGACCTCTTTCCACCACCTCTTCAACACCTAAGTTTATAAGATAGTTTCTTAAGAGCTTGCCGATAAGAAATTCCATGGAAAAATAGATGATTTTCTTATCTCCAGAGCCTTCCCCGTTTTCGGTATTGAACTGAATCTGTCTGATATTGGTCATAAGAAGTTTAACAAGCACGTTGTATCTTTCGATATCCGTGCATTTTTCAAACTCCCTGCTGAGCTCGGAAACGCAACGTTTCCTATACTCTGTCATAAACTCTTCTTTGTCGTGAAAAATCTGATTTTTGTACATGTGTTTTCTCCCTCTGTAAGTTTGTTATTTATACTCTTTTCCAAATCAATTTATGATTTTTTTGCTTTGCTTGTGACTTTCTTGCCGACCTGTTTTACACCGTCGGTCTTTTTCGGCAAGGCTGCTTTTCTTTTAAGCACGATGCCTCCGATTGGCGGAATGGTAAGTTTTAAGCCATTTTTTTGCCCATGCCAGTTGCCTTTTTCGCTTTTGATATCTCCGTGGTCTCCCTGACCGCTGCCGCCGTAAAGCTCGTCGTCGGAATTAAATACAACCTCGTAGACACCGCTTCTTGGAATTCCCACATAATAACCCGTGTATGTGGTCGGAGTGAAATTGATAACCACTATCAAATCGTCCTTTGGCTGCTTGCCTTTTCTTATATATGATAAAATCGATTGCTCGTTGTTATCCGCATCAATCCAGCTAAAGCCTTCCCATGTGTAGGATTTTTGCCATAGGGCTTTTTCGTCTTTGTAAAAATGATTAATGGCCTTAATAAAGTCTTGGTGTTTTTTGTGAGCTTCGAATTTTTCCGGTAAAAACCATTCCAAGGACTCGTAGTAGCGCCATTCGATAAATTCGGCGATTTCATTGCCCATAAAATTAAGCTTTGCTCCGGGATGAGTCATTTGATAAAGGGATAAGGCTCTTAAGCCCGCAAATTGTCGCCAATAGTCTCCCGGCATTCTGCGAATCAAAGAACACTTGCCGTGAACCACTTCGTCATGAGAGAGGGCCAATATAAAGTTTTCATTAAAGGTATACATCATGGAAAAGGTTAGAAGGGTATGATTTCCCGGTCGAAACGGAAAATCCGTCTGCATATAATGCAGAGTATCGTTCATCCACCCCATGTCCCATTTATAGTGAAAACCGAGTCCCCCATCTTCCGGCGGATAAGTAACCATCGGCCATGCGGTGCTTTCTTCAGCCACCATCATGATATCCGGATGGGAAATGCCTATGTTTTTGTTTAAATTTTGTACAAAAGCAATGGCATCCAAATCTTCTTCCGTGCCGTTTTTGTTAAATACCTTGTCCTTTTTGTTTTCAATGCCGAAGTTTAAGTAAAGCATGCTGGTTACGCCATCCACCCTAATGCCGTCCGCATGATATTTCTCCAGCCAAAAATGCGCATTTGATAAAAGGAATGAGCAAACCTGCCCCTTGCCGAAATCGAACTTGCAAGTTCCCCATTGAGGATGCTCTCCTTTTTCAAAAAGCTTGCTGCCGTCAAAGCGGTAAAGCCCGTGCTCGTCCTTGCAAAAATGCCCGGCCGGCCAGTCCAAGATAACTCCGATTTTGTTTTTATGGAAGCTATTCACCAAATACATAAAATCCTTTGGTTCGCCGTATCTGGCTGTCGGTGCGAAATAGCCCGTAGCCTGATATCCCCAAGAGCCCTCGAAAGGATGCTCCATAACAGGCAGCATTTCCACATGAGTGTATCCCATATCCACAACATATTTAACCAGCTCGTCGGCCATTTCTTTGTATGTTTGGTATTCGCCTTCTTTGTTGCGGCTCCAAGACCCCAAATGGACTTCGTAGATGTTTAAAGGATTTTCCATGTGATTAGTCTTGGCTCTTGCATTCATCCATCTCTTGTCCGACCATTTATAGCCTTCAATGTCGTAAAGAACCGAAGCCGTGTTAGGCGCAACTTCCGCATAAAATGCGTAAGGGTCCGCTTTGAAAACTTTCTTTCCTTTTTTGTCCGTTATCAAATATTTATATATATCGCCTTCCTTGACACCCGGCATTTTAATTCCCCAAAATTCGCCGCTTTCATCATGTGTCATAGGGTTGGCGTTTTCATCCCATTCGTTAAAATCTCCCACCAGGTGTACGGATTTGGCATTTGGTGCCCAAAGCACAAATTGGTACCCAACCCCATCTTCGTCATTGAAGGGATGCGCACCTAATTTTTGGTAACTTTGATTCCAAGTACCCTCTTTAAATAAATATACTTCTTCTTGTCCGGGAAATTCGATCATATATTAAAACCCCTCTTTATCTCGGACAGCCAATTTGCCCGATATTTACTACATCACAACTGCAAACGTGTTAAACACATTTTCCCACACAAACATTACCCATAGAATATATAAGAATTATACCACAAATTTATGTAAATTTGTTAATAATATTAGTCAATCTCTATAATTTCGTCGTCTCCCGTCTCTTCCTTCGGCTTATCATCAACATTTTCAGGCATTTCCTCTTCAAGATTTTCTTTTGTTTGCGATGATATACGCAAGTTTGCAAGCAACATAAATACAGCTAAGGCGCAGGCTGATGCAGCAGAGCAAATCAGTGCTTCTTTGAGATAAGGATATTCAAAAGTTATATATGTTTTGCCTTTATCCGCAAGCAACATATTGTTATCTTCGTAAAATGCGTTATCGGATACAAAACTCTTATGATATGAAAGCCCCGTATTTACCTTATCATAGTCGGACTCTATCAAAATCGAGTCGGAACTTATGTCAACCTTTATCGGCACTATATTTTCAAGAGGAAGGGCATTTTGCTTGATATTTAAAAGGGAAGCAAAATATCTTTCGATTCCCGCATCTTTTGTATAAATCAAATAACGCGGCAAATCGGCACCGATTACAAGAATGTTTTCATTCTTTAAATATCCGCAAACCGCAAGCTCGTTACCTGTTAACTCCGCCTTTGCCTCAACTTGCATAAGACCCTCAATGTATATGCCGCTCCAGCTGTCTATGTCGGGATTTTCTCCTGCTTTAAGACTTCCGCTGTTGGTCAAAAGCTTAGGAAAAGCGCCGTCAAAATTAACTTTTTTAAACTCAGCCCCAAGAAAACTTTGCTTTTCATTAATCGTTTCCATAGGAACGCTATCCGCAGCTATAACAACCTTCACTCCCGATTCGCTGAGTTTTAAAACCAGCTCTTCCGCAAGAGATTTGCTGTCATATTTAAAGCCCGCAAGATAAATCAAATCGTAGTTTTTAAGTTCCTCAAAAGAATAGTCGTTTAGGTTATCGGATGAGCTGTCCTTAATAGTTGGGTAAAGCATGGTGATGTAATCGGCCTCATCGCCTATAGCAATGGCTTTAAACTCGCTTGTCAGACCCCAATGTTCATACTCAATGCCCAAAAGGTCGTATAGTCTGTAGTCGCTGTTTGCAAAATACAAATCATAACCGGAAGCTTTTGCTCCATCATCCACCTTTTTCAAAGCCGCTTCATCCATGCCTTGCACATTAACAAGCACGGCATCGCTGCCAAGCTGCAAAGTTCTGTCAAAGAGATAAAGATAATTTCCTCCGCTTAATGCTTTTGAAAGTCGCTTAATATTTGCAGCTTCTTCACTTGGGATATTTTTTGAATCGTAGATTAAATCTATCTTTTTTGTCGCATCCGATGCAAAAAACGCTTTTTCAAAATCCGATTGATTCTCTCCGATATAGCAAAGTCTTTGGTTTGTAATAGCCCGGGCTTCATCCAAAAGAAAGCTTTTTTCAAGTTCTTTAACTTGCTCATCTGCTTTTTCGTCTCCCTGATTTGCATAAATCAAGCCGTAAGACGGGATAATATCAATAGCCAAAAGTATTGCAAAAATCACCACGAAAGGCTTTTTAAGGCTGTCCCATTGCAAAAAGCTCATAAGGACAAAGCACAAAGCCACGGATGTAAATTTGAGCATTAAAACATTATCCCAATAAGGGATTTTCAACATAAATTTGTATATAACATCCACGGAAAGAGCAAGCATTGCCAAGGCGATGATAAATCCGGCTTTAGTTTTCCTGTAGCCGAAGCATATTCCAAAAATTGCGATTACGGCCGCCGCCAAACCAAAGTAGAAAACATCTCCGCCCTCGTCAAGCCTGTTAAGAGGGTTAATCATTGATAAGATATCAGCATAGCCGCTTCCCATGCCTTCGATACTATGGGCACTTTCCACTGCGCCGAAAGCAGAAGGAATCCACTGTATTCCAACAAGGCCCGCACCCAGAACAAGGGAAAAGAAGATGCGCATATTGTCCCCAAAGCGCTTGCTTACTATCATGTCAACTATCAGGAATATTAAAAGAATTCCGCCCAGAACCACGGAAAAATAAAGATCGCAAAGAAACAGCAAGGCATAGAAGATGCTTGTCAGCAGCAAAAATCTGACTTTCCTTGTTTTGAAATATTCGTAAATTCCGAATAAAACGAGAGGCAAAAAGACCATAGCCACAGATAAGGATAAATCACCTTCCGAAAAGAGCATGTAAAGGTTATTCGGCATAAAAAACCACAAAACACCGATTATCAGTCCCAAAATATGTCTTTTTATTTTGACGCCGATTATAAACCAAACAATGGCACCGGCAAAGAAAACAAGACCCACAAAAATAACGTAGGACGCCATGGTATAGTCGGCAAAAAGCCTTGCCAGGGCTTCGCAAGCCGCAAAAATATAAGCAGGCAAAGGCGCGCCGAATCTTAAAATCTCCACACCGCCGTTGATTGCAGCATCATAAGATGGATAGAGATTTCCATCCATCATGTTGTTTAATACAAATTGTCCTCGATAAATGTGATAGAATGTGTCGCTTCCTGCGGGAAGCAAGGCGTATTTTTCCACAAAATACATAAGCCCCAATGCCAGAGCCTCACACAAAACAACTGCGATAACGCAATAGAAAAACCAAGCTATTTTTCTATGCATAACAAAGCGTCCCTTCTTTAAATACATTAATAGTCAAAAATTCTTTAGTTAAATTTTACTACAAAGCCCTTAAAATATCCATTAATTAATACTATTTTTAAAGCTTATTTTATGCTATAATTCATTCTTGTGAAATGATAAACTTTAATTTCATTCACTTGAAACGATTGACAAATGAATTCATTTCATGTTTAATTTATAACAAAATACTTTTCAGCGAGGGAATTTATGAAAAAACGATTATCATTAAAAGAGATTATCTTTGTTGCCAGCATGCTCTTTGGTTTGTTTTTCGGTGCCGGCAATCTTATCTTCCCTGTTCACATGGGACAGCTTGCGGGCAGCAATACTTTGCCTGCGGTTTTCGGATTTATCATTACGGGCGTGGGCCTTCCCCTTATAGGCGTTGCCGCAATCGGCATAAGCAGAAGCACCGACTTATTCGATCTCGGCAAAAAGGTTGGTAAGCCTTATGCATTTTTCTTCACTTGCGCCCTTTATCTTACGATTGGACCGGCATTTGCCATTCCAAGATGCGCCACCACTTCCTTTACGGTGGGTATTGAACCAATGCTTGGCGAGAACGCAAACTCAAAACTGATTTTGCTTGTTTTTTCCGTTATTTTTTTTGCCATTGTGCTCTTCTTTTCTTTACGACCGAGTGGCATCCTTACATGGGTTGGGAAAATTATCAATCCCATTTTTTTGGTCTTTCTCGCACTTTTGCTAATTGTTGCACTTACCCATCCAATTGCAAGCGTTTCCGAAATCACTCCCGATCCTTCTTACCAATCGGGGGCCTTTTTCCAAGGTTTTTTGGAAGGTTACAATACCATGGATGCTTTGGCGGGCCTTGCCTTTGGTATCATTGTTATAACGGTTATCAAATATTTGGGAGTTAAAGAAGAAGGAAGTGTGGCTATTCACACTCTTAAAGCCGGAATTTTCAGCAGCATTTTGATGGCTGTTATCTATATCGCCGTTACGGTTATGGGTGCTCAAAGCCGCGGTCTATTCGAAATCAGCGAAAACGGCGGTATCGCCTTTGCTCAGATTTCAAATAATTTCTTTGGCAAAGCAGGCATTCTTATTCTTGCAATTACCGTCAGTCTTGCTTGTCTTAAAACCGCAATCGGGCTTATTACAAGCTGTTCGGAGATATTTATGAAAATGTTTCCAAAGTCACCGGGATATAAATTCTGGGCGGTTTTGTTTGTTATTATTTCGTTCCTTATTGCCAACGTGGGGCTTACGGCTATCATTACATATGCCGTGCCTGTGCTTATGTTCCTTTATCCGCTGGCTATTACACTTATGTTGCTTGCAATCTTCGGCAGGTTGTTTAAGCATGCCAAATGTGTATATATAAGCGTTACGGTATTTACTTTGCTAGCGGCTGTATTCGACTTTATAAAAGCACTTCCGGAAGGAGCCGCAAATGCAATACATGCCGATGTCTTGACGGGATTTGCAGGCAAAGTATTCCCACTTTATGATTTGGGACTTGGCTGGACTGTACCTGCCATCATCGGTCTTGTTGTGGGACTTATAATATATTTCGTAAGAAAAAAATCACCGAAAGCTGCTTAAAACGCTCTTCGGTGATCCTTTACGGTCATATATATCTTGTTTAAGAATAGTCACAGAGCTTGTGGCTATTTTTCATATTTGGTTTTCTTACGTCTGATTTCTTCCATGTAGGCGGCGGTAATGATACCTGATGGCAATGCTATGATTGCCACACCCACAAGAGCGGAAATCATGGTAAGTAACTGGCCTTGCGGGGTCGCCGGTGCAATATCGCCGTAACCTATGGTGGTTATAGATACGGTTGCCCAATAAAGTGCTTCAAAGAAGTTGTCGAAAAGGTCCGGCTCCAACTGGAATATGACAAGAGCGCAAACCGCTATGTAAACAAGTGCAAGTACCAGCACCGCTGCCAGTTCTTTTCTTACTTTTTTAAGCACGTTTGTAATTGACACCATGGTTTTGGAATATCTTACAAGCTTGAATACTCGCAGTATTCTGAAGAGTCTGAAATAGCCAAAAATTGCAACCCCCGGAAAGAATATGCTCAAAATCGGCACGATGCTTAAAAGGTCGATAATAGCCATAGGTGTGAAAACATAGTAAAGATATGCTTTGTAGGATTTAACGCCCATTTTGTAGTCGGACGTAACGATTCTTAAGGCATAATCCACCGCGAAGATAAGAGCGGTTGCCAGATCGATATAAATCATATATCTGTTTTCGTGCTTAACCGTCAAAGGAATAAGGCCCACTATTACGGCCACAAAAATCATTATATCGTAAGCCCTGCTGGCTTTGTCGTTTTTCCCCGATGCTTCTACGATTTCGTAGATCCTTTTTTTATTCACTTTTTGCTCCCCCTACAAATTAGCTATTGCGCCTACCGCAAGAAAAACCAAGCCTACGATTACCACAACGCAAACGGCGATAACCACTCCGCCCATTATGTCTTTTTTCTCGACGATTCCGCTGTCCATTATTAATTCTTCATGTTTTTTGTTTTTCTTTCTCATCTTTAACCCCATTTTGCGCGGTTTATTTGCAAAAAATCGCTATACTGCGCTCTTCTTTTTCATAAATTCTATATATTCGTTTCCCCAAGTTCTGAGTTCAATCAGCACTTTTTCGAATTTACGGCCTATGTCCGTAAGCTCGTATTCTACCTTAAGTGGCATTTCCGAATAAGCACGACGTTCGATAAGGCCGTTTTCCGTCAAGTTTTTAAGCTGTCTTGAAAGGGTTGTGTGGGTCATATCTTCGGGCATGCGTCTTTGAAGCTCGTTAAAGCGCACCGGACCGTCTTTCAGCAAATATAACAAATAAATTGACCATTTACCGGTCAAAAGTTTTTGAGATGTTACATAAGGACAAAGTCCGAAAAGTTCTTTCTTTTCCATGATATTCCTCTTTTCTTAATCAATGGGTTTATGTTTAGATAGGTATCATAAATGATACCCGGTATCAGCAAATATCGTACTTGAGTTTTGTGTACCTTATTTGTACAATATCATATAAAGGGAGAAAAGGCAATATTCTCCGACAATAAGAAAGGCAGGTAGAACTATGAAAGCAATATTGGATTTCTTAAAAGAGGCAGGCACATTTTATTTAGCAACTGTTGACGGCGACAAGGCTCAGGTAAGACCTTTCGGTGCGGTTTGCGAATTTGAAGGTAAGATTTACTTAATCACAGCTAATCAGAAAGATGTTTACAAACAGATGAAAGCTAACCCTAACGTTGCAATCAGCGCAACTATCAAAGACAAATGGGTTCGTATCAGCGCAGTTGCAGAAGAAGATACACGTCGCGAAGCTCGTGTTGCAATGCTTGAAGCTAATCCTTCACTCGGCAGAATGTACAATGCAGACGACAACCTTATGGTAGTATTCAAACTTACAGGTAAAGCTTGCATCTGCTCATTCACAGCTGCTCCGGAAGAGCATATCATATAAAAATGGGCTCTTTTTTAAAGAGCCCTTTTGAAGCGTATTTACATTTTGACTTTAAAGGTTTCACTCACACTTTGTGCGGAGCTTTTATTTTTACCGTAATTATCGAATAAACCAGTAAAGAATGCGCTGCCACCGCAAGTCCTACAGGGTAAGCTATCGTAGCGGACAATCCAAAGCCTTCCGTTGCCATAAGGATATAAGTTATGCTTACGCCTGTCATAAAGGCAGCCGGCAAGGCTGTTATAAGGCTTGCCGCCTTGCGTCCGTTTCTTACAAAATATGAAGTCGACACCCATAATGCTATCATGGCAATAGTCTGATTGCTCCAGGAAAAATAGCGCCACAAAATGTCGAAATCAACATTTGTTAAAATCCAAGAGCCTACCAACAAAGGAACGGTAATAAGAAGTCGGTTCTTGATTTTCTTTTGATCTGACTTTGTCCATTCGGCTATAATCAGTCTTGCACTTCTAAAAGCCGTATCTGCCGAGGTTATCGGACATATTACAACACCTACAATGGCAAGAATTCCACCTACAACACCAAGCATTTTGTTGCTGATATCAAAAACAACTCCAGACTGTCCAAGTGTGCTTATGGCATTGCTTAAAGCATGTGTGCCACCATAAAAAGCCACACCCGCCGCTGCCCAAATAAGAGCAATTACAGCCTCGATAATCATGGCACCGTAAAAAACCGGACGGCCGTCTTTTTCATTTTTTATACATTTAGCCATAATTGGCGATTGGGTGGAATGAAAGCCCGAAATTGCCCCACACGCAACGGTCACAAACATAAAAGGCCAAATCGGCAGGTTGTCCGGATGCAGGTTTTCAAGAGTAAGCTCAGGAATACTTACGCCGGGAGTAACGATTATTCCGATGGTTACACTTACCGCCATAATAATCAAAATAACTCCAAAAACCGGATAGGCTTTACCTATAACCTTATCAATCGGCAAAAGTGTTGCCAAAAGGCAATATACGGAAATAATCAAAATCCAGAAGAAAATCCCGGGAGTGTCTCCGGTTACGGTTGACATAAGTGTTGCGGACGATTTGATAAAAACCGTGCCCACAAGAAGCAATAACACAATTGCAAATATACGCATAATAAGTCTGACCGGTCGCCCAAAATAAATACCCGAAAGTTCCGCAATAGATGCTCCGTCATGACGCTCGGATATCATGCCCGTTGTATAGTCATGAACAGCTCCGGCCAAAATCGACCCCATAACAATCCACAAAAAAACCACAGGTCCAAAGCATGCACCCATAAGTGCTCCGAAAATCGGTCCCGTTCCCGCAATGTTTAAAAACTGAATGAGCGTAGCTTTCCATGTCTTCATCGGAACATGATCCACACCGTCATTTAAAGCAACTGCAGGAGTTTTTCTTCCATCGGGGTTGAATACTTTTTCGGTAAATTTTCCATAGACTATAAATCCAAACAGCAATACCGCTATAGAAACAAAGAATGTAATCATAAATATAATCCCCCTGTTAATTATTATATGCCGTAGTCATTGATAAAGCAGGTTTGAAGAATCTTTATTTTCCATCCGCAAAACAAGTGAATGCACTACGTTCCACTTCCGGCAAGCCGTATTTTTCTTTTGCATCGGCGATAGCTTTAATCATAAAAGCCATGTTTCTTGCAAGATTTCGCATAGTTTGCAGGCCTTCAAGATCTTTTTTCACATCATCGGCGCTAAAACCATGCACTTGGTTCCAATAAGTTGATGATGCAACAGGCATGCCACTGATTGTGAAGTATTTGTTTAATGCATCGAAACTTGCCGTATTACCGCCGCGTCGACAACTGACCACAGCTGCGCCGACTTTCATGTGCTTGTCAAAGCTCGAGCTGTAAAAAAGCCTGTCGAGGAAAGACAACAAAGTACCGTTTGGTGATGCATAGTAAACCGGGCTGCCGATAACCAGGCCATCTGCCGCTTCGAACTTTGCAGCCGTTTCGTTAACCGCATCTTCATCAAAAACACATTTGCCGTTTTTTGAACAATATCCACAGGCAATGCAGCCCCTTGTTTCTTCCATACCCACTTGAATAAGTTCAGTCTCAATGCCTTCGGCCTCAAAAACCTTAATCATTTCGTCCAGTGCGGTTTTTGTACAACCATTGGCATGAGGACTGCCATTAAGTAACAATACTTTCGCCATAATAAACCTCCTTACGCCTCATTAATCTCATCTTCACAAGAAGCCATAGCCTGTAAAGTCATATCCAACAACTTGTCTAATTCCCATCCCAGCATTTCGGCACCGCGTTCTATAACCTCGCGCGAACAGCCGGCTGCAAAAGACTTGGCCTTGTACTTTTTCAGTAATTCAAACGCATCTGCTCTAGATATCATAATAATCCTCCCGCTTATAATTCTATTATCTATTTAACATATTCACTTATTGCATCCCATCCCTTGCATCTGTGATAGCGTTTATCCGCAAGCTCGAATTCATGATTCCATGGACGGTCGTAGACCATCACTTTTATATTCGGCAAGTGATCGAAAAAGCGAAATGCAAGCGGCGAATCCTCGACCGCTATGTCAAAATGCATTTTTAAATAGTCGTTGATTTCCAAACTGAATTCACTTTTTTCAAAAAAGTTCTCCCTACCGTATTTGTTAAGACAATACAGCTTTGCCTTCTCTAAGCCATGATTGTCCAGCCAAAGCCTTGAAGGCTCGTAGGCACTGAAAGGACGGCCTGTAATCACAGATACATTATGGCCGCTTTCCATCCAGTCATTAAGAGTATCCACAGCTCCCGGAGTTTCATCATAAGAAAGAAGCACCTCCGCTTTGTGTGCTTCCGACATCATGTATTCAAATTGTTCTTGTTTTAACGAAAATGATTGCTGTAAATCAAAGAATCTCATATTTTCGTAGGGCACTTCAATGCCGAAAAGTTTCTTTACAAAGCCCGAAAAATGTCTGGCCGTCTCGCATATGCAATCATCAAAATCTACGTAAATGTTCATTGTTTTATGCCTTATTAATCTCGTTCTCGCATGCTACCATAGCCTGCAAAGTCATATCCTCCGCTTATAATTCTATTATATATTCTACTTCATAAGCGTCAATAAATCCAATGCTTATATGAGCTTTTTGTTGACTAATCACTCTCGTTCTTGTACAATAATCCTTGAAATTGCGATATATTAAACGCGCGAAGCAATTTCCATTCGAATTCACATCACGCCGCTTCGGCAGGAATTCAAACATTTACAATTACATACAGACACAAGGAGGAAAACGTATTGAACAATACTGTTTTTGACGACACTTTCAAAACTATTATTGAAAAGATGCCGGAGCTTGTTATTCCCATGGTTAACGAAGTTTTTGGCAAATCTTATTCTTACAAAGAAAAAATCACCAAGCTTGCTACAGAGCATAAAAGGGGCGAAGGCTCTATTTTGGCAGATTCGGTCTTTAGCATTTGCAGTTGTATTTATCATTTGGAATGCCAAAGCTACGATGATAGCACAATGGCCTTAAGAATGGCAGAATATGACTTTAGTGTGGCAATTGATAACGCTAAGAAAGAAAACGGTCTCTATGTTATGAGATTTCCCAAATCCGCTGTAATCTATCTAAGGCACAGCAAAACTACTCCCGATGAATTACTTGTTAATGTTATTTTTCCCGATGAATCGGAACATCTTTACACAATCCCGACCATTAAGTTACAAGATTATAAAACGGATGAAATATTTGAAAAGGACTTGCTTATGGCTTTGCCCTTCTTTATAATGAAATATGAGAAGGAGCTACAAAGTATTGCATCAAACAGCGATAAAAAAGAAGTTTTCTTAAATGAATTTCGAGAACTAATGATTTGCTTAAAAAACTCTGATATTATCATTGATTCAGAGTCTGTATACAACGATCTTGTATCATTGATGAAATACGTAGCTGATTATGAACTTGAAAATTACTCAGATTTACAGAAAGAAGTTGATGATATTATGGGCGGAAAATTATTGGATTTACCATCAGATAAGTTAAGAGAACAATTTGCCGAAGGCAAATTGGCCGATCAAATCGAGGTCTATAAACGTTGTCTCGATAGAGGTATGTCCAAAGAAGAAGCCCTTGATATTTCAGGGCTTCCGGAAGATAAAATTCCAAAAGAATAAACCAAAGCGGGTAGCTTACCCGCTTTTTTATGCATTTATAATCTCGTTATTCTCATCCAACTGCACCCAGTCGGCCTCGTAAATGTGTTTAACCGTGTAAGTCATGTTCTTCACCTCTATGTAGTATTTTACCCCATAAACATCAATAAATCCAATGTTTGATATATTAAAAAAGATTATGTTAAAATATTGATGAAGAATATGCTGGCGCTGCTCAAAGAAAAAGGCTTTAAAAGAGCATCGCCGGCAGTACAAGCTATAAGCATTATTTGCTACAGGAGAAACTAATTATGGAAATAACAGATAATCGGATAGATGCAGGAAAAGCCTTTGACTGGGGAAGAACCTCCGAGGAATATGCAAGATATAGGGATATCTATCCGAAAGAGTTTTATCAGAAAATCATAGACAGAGGACTTTGCATAGATGGTCAGAATGTACTGGATCTGGGAACCGGTACAGGAGTATTGCCGCGAAATATGTACCGTTATGGTGCAAAGTGGACGGGAACGGATATATCTCCCGAGCAGATAGAACAGGCAAAGATTCTTTCGGACGGGGCCGGGATGAAGATAGATTATTTTGCCGTTCCTACGGAAGATATCGATTTTCCCAAAGAAAGCTTCGATGTTATCACTGCTTGTCAGTGTTTCTGGTATTTTGATCATGATCGTGTGATGTCGAAGCTGGCAGAGCTTCTGAAGCCAGAGGGAAAGCTTTTAATCCTCTATATGGCGTGGCTTCCGTATGAAGACAAGATTGCAGGAAAAAGTGAAGAACTCGTGCTGAAATACAGTCCGAACTGGTCAGGTGCCGGTGAAACGAAACATCCGATATGGATTCCGGATGTGGCGTATGAGTATTTCGAGATGGAAGATCACGAGGAATATGATGTGTTGGTGCCATTCACGAAAGAATCCTGGCATGGTCGAATGAAAGCCTGTCGTGGTGTGGGTGCATCATTGTCTGGGATGGAACTTGCAAAATGGGATGAAGAACACAGGAAGCTGCTTGATAAAATCGCACCTGAACGATTTGATGTGCTTCATTATGCGGCTCTTGCGGTGCTGAGGAAGAAATGAGTAGTTGAGTACGCATTTTTCTATTGTTTTTATTCTTAAAATCATATATAATACTCTCATAGAGATCTTAGATTTCATTGGGCTGGTCGAAAGACCCAGGTCCATCGTCGGCGGGGAAGTTCCCCGTTTTTTTATGCCTTGCTAATATCATTATTCCCGTCCAACATCACCCTATCGCCCTCATTAATGCCCTTAGCGACAAGCTCTTCGTCAGGCAGTTCCAGCCTAATTTCTGCGCCGGAATCGTCCGTCAAAATGACAATATCCTTAGGCTTATAGCCCGCCGGCCGCTCCTCGCAACCATAGTCGGCTTCGTAAATGTGTTTAACAGTGTATGACATGTGATGCTCCTATTCTTCTGCCGAACTAAAGCCAAAATGTTGGTTTTCATTGACAAATACGGTAAAAGGCAAGTTCTTGATATCTTTATCCGGATTAGGTGTATCCAACCATGCCGACTGCACCCAAATCAACACTTCTTCATCAATCGAATCCAAAGGTTTCCCTTCCATGTAGAAGTAAAAATCCTTGCCGCCATCAAGCCCATAAGGCTCTGTGTAGACGAATCGCGTGTCATTTTTCACTTCTTCGGTTCCCGGTTCTTGTACAAACGTTATGTTAACTATGCTTGTTTTATATGTATAGTCATCGATTTTTTCCGGCTTGGCAAAATCCCCTTCAAAATCGCAGCAATAACGAACAATGTGAGCGTTATCCGTTTCAGGCGTGCCCATATCGGTATCCATGTAACTGCCCTTAAAATGACCGTTTTCATCCACTTCGAAAGATGTTACCCATGCTCCGGCTCCGCTTGAAAATGAGAAGTCGGTTGATTTAAACTGCGCAAAGAAGGACTCTGTTTCCTCTGAATTAGTTTCCGTCGTAGCTTCGGTTTCCGCTCCTTTTGTCGGCACCGTAGCATCGTCACCTGCATTGTCAGCCGGTTTGCCCGTGCATGCCGTAAGCATTAAAGATGCGAGTAAACCCGCAATAATCATGATTTTTTTCATTTGTTGTTCCCTTTCTAACCCCTATACTATTTTTCTCCAAGCATTATTACATCCCGCTCTCAACTTTATCAATCAATGTAACATCTGCCGGCAGCCAGTCTACGCTTCTTATATTCGCCTTGTTTACCCACTTTGCGGCTTCGTGTTCTTTTAATACAAGATGGCCTTCTACCACCTCGCACCAAAAGCAATCCATAGAGAGATGGAATGTAGGATAATCATATTCGATAGTGTCGATGTATTCTCCCACTTTGATTTCTGTTTCAAGTTCTTCCATTATCTCGCGTTTTAAAGCCTCCTGTGGCGTTTCCCCTGCTTCAACTTTTCCACCCGGGAATTCCCAGCCGCCTTTAAAATCTCCGTATCCTCTTTGTGTTGCAAATATAATTGGCTCTCCTTTTTCATTAGTCGCCTTTATAACTGCTGCCACAACTTTAACTGTTTTCATTTCTTCTCACTACCCTCAATCATCTTCTTAATTCAATGTTGAGTTGATGTGCTCGGCATATGCAGTTACTCTTTTTTCTAGCTTTTCTTCGTATGACTCCCATGGTTCAACCTGCGCATATACTGACGACGGAAAAGAAATAAGCTGAACATCAAATTTTAGCGAAGGCTCGACTCTCGAACTTGCATTGTGAATTCTCATTGATATCTGCCATCCCTCATCACAAACAACTTCCACGGTATTATCAGAGCCTTTTTTTAAATCAATGTGATAAAACTGTTTTGGCATTTTCAATAATGGAACCTTTGTAATTGCTTTGTCTGACCCAGACTCTGCATTTAAAGTCCCCATAATATTTATTGCCTCAACTCGAGTTGTTCTATTTTTATCGTCCGTAATAACTTTATAAAAGTCATTTTTGCCGAGCAAATAATGAATCAAGCGTTCCGGAATATCCTCATTGTTTTCTGATATATTTTTCAATTCCTTCATAAATGCATTTAAGATTGGTTTGTAGAATCGTTCTGCTTTATCATCAATTTCTTCCCAAAGCATCGGTTTCCCAGCCTTCTTGCTTTCATCTCGACAATTTCTTAATTCATTAAATAATGGAACAACCTTGTTAAAATATTCTTCCGAACAAGGTACTCCTAACCATTCTTTTCCAAAATCAATTGTATCAGACAAACGGCTATGCTTTACAGCATGATGGTTGTGCTTACACGAGAATCCAATCTCCCATCCGTTTTGCTTTCTCAAGCAAATCACATCTCTTACATCGCCTTTTATTCCAGCAGAATCCGGCTGTATTGAAAGATACAAAGGTTCATTTCCATTAGCATTCCATAATTGCGGTTCAAGCCTATTAATAACTCGAACTGCAGCTTTTGCAGCCTTATCAAGAGATTCCTTCATTTCAAGATCTACACTTTTATATAAATCACGTGCTGTATCTATCTGCGCCGATCCCTCTACTTCAACGCTACCGTATTCTATCAATGCATCATGTAATGCTACTACGCAAGCATACTCGAACGCTTTTCCGTTCTTAGTCTGTATTCCAGTCGCCACGATGTGTCTACCTCCTTAATATTAAGTATTGCGTATAACTGTGTAGCTACATACTCGGCAAGTTTAACAGGGACTGCATTACCAATCTGCTTATACTTACTTGTCAAGTCACCATAAAACTCTAAATTGCGTGGGAACGTCTGAATTACTGCTGCTTCACGCCAACTAAATCTTCTTGTAATTCCATTTTTGCCAAATTCCCATTGATCAGTTCCAAGTTTTACCATATCAGGAGACCCCGGATGTAAAGTCACTTGTTTTGCCATAGCTGGAATAGTATAAGACATTTCATCCCAACCACGTTTTCTATTTCGTGACATAAATCTTGAAGAATATGGTGCATTACATACATCATCAGGATCAGGTTCCGGCATTCCCGCGAGAGCCTCTCGCATTGTGGTATGCATATTCTTAGGCACGGGTATTTCAAAGTGTCTAATATTCAAATCTTTTCTAAAGCCACAGATAATAACGCGTTCTCTATCCTGTGGAACACCAAAATCTCTAGCATTCACGAGTTGATAAAACACGTCATATCCGCATTCCGAAAACTCTGCGATAATTGCATCTATGATTTTTCCATCTCCCATTGTTAGGAGACCTTTCACATTTTCACCTACAAAAATAAGCGGTTTCTTTTCTTTAACAATTCGTACATAATGCTTATATAGCACATTTCTTGAATCATCAATTTTACGAGGACCGCTCAACGAAAACCCCTGGCATGGAAATCCACCCAGAATAATGTCAGAATCTGGAATTTGCGAAACATCCACCTTTGAAATATCTCCGCAAACAACCTTTGCTCTGCTCCAGTTCTGATGAGTTTTACAAGCGTCCTTGTCAAAATCGTTTGCCCAGATTGTTTTAAAGCCAGCCCTTTCAAATCCCATATCGAGACCACCAGCTCCACAAAACAAGCTCACTGCCGTAAATTCTCTCATCGACAACTCTCCTTTATTTTATTATACTATGTTGTTTCACCCATAGTCGGTCGTACAACACTTATTATTATACTATATCTAGTAATTAATATCCACATATTAAATAAATATTGTGTTTTTTATCTATTCAATATCTCATACAAATCCTTATCCAAATACAGCTTTATTATGCCATCCGCATCTATATCGCCGAATCCTTTGTAATACTCTTCTGCCACGCCTCCGGCGATCGCTCCGAAAGTATCGCTGTCGCAATGTATGCTGTAGATGTTTCGCATAAATGTTTCGTAATCACTGCTCTCATAGAAGCATCTCATGGCCGCCGGCACGCTGTCCTGACAGCTTTCGCTCCATATGTAGCGCGGTCTTATTTCATCCAGGCTATATCCTATGCTGTACTCGTAATCTTCCTTCGGATACTCCGACAGGACATATTCATATATTTCTTCTTTTGTCTTGCCCTGTTTTGCCATCCATATGCATGTGGCTGTTACCACGGCACCTTTTACTCCTTCCGGGTGATTGTGGGTTACTTCCGCGGTTTTTGCTGCCATTTCCTGCATCTCTTTGTAATCACCAAAGTATTCTCCCACAAATGCTACACGCATCGCCGAGCCGTTACCCCAACTGTTGTATGGCATGTGCTTTTCTCCCATAATCCATTTGCCAAATCTGCCGCCGTAGCCGCTGTCCGGATACTTGCGACCTATTTCCACCATTGTTTTCACAAGGTCTGCATTATCCAATATTGCTTTCTTTATCGCCAGAGTCATTACCGTGTCATCCGTAAACCCGGCTCTGTTATTTGCTAAAATCGGGACATTCTTCCAATCCAAATCCGCCGGTCTTACAAACTCGTACTGTGCTCCCAAAATATCTCCCAAAACTGCTCCTTTTATAGCCATAGCTATCGCCTCCTTCTATATTTACCATTATAAATTACCGACTGTCCTTTTTCACGGACAAGTCCGAATAGCTTTAAAAGAGTGCTTTCATCATTTCTTTTTCTTTTTTCTCAGCACATTAAGGATATCATTAACATTGTCCTTATTTACTACTCCCGGTTTTTCGTCCTGATAATTTAAAAGTATCTCCTTATTATCCACTTCAGCTTTACGCACATTGTCGTACATTTTTTCATAATCTCCGCTTTTCAATGCTGTCTCTATAAACTGCCTTACCTCTTCTTCTAGGGCTTCATAAGATCCATATAAATCAGTTACAGCTTTTTTTATCATATCTAATGTCAGAGGTTCTCCCATTTTTTTCTGTTCCAGCAACACACCTATTACATCGGAACGGTCGTATTTATACTTTCTTCCGGACTTTAGTTTCATTGCAACCAGATATTCTCCACTTATTGTCCTAAATGTTACAACATTGGAATAAGTACGATAATACTTTGCATAATTCTCAATTTTAGGCGTATATGAGTCCGTTCTTATGAAGTCTGTATTCATCCATCCGTTAGGAAGATTGAATTTATCTCCGACATAATTTATTGCTTCTTTCATTGAAGATGATGCATTTATTATTGCATCCATATCATAAGTCATTGCGCGAAAACCATAATTAATAACAACAGCTGCTCCACCTATCAAAATTATTTCGGCAGGAACTGTTTTCCCCGAGCGTTTTCTATATTCCTTTGCTATTTCTTTCAAATAAGCATCCATATTTTTCCTTGTAAACTCTTTCTCAGACAACGTTTCTTACCTCGCTCTCGATTATGTTAAATCTTTTAAACTCGGGAATCGCCTCTTTTTCAGCCTCACGCAACGGCTTTTCTGATTTCATGACTTCGCTTGTGATAAGCACACTCGAAGGATATATCGGTTTTTCAAGTTTATGCGTTCTTATATCATCATAATTTGTGCACATTGGGACATCATTTTCTCTTGACAAGTAATCAATCATTGCCAATAAATACAACGCCTCCGGATACCAACGCCTATTGTAAAGTTTCCTTATTTCGTCCTTTTCCAGTACATCGATCATAAACTCAACATCGCCCATGTCTTTTACATAATGACAAATATTACTTTTATATGTTTCAAAAGGTGCGCGATATTCCTTCATTTCCGACTCTAATATTTCTTCCACCGTCAGGCGCAGTGATTTTGCGATTTTATACAGTGTTCCGGCTGCGCATTTTTCAAGCGCGGCTTTGCCCGTACATATGTCACTTATTGTGGCTTGCGGTACACCGCATTCTTTACTTAGGCGGTACATCGAAATATTTAATTCATCCAATCTATCTTTAATTATCATAGCGTCATTCTCCTTTATTTAATTATATCGGTCAACCGATGTAATTGCAACAAGATTTTGATTGAAGGCTTATTTCTTGTTCGAACATTAGTTCTTGACTTATCACATCTCCGGTCTTATAATTTACTTACATCACTTTTCGGAAGGAGGTTTATTATGTCGGCAACTATCCATATTCAGCCAACTTTGGACGTTATTTGTCAGCACAAAAAAGACGGCACTATCATACCGCTTAAGATCCGCCTCCAAGACGAAGACGGCGAATATCAAGTTTACAAGATTAAGTCTTACCGCTGCAACAACCTTTCGAAAGTAGTTAATCCCAAACTTACACCGGTGCTTGTTTTTGAATGCAAGATCAACTGCTTTGAAAGAGAGCGGCTTGTAAGGATTTCTTATAGTTTTAATGACGGGCTGTGGAAGGTGTTGGCATAAAAAATCCGCCTCGCTTATCGCAAGACGGATTAATACTTTTGATTAATCTTTCAGCATATTTATCGGTACAACATTTACTCCATCATCCCTTTGATAGCATGGTCCAACTGCAGTTAATACCATTAAAAACGAAGGTGACGGCTCATCACTTTTTTGCTCAATTTTGTTCTTCAATCTTTTCAATGAACTTGCGCCTTCTTCAACAAGTTTGTCGCCACCCAATTTTATTTCTATAGCTCCCCATCTTCCGTCCTCCAAATGCACAACTGCATCGCATTCAAGTCCCGTATTATCTCTGTAATGTCTGACCTCGCCTTGGTGAGCCATTGCATAAACCGACAAATCACGTACAGCCATATCTTCAAAGAACAGACCCATGGTGTTTAAGTCATTCATCAAATCATTTGGCGAAATGTTTAATGCCCTGCATCCTATTGACGTATCCACAAAATGTCTTGTTGGTGTTTGTCTAATGGATGTTTTTGAGCGGATATTTGGATTCCAAGCTTCCAAATCATCTAATATGTAAATATCATTCAAAGCCTCAACGTAATCATCATATGTTTTACTATCAAGTGTGCGTTCATTATTTCCCCGCACATCTGCCATAATTAATTCCTTACTTGCCTCTGAGGAGATGTTTCTAGCATAGCTTTTTACTATCATTTTCATTATTTCAGGCTTTTTATTTCTAAATTTTTCGTTTTCGGAATCTTCAAAAATAAAAAGACTGTTGTAGTAGTTTCGTGTTATATCCAAAGCAATTTCCCGTTCTTGCCCTATTGCAATAGGCCAACCACCTCTACATATGTAAAACGCTACATCATCAAGAGTATGTTCCTCGTTCATTTGTATCTGCGAAATTGGCTTGCCTTCAAACAAGTCAATCAAGGACATCTCTCCCGTTGATTCTCCGGATTCAAAGAGAGTCATAGACTTCATCTTTATAGGTGTAATGCGACCGGCTCCCGAATGATGAATTTTGGTTTTATCAGCCGGTGTAGAACTTCCCGTTAGAATATATTTCCCAAAAACATATTCCTTATCAAGATCTTCCTTAACGTAATTCCAAATGTCGGGCACTTTCTGCCATTCATCAATCATCCTCGGCGTTTCACCATTAAGGGTGGCTGCCGGATTCATTTGTGCAATGCTGATTGCTTGCTGTGTATTTAAACGCAGTACACTTTTCTGGTATCTTAAAGACGTAGTTGTCTTGCCACAAAATTTAGGGCCCGCAACGAGAACTGCCCCCGATGATTTGAGTGCTCTCGGAATAAGCTTATCTGCATATCTTTCGTAATACATAGAATTCCTCCTTCACTATCATCTTAATACAAATTCCCGAGATTTTCAATATTAAATTCCTTAAATTTTCAATTATTAATTCCCGAGATTTTCAATTTTTCATTCCGTAAATTTTCAATTCGAGAAAATTGCACAAATTCCTTATCCCTATATATAGGCAATTTTAACGAAGGTTTTTCTATTAGCCTTCGTCAACTTTCTTGCGGATTTTGTTTTATTTGTCCGCCTTTTCCACATCTTTTTATTTTGCTTTTGATTATAATTGTCTTATAGAAATTAAGAAACTGAATGCAGTCGTGCGGATCCGTAAGGATTTTTATCGACTGCATTATTTTTAGCTGTGACTTATATTCAAAGAAAGGACTTATAATTATGCCAAAGAATAGATTACAAGAAACGATTTTCACAATCATGATGGTTATTGTCATGGTTTACGGTATGGTTTTTTACAACATCACTATCGCAAAGGGTGCTTTCAGCACCGGCACATTTTTAGAAGTTTTTGCCGAGCTTCCTCTTATGTGCCTCATCGCTTTTGTTATTGATACGCTTATTGCCGGACCTGTTGCGCAGAAGCTTTCGAAAACAATCGTGGCTTCAAGGACTTCCAAGCCGATTTTTATGGTGCTTGCCATCTCGATTTTCTCTATCATGCTTATGTGTCCGATGATGAGTTTTTCGGCAACCCTCATCCACCACGGTGGTCTTAACGCCGACACTCTTGCCAACTGGGGTCGCGCTATTTTAATCAATCTACCTATGGCCTTTGGTTGGCAGCTGTTGGTAGCGGGACCTATTGTCAGAAAGATTTTCGGGACAATTGTGGCAAAACATACTGTTAATGCGTGATTGTTATTTACATTCTAAAATAGCAGGGCACATTAAAGCGTCCCTGCTATTTTTGTTTAAAAACTACAAATTATTCGTTTTCATTTTCGCATAAAAGCTCATTACAATACTCATAGAATTCATCATTTGTAGCAATAGCCTTAATCAACGCAACAACTGAATCTTGCGTAGCTTTCACTCGTACCATTGGGTAATATCTAGCGTAGCTTTCTTTGTCATTCTCCATATCATCAAATATTTTTTCCCAATCCTTATCTCTAAGCAAAAGATACTTGTTCTGATACACTAAAAACTTATATCTCTCTTTCAAGCTCGATTCCATTAATTCTTTGTAATCTTTTTCATCTACAAGATTATTGTAAAAAGAAAAGTATCTTTTTATTTCTTTTTCCATATGCGGCTCTATAGTGTTTCCCTTTTTGTATGTGATTAAATCATCATAATCCGGAATATCATAATTTTCCCTGTCATTGCTAATTTTTTCCGCTTGATGATTGATTAACCCTCTAACAAGATCGGATGGATCAAAATCAGAAAACCGGTCTTTATCCGTGTTCGGTTTATCCTCTGTTGAGCCGTTTTCATATGTCTTTTTTTTGCCTAAGCAAGCGTCAATAATCATATCTGTATCACATTTATCGCCTATATGATTTTTCAAAACTTTTCTAATAGTTTCTAATGGTATATATCTATCAACTCTTGGATTCTTTAACCCCGCCAGCATAAACTGTGCCATAAGCGTATATACACTATATGTTCCTGAAGCGTCCTGATCAATATCCGTTGGTTCGGAACAGTCTTTTTCCTTTATATGAAGCTTTGAATCCATAACGATTTTCACAAATTTCTCATACTGCTTATTATCATCTTTTTCAAATTTTATGTATTGAAATATCTTATCAAATTCGAATCCCCATAACATATAATTATGGAATTGCCCAGTAAATCCTATTTGATTCACGGTATATTCGCCAAGTCTTTTTCTCCAATACTCGTCAAAAGCCTCACTCGAAAAATTGTCTCTAATTAGCTTCCCAAAATTCGCATCATGATTTATAAGTACCAGACTTATAAAAATTTTCAGTCTTTCACATTCTGTTAAATTTATTTCCCTAAGTCTTGCAATCAGCTTATCAGGGACACATGCAACAGGAAGATCAATCGGTTGCTCCAACACTCTGTTTGCCAATTCTACCGCCTTTATACATTGACCGCGTGTAATGTCGCCATGGACATATGCTTTTTCCCCAAGTCTTGATTCTATCAGGCACGCCACAGCCAGCAAGTAGATATGATAACTCTTTCCTTGCGTCTTCATATACCAAACATTATATATATCGTCATAGGTATTTCCGAACCTTTTTTCCGATTCCTCACTATCAAAATAGTTTGAAACCTTATAAATCATCGCTTCATTGCATTCCGGATTAAATTCATCTTCGGAAAACAATTCTCTAGGAAGGTAGTAATTTTCTGCCACACTCATATCATCATAGTTTCCGGAAGTTCTCCATCCGAGTTTTTCACCATTTTTCCACTCATTTGAGTGAAAACGTTCTCTTGTTTTTATAAGGCAAAATATATCGGCTCCGTGAATAAACTCTCTGCTTTTTTCCGCTAGCGGAAAAACCTGCATTAACTTCAGCGATTCATTATATACTTTCTCCCAATCCTCCTTTGTAACCGATTTTGCAATATCCAATCTTATACCTACGCCCATCTTTTGCACCTCCAACTTAAATGTCTATTGGACATATAGAAGAAATTATGCAACTGTTTTATGCATAATTGTAATGTAAGCGTAAAGTCTTCTGTACAAAGGATCGTCAACATTCATGCATCTATACTTTCTATTTCCTACCAGCAAAGCATCAACCGGAACACGAAACAGTTCGCTCAAAGCGTATATATTATCAATCGTCGGAAGACTTCTTCCATCAAACCAATGATAAACACTTTGAGGCGTTCCCAAGCCCAAAAACTTTTGGATATCTTTTACTGTCATTCCATTAATTCGCATAAGACATTTGATATTTTGGCCTGTTTTTGCTATATCAATCTTAGGATACGCCGGTTTTACTCTGTTTTTTTCCACATAATCGTTGTTAATAATCTTGCTCACGCACATTTAATGCTCTCCCTTTCGCACATAAAACCTCACATCTGCATTTTAAAATGCCGTTATGGGCTTTGTCATTGTATTTGTAATATAAAATACTATTCAATGCTGTCTTAAAATGGCAAAAAAAGAAGCCGCAACTGCGACTTCCGTTTTTACATAAATCTTTATTTCAATTCTTGCATTATCACGGTTTATTCGCCCCAATAATCAATTGATTCCTGCGTTCTGCCCGACTGTCCAAAAATTTTCTGCGTACAATCTGCGAATATTCAAGTTCTTTCTCAATTTCATCAAGTTCTTGCATGTTTATCATTGCTATTTGACCATGACCATTTTTTGTAAGGTATACCCTACTTCCATATTTAACATCTTTTACAACATTTGTGTAGTTTCTTAGTTCTGAAATCGGTTTAATGTTTGGCATAATAGCACCCCTCTCTATTCTATATAGTTTAATTATAGAATATGATCAAATCATTTGCAGCATAATTTGTAGATAAATTTTACAGCACCTTGTGGCTCTACTTTAGAAAACCGGTCCAAGTACCGGTTTTCTAAAGTAGGAATTCCAAATAAGCATCTTTCTCCGCATCCTTAAAGCAACAAAAGTACACCTGCATTGCCCTATCCTTGTGGGCTGCCAGCCACGTGCTTACGGCATTGTAAGAAACTTGTGCAGCTTCTTTTAAAGGATAACCGTAAACTCCGGTGGATATCCCAGGGAACGCAATTGAATCGCAGCCCTTTTGCGCCGCCAGTTCCAAACTCTTTGTATAGCAGGATGCCAAAAGCCTTGCATCTTCTTTTGTTCCGCCGTAAATCGGACCCACCGTGTGTATTATATACTTTGCATTTGTTATATTGTAGGCCTTTGTTATCTTGGCATCGCCGGTTTCGCAGCCGTGCAGAGTCCTGCATTCTTCCAACAATTTCGGCCCCGCCGCACGGTGTATGGCGCCGTCTACTCCGCCACCACCAAGCAGGCTGTTGTTTGCCGCATTTACTATGGCATCCGCAGTCATTTCCACTACGCTGCCCCTAATAAGAGTTATTTTCGAATTTCCTATTAATTTCTCCATTTTTCCACCCCGTTCTTTTTCTTCAAATACTCTTTCAGCTTAAATGAGCAAAAATATGGAAAAGTATAAATATCATTTGTATATCCGACATTAAAATTTCCAAATTTTATTCCATAACCAATATCGCTATAATTCTTATTTTTTATCAACATAGACAAGGACTTTGACTGAGCACTATTTGATTTTACTTCGACAGGAATCAGGTCATTTTGCGTCCTTACAAAAAAATCCTCTTCTAGTGTTGAATTATCTTTTTTGTAATAAAAAAGACCTAATCCTTGTTTAGCAAAAGCCTCTGCCACAAAATTCTCATACAATGCCCCCTTATACACTCCAAGATTCTTATTAATCCTCAAATCCTCTTGAGCTTCATCATCTAAGGCCGAAACCAACAATCCTGTATCCGAATAGTATAACTTATATTTGCTCTCCTCCACATTTCCCTTTAATGGTAATTCAGGAAACTGCAAACATTTACATTCCATGATGACGCCGGCATCTATTAACCACTCTACACAACCTGTATATTCTCTTGATCTAGCGTTTTTAGCCAATTTACTAAACTGAAACTTCTTATTTTCCTTAGCAAGTTGCGATGGAATGTTTCTATATACGCTTATAATCTTAGCCTGATCAAGTCCTTCAGCATATTTTCTTACATCTTCCTCGTAATCAAGCCTAATTTGTTTTTGTACATCAAGTGTTCCTGAGAAAGTTCCCGTTTCAATATATATTTTCACAACATCCGGCATCCCACCCAAAACACAATAATCCAAGAACAAACTTTTAAAAATAGCTAATTCATTATCATTAAAAGCTTTATTTGTCAACATATGAAATAAAATAGAATCAATCTGCTCCTGACTGTATCCTTTTGCCCAGAGAAATTCTTCAAAATCCATAGAATACATTTCATAATCTGTTTTGGCGCCAACACTATTGCTATGAATCTTTTTATAATTTATTCCCAACATGGAACCACTACATATAACATCATATTTACCATCTATTTTAAATGATTTTAAAGTAGTTGCCACATCAGGATTTTCCTGTATCTCATCAAAAATGATGATTGTTTTGCCGGGTACAAATTGTAATGACGGATTTACCAAGGAAATATTTTTAATAACATTTTCCACTCCATATCCTTCAGCAAGTATTTGCATATATTTTGTCTCCAACGCAAAATTTATGTATACAACATTTTCGTAATTATTTTCGGCAAAATGCATTATAGATTCGGTTTTACCAATTTGTCTTGCCCCTTTTACTATAAGTGGCTTATGTTCCGAATCTGCTTTCCAAGTTTTTAAAAATTCATCTATCTTTCGTCTGTAGTACATTTTTCTTCCTCCGAATTCATGTTATCACAAAATTAGAGGGACTTCAAGGGTTTATTTCACATTTCGTGAGCCACTTTTTAAATTTTTATCACGTTTTATGAGCCACTTTTTTTATTTTTTTCACGTTTCATGAGCTACTATTTTTACCGACTTCTTTGTTAAATCCGACATTCCCACTCGGTCGGCATACTCCGGCCATTTTTTAATAGCCCGCTCAACTTCATCAATTATTCTTTTGCATTTTGCCGATGATATATCCATGCTTTTGCCTGCGCTTATAAGATCATCGTCATTAAGCCCGGAGCTTTTTCCATTGATTGTCATCTGATGTGCCTTAAGCCAAATATTGTTCGAATTATACGCATATGTAAGGTCATAAGCAGGAGACAAACTCCACTCTCCTTTTTTATTCATCAAAAACGAAATGTTTTTTACATGATCATCTTGGTTTATCGCCAACACATTAAACACCATTCGTCTAAACAATTCTTCAATGTCTTTTTGTACTACACCGATTTTTCTTGCATACGCAGCCGCCTGCTCATAACCGCATAATCCGGGAGTATTATAATCAATATGTGCCAGTGCTCCCAGCGTCTGCATGTGTATTTTTTCGCCGTTTTCACCCCTATCAAATCTTTTTGTCATAAAGTGACTTCTGCCGTTCTCGCTAAAAATATTACATTCATTCATAGTAATACCCGCGTCTTTTGCCATAAGATAGTAGGCATATTCAATCAAGGTATATTCCGGCTCATCCTCAAGGCCATGATCTCCGTTACCCGACACACTGTCAAACTTCATTAGCCAATACTCATATCCCTTGCCTGCATCAATTTGGCCGGAGCGAATGTCATTTGTTTCTTTATTCCAAGCAATGATTGCTTTTGCCCTTGCACCACCGGCGCTGGTTCCAAGTTTCAAAAGCATATTCGAGGCCATGTTGTCATCTGCTTTTATGTGTACGCTTTCTCTATCTTTTAATACCTTCGAGGCAAAATCAACAAGTTTTGAAACATTTACGCTTTCAGACGATTCTTGCGGTCCATTACTCGGTTCATATTCAAGTGCTCCCATTCCGCGTTTTCCCGTATAGCAAAGCCTTTCCACAACGTTGAAAGAATCTTCCGTTCTTCCTTGTCTTGCCAACCAGTCGTTTATTACAGCATTTCCGAATTTGTCAGGCAAAGAATCACTAAGCATTCCCGGAAGTCCTTTGAATGCTTCGTATAGCAAAGTCGGGAACGAATACACCCTACGTGAAAGAGGCATGTGAAGTGGCGACAGTTCAATTCCACTGTTTAGAAAATCTCTGTCATATTCAAAAGAAACCACTCTTTTGTCATCCTCAAGAGATATAGCTCCTATTAAACTATCCCACAAATATACTTTTGCAAAGCTACTCATTTCTCATCGCCCCATTTCCACTCAGTCTTGCTACCACGCTTATTTATCGGAGTTGCTCTGTATCTTGGCTTGCTTTCCCTAAGCAAATAACTCGGCCTAATTGTGCCGTCAGGAATCAAATAATCAAGATTATCCGTCAAACCGACCGCCCTTACAAGCTTGATAAAATTGCTGAGATTTATATCCTCGCCTGCCTCAAAACGGCTTATACTTCGCACCGATACTCCCGACAAATCGGCCAGCTCTTTTTGTGTCAAAGGGTAGTCAACTCTATAGTCTCTAAATCTTGTGCTTATTTCCTTCAATATTGCATTTGAGAAAAGATTATCATTAATAACCATCATAATCCCCCTTGCTTTTCTTTATTAAACTCATCATAGCATGTCTTTACTTAAAATGCAACTTGTTGCATTTTAAAAGAGTTATCCCCTGTTAACGTGCAATTAATTGCATATTAAAAAAGAACTCCTAGGAGTTCTTGCTGAATAGCAAGGCGAGATGCTGTTTTGTACATGGAAATGCAACTTTGTAAATTGAAAACTTCATATTTGTAAGCG
>SVDN01000024.1 GCA_015057825.1 Lachnospiraceae bacterium
CCGGGCATTATTGAGGCGGCGACATCCATGGGGGCATCCCCTGTATATACAATAATTCATTTTATCTTGCCGGAAGCAACGCCATCTCTTATACAAGGTGCGGCAATTAACATTTCAACGGTCCTCGGATATTCGGCCATGGCCGGAGTTATCGGTGGCGGCGGACTTGGTGCAATAGCGCTTCAATACGGTTATTATCGCTACCAAAGCGATGTACTTTGGACCAGCGTAACATTACTTATCATTATGGTAATGGTGATTCAGGAAGTCGGCGGACTTATAGCAAAGAAAAAACGCAAAAACTAGCAGCTTTAAATTCCGCAAATATTACAAATTTAGCTATGCGGATTTAAATAAAAAATATTTAGGAAAGAAAAAGGAGATATTTATTATGAAAAAGAAAATTTTAACATTATTATTGGCAGCAGCAGTAACAGCATCCCTTGCAGGATGCGCAAAAGGCGGAGACAACGCCGGCGCGGATGATACTACAACAATCAAAGTAGGTGCAAATATTACACCTCATTCGGAAATACTTGAACAGGCAAAACCAATCCTTGCCGAAAAAGGTATCAATCTTGAAATTATACAGCTTGAAGATTCTATTACACCAAACACAGGCGTAATTGACGGAAGCTTGGATGCAAACTACTTCCAGCATGTTCCGTATCTTGAGCAGTTTAACGAAGAAAACGGTTCTGACCTTGTTTCAATCGGTGCAATTCACTATGAACCGTTCGGTGTATATGCAGGCAGAGTAAGCGACCTTAAGGATTTACCTGACGGAGCATTGGTAGCAGTACCAAACAACGTAACCAACGAAGCAAGAGCACTTCTTTTACTTGAACAGGAAGGCATTATCAAACTTAAAGACGATGCGGGTATTGAAGCAACGATCGCAGATATTGTTGAAAATCCAAAGAACATTCAGTTTAAAGAACTTGCACCGGAACAGCTTGTGGCAGCGCTTCCTGATGTAGACATCGCAGTAATCAACGGTAACTACGCAATCGAAGGCGGACTTCATGTAAGCGAAGCTTTGGCAGTGGAAGCAAATACAGGTCTTGCAGCAACAACATACGGCAACATTATCGCAACGTCAAAAGATAAAGCAAACAACGAAGCTTTAAAAACACTTGTGGAAGTATTACAAAGCGCGGAAATCAAAGCCTTTATCGAAGCAACATATGACGGAGCTGTAGTGCCTCTTAACTAAGAAAGGAATTGGCATCATGAAAAGCTTTGAATATTACAATCCCGCAAAAATAGTATTTGGCGAGAATAGCGAGAATAAATTAAAAGAATTGCTTGCTTCTTACAAAGTAAAATCTCTTTTGGTGGTTTACAGCGGCGATTTTATAAAAGATTTGGGAATCTATTCGCTTATTGAAAAAGCGGCATTCAATCTTGGAATAGCTATTAGTTTTAACGGAGATGTTGTTCCGAATCCCGATATCGAATTGGTAAGAAAGCTTGTAAAACAAGGAAAAGACGACGAGGTAGACTTTATCTTGGCGGTAGGGGGAGGAAGTTCCATTGATACGGCGAAAGCCGTGTCAATCGGAATCCCTTACGAGGGTGATGTTTGGGACTTTTTCGCAAATGGCGTAATCCCTGAAAGAAGCATAAATGTGGGGGTTATAGCAACAACAGCCTCCAGCGGATCCGAAACAAGCAATGCGGCAATTATATCTAACGGTGAGTGGAAACTTGGATTTGAGGATGATATGATTATTCCCAAATTTGCAATAATAAATCCCACTTACACAGCAAATTTACCCATATACCAGACTGTAGTGGGAATTGCGGATGTATATGCACATCTTTTGGAAAGATACTTTTCCGATGAGAAGAATTCGGATGTGACGGACTACCTTATTGAGGGAGCAATAAAGGCTTTACTTGTAAACGCCGATAGGATTTTGAAAAATCCCAAGGACATAAATGCCAGAGCTGAAATATCGTGGCTGGCAAGCGTAGCTCACAACAACTTTTTGGATGCGGGAAGAAGCGCTGACTGGGGTTCACACAGAATAGAGCATGAACTATCTGCACAATATAACATAACCCACGGCGAAGGCATGGCTGTAGTGCTGGTGGCTTGGACAAAATATATTGCGAAAAGAAAGCCTTGGAGACCGGCTCTTCTTGCAAACAGAGTCTACAATGCAGATTCATATGACTATGACGAGAAAGAAAGAGCTCTTATTTTATCAGAGGAATTGGAAAAATTCTTCAAAAAATTAGGATTAAAAACAAGACTTTCAGAGCTTGCTATAGATGAAAAGCATTTTGATGAAATGGCGGCGAGGGCAACAAAGTCAGGACCTGTGGGACACTACGAAAAGCTGGATGCTAAGGCAATAAAGGATATATTGAAGCTGGCTTTGTAGAAGTTAAAAAGTTTGGATGTTTTTATAAATCATTCAAATCAACCTAAAATAAAAATATTTGGTTGAAATGGTTAACATAAAACTTATAGTTGAAAATGTGTAAATGGAATACTAAATAACATATAGCAAAAGGAGATATAAAAAATGGCAAGAGTAAATTTAAAAACACCGGAGGAATTATCACCGGAATCAAAGAAAGCGTATGATGAGTTAAACTCAAAAGGAAAAATAACAAACATGAAGCTTGCAATGCTTCAGGATTACGGCACATACCTCGCATTTATGGGATGGTATGATTCTTGGGCAAGTCTTGAAAAAACAGTGGGACAAAGAGCAGCAACAATCTATGCTCATTCCGTATCCACAACAAACGGATGCCTTTTATGCTCATTATTCTTTATAAGCGACTTAAAAGAGCTGGGTCTGGATCCAAATAAGCTTGAATTATCCGAAAACGAAAAGCTCTTACAAGAACTTGGACAGCAGATAGTAAAAGACCCAACAAAAGTGTCCGATGAGTTGCTTAACGGCTTGAGAAAATTCTACACGGATACTGAAATAATCATAATCGTGGGATTCGGAGCGCAAATGCAGGCAACCAACAACTTCAACTCGGTACTGGGCGTGGATGTGGATGAACGTCTCCTTCCTTTAAAAGGTGAGTTTAAGCCTGCAACATGGAGAGATGCGATAAAATAATGGATGGAAAAACATACGCATTTATTGGACATGTTGATATAATTGTATAAATTTAATCAAGAAGATAAAGAAGAGATATACAGTATTTAAATGACATAATTAGAATTTAAAAGTAAATTTTAATTATGTCATTTTTATTACGTATGTTTTGGATACGTGAATAACTGAAAAAAGCTATCTGACTTATAAGAAATAATGATTTTTAAAGACTTATTTGTTATAATAATGAATAGTTGGTGAGACGTTTACGCTTTGATAAAGCGTTTTATGAAGAATCTGTCTGAATTACCCTTATGGAGCGATAAGAGTATGGCAAGCACGCACTTCTCCGAAAAAAGAATTACGACTTTTAGAAAACTGTATTTAAAACAGGAAAGACACAAGAAGGTGTTCAGGTTCTGACACAGCCACTTAATTTTATGGAGTTAAAGTGAGCATATTCAAAACATTTATACTTATGGAAAATTAAAGATTGAAGATACATTGCGAAAATTCGGATATTCCGAATTTTCTGCAAAGCCAGCATATTATTAAAACGTAGATATGATTATATCTACAGTTGGCATGTGTTATTGTGTCAAGATTACTCCAAGTATGCTTTGTATATGTGACTAACAATAAAAAAGGAAGTATAAGATGGCAGAATTAATTGGTAAAGAATATAAACGATTTGAGGATATTAAACATATACGAGAAGATGGAACTGAGTTTTGGAGTGCAAGGGAACTTGGACCGATTTTAGACTATGTAAAATGGGATAATTTTCATAAAGTGATAAAAAGAGCAATGATTGCTTGCGAGAACGCAGGACGCAGTATTTTAGACCAATTTCCCGAGGTCGGGAAATTGGTTGAGGGTGGAGTAGCTCCAAGAAATAAAGTGGATTATGAGCTTACAAGATATGCTTGTTATTTGATAGTCCAAAATGGGGATCCAAGAAAGGAAGTTATTGCTTTAGGACAGACATACTTTGCCATTCAGACATATCGACAGGAGGTTGCGGATCATTACAATCAATTGGATGAAGACAGAAGAAGACTTGTTGTGAGAGGTGATATTAAACAATGGAATCAGCTACTTGCTGAGACAGCCCATGATGCAGGAGTAATTACGAATGAAGAATTTGCAATATTTCAAAATGCGGGATACATTGGCTTGTATGGTGGACTTGATGTGGATAGTATTCATGCAAGGAAAGAACTAAAGGTAGGCCAAAAAATTCTTGATTATATGGGAAGTACTGAATTGATAGCTAATTTATTTAGAATATCTCAGACAGAAGAGAAGTTGCGAAAAGATAATATACAAGGCGCAGATAAAGCAACGGCGACACATTATGCTGTTGGTCGTGAAGTACGAGCTGCAATTAAAAAGATTGGAGGAACAATGCCTGAAGATTTGCCTACACCGAAAAAAAGTATTCAACAAATTGAGAAAGAACAGTTGGAAAGACTAAAGAAAAAAGCAAAAGATGGTAAACTGATGCTAGATGAATAAAATTATAAATCTGTGTATTTCAAAAAGAACCTTAGCTAAATTGCCAAGGTTCTTTTACTGTATATATTTTATTTTCTTGCCTTTAGTATGGAATCCATTAAAGCTTTGTAGTTTTCAGGCTTACAGTTAAGCGGTACCTCGCATCCCGTACCAAGCATAAAGCCCGGAGTTTTCATGCCCACGTCTTCAATAAGACCTTCACAGTATTCACTTACTTCGTCGGGAGTTCCCATGGCCATCATGGTTGCGGGAACGTCGCCACGGAAGGAGAGGTGACCGTCCAAAATTTGAGCAGCCTGTCTGAGATCCGTATTTCCGTCAAACTCAAAGTGGACGCTGCCTTTAGGAAGCTCCATAAAACGATCCAGCATAGGCAGCCATTTGCCGTCGGCGTGGAGTACGGTCTTAAATCCCGCTTCGTGGAAGGCTAAAATCATTTGTTTAAGATACGGATATGAAAATTCATCGAATATATCCGGAGAGATAACGCTTGCATCGCTTCTCATGGCATACATATGCATACGTTTAATAGGGTTCTTTTTGTTTCTCTTAAGCTGAGTCTTTATAATAATTGGAGTCTCTTTTGCAAGAATCTGTTTAATCATATCAGGCTCATCGTAAAGGTCCATTATAAATTCCCCAAAGGATCTTATAAGAGAGAGCTGATCGAAAAGAGGGAAGAAGGTGGATCCGGAAATAGGCTCAACCCCCAAAGGTCTGAAAGTTTTTACCAGTTCGGCACATTTTTTGCCCATATTTATAAAGGTTTTAATAACCTGAAATTTACTCATAGGTGGGTTTTGAATGCGGCAGGTATAGTCCATAAACCACTTATCCCAACCTTTTTCTATGATTTTTTTGTAATCGTCTTCTTCAATGTTGATTGTTTCAACAAACTGGAATAAATCATCATCTCCAAGTTCTTTTCCCGGATAATTGGCAGGAAGTCCTTCACCGAAAACAATTGTTGCGGGGTCTGCCGGGTTCATGGCATCGGGATAGCCAAAGTCGTCAAATACCTTTTTTACGCAATTAAAGTAAACTCTGTGGTCAGCAAAGATTTCTTTTTGAGTTTTTCCCGCATAGCGACCGGCCCAGGTAATAAGCTGAGGGTAAATAGGGATGTCCCCACGGTCCTTAACGGGAACACAATCAAACATAGCATTAAGTCTTTCAAAAGAGTTGTTATACATAATATCACCTTTCCGCAGGAAGTGCCTGCAATAGATTTTGCCTGTTTAAACATGAAAGTCAAACAGAAGTTTAAATCCGAACATATTAGCCATAAAAGCTTTTCTTAGTCTAATATTAACAAGGCTAAAAACTTAAGTAAAATAACCCTTTAGGATATATGCATAACAAAATGGAATACATTTCGTGTTAAATGTATTCCATATCTGAATATGATATTATATTGTAATTGTTTTTTGTTTGCTTTATCAAGTGTTACTATTGCTGCAAGAGATATTTGAGAAAAGATTAGATACTTTTAATAATGCGATTCAGCGCATCGCTGCAATTTAGCGGATTCCAAACCATAATCAGTCCGTTTGGATAATCTTTAAGTTCTACTTTTCTTATGTGTTCATCATCAAGAGGAACCAAACTGTCCGCAAGAACGACACCGTTATCCATCATGAGGTTGATTTTAAATGACATTTCGTTGTCGATATAGCAGGATATTTTAGGAGAAAAGCCTGCTTTGTTGCATATGTCATCAAGAAGGTTTACATAATCTCTGTCTTTTTCCGGAGAAAAAGCAACGAAGCTTTCATTCTTGAAATCCTTAAGAGTCGGATTTTTTATCTTATAAACAGGGGATGAATCCGGTACAAATATTGCAAGGCATGAGCTTACAATCTCAATCCATTTAAAACTAAAGCCCTTTAGTTTGGGCAGTATATGTTTTGAAACAACAATTGCATCCATATCTCCCGAAAAAAGCTTATCTACCAAAACCGCCATATTGTTTGATTCGGTATGAAATGTTATATCATCAAAGTTGCTTCTGATTTGTTTTAAGCGTTTAAGACCGGGATCGTTGTTGGCAATACAAAGACTGCTGATGCCGATGGTAACTTTTGAATGTCTGCCTTCCTGCAAAATATGGGCGGTTTCGATAGAATCTTCCAACTGGAAAAGTAAGTTTTTAAACTTATTATATAGTTCTCGCCCCGCAGGGGTAAGCTTTAATTTTCCTCTGTTTCTTACAAAGAGTATTATGTTTAATTCACGCTCCAAATGCTGGATAGTCTTTGTTATCATTGGTTGAGTAACAAAAAGACTTTCCGCTGCGGAGGTAAAGTTTCCGCATTCGGCAGCGCTTATAAAAATTTGAATTTGACTTAGCTTTATATTCTTTAAATTTATTGTTTTCATTAACAAATCCCTCATATAGATTCAAAATCTGCAACTATATCAGACATTTGGCTTTAAGCTTTGCTCCAAGAGTTCATAAGACAGAATTAAATACTGGCGCTCACTGTAATTTTCATAATCGATATCCACCAAAGAATCGATCTTTTTCATGCGGTAATTCATGGTATTTCTGTGAATGAACATTTTATCCGAAGCTGCGGCTATATTTCGTTCGCATATCAAATACATGTAAAGAGTGTAGGCAAGATTGCCGCTATGGGTCTTGTCGTATTCAATAAGCACCTTAAGCTTAGGATGGCAAAAAGTATCGGCAGATTCTTTTTGAGCAAAAAGTGTAGTTATATGGTCTATATAGTAATCGCTGTATTTGAAAAGCGATGGCTTATTGTTTTTTACCGTGCCCAACTCAATGGAACGTAAGGATTGTTTATAATATTCAATCAGGTCGAGAATGCTTGAAAAAGCATTGCTAATTCCGGCATACATACTGTGGCTTTTACATAAAGCATCTAACTTTTCGTAGTCTTTATCGCTAAATTTCTTTTTGCCCAGCAAAGAAAAAATAACAATAATCTCATCATTGTAGATGATGGTTTTTGTATTCGGATATGCCTGTTCAAATTCCGTTCGTATATATGTCTTGTTTAATGTTCCAAGGCTCCTTGCCGATTCCACAACAAGACAATAAAGAGTACCCGAAAATTCCTTGTGAACAAAAGAAAATTTTTCGTCCTTTAATCCCGCCGAGGCAATCTTCCCATCCAATAAATCTTTAAGGAAATATTCGTAAGGAAAACCTTTGTTGGTTTGGATAAATTCTTCTTTTCTGAGCTGTTGCTCAATAGAACGTTTAAGGCGAATCATGAATTCGTAGTCTTGGTCCGAAAACGGCTTATTTACGGCATTTATTACAATATGTCCTATATCTTTTTTTGTACTGATGGAACATATCATCTGATCTATGTCGAATTCGGGATGATGAACAACCAAAGGAGTTTCGCTTTTTTTAACCTTTTCATGAATGTGCTCAAGGTGGTTGATTATTTCGTAGTCTTCCGAAGAAAAACCTTTTGAATTAAGAATTCGTCTGCCTGTAGGAGTTTTTTCGGCTTCCTCCCAAGTACAGGCAATCAGATTAAAACCCGCATCAAATACAAAGATAGGGTTTCCGAACATATTAAAACCGCGGTTTACGAGGGTCTGTGTGCCGCTTTCCGAGCATAGTATTTCCAAAAGAGAATCGCTGAAAAGTCCAACGCCGCATCGTATGTTGAAAAATTCCACAAGACCCTGCTTGACAGCATTTGTATCATCGGATTTCAAGAATAATACATTAATGTTTTTTTCTACGCCTTTTGAAAGTACGGTAAAATCTTCATTTTCATCTACAATGCATAAGAAAAACATGTTTTCAATGCAATCGGTATTTTTTATTAAGTTATAATCGTCGGTTAAATAAAGCAAATGAGAAAAATAAGGACTTGGGGCTGATTGTATATCAAGCCATCCTGTCAGACAAATATTGGAATCGCTTTCTTTTAAGTGACTTTTGTATTTTGAAAAATATTGCTGAACGCTTTTTATACTTATAAACATAAACCCTCCGAGACATACTAAAACTACAAGAACTATACATTATTTACAATTTATAATAACATTATTGTTTTTATTTGTCTATTTGTGCACAAAAAATGTTTAAAGCATGGAAAAATATAACCAAACATGGTGAAGCGATAGGATGATAGTATAAATAATAAAACTTACAAAGGCAGTAAACAAGCGATAAATCGCACATATCGAAGGTTGACTCTGCTTAAGTATTTTTATTCAATGTTTTTAAAATAGGAGGAACGCTTATGATGCGACAGCATCATAATTTAAATGCGTCCGACGACATGCCGCCGACTAAAAGGAGGGGGCAGTACATATTAAAAGAGGAGGAATCAAAATGGAGCAAAAAAAACACAGCTGGTTTGGACCTAAACAGATCGGACTTATGGTCTATACAGCTATCTTGTTCTTAATCGGAACAAGTATTATCGGAGGTAATAACAATACGGTTTATCCGCTGTTTGCGGAAATCAGAGGATGGGATGTCAACATCCTTAACGCAATTTCGGGTATAGCTATTTTCTTAAAAGCCATCGGTGTTATTGTATTTGCGGTTGTTGTGCGTAAAACAGGCGCAAAGAAGCTGACGATTATTACACTTATTATTTCAGCTATTTTACTTATTATTTTCGGAACGGTAAAATCTTTGCCGATATTCCTTATCGTAATGTTGGCAATCGGATTTTTGGGCGGCGCTTACGAAAAGAACGGTGGTATGACACTTACCGCCAACTGGTGGCCGACCAAGAAGGGTGTGGTTCTCGGATTTACAACAATGGGTATCGTTGCAATGAACTTCCTTTATGTACCGATGATGCCGAAGATTATCGGAAGATTCGGACTTGAGGGCGCAATGCTTATCCTTGCCATTATTCTTGCAGCAGTGGCAATTATCGGTGCAATCGCCGTTAAAAACACGCCGGAAGAAGCGGGTGAATACCCTGACGGAGATCCGACATATGCAGTAGACAGCTCTAAGATTGTTGAAGAGATGAAAAACTACAAAAGTCCTTTTACAACAGCTAAAGTTTTAAAAGACCCTAATACATGGTTTATCGGTCTTGGCGCAGGTTTTGCTTTCCTTGCGGTTATGAGTTATATCGCATCGGCAATTCCAGGAATGCTTGCCATGGGATATGATTACACCATGGCTGCCGCAATATTTGCTGTAGGCGGTATCATGGGTGTTGTGGGTAGTTTTATCTTTGGCGTTATCGATCAGAAAGTAGGCACAAGAAAAGCATTTATCCTATACTTTGTCTGCATTATAGTCGGATTTGTATTTGCACTTTTAATGCCTAAGAGCATTGTATTTTGCTGGCTTGCGGGAATTGTAATATTTGCGGCGCAAGGAGCATTATGTAACCTTCTTCCTTCATATGTTGCAACCAAATACGGAAGATGGGATTATACGGCAGGTTATAAGATTATAGGATTTTTGTTTGAAGTAATGGCCGGCGTAGGCGTTATGATGACGGGATTCTTTGCAAATGTAATTGTTATGTATGGTGTAGCAATGGTCTGCCTCGTTATAGGTTTGATATTCATGATTTTATCAAAAGATACTTTCATAGGAAAAAGATAGTAAAAAAGTATATATAAGCCAATGCTTTCCCGAGTTGCCAACGCTACAATCCTTACTTTGGCAGCTCGGGATTTTTTGTGTTTGGATGATTTTATATTTTAATCTATGCTCGTAAATTAATTTTGAAATAATCAAAAGTCATTGTGCACCAAGTAACAAAAAACCGAAAAGGGTTTGAAACATACATAACAAACAAAATGGACTTTAGCTCAAATATAATTTAGTTATCAAATTATAAATAGTCATAATTGGATTTAAAAATGTGACCAGGAGGAGAAAATATGTTGCAGATTATGATTAACGGACACATTGTGACTGCAAGAGACGGTGCGACAATCTATGAAGCTGTCTATGAAAATAAGTATGCCGGAACACAGTTCGACATCGATATTTTATCTTTGCAGTACCTTAAAGGTGTTCATGAAGAAGACGAAAGCGGCCTTTGTATCGTGGAAGTACAAGGCGAAGGAATCGTCAATGCGGCCAAAAGGGTTGTTGAGCCCGAAATGAGAGTTATTACGGATTCTCAGGCTGTAAGAGATAAGCAAAAAGAAGCACTCGAAAAAATTCTTAAGATTCATGACAGAGATTGCAGACATTGCAACCGTACAGGCAATTGTGAGTTGCAGGATGTACAGCACAAGCTTCGCATGACCAAAAATCCGGCAAAGGAAAAATTTGAATCTGTTCCCGTAAGAACAGACAGCATCATTGTAAGAGATGATAACAAATGTATCCGATGCGGCAGATGCGTTGCTGCCTGTGAAAATCTCCAGGGAATCGGAGCCATCAAAATGGATGGGGAAGGTTTGGATGCAAAAATCGTGCCGGCAAAAGGCGATTCGCTTATTGAAAGCGGTTGCGTAGGTTGTGGACAATGTATCACGGTATGCCCTGTCGGAGCCCTTAGAGAACGTGATGATGTGGATAAAGTTTTGGATTTGGTAAAAGATCCGGAAAAATACGTTGTCATTCAGGCTGCACCATCCGTACGCGCAGGTATTGCAGAGTCCTTTGGTTATCCTGTAGGTTCGGGTACAAAGGGCAAATTGGCTGCAGCAATGAGAAAAATCGGATTCAACAGAGTTTTCGATACTGTTTTTGCAGCAGACTTAACAATTATGGAAGAAGCCAATGAGCTTGTTGAAAGAATCAAAAACGGTAAAACACTTCCGATGTTTACATCTTGTTGTCCGGGTTGGATTAATTATATCGAAACTTATTATGACGATATGTTCGATCACGTTTCAACATGTAAATCACCTCAGCAGATGTTTGGTGCAATGGTAAAAACATTCCTTGCCGAAAAAGAAGGAATTGATAAAAACAAGATTGTTGTTGTCAGTACAATGCCTTGTACAGCAAAGAAAAGAGAACTTACAAGAGATAATGAAAACGCAGCGGGAGTAGCTGATGTGGACTTTTCACTTACAACTCGCGAACTTGCCGAAATGATAGAGCGAGAGGGCATTTCATTTGCGGGACTTGAAGATGAAGAATTCGATGCGCCTCTCGGAATCGGTTCCGGCGCAGGAACTATCTTCGGTGTAACCGGCGGTGTTATGGAAGCGGCTCTCAGAACCGCAAACGACTGGTTGAATGGTGAAGAGCAGGGCGAAATCGAATTTGTCGAAGTACGTGGCGTTAAAGATTTAAAAGAAGCAAGTTACAAAGTCGGCGATCTTACATTAAGAGTAGCTGTTGTAAGCGGACTTAAAAACGCAAAAGAACTTCTGGAAAAAATTCGCGCAGGTAAAGCGGAGTATGATTTTATAGAATTTATGGCCTGTCCGGGAGGATGTGTAAACGGCGGCGGCCAGCCTCAGCAAAAGGCAAAAGTGCGTATGGTGGAAGATTTGCGCTCTGAAAGAGCCTTGGCTCTTTATCGTATCGATAAAAAAGATAGATTGCGTAAATCTCATGAAAACCCTGAAATTATCGAGCTTTATAACTCATATTTAGGTAAACCGGGTAGCGAAAAAGCTCATGAAACGTTACATACAAGTTATGCAAGCCAGGCGAAAGGAGAGTAGTTATGAAAGCAAGTGATTTACAGGACGATCCACGTCGTTTGAATAAAGTTAGTGTTGACCCTGATTTATGTATGGGATGCATGAAATGTATCAGAACATGCTGCTATGATGTGTATGAATGGGATCCGAAAGAAAAACTCTCTACAGCAGCATATCCGGAAGAATGCGTTTCTTGTTATCAATGCATGTATTTTTGTCCGGCAGGTGCAATCAAGGTTGAAGAAGCAAAATTGTCATTTTACGACCAGCTTTACGATCCGCTGGGAATGAACGATTAGACGGGAGGTATTGAATATGGATAACAAAACAAAAACATATGTAACCGATGTTCTGGTCGTTGGCGGCGGACTCGGAGGTGCAGTGTTGGCACAAAAACTGCACATGTTAAAACCTGATGTAAAGATAGCTATCATGGAGAAAGGCTACTTTGGTTACACCGGACAGACAACAAAGGCCGGACATGGTATGTGCATGCTGTCTCCGGAAGCGGGGGATGACATTTATGCAATGTGTAAAGAGCAGGTTGAGTTAAATCCTTACGGAACTTATTTAAACGATCAGGATTATTTGATTGAATATCAGAAAGAACAGTATACATATATTCAGGAACTTGAGCGTATGGGAGGCAAATTCTCTCACGAAGCCGACGGAAGTTTGCACCATCATCACGAGTTTGAGGGCAAGAAAATCTCCGCCGTTCAGATTGATGTAGACTTTATGACGCCGTTTTGTAAACAGGTTATGGCGGGTAATGCGCTTATCTTGGAACGTACATATTTTACGGACATACTTACAAACAATGGCGAAGTTGTAGGTGCTGTGGGATTTAATTTGGATACAACGGATTTTGTAATCGTAAGAGCAAAAGAGGTTGTACTTGCAACAAACGAATTCAATCCATCATGCAGAGATATGTTCTATGCACCGGCAACAGGCTATGCAGCAGCATATGAAGCGGGAGCACAACTTCGTAATGTTGAACATCTTACGGAATGGGATCTTGTATACAGAAATACGGGTAACTTTCTTTACGGCGTTCACTGGGTTGTTTGCAACAGCAAGGGTGAAAATATATTTAAAAAATACAATTCACATTCTCTTGAGGAATTGGATGTTAACCTTATCAGAGGTATGGCTAAAGAGCTTGAAATGGGTAACGGTCCGTTGATTGCGGACTTTACACAGCTTGCCAAAATGAATGAAGGTGCCGATGGATTCTTCCATGGAATCGAAATGAAACAAAGGCTTGATTTGGACGAATTTATCCGTGAACATCAAAATATCGACCTTACAAATCCGAAACCGGAAGTATCGGTTTCCTACCGTGTAAGTATTCGTTCCCTTCGCATTGATGTGGAAGGAAAAACCACGGTTCCTCACCTTTGGGGTATCGGTCAGATGACTACAGCAGGCTCGGCTCACGGTAGCTGGGTACATGGTGATGGTCTCGGTGTTGCTGCCAAGACAGGTTTAATGACAGCAAAAGCGTTGGCTAAATATATTGATGATTCCAAGCTTGGTGAAGTGGACGAGAAACAGGTTGAGTTCTTCCGTAATAGAATTTACGAACCAACCAACTATAAAGGTGAGTTCAGACCTGACCATGTAATTCGTTACATTTCACGTTTGATTAAAAAGCCGGAGTACAGCTTTAACAAGACAGACGAGACCATGACACAGGTTATCAATGAATTGCAAGATATCAGAAATCAGTACAAGGATATGATTCATTTGCCTAAGGCCAATGGTCATTATCTTGCAAAAGCAATCGAGCTTCGTACTATGATTGACATGCTTGAAATGATGTTTATGGTATTTAAGACCAGAAAAGAAAGCCGTGGTTGTTTCAGCCGTTTGGATTATCCTGAACGTGATGATAAGAATTGGCTTAAGTGGGTAATTCTTGAAAAAGGAGAAGATGGAAAACCATCTATCTTTACGGAACGTATTCCTATCGAGAGATATCCGTTTAAACCTGAAGGCTGGCAGGAAATTGCCATTTCCGAATAATTTATATGCCATTTAATAGTTTTAGATATAACCTTATTTTAGACCTATTTCCAAAAAGTGACCTTTAAACCTGAGGTCACTTTTTGAATGTCGCTTTAAGACTTTCAAAGATTGAATGGTGACAAGGAAAGGTTGGCTCGTTTATATTTTGTGATTGTGTGGTGATATGATATAATTAAAACATATTTTTAGTTGACGGGGGAAACAATATGAGAATTACATACGGGGACTGCCTTCACGTATATTCAAATGTGGGAAAAATGGATTATACCGTAAGGCTATGTTTAAAACTTGATGAAAACATTGACGGTCAATTGCTGGGAGAGGCATTGGAAAAAACATCCGCAAGATATCCATATCTTTGCGTAAGACTAAGAAAAAATGATAAGGAATTTTATTATGGGGAAAACAAACTTCCTGTTTGTCTTATCAATACGGATAAAAAAATAAGCTTAAACAGCAATGAAAGCAATTATCATGTATGGGCAATTTGCTATAAAGACGATTATTTGTATTTTGATTTTTATCATGGCTTATGCGACGGAAACGGTATGTATAAGGTGCTTGAAACATTGCTGTATTATTACATTTTGCAGAAATACGGCAAGTGCGACGCAAACGGAGTAAGAACGCTGGATGTTCCTTTTGATGAGCGTGAATGCGCAGATCCGATTGATTCTTTGCCTGATTTGGACCCTGAATTGCTTAAAGGAAGTGCACCTAATTTCGAGAGTGCATTTTCGGTAATAAAAGAAGGAAGCGCAAAAGAAAGCAGCAAGCATTACATAAAAGATGTGATTGTGCCGGAAAAAGAGCTTCTTAAATATACTTCTGCAAATGATGCAAGCCCGGGCACTTTTTTTACCGTAATATTGGCAAGAGCCATAGACAGCGTAAATCCGGTAAGAGACAAGAAGATTATGGGAGGATATGTATTAAATGCAAGACCGATGCTTGGAAACACCTATTCTCACCATAATTGTGTCAATCAGATTGGTTTTGAGTACTCGGATAAGATGAAAAACATGCCTTTTGACAGACAGTGTACGGTAATGCGCGGTCTGACGTTTTTGCAAAGCGACCAAGATATTGTTGCCCAAAAGATGATGGGAATGAAAGCCGGAACCAAACTTATGATGCAAATTCCTACGTTGGAAGGAAAGAGAGAAGCTTTTTACAGCAGAGTGCATGGTACAAACGATGTTAGCACATTTAATGTAAGTTATGTAGGACAATGGAAAAACAAGGACATAGGAAGCCATATTAAAGAGTTTTGGACGCACGTGCCGGGAATCAAGCCTTTTTTGCTGGAACTGGCAGCAGTAAACGGAAATGTTTATATGTCTTTGCACCAAAACTTTGAAGAGGATATTTATTATAAGGCTATCTTAAAACAGTTGGAACAAGCGGGCATACCATACCAAGAGGTACAAAGTGAAGAAAGCGATATAGCACATTTTATGGATGTGGAATAAAATAATCAATTAAAAATAAGGCTATGTAAGGAATGATCGATTCATACTTGCGTAGCCTTATTTTTAATATTTTTAAAGCAGCTTTCGGTGATTGTGCACGAGTGAACAAATAATATAGCCTTTTAGTGTGAGAATACTGAAAATACGTAAAAAAATCGTTGTTATAATTAACTCATAAATCAAAAAGTTGCAGATGCGAAAGTAAAAAAATAGCATTATGTAAACTACGAAAGGACGAAAATTATGAGTTTTATTGAAAAAATCTATAATCAAGCTAAAGAAAATAAACAAAGTATAGCCATTCCGGAAAGTACAAACGAAGTAATGCTGAAAGCTGCTTCAAAGGTACAAAAAGACGGTGTGGCAGAAATCGTACTTTTGGGAAAAACACATGATATCAAGGCTAAAGCTGAGGAGATAGGCGCTGATATTGAAGGAATAAAAATTGTTGATGTTGATGATGAAAAATACAAAGAGGAGCTGCTTGAAAAATACAATGCGTCTCCAAACAAGGTAATGCCAAAGAGCTTTGTGGCCAAACGTATTGAAGATCCGGTTTATCTCGCCTGCCTTTTGGAGGCTGTAGGTGAAGTGGATGCGACAATGGCCGGTATCGATACCACAACATATGAATTTGTTCTTGCGGCAAGCAGTATTATAGGTCTTAACAAGGACTGCGCAAGCGCATCGGGTATCCAAATTCTTGAACTTGAAGAGTTTCAGGGTGAAAAGAATAAGTTTATCGGTGTTGCCGACGGTGCTATTAATATCGAACCAACAGTTGAACAGCATGCGGGTATTGCAATTGCTTCTTGCGAGACTTTCCAAGCAGTAACGGGAATTGAAGCAAAATGTGCATTTCTTTCATACTCAACAGACGGAAGCGGTGGCATGAGTGCACCTGTAAAACGTGTAAGAGATGCTGTTGCTTTAGCTCAAAAATTAAGACCGGATCTTAAAATCGACGGAGAATTCCAGACAGATGCGGCTCTTATTGAAAGAGTAGGCAAGAAAAAGGTTAAGAGACCATCGGAAGTTGCAGGACAGGCAAATGTTCTTATTTTCCCTGACGCATCCGCAAGTAACATAGGCGGCAAGCTTATCCAGTTTACGGCAAATTGTAAGTCATATGGTCCGCTGTACCAGGGGTTCAGACTTCCGATTTTGGATTGCTCAAGAGGTATGGACGAAGCTTTGGCTTACGACAATATGGCCTTGCTTGCTGTTCAGGCAAAGAATCTTAAGGGCTGATCTGCCAAAAGTGCTAAGCAAAAATAATTACCGTTTAGCTTGTTGATTTGGAAAAGTTAAAAATATAGAGAGGTTAACATAACATGAAAGAATATACAGTACTTACTATCAATCCCGGTTCTTCAAGTACAAAAATCGGGCTTGTACAGGGTGATAAAGTGGTCTTGAATAAAGAAATAGACCATCATAAAGAAGATTTTGAAGGATGCAAAACATTTGCGGATCAGGAACCGATCAGAACAAAATTGATTTTGGATACTTTAAAAGAAAATGATATTGATATCAGCAAAATAAATGCTGTTTCCGGTCGTGGAGTAGGCTTGTATCCCTGCGAAGGCGGCACTTACGAAATAGACGATTTGGTTTACGAACATGCATCTAATGATATTGCGGGAATTCGCCATCCGGCAACACTCGGAATAGTTATCTCCTACAAGCTTTCAAAGCAGTTGGGAGTTCCTGCTTTCTTTGTAAATCCAATGCCTACGGACGAGCTTTGCGACGAAGCAAGAATGACAGGTATTCCGGGAATTTATAGGGCTGCAAAATCACATCCTTTAAATCAGAAACAGGTTGCTATTCATCATAGCGAGCTTATGGGCAAAAAATATGAGGATTGTAACTATGTTATTTTACATCTTGGTGGAGGCACAAGTATTACAGCTCATCAAAAAGGACGTATGATTGACGGCAACAGAGCGGGCGATGGTCAGGGTCCTATGTCTCCCAACCGTTCGGGCGATATTTGTATCGATGATGTGGTTAAATGTGTTAAAAAGGGGATGACTGTTGAAGAAGTAAAGGAATACGCATCTTCAAAAGGCGGACTTCTTGCTTGGTGCGGAACGGATGATTTACGCCAGGTAAAAGAAATGATAAAAAATGGCGATGAACGAGCTAAACTTGCCTATGATGCTATGATTTATGGTATGATTAAGTGGACATCCATGATGGCAGGTGCTATGATGGGTAAGGTAGATGGGATATTGCTTACAGGCGGAATGGCAAGAGATGAAGAACTCGTTAAACGTATTACGGACGGAGTTTCATGGATTGCTAAAGTTTATGTTTATCCCGGAAGCTTTGAGACGGAAGCGTTAGGGTTTGGTGCAATTAGAGTTTTAAAAGGCGAAGAAAAAGCAAAAAAATACACGGGAAAACCTGTGTGGGACGGCTTTTCATTCGACAAATAAGGAGGACTTTAATATGACTAAACTTAACAGATGGGTCTATGGGATTGTTGGCGTTATTATATGCCTTTGCGTAGGCCTTGTGTACGCGTGGAGCGTAATGGCAAATCCGATAGCCGCCGAGTTTTCGGATTGGACAAAGGCAGAGCTTTCTCTTACTTTCACTCTTACAATGATGATGTTTTGCGTGGGTGGCCTTATAGCAGGCTTCTTAAACAAAAAAATCAAAGCAAGGTTTTTCATTTGGATATCGGCAATTCTTATGTTCATGGGCTTTTTGATTAGCGCAAACATAACATCAATCGGAATGCTTTATTTTGGATTCGGCATTTTGGGAGGCTTGGCTGCGGGCTTTGCATATTCGGCAGTCATGGGAACCGTGTGCGCATGGTTTCCCGATAAACAAGGTCTTATAAGCGGTATACTTCTTATGGGATTTGGAATTTCAAGCTTTTTGGTGGGCAAGCTTTATGCGGCTTACACTCCGGATTATATCGGTGGATGGAGAGATTCCTTTAAATTTATAGCAATACTTCTTTTGATAGTATTGGCTGTTTGCGGTATATTTATAAAAAAACCGGATGCGGATTTTAAAGCACCCGGACTTGCAAATCAAAAGAAAAATGTCAGAGAACCTGCGGAAGAAATCGGCACGGCAACCATGTTAAAACGTCCGCCGTTTTGGTTTTATTATATTTGGGCTGTTTTAATCAGCGCTGCGGGTCTTATTATTGTATCTCAGGCAAGCGGAATAGCATCCCAGGTGGGACCGGAAGTCGGTGTGGGAACAATTGCCACGGTTGTGGGTCTCATATCGATTTTCAACGGAATCGGTCGTGTTTTATTCGGTGCATTGTTTGACAAAGTCGGATATAAGAAAACAATGATACTTGACATGGTTATTTTTATAGCAGCAGGTATAATTGTTTTATTGGCTATGCTAAGCGGAGCATTTGCTTTGATTGTAATCGGGTATATTATCGCGGGAATTGCTTATGGTGGTGTAACACCTACAAATTCGGCAATTATCAGTGATTTCTTCGGAAGAAAGAATTTTGCAATGAATTTTCCGGTTATCAATACAAATCTTTTGTTTGCTTCATTTGGCTCAACCATAGCAGGAAAACTGTTTGATGCAAGCGGATCGTATTTTTCGACAATGATTTTGTTTATAGGCTTGGTTATTGTAAGTTTTGTAATATTCCTGTTTATAAGAAGACCAAAGACAAAAGAACAATAAAAAGGAGCTTATTATATGGCAAGAGATGTTTATGTAGAAAAAATAGTTTTTGATGAGAAACAGTGTGATTCGTATAAAAACGGTACGATAGGCGATCTTGCCCGTTACATGGAGGCGGCAACGAGAAAGCACGTTGAGGAGCTTGGTATAGATACCATTAAGCTTGTGGAAAACGGAACACTTTGGGTTATTTGCTGGTCGCAGATTAATATTAATCGCATGCCGAAAAAAGATGAGTCCGTTATCTTAAAAAGCTGGCCGGGAGCCATCAAATACGGCTTACTTACAAGACGTTTTAAATTTATGGATGAAGCGGGCAATACACTTGTGGAAGTATCATCAACCTTTACCATAATTGATGGAAAAACAAGGAGTCAAACGGATATACCGGAAGATATTAAGGCAATTCCGGTTGTTAAGTTTGATGATGATATGCCGATTCCGAAGCTTAGCATGGATTTTCCGGATAATCTCGATTCTTCTTTTAAACACGAAGTTAAAGATTCGGAAATTGACATTAACGGCCATGTTAACAATGCGTTTTATCTTGAATGGGCCTATTCGGCTTTGGGAGAAAAATACATCAACGAACATCCCGTTAAATCCATTTGGATTGAGTATAGCCATGAAATAAGGGGCGGAAGTATGGTTGACATAAAATACAAACTCGAAGAAGGTGCCCTTTATTTAAGAGGATTTGTGGAAGGGGAAAAAGCTTACTCTGTAAAAATTGAATTGGATAAGTAATATATTGAGTTGAAAGAATTGTGCACTATTAACCAAAATAGTGCACTTTTTTGTGTTGTTCAAATGATTTATAAAAAAATATAGTTGATAAAATTAAATTACAAATAATGATGACTGTTTAAATAAAGTTAAAATGCAAGTAGAGAAGGAGAAGAAAAAATGAGTGAACAACAATTTGATTTTAAGGGAAACTATTTGAATTTTTTGAATCATGGGACAACCACTCTTGTTCCAAATCAGTTCGTAGGAAACACAATTATGGGATTTGGTGCTTTGAACGGACCTGCCATTGAAAAAGGGAATGAATTTGGCGACTGTTTGGATGGATTTGGGGTACGCTGGGAATATCCGGCATCGGGTTCGGGTTCCGGAGTTCCTGCCTGTGATAATTATGTCTTGGAAGATATATTGGATTGGAGAGAAGTTGTAAAAATTCCGGATCCGTCAAAATATGATTGGAAAAAGGATTATGAGATGGAATGCAGGTTTATGGGAGAACCTAACAGAGATACGGAGCTGGTTGACTTTGGATTTGGAAATGGGGTTTTTGAAAGATTGGCAGCTCTGATGGGATTTGAAGAGGCGTTATATTCTATTGCCGCGGAACCTGACGAAGTGAACGCATTATTTGAAAAAATAACCGACTATAAAATTCAGGCTTTAGACTACATAATCGATGCTTATCATCCGGATACAATAACATATTATGACGATGTGGCAACTCAAAAGAATTGTTTTGTATCTCCCGAAACATTCAGACAGGTGATTAAACCTCATCACAAGAGGTTTGCACAAGAATGCATAAAAAGAAATGTAATACCTATATATCATTGCTGCGGCAAGGCTGAGGATTTAATCGAAGATATGATTGACTGCGGATGGGCAGCTTGGACATCTGTGCAACCAACAAATGATATTGAAAAACTGATTCAAACTTATGGTGACAAGATTGGAATAATAGGCGGATTTGATTCTACGGGTTCACCGGCCATGGAGGACTCAAGTGTTGATGATGTTGAAAAGGAAGTTATAAGATGTATAGAAAACTACGGAAAATATCATAAAGGATATTGTTTCTTTGGCTTTCTATTGGTTAATAGCCTTGATCCGGAAAAAAAGGCAAAAAGAATCGGAATGATGATAGAATTATTTTTGAAGAATGCTTTTGCATATTTGCAGCAGGGAAAATAATTTAAAAATCATATTAAATTACATGAAATGCCATAGTTATATTAGACACCAAATTATCACAATTTTAATTGTAGATTTGAAAAAAGCTTTTTGATATAATAAGAAAAGATTTAGGTGTTAAGGAGGTATAACTATGGCATGTTTTGTTGCACCTGCAGTTGAAGCTGTGGTTACTACGGTTGTTCAAAAGGTTGTTGAATCAAAAGAAAAGAAGGCTGAGCTTGCCGCTGTAAATTGCGAAGCTTCGCTTAAAGAAGATATTCAAATTAAGGGCCTTGAAAAAGCAAAAATCAAGCTTTCCAGAAAACTTGGTTGGCTTAATAAAATGCTTTGGGGAGGCACGGCACTCCTTATATTCGAGCATATATGGCATGGCGAAGTCGTACCTTATTTTCCGTTTTTTACGGCTATCGAAAACGGTGATGTTGCGGGAATGCTCGGAGAAATAGCGCGAAACGGTATAACAATGGCAGCGCTTGTTACAGGCGTTTGGGCAATTGTCTGTGCTGTGGTTTCTTCTTATGAGAAAAAAGCGGCTCATACGGCTAAAGAGGAGGCTTAAAATTGACATTACTTGTTGCGGTTTTTGCTGCTATTATTACCACATTGATTTGGTATAACAGCGAAAAAATGAGAAAGCTTTATATTTCCACACTTATGTTTATTTATTGGGGTGCATCACTTATGTGGCTCGTGGATGGCATAATGGAATATGCCGAGTCAGGCGCGGAGTATTTTTTGCCTGAAGCAAGCGAAATGATTAATGACCTATTCTTGGGACTTTGTGTAGTTGCACTCGGCCTTATTATATGGCTTGTTGTGCTTCTTATAAAAGACCCGAGTGGAGTGGTTAAAAAAGCGTTATTTAAAACAGAAAAATAAAAGCTGATAAATTTAAGCGGAACCATGGTTCCGCTTAAATAATATATAGAGATAGAGTTAAAAATGACAATAGAAGAATTTTTTAAAGAAAACAACAAAATAGCCATTGCTTTTTCCGGAGGTGTGGATTCTTCATACCTTATTTACGAAGCCGGAAAATGTGGAGCTGATGTAAAAGCTTATTATGTGAAAGCACAGTTTCAGCCGGAGTTTGAGCTTGAAGACGCTGTTAAGCTTGCAAAAGAAGTTAATGTGACTATGGAAATCATAAACGTTGATGTACTAAAAGACGAAAAGGTTGTGCAAAATCCGCCAAATCGCTGCTACTATTGTAAAAACGCCATTTTCTCAACTATCATAAAAAAAGCAAAAGAAGATGGATATGATGTGATTGCGGACGGCACCAATGCAAGCGATGACGCAGGCGACAGACCGGGCATGAAAGCTTTAGCGGAAATGAAGGTTTTGTCACCTCTTAAAATGTGCGGACTTACAAAAGACGAAATCAGAAGACGTTCCAAAGAAGCGGGGCTTTTTACCTGGGACAAGCCTGCATATGCCTGTCTTGCAACCAGGATAAAAACAGGTCAGAAAATAGACGAATCAACTCTTAAAAAAGTGGAAGAGTGTGAGGGCTTTATGATGAATCTTGGATTTTCGGATTTCAGAATAAGAGTATTTGACAACAAGGCGAAAATCCAGATAAGAGAAGATGATTTGTCGCGCTTGTTAAGTGAAAGAACGGTAGTCATAAACAAACTTAAAAAGCATTTTGATGATGTCTTTTTGGATATGGGAAATTTTAGATAGAAGAAGGTGATTTGAAGCTGATGAAGAGTGAAATCAAAGATATTTTACAAGCAGTAAAGGAAGGCAAAATGTCGGTGGATGATGCTGTATTGAAATTAAAGATGCATCCCTATGAAGACATTGATTTTGCAAAAATAGATTTACACAGAAAAATCAGACAAGGTAATTCCGAGGTAATATATGGAGCAGGAAAAACAAGCGATCAGATTGTTAAAATACTGGATACCATGGAAAATGCCAGACAAAAAACCGTCCTGATTACCAGACTTTCAAAGGAAAAAGCAGATGAAGTCAAAAAAAGTAAGGATATAAACTATTTTGAAGAGGCAAATGTTGCTGTATACGGCAAATTACCAAGGGCTGACGGCATAGGAAAAGTAGTTGTTGCAACAGGCGGAACCAGCGATATACCCGTTGCCGAGGAAGCTGCCATTACTTTGGAAGTAATGGGAAATGAAGTTGTAAGACTTTACGATGTAGGTGTTGCCGGACTTCACAGACTTATGTCCCATCTGGAAGAAATAATGGATGCCACTGTTATAATTGCCATTGCAGGCATGGAAGGCGCTCTTGCAAGTGTAATCGGAGGACTGGCTGATTGTCCGGTGATTGCCGTACCCACAAGTGTAGGATATGGTGCATCTTTTGGCGGAGTGTCGGCACTTTTATCAATGTTGAATTCCTGCGCAAGCGGTGTTTCGGTGGTAAATATCGATAATGGATTCGGAGCGGCATGCATAGCAAGCAGGATAAATCATATGGATTTGAAATAGGAGTTAACATAATATGAAAACACTATATTTGGATTTGGGAATGGGAGCAGCAGGCGATATGCTCTCGGCAGCCCTTTTGGAACTCATTGATGACAAAGAAGCATTTATCAAAGAAATGAATGATTTAGGAATTCCTCATGTTGAAATAATTGCAGAAAAGGCAAAAAAATGCGGGATTAGCGGTACGCATATCAAAGTTTTGGTAAATGGTGAAGAGGAACATTCACATGATCATCATGAGCATGAACATGATCATCACAGTCATGAAGAGCACAGCCACCATCACCACCATGATGAACATCACCACCACGAACATGGTCATGACGATCATCACCATCATGAACATAATCATAAGGACAATATGGGTTTGCTAACGCAAATTTCTCCCGATGGTCGAAACGCGACTGACGTAGCGCCATTGCACCATCATGCAAGTATGGCTGATATTGAAAATATAATAAATTCACTTAAAGTTTCGGATAAAGTTAAAAGCGATGTAATAAATGTTTACAAGCTTATTGCTGAGGCAGAAAGCAAGGCTCATGATGCGCCTGTATACGAAATACATTTTCATGAAGTGGGAACTATGGATGCAATTGCTGATGTAACCATGGTTTGCAGCCTGATGGAAAAACTGGATTTGGATTGTGTAATGGCATCGCCGGTTCATGTGGGCAGCGGTCATGTTCATTGTGCTCACGGCATATTGCCTGTTCCTGCACCGGCTACGGCTTATATTTTAAAAAATGTTCCGATTTACGGTGGAGAAATAAAAGGTGAACTTTGCACACCGACCGGTGCGGCATTGCTTAAATACTTCGTTGACAGCTTTGGTGATATGCCTGCAATAACCATAGAAAAATATGGTTACGGCATGGGTAATAAAGATTTCGAAATGGCAAATTGCGTAAGGGCCATGCTTGGCGAGGCAAAAGAAAAAGGTTCGGAAATAATTGAACTATCCTGCAATTTGGATGATATAACTTCGGAAAAATTGGCGTTTGCAATGGATATGCTGTTTGAAGCGGGAGCATTGGAGGTTTATACTATCCCTGTGGGAATGAAAAAATCACGTCCCGGTGTGCTGCTTTGCGTTATGTGCAATCAAGACAAAAAAAGAGAAATGCTTGATATTATTTTCAAACACACCACAACCTTGGGTGTGCGTGAAAATGTTTACAGACGTTACACCATGGACAGAAATGTCAAAATCGTAACTAGCAGCTTCGGAGATGTAAGAGTAAAATATTCCAAAGGATACGGGGTGGAACGCCGCAAATTCGAATACGACGATCTGGCAAAAATAGCCAAAGAAACTGGCAAAACAATTAAAGAAATAGAACATGAAATAGCAAAAGAGATAAAAGAGTGAGGCTGATAAGAACAAAATTATTTGTGCACCATTATACAAATGGTGCATTTTTTTTGTTGTGCCTATATAAACCAAAGCTTGATTGATACTGTTAAACTCAATGTATAAAGATTAAGGTTAGTAAAAAACAAGCTTTCAGTAATCATAACAAAATTTGAATATATGAAGGAGAACGAAATATGAGTTTTAGTGACAATATTCCAAAACTTAAACCCTACAGCAGAAGTGTTTCAATTGTAGGTGTGGGTGTTACACCGTTCAGACGAACAAAAGACGATCCGAATCTTAACGGTATCACCGAAGGTGAATTGTTTGGTTATGCAGCCATAGAAGCAATGAGAGATGCGGGAATCAACGGAAAAGATGTTGACTTCTTCGTGCATGGCCAGGCGGGTCCGGGCTGGACAAGTAACTTTGCCACTCCAAATATGCATGTTGCAAACTGGCTGGGAATGAAAGGGAAAGCATCCTTCCACCAAAGTGAAGCATGCGCAACGGGTTATGTAGCTTTGGAAACAGCCGTTGCAATGGTTGCTTCGGGCACATATGACACGGTTTTGTCAGGCTGTGTTGAAATGCCTTATTCCATAGCTCATCCTACAAGAGTGCTTACCGAAAGACGTTACGGCACGGATGCAATGTTCCACGAAACCCTTTGTTCAACAATGACAAGAGATTACAACCTTTTTACAAAAGGCATACTTCCTTTCCATTTTGAATCCTGGTTACAGGCTTACAAAGAAGAGCACAATATGAGCGACGAACAGGTTGATGAGGTGCTTACAAGAATGTCAATCAACGCAAGACATATGGCATCCATTAACGGATTGAGCTTAAACTTCGGCAAAGACTATACTGATAAAGCACATGAATCGGGCATGGAAACGGCAGAAGAATATCTTCATTCAAAATACAACCCTAAGCTTGGCACATGGGTAAGAGTAAGTAATTTTGAAGAACGCTGCGATGGTGCCGGTGCATTTGTTGTTATGCCTACGGAAATGGCTTACAAATATACAGACCACCCTATTGAGGTACTTGGTGTGGGTCACTCTTGCGTTGAATACGCAAATCCTCAAAATGAAAGAATAGGAACAATCAATGCTTATAAGCAGGTTAGAGAACTTACAGGCCTTACCGGCGCCGATATGGACTTGTTTATGACAAATGATTTCTTCCTTGCACAGCAGCTTCTGTCAGCTGAAGAATGTGAATATTTACCTAAGGGCGAAGGCTGGAAATATATGCTTGATGACAGATGCACATTTAAGGGTGACAGACCGGTTCAGACAAACGGTGGTCGCTGCCACTACGGACACGCTGCTGCGGCTTCGGGTGTGCATGATATTTACGAAACCGTTATGCAGATGAGAGGCGAAGCCGATGATCATCAGATTAAAGACCACGAAATCAAACATGCTATGATAAGAGGATTCGGCGGCGGACAGAATCTCCTTTGCCTTATCTTAAGAAAGCTTTAGAAAGGGGCACTGAAGATGAAAGTTATTGAAATGGAAAGAATCGTAAAAAAATACTATGATGCATTGGAAGAAGGTAAAGTCTTGGGCAGAAAATGTACTGCCTGCGGACATATAGAATATCCGCCTTACCTTGCATGTAACGAATGCGGAAATTTGGATACAGAGTGGGTGGACCTTACAAATGTAAGAGCACATGTTAAGCAAATAATCCCACCTCTTCAGGTTTTTCCCGAGACTGAATGGAAAAACCAAAACGGCGGTTATATTCCGATTGCCGTATCAATCGATGGCGCGGATGCTTATGATACATCTCTTGTTCATGTAGATGCGGACAGATATGATGAACTTCATGACAATCTCGAAAATGTAATTGTTAAGCCATATATTGTACAAGGTGAAGATACAAAGGTTGTTGCGTGGGTTTTGGAAGACTATGAAGACTCTCCTGAAGAACTCGCAAGACAGGCACAGCTGGCAAAAAATGCAGATACGGCTTCGGACGATAAGGATTCATCACAAACTGCGGGTGTGGGCGCAATGTCTGAGGAAGTATCAAAAATTGCCGCTACAGTTATTGATTGTGCGGCAGCAGGCTATGAAGTTGATGCTTCATCGATTACTTTGGCAACCGATATCAGGGAAGATTTGTCAAACCAATCAATGAAAATGATAGTAATGATATCGGAAATTGAAGAAAGACTCGGTGTAACAATCGATATTCCCGATGCCGGAAATTTAAATACTCTTGCCGATTTTACAAACAAGGTATTGGAACTTAAAGGTATGAGTGAAAGAGTAGCCGCTGACGGTGCCATGAGCGCAGGCACTTCTTCATCAAGCGCGTCAAGCACTGCCGCATCATCACCTGCGGATGACGAGCTTACAAAAACAGTTATTGAATGTGCTGCGGCAGGATATGAGGTCGATGCATCCACAATCACGCCACAGACCGACATTCGTGAAGACCTTTCAAACCAGTCAATGAAAATGATTGTAATGATATCGGAAATCGAAGAAAGACTCGGTGTTACAATTGATATTCCGGATGCCGGCAATTTAAATACCATTGCTGATTTTGTTCAAAAAGTAAAAGAACTCCAAAATAAATAATATATACATTATAAAAACCTCGGATTTACTTGAATCCGAGGTTTTTGAATGTTAATCCTGAAACACCGTCCTCAATTTTGAGTCCTAGCAATGGCTAGGTGGGTTGCCGCATATGACTTTCTGCCGTCCAACCGCTCGCATAATGCGAAAGCTTCCGATCCAGGCGTGACATCAAGTCAAGGATATAAGCATCCCGTTTAATAAGTGTAGGTTCAAAATATGGAGAACCTTGCGTTTCAGGGAAGGTTTGACTATTTAGTTTTAATGTTCTTTTATTAGACTCATTATAATATAAAGTTACATAAAAAACAAGTAGTTTGAAAATATTCATAATTGCGTATACAAATAACTGAAAAACGTAGAATTTTTGCATAACACAGAATTGTATATTTGAAAATTAACGCAGTGCTTCGGGTTATTAGAAAAGCTGCGAAGTGGATTGCAAATATCATTGACGTAATTATGGGGAGCAGTAAGGGAAGCGATGGGTTTTTGCCAAAGGGTTACAGTGTATGTTGACATATACGTTATGAAATGTTATAGTATGAGAGTGTACTATACAAAATAGTACACCACAAGATTTAAGGGTTAAAACTTATGAAAACGAATGAAATATACAAGATATATGGTATAGACTATAAAGAAAATACTGTTTGCCTTTTAAAGGAGTCAAACCTTAAAGGTGAAATCCTTGAAAAGTGCAAGTTTAGGCCAAAGGAGGATATAAGAATCGGCATTAAGCCAAATCTTGTAACGCCCACTCCGGCGGACTACGGTGCTACCACTCATCCGGAAGTTGTGGAGGGCATTATCGAATATCTTAAGGGCAATGGCTTTGATAATATAACCATCATGGAGGGCTCTTGGATAGGAGACAAAACCGAAGTTGCTTTTGATGTATGCGGTTATAACAACTTGGCGGCAAAGTATAATGTTAAGATCGTTGATGCCCAAAAGGATGGCTATCATGAGGTAGTTGACGGAAACGAAAAAATCCTTGTTTGCAACTGTCTTGACAGCGTGGATTTTATGATTAATGTGCCGGTTTTGAAAGGTCATTGCCAAACTAAGATTACCTGTGCCATTAAAAACATGAAAGGTCTTATCCCAAACAAGGAGAAAAGAAGCTTTCACTCAAGAGGTTTACATAATCCAATAGGACATCTTGCCCATATCGCAAAGCAGGATTTTATTGTAATAGACCATATTTGCGGTGATTTGGACTTTGAAGAAGGCGGCAATCCGGTTGTTAAAAACTGCATTATGACTGCAAAAGATCCGGTGCTTGTGGATTCTTACGTTTGCAAACTTTTAGGTTACAAAGTATCTGATGTGCCATATGTAAAACTGGCGGGAGACTTGGGTGTCGGCAGTACGGATATAGAAAACGCCGACATTTTCGTAATCGGCAAGAATACGGAAGATTCATTTGAAAATATTTTGAAGCAAAAGATTATTAACGACGAAAGTTTCGATAAACGCAGCAGGGTATTGGACGTGGCTTATGCTGTGGAAGACGTGGATTCATGCAGTGCCTGTTATGCATCACTTATACCGGCTCTTGATAGACTTAAAGAAGAAGGACTTCTTGAAAAGCTTAAGGATACAATCGCAATAGGCCAGGGACACCGAGGAAAAACCGGTAAAATCGGTGTGGGCAATTGCACATCCGAGTTTGATCTTTGCATAAAAGGATGTCCGCCCCACGAAGATGACGTTTATAAAGCATTAAAAGAGTATATATGTTAAGTGGTTTATTAGCTGATTATTAATGAAAAAGGGTAAAGGGATTTTTAAAATGGCTAAAAAACGCAAACGAACTGCTTTAACAAAAAGACAAATTAATATGATCAGAGCATGCATTCGCCTTGCCATACTGCTTGGCGTTGTTATTAGTATACTTGTGGTCTTTGTAAAAACCATAAGGGATGTTCACGATGCCGTGGGCAATTCGGATGTTGTTGAGGCTTCGGCAAGTACACTTGATGGGGAAAATCCTTTAAACGGAAACGTTTCGGCTTCAACGAATACGGAAATCCCGGACAGCCTTATGGATTTATATGAAAAGAACGAAGAGGCAAGAGATTTCGTTATGGCTTACGCCGGGGATGGCGATCCGGATGCGGAAATCGATATAAGCTCGGATATCGTTGAAGGAGAGATTCCGGAATTTTTACAATGGGACAAGAGATGGGGCTATATCGTTTATGATGATGATTATCTGGCCGTGAACGGTTGCGGTCCTACTTGTCTTTCCATGGTTTATACAGGCCTTACAGGAGATACTAAATATAATCCTTATAAAATGGCAAGCCTGGCTCAAAACATGGGATGTAAGACAAAAGGCGGCGGTACGGACTGGTCGGCCATGACAAAACTTCCGGCAAAGCTTGGTATCAGAAGTAAAGAAGTTGTTTTTGATAAGGAACATATAACAAGAGAGTTGAATATGGGTCATCCTATTATTTGTAATGTTAAAGAAGGAGATTTCACATCCGGCGGTCATTATATTGTTCTTTG
>SVDN01000025.1 GCA_015057825.1 Lachnospiraceae bacterium
AAAAATCAATATATTTTTGATGAATTTGGGTATAAAGAAAAGGCCGTGGAATCACGACCTTTGTCTTCACTCTGAGGAGCTATCAACCTCAGGTTGATAGCTCTATCTTTTTTGCCACACTCATAAACTGTTTCGACAAAACATTATTCTTTTTGTATATAATGCTTACATTAAAATCCATATCCGCTTTATCGCTTAATTTTTTTGCCGCCAGATTCCAATCTTTAAAACTGTCATCAAACAAAGGCATTACCGCCACACCTTCGCCCATGCTCACCAATTGCATTATATCCCTTGCGGTATTTGCATATACTGCGTTTTCGGACTTTGACAATTCTCCGTACATCGATGCGTTGAATATGAAATCCTGCTTAAGCAAGACGATATTTGTTCTTTTTAAATCCGCTTTCGTAATGGTTTTTTTGCCGGCCAAAACATTGTCTTTCGTCATAAGTACATATGCGGGCAATTTAAGTATGCTTACTATGTTGCAATCTTCCCATATTTCTCCGGGATGACATACGGTAAGGGCAAGATCCGCTTCGCCGCCCAACGTCATTTTTCTTACCTGTTCAAGTTCCGAACAATAAAGCTCAAATTTGCAATCGGCGATTTTTTCGGTAAATTCCTGAATCACCTTCGATACAACCTGTGCCTGAGGAATCCCTCCGAAATATGTAAATCTTATGATTTTTTCACTTACGGTTTCATCCCAAGCTTTATTTAACTTGTCAATCAAGGGAGTGAAGCGTTTTTTCATGCTTTCTCCACCCTCTGTTAATTTCACCTTTGCGGTTGTACGATACAAAAGTGGATAGCCCACCTCCGCTTCCAGCTCTTTAATTTGTTTTGACAGAGCCTGGGGCGTTATATACAGTTCTTTTGCGGCCTTGGCAAAATTCAAATGTTTTGCTACCGCCAAAAAATATTCTATACGTTTAAATTCCATCTATTTTTTGTACTTCCTTGAAAAAAACTTCCTTGCCACGCCAAGACCGATTTTAATAGGCAGCGGACGCAATGCTTTATCCGCTTCTTTTAACTTGTTTCTTATATCAATCTTTTGCGGACAGTGCTGTTCGCATTTTCCGCATCCCACACATTGAGATGCAAAGCTTGCCTCTCTTCTGAGTCCTACGTTTCTGGCGTACTCGAATCTTGTTGCATTCTTCTTTTCCATATACATAAGATTGTAATGATAAAAAGTTGCCGGAATGTCCACACCTTTCGGACATGGCATACAATATCTGCATCCGGTACAGCCTACTTTTTCTTTTTCTTTGATTATGCTTTTGACTTTTTCCACAAGTTCAAAGTCGGATTTGTCAAAGTCTCCCACATTTGCTGAGGATGCGATACGTATGTTTTCATCCACCATTTCAAGGGAATTCATACCCGAAAGTACGCATGTTACCCCTTCCTGGTCCCAAAGCCAACGAAGTCCCAGTTCTGCGGGACTGTAATTTTTCGGGTTTGCTTTCAACAACTCTTTTGCCTTAGTAGGCAAGTTTACAAGCTTTCCTCCGCGAAGCGGCTCCATAATCACTACGGGAACACCTTTTTTACAGGCCTCTTCCAAGCCTTTTCGTCCGGCTTGAGTGTGCTCATCCAAATAATTGTATTGAATCTGGCAAAAATCCCAATCATAGGCATTGAGAATCTTTAAGAACATTTCCGTGTTACCATGATAGGAAAAGCCCACGTTTTTGATGCTTCCCTCAGCTTTACGCTTCGCAATCCAATCTTCTATGCCAAGGGCTTTTAATTTTTCCCACTCAGCATAATCCGTAAACATATGCATAAGATAATAATCGATATAGTCTGTGCGCAAGCGTTTAAGCTGCTCGTAAAAATATTTGTCTATCTTATCATATGTGTTTACCAAATATTGAGGCAGTTTGGTTGCAATGCTGATTTTATCTCTGATGCCGCTTTTTTCGACGATTTTTCCGAGGCACTCTTCACTTCCCGAATAGATGTATGCCGTATCGAAATAATTGACACCCATTTCGTAAGCTCTCATAACTTCCGCTTCTGCTTTTTCAAAATCAATGGAAGTGCCCTTTTTTGTGAATCTCATGCATCCATAGCCAAGCTGCGAAATATCTTTGCCGTATCTGTCTTTTCTGTAATTCATAGTTTTATTCCTTTATAGATTTTTTATGATATTACTAAATAAATGTGAAAAATCAATGATATAAATTGTACTTAAACAGTGCAATGATTAAATTATTACAAAGTGTCCTCAAAGTTATCTTTTACGCTTGGTTTTAAAGGAATAAACTCAAATTCAGAACATTTTATTGAAATCATTATTCTGTCTCTGTAGAGAAAATTCCAAATATCCGCTTCTTCATCATAATTTATACCTGTTATAAAAGCCTTCATCGGCGGCACAAAATTTTCCACAAATTCCACGTCGTCGCTTAAATAAAAGGCTGCCTCATCTATAAGCTCGCAATAGTCGATTGTTGCAATATTTATTATGGTTTTGCCGCTGAGTTCGTCATCGGCGACGGATTTTGCCCTAATAACAAAGCGACCGTCCTTATCTTCGTGCAGATCCAAATCTATCCCCACCGAATTTTTAAGCAGCATGGCGAAAAATATCGGATTGTCTATTGTAAACTTTTCTTGAAAAAAGTTGTTTCCAAGCTTTTTCAATACTCTGTCCATGGATGCTTTGATATTTTTTTGAACTTTTCTGTCGCCGAAAAAATCAAAAAGCTCAACACGCTTATCAATGGCAAGTTTTGCCTCTTTGTAGTAAGCATAAGCCGCCACATCGTTTTGATCCACACCGTCTCCGCGCTCGAAAAAACCGCCTACTCTAAGGGCAATGTCTGCAAATTTGGATTCAAAGCTTTCATCACAAAATAGCTCCTTGTTGTCATTATACATTGCCATTACCATATTTGCGGCAGCACTCGGGCTTTTAAGTGCGCCTTTTCCGGTAAGGAACATATCCGCCAATTTATAGCGAGACTCGTAGATTCCATGAGCCGCACCAACGGCAAAATATTGAAATGCCTTGTCATATTCCGGCACGCCGTTATTGCATCTGCCGTAATAATAGATATAACCCAAAGTGTTATAACAAAAAGGATCGTCCGTAAGCTCGATAAGCTTAAGCATGCAACGCTTGGATGTTTCCCAGTCGGTTTCATAGATTTCGTTACCGCCGTAGCAACCATAACCAAGAGCCATAAGCGCGCAAGGCCAGTCACGCTCCACTCCGTAGTCCACAAAATCCGCAAACATCATCAACTCTTCGTCGCTTAATGCACCGAGATTGTCCATGTGTTCTTCGATATAGTTGAATTTTTCTTCGTCTGTATATTCTTTTTTTGCCATATTCTTCCCCTTTTTCCCCGTTACATTTTTTAAATGCACAGCATCTTTATAATAATTATACTTTAAAAGCAAGTGATTTAGTATGTTTTTTTGATTTTTTTAATTAGAATATCGGCTTGCTTTGTGCTTGCGAAAATCAGACTTTTGCCTTCGAAACATTGATTTTCGGGCGCATCTGATATAATATTATTTATATAAGCGGCATAAATCAATAATATTTCCGCGAAACAGTGAAAAGTTTCAATACAACTTTTCATTACAAATGGGGTATTAAATAAATAACAGACAGAGGTACAATCATGAAATTCAGACCATGTATCGATATACATAACGGAAAAGTCAAACAAATTGTGGGAAGCAGCCTTAAAGATGAGGGAGATTCGGCTGCTGAAAATTTCGTATCGGAAAAATCCGCAAAAGATTATGCGGAAATGTATATGAACGACGGCCTTAAGGGCGGCCATATTATCTTGCTCAATCATAAGGATTCGGAATACTACGAAGCTACAAAGGCACAGGCAATGGATGCTCTTAAAATGTTTCCGACCGGCATGCAAATCGGCGGCGGCATAACTGCCGACAATGCTATGGAATTTATAAATGCCGGTGCTTCTCATGTAATTGTAACCAGTTATGTTTTTAAAGACGGTAAAATAAATTATGTAAACCTGGATAAATTGGTAAATGCTGTGGGAGAAAAACATTTGGTGCTGGATTTAAGTTGCAAAAAGATGGCGGGCGAAACAAACAGTCCTTACTATATAGTCACCGACAGATGGCAAAACTACACCAAAGAAAAGGTTAATTTTGAGACATTGGACAAGCTTTCCTACTACTGCGACGAATTCTTAATCCATGCAGCGGATGTGGAAGGAAAAGCTGCCGGCATTGAAGAACCTTTGGTTGAAATGCTGGGAAACTGGCTTTTGTCCCGTGATAAAAATCTACCGGCCTTTAAAGTAACCTATGCCGGAGGCATAAAAGATATGGAAGATATCGAAAAAATCAAATCCTTAGGCCATAACCTTATCGACTACACGGTAGGCAGCGCACTGGATTTATTTGGCGGAACATTAAAATATGCGGAGCTTAAATAGCTCCGCATTAATCACTTACTTCTTGTTTTAGTATCTTATACCATTTTTCTATAATAGCTCTCGTTATTACTATTCTTGCAGCACACTTTTCATTTTTTTCATAATCAAAATCCCTTAATTTAAAAATTGATTGACGATTCAAGCATTTTTCGGGTATAATCATCTCCGAAGCATTTCATAGTACGTACACATTAGCTTCATCTGAATAATATCTCGCCGCAATCGGCAGAAATTCAAGATTATTACAATAAAATAACTGCAAGGTAATTCATATGTAGCAGTGGCTATTCTATTATGCTATAATACAATCAGTTAGAAGGATTACCTTGATGTAGGGAAAATCCTTCTATGGGTTTTCTCTAAATGCAACGATTTAGAGAAAGGGAAAATATGAAATATACTATAAAGTTTGATTCTAACGGTATTCCGTTTGATTTTCCGACATGTTATCTTGACCATGCGGAATACGCAAAAATAATTAGCGAAATTAACACAAACTATGCGTTATATAGAAGCAAACCTTTTGCCATGCATTATTCGGTCGGAATTGATGGTTGTTACTATGTTTATTTCTTTGAAAACCACGGATATAACGACTACAACATTACAGAACGATACGAAATATAAGAAAGGAGCATTTCAACATGGAAGAATTAGTTACTAAACTCAATGCCATCTCAGATTCTTATTTTGCTTTTGTTACCGGTATTGTAGCATATGTTAAGCAAAAACCTGAAAGACTAAATATTGTATTAGATTATTTAAACAGCTCCGAAGATCTCACATCTTCTGATGTTGTTAAGTTTGTTATGCAACAACCTGATTTCCACGAGTTTGGAGTTGGGATAAAGGAAACAGTAAGTTGTTAATCATACATCTGTTTCCGTTGTTCCGCCCAAGAACTTAGGAAGTGATTTTCCTTGTTTTTTCCATTGTGAGTATTCTGCAGTTGCGGCAAACATTACATCGCCCGATGAGTTAAGGGCTGTTTCCACAGAGTCTTGAATAACGCTGATAATGAAACCTACAGCTACTACCTGCATTGCCACATCCTGGCTTACTCCAAAGAGCGAACATGCCATTGGGATAAGGAGAAGTGAGCCGCCGGCCACACCGCTGGTTCCGCAAGCACCAAGGGTCGCAATAACCGCAAGGATGATTGCTGTCGGAAGTGCTACTTGGATTCCTACCGTATTTGCAGCCGCAAGGGCCATTACCGCAATGGTTATGGCAGCGCCATCCATATTAATGGTTGCGCCGAGAGGTATTGAAACCGCATACATTTCTCTATCCATTTTAAGTTTCTTACAAAGTTCCATATTAACAGGGATATTGGCAGCCGAGCTTCTCGTAAAGAAGGCTGTGATTCCCGATTCTTTTAAACATCTAAACACTAAAGGATATGGATTTTTCTTAAGCACGATTGCCGCAATTAAAGGATCTACGCCAAGAGCCACAACAACCATACATCCTACCAAGAGGAGTAAGATTTTACCATAATCCGTAAAGATTGAAAGACCGCTTGTTGATACGTTTGTATAAACGATTCCCATAATACCGAAAGGTGCGCAGCCGATGATTCCTCTTACTGCCCAAGATACGATACCCGCAAGATCTGTAAGCATATTCTTTGTTGTATCTCTGGCTATTCTTTTTGCCGCAAGTCCAAAGATTACCGCCCAGAAAAGGATACCTATATATCTGCCTTCAAGAAGTGAACCAAGTGGGTTTGAAACCATGTCTATTACAAGGTTTGAAAGTACCTCACCTACTCCGGTCGGAACCGTGTCTGCCTGATATACTTCACCGAGTTTAAGTGTCTGTGGGAAAACAAAGCTTCCTACAACCGCTACTATTGATGCAAGAAGTGTACTTACCATATAAAGTGCAATTACTATTCCGAATCTTTTGTCCAGACGTTTGTTACCCTGGGCAAGTGCCGCTGTAACAAGGACAAATACGAGAACCGGCGCGATTGCTTTAAGTGCGCCTACAAAGACAGTACCTAAAAGCGGTATAACTTTTAAGTCCTTAAATAAAAGTCCGAGAACAATACCAATCGCAAGTCCCACTAAAATACGGACTATCAGATTGATACTGTTGTACTTTCTGATAATTTTCATTTTTCTTCCCTTCCTATTCTTTAAACATATTCGCTGTTTTTCTTGCAATTATGTGCTCTCGGCTGTTCCGAGATAAAATGTTTTTGTTAAACAAACCTTATCAATTATAGTAGACTTTTATAATATTTGCAATATATGATTTATAGCAAAAAATCGATTAAAAACTCCGTATGGTTAAATCCATACGGAGTTAATTAATTAGCTATTAAAATAAACTTCTGCCGTTTACCGGCTTGATGCCTCCAACATCGTGTTCCACAACATCCCAATGTTCGGCAAGTTTGCCGTCTTCAAGTCTGTAGATGTCGCAAACTTTGTTGATGCTGCCGTTTGCTTCGCATGTACATTTGAAGAATACAGCAACTTCGTTGTTGTCGTTTTCAAACATCTTTACGATTTCCATATGAGGTTTGAGTGTAAAGAATTTAGTAGCAAATTTCTTAAATCCTTCTTTTCCGTCCTCTGCAGTAGGATTGTGCTGCATGTAATCGTCTCTCATGTATTCGTCAAGCTTTGACAGGTCATGAGCATTGAAAACATCTTCCATAAAGTTTTTGATGATTTCTGAGTTTTTTCCCAACATAATTATTCTCCCGTTCTTTATCTTATTTTATGTCAACTAACATTTTTTCTTATCAGCAAATATTGCCCGATTTTCTTTTAAAAATGCAAGGCAGGCATTTACATATTTTCAAGCGCCTGTTTAATATCATTAATGATATCATCCGCTTCTTCGATACCGCATGAGAATCTAATAAGATCAGGGCCTACACCTGCTTCGATAAGCTGTTCGTCTGTCATCTGACGATGTGTGTGACTTGCAGGATGAAGTACACAGGTTCTTGCATCCGCAACATGTGTTACGATAGCGCAAAGCTTAAGGCTGTCCATAAATTTCTTGGTCTCTTCTCTTGTGCATTTAAGGCCGAAAGCGATAACACCGCAAGTTCCATTTGGCATGTATTTCTGAGCCAAGTCATAATATTTGTTGCTCTTAAGCATTGGACAATTAACCCAAGCAACTTTATCGTTTGATTCAAGGAATTCGGCTACTTTCTTGGCATTTTCGCAATGCTTTGGCATACGCACATGAAGCGATTCGAGGCCGAGGTTTAAATAAAAAGCGTTTTGTGGTGACTGCATAGGTCCCAAATCACGCATAAGCTGAACCGTAGCTTTTGTTATATATGCCAGTTTTCCGAATTTCTTTGTATATGTAATGCCGTGGTATGATTCGTCCGGAGTTGTAAGTCCCGGGAATTTATCGGCATGAGCCTCCCAGTCGAAATTACCGCTATCTACGATTGCACCGCCCAAAGCAACAGCGTGACCGTCCATATACTTTGTTGTGGAATGAACCACAATATCTGCTCCGAATTCAAACGTCCTGCAGTTAACAGGTGTTGCAAATGTGTTGTCAATCATAAGGGGAATACCGTTTTTATGAGCAACTCTCGCGTACTTTTCAATATCAAGAACCACAAGTCCCGGATTTGACAAGGTTTCACCGAAAATAAGCTTTGTATTTGGTTTAATTGCTGCCTGAATTTCCTCTTCCGTCGAATCCGCATCTATAAATGTGCAATCAATACCCATCTTTTTGAATGTTGTACCAAAAAGATTGTATGTGCCGCCGTAAATTGCATTTGTACTAACAATATGTCCGCCTGTTTCACAAATATTGAATACTGCCATAAATATAGCCGACATTCCGCTGGCTGTAAGCATTCCCGCAACACCGCCTTCAAGTTCGGCGATTTTACCGGCAACAAGGTCGTTGGTTGGATTTTGTAGTCTTGTATAAAAATATCCTTCTGCTTCAAGATCGAAAAGTTTTCCCATTTCATCACTTGAACCGTATTTAAAAGTTGTACTTTGTACAATAGGCATAACACGAGGCTCGCCATTAGTGGGATTATACACACCCTGAACACATTTTGTGTCGATATTAGTCATAACAGTTACCTTTCCGCAGACCTTTAATTCATTTTTAATCTTTATCTTTCGGCCGGATTTTGACTTTTAAACGTCTGCTGTTTAAAAGCTGCTCTAATGATGAGTCCGACTCACGTATTTTGTTATTATATCACAAATATCAAAAAAGCAACATATCGTTCCTCACCGTATCGGGCAAATAAACAACATGTTGCTTTTTTGTTTAACTTTCTAATATTACCTATTTTTCAAGTTTTGGAAATCCGATCTTGTATTTATCTATGTTTGGCTTGAAGTCTTTTTCAAAACGTTCTTTAATCTTTTCAGCACCGGCTGCTGCTTTGGCATGACCTTTGCCAATGTTATCCATATGGAGTTTCTGACCCCAAGGTGCCCATCTACTGTGTTCTGTATCTTCCGGTTTGAATTCTACATGAACTTTACCTGCACCATCAACGTTTACTGTAGCTTTTACGAAGCACTGTGGGCAGTATGGTGTGCCATCTTCATCAATCTTAAGAAGATTGCTGTGGCAGTAAGGGCAGATACCTTTGATTCCTTTGTATTCTGCGTTTTTGCCTGTTTCTTTTTTGTAGTTAACAGCATTTGCAACGTTAACACCCATCTGATGAACACGGTTAAGTACTTCATCTTCAAGCATAACTGCCTGGAATTTTGTAATGAAATCAAAATGAGCTGAATCTACAACACCATCATAAACACCTACAAGTTCCATTGTAATCATTCTCATTACGTTTGGCATATAGTCTGTCCAGTCTGTACCGCCGATTGAGAAGCAAGCGCCTACTTTACAGATATCAACGCCCTGTGTGATTTTTCTGTAATCACCCGATGCATGCATCTTGTTTAAGAATCTGATTAAGATGCCCGGTGGCAAAAGGTTGTAAGCAGGTGCTGAAACGATGATTGCATCAGCCTCTCTGAGTTTTGTTTCGATAAAATAAAAGTGATCTTTGTTAATTCCGTGAACACATTTGAATTCGAAATCACCCTGCATTTTCTTAACCATACATGTTTCGCATCCGATACAGGCTTTTATTTCAGCATCCTGAAGGTTAACAAATTCGCAAACCGCATCTTTGTCAACTTCCTGAACACCTTTAAAAAGTTCCTGCATCATGAGTTCCGTATTGCCGTTTTTACGTCCGGCACAAATACCAAATACTTTCATTGTTTTCCTCCTAAATATACACATGTTTTGTGGTATTTTATATGTGAAATTATATCAAAAAACATTTATGCATTTCAAGTGACGAGATAATTCATTTTTCTTATAAACAAAATAAGAAATCCCTATAAGAGATTTCTTATTTTGTGTTAAATGTATATATTACCAAAGGTCCTTATTCTCCGCATAAACACTCGGAAGGATTTTGTTCAAATTTGAAAATTCCTTAATGTTATGCGCCAAAAGTCCCTGTGCAACCTTATCAACCTCTTCCGGCGGAAGGACTTTGGTTATAGGGACCAAGCACTGAGGTTTTCCGTCAATAATATGGTAGCCTACCCAAAATCTTGCCGAAAATGTCATTACTCCATCAACTTTCTTTGCAATTTCCGTCATAACAACCGGAACTTTCATAGAACCAAGCAAAGCATTTGCACTGACCATAAATTCGCAATCTTTTGTTCCGACTTTAGTCATATCATATCCCATTTCTTTGGGATTCTTAAACATGATCACTATTTCATCGGGAGGACCGCCTATTGATTCTTGCACGGTATGTGTTGCTCCCCAGTTACGCTCGGGAATAGGAATCGATTGATCAAGCGCTCGCCTTTTTCCTTCTTCGTTTAACTCCAATCCATAATGATCTTCCGGATCCCAAATCGCATATCTCAATGGATCAAGGCCATGCCATGCAAACCACCAATAAAGCATATCCGCCGTAACATCCGGCATAGGAATGTTTCCGGCAACCAAAAGGCCACCGTCCTTGGTTGGATAATATCCGAGTTTTTCAGGCAATATTCCCGCATCCAAAAGCTTGTTTCTGTCTTCTATCTCAAGACAATCTTCAACTTTTCCTTTACTTGCGGAAATCATTGCCAAATCTTCTTTTGAAACGCCCGATATTCCTTGCTCGTAGTATTTATAATATCCTTTTTCTTTAGCATCATTTGCTATAGGTACAAGTGCCATAGCAGCACCTCCTTATTTTTATATTTACAATTGTTTCATATAGCATACTATATTTTTCTTATGGCCGGCCACCGCGCAGTCAGCTATAGCCTGCGTTGCTCTTTCTTCCAAATTGCTCGGTAATTCATCGTGAAGCACGTCAATTTTGTGTTCCTCATGATTTCTTTTAAAAATATCCGGATACAAATCCACGCATATTCCGCATCTAATACAATAATCATTTATCTGAAGTTTCATATTTACGCATCTCCTTTCACATAAGCCGCTGCACTGACACCTGCCAGCATTCCCGTAGGCATTGAACCATATACCGTTCCGCCCGCATTTTGAGGTGGATTGCCGAAAATGCTTCCGGTTACCATGTCTCCGCCGGCATAGAGACCTTCAATAGGTCTGTCGTTTTCATCCAAAACATTTGCATTTTCATCAATTGCAAGTCCGCCCATGGTATCATAAGCTCCCGCAAATATTCTCATGCAATAAATTTGTCCGCTTTCTTCGCGTACAGGTCTTATGTACATAGGATTGGTTTTAAAATCTTCATCATATCCGATTTCTTTTGCTTTATTGTATCTTTCAATTGTTTTCTTAAGGTTGACTTCATTTATGCCCATATATTCGCATACTTCGTGAATCGTATCAAAATGGCAAACGTGCTTATTTCCCATTGCAATTATGCTGTCCATCTGTCCGCGAATGTTTTCGCATTTTACACCCTTAAAGATGAAATACACATATCCGTCTTCCACACGTTGCGCCAAATGCTTTGCCGTATCCTCATCAAATATCATATATCCGCACATATTAGGGCTTTTTGCGTATGCTGCCGACATTGCTGTATGCTGATTTGACATTTCCTCGTTTATCATTCTCTTTCCGTTTTCATCAACGCGAAGATATGGCTGTTCAGCTACGATTTTAAGAGAATTTGCCGGGAACCAAGGTGTGTTTTCACCGATTCTTATACCCGGGTTCGGAACCTCAGGGTCCGCACTGATTACGATGCCTGTCTTCTTTCCGCCGATTTCCCAAACAGCTTTTTGTCCGTCACCGTCCTGGCAAGCATCAGGAAAGGTTTTTATAACCTGTGTTCCTTCTTTGTATACATCTTCAAACTTAGTATTAACAACACCAAGCTCTTTCATCATTTCCATGTTTGAACTGATACCGCCGGATGCAACGATTAAGGCCTTGCAATTAATATTGATTTCACTACCGTCTTTTTCATAAGCAATTGCGCCTGTTACTTTACCGGATGCATCTTTGATGATTTTTTTAATATGTGTGGAAAAGAAGAATTGAACACCTTCTTTTTCAAGCTTAAGTCTGAGTCTTAAAAGCGCAAGTGCCATGGCATGGCCTTTTCCTCTGCCTTTAAGGAAATAGATATCTCCCACATCCAGTCCGTTGGCATGGCCCATTGTGTATCCTCTTTCGTTTCCGTAGTCTTTCGGATCGCGGTCAACTTTCATCTCGCATTCAATTTTTAATTCATCCAAGAAAATTTTCGGAAATTCAGATGAATATTTTACCAGTTTGCTTACCGCTCCCATATTGGCCGTATAGTTTGAAAACCTCGCCAATACTTCAAAAGCCGCTTTTTGTGCCTCCGGAGTATCCGGTGTTGAACAGACACACATAGGACAGTTTGAAACCGCACCGCCTTGTGCCGGATATTTTTCAAATACCGCGATTTTCAATCCGCCTGACTGTGCCAGCTTATAAGCAGCTCCCATTCCGGCAACGCCACTGCCCATAATTGCAACATCAACATCAATTGTTTTATTCATATTTTCCTCCTTTTCAATGCATCTTCATAATCAGGACAAGGGGTGATTAAACAGGTGCATTTTTTAATATAATATAAACATGAACTACTTTATGGTTTGATTATTGCATTTTGAAAAATAAAAATACAGAACTTTTTCGAACCAAGAGTTCGATTTTTTTAAATTTGATGTTATAATTTTATTTGAGATCATATATTAGCTTTTTTAACACTCTATATTTGATAAACACAGTTTTTTAAACAGCATCTCAGACAGACGATTAACGGAGGGTTTTATGTACGAGAAAAACATTGATAACAAATCCATTTCAAAACGCGAGCAAAACAAACTTGATACAACCGACAGAATTCGTAAAACATTTATTAATTTATATTTAAAGACAAATTTGGAAAACATAACGGTAAACGAAATATGCCGACGGAGTAATATTGTTAAATCTACATTTTACACTTATTACGACGACAAATATTCTATCTTGGACGATATAGAAAAAGAGCTTTTGACAAACCTTTCTAAAATAGCCGATAATCTTCAGGATGTCGATTTAACCTTTGTGGATCGCGGCATTCCCTTGGTCAAAGCTTCCGGTGTAGTTAATTATATTCATGCTCATGTTTTGGAGTTTAAGGCAATTTTAGGTCCCCATGGCGATCCTTCTTTTGAACTTAGATGGAAATCAAATATAGAAAAAAGCTTTTTACCTAAATTCAAACAAGAAAAAGGCAGTAACAATAATGCCGAAATAGCCTGCACTTTGTTCTCGTCGTCACTGATAGGATTTTTTAGATATTACATTTTTAAAAATAATAATATTTCAAACAGTGCTCTTTCCATAATGCTCGGCAATACTTTAAAGTATGCCCTGTATGATTTCAATGCATTTTTGTAGTTACAAAAAATCGCTGTAACAGCATTACAGGATTGTATGCGGTTGTCAAGTTTTCCAAAATACACACGCAAGCAAGCTTGCTGTGTACTTAGTTCAACCTTTCCTCGTCGCCACGCAAAAAGCAGCAAAGTAATGCTCTGCTGCTTTTACTGTAACTAAAAATATATATTCACATCATATATTTTTTCAAACCACCCCAGGTTTCATTAAATATTTCTTTGTCCATCTCCTTTAGGTCTTTACTGATTTCAGGCACAAAATCCATATTGTCCAAAATATCTTTTTTAATGTCCAGTCCCGGTGCAATTTCAATCAAAGAAACCTTGCCGTCAATAAGCTTAAATACCGCTCTTTCCGTAATGTAGAGTATTTCCTGACTATCTTTTGCATATTTTCCCGAAAAAGTAATTTGCTCAACAGATTTAACGAACTTTTTCACCTTTCCTTCTTCAAGGATTTGAACCTTTCCGTCACCAGCCTTAAGTTTTGCCTTGCCCATAAAAGTTCCGCAAAAAATCACTTTTGGTGTCGAGGTTGTGATATTAATAAACCCTCCCGGTCCGGTAAGGCGCGGTCCGAATTTACTTACGTTATTGTTTCCTTCTTCATCTATTTCGCCGATTCCAAGGCAAGTTACATCCAAGCCTCCTCCGTCGATAAAATCAAACATAGAACCATGTTCCAATGTTGCTTCAGGGTTGTAAGCGCTTCCGAAATTCGGAAGTGCGCTTGGAACTCCGCCAACCATTCCGCTTTCGGTTGTCATTGTTATATAGTCAATAAGTCCCTCTTCGGCCACAACCTTCGAAACATCGGCCGGCATTCCGACTCCAAGATTTACAATGTTACCCTTTGCCAATTCCATGGCACATCTTCTGCAAACCACCTTTCTTTCGTCAAAAGGAAGCGGTTCTATGGCTTTCAAAGGCTTTCTTATTTGACCCGAAAATGCGGGCTCATAGTAAACTCCTTCAGCCTGCCAACAGGCGTCTTTATTTGTGGCAACCACCACATAATCAACCATAATTCCAGGAATTTTAACATCCTTCGGTCTGATTGTTCCGCTCTTTGTTACATATTCAACCTGAACAATGACTATTCCTCCGGAATTTTTTGCAGCTGTCGCAACCGCAAGTCCTTCATTAAAGATGCTTTCGTGTTCAAAGGAAATATTTCCGTCTTCGTCGGCGATTGTGCCTCGAAGAAGAGCCACATCCAGTTTAAAAGCTTTGTAAAAAAGGTATTCCTCTCCATTAAATTCAACCAGTTCAACCAGCTCGTCCGTAGTACAAGTATTCATTTTTCCGCCGTTAACACGTGGATCTACAAATGTACCCAATCCGACTTTTGAAATAAGTCCGGGTCTTCCTGCTGCAATCTCCCTCCAAAGGTTTACTATCACACCCTGAGGAAGACAATGACATTGAATCTTGTTTTCGTAAGCCATCTGTCTTAAGCTGTAAGCCGAACCCACATGGGCTCCCGACCATCTGGTAATCAGGCCCTCTCCGGCTTCACCAAGCCTTGTTGCACCGCGCTCTTTCCAATCTCCCATCGCGCTACCTTGCTTAAGATTTAAATCGCATGGATGTCCGCTTTCTTTAAAACTGTCCCTGATAGCACATCCAATCTCCTCAGGCCAACCCGAAAGGCCCATGCCCGCCAAACCAAGCGTAGCATGATCGGGAATTTTTTTTGCGGCCTCTAATGCAGTAACAAATTCAGCCATAACACTCCTCCTAATACTTTATATAGTTGAAAATTTTAAAAAAACAATTTATAATATATATCGAACAAGTTCGTTGAACATGTTCAATAAATATATTATGCTACCTCCAAACCCAAAAATCAATTTATTTTTAAAATTAACTATGGTATATTTTTAGATAGTAATTTAGTTGAATTCGTTCAATTAATTTTTAGGAGGTATCGTTTAATGCAAGAAAAGCCTTTAAACAGCAGGCAACAACAGGCTATTGAAACAAAAAAGATAATCTTTGACAGCGCAATTGCCTTGCTTGATGAAAAAGACTTTGAACAGATCACAATAAGGGATATTGTCAAAAAGGCCGGTGTTTCCATAGGAACCTTCTATCACTACTACCAAACCAAGTTGGATGTGTATTATGAAACCTATGGATTTGCCGATGAGTATTTTAAAACAACAGTTAGAAAAGAAGTTTCAAAAAAGAAATCTTTTAAAGAAAAAATCCTTCTTTTTTTTGAACACTATTCCTTATACAATTCAAAGCTCACGGACTTTGACCTTACGAGGATTCTTTACAATCCTCAAAATAAATATTTTGACAGAAATGTTGAGGACGGAATGATTCCTCTTCTTAAAGAAATTATCCAAGGCGGTCTGGACTCAAGAGAGCTTAAAAGCAGCAAAAATAACGATGAAATATCCCTTTTTATCATGATTTGTGTCAGAGGGCATGTTTATCATTGGTGTACCAACGACGGTAAATACGATTTGTGCAGCGCTATCAACGAGCAGGTTAGCATGCTTTTAACAATATTTATGTAACATTTAAGGAGATTTTAATGCGACATTTATTTACTATATCAGTTGCTGTCGATCAACCCATAGTAGTCGGACAGGACCAAAAAAACGGTAGAAGACAATTAATACCAATTAAAAGCGGAAATGTTGACGGCTTTGATATGGACGGAAAGCCTTTTATAGGCAAAGTGCTTCCGGGTGGTGTTGACTGTCAGGTAATACGACCTGACGGTAAATGCGAATTATCCGCAAGATACGGTGTTGAACTTAACGATGGCAGGAGATTTTTCATACAAAATGACGGAATACGAACTGTTAAGGATGAATTTGTACAAGCTGTCTTACGGGGAGAATTTGTAGACCCAAACCTTTACTATTTCGCCACTACTCCGCATTTTGAAACATATGACGAATCCATCCGTTGGTTGGAAAACTACATATTCGTTTGTAAAGCTGTCAGAAAAGCCACAGAAGTTGATTTGCAATACTATGTAATAGAAAAATAATAAACATAAAAGCCCCACAAAGTACATGACTTTGTGGGGTTTTAACTACTTAACGTCTTTAATGCTGAAGCTTATTCTTCCCATCTTGTCTTTGCCAAGGCATACAACCTTAACAACATCTCCAAGTGTAAGAACATCTTCCACATGATTGATTCTTTCTTTGGCAATCTTGGAAATATGAACCATTCCCTCTTTGCCCGGTGCAAATTCGATGAATGCGCCGAATTCTTTGATGCTTACAACTTTACCTTCGTAAATCTTGCCTTCTTCAAAGTCAGAAACGATTGTTTCAACGTATTTAACGGCTTTATCCATCATTTCTTTATCAAGACCGCAGATTGAAACCATACCTTCGTCTGTAATATCCATCTTAACGCCTGTTTCATCAATGATTGCATTGATTGTTTTACCTCGCTGTCCGATAACATCACCGATTTTTTCAGGATCGATCATGAGAGATACAATCTTAGGTGCGTACTTGCCAACTTCTTTACGAGGTTCGGCAATTACAGGATTCATAACTTCATGAAGGATGTAAGTTCTTGCTTCTTTTGTTCTTCTGATAGCTTCTTCAACGATAGGACGTGTAAGACCGTGAATCTTAATATCCATCTGAATAGCTGTAATACCGTCATCAGTACCTGCAACTTTGAAGTCCATGTCGCCGAAGAAATCTTCGAGACCCTGAATATCAGTAAGTACAAGGTAATCATCGTCTGTATCGCCTGTTACAAGACCTGTTGAGATACCTGCAACCGGTTTTTTAATAGGAACACCTGCAGCCATAAGTGAAAGTGATGATGCACAAACGCTGGCCTGTGATGTTGAACCGTTTGATTCCATTGTTTCGGAAACTGTTCTGATTGCATATGGGAACTCTTCTTCTGATGGAAGAACAGGTACCAAAGCACGTTCAGCCAAAGCACCGTGACCGATTTCACGACGTCCCGGACCTCTTGAAGGTTTTGTTTCACCTACCGAGTATGATGGGAAGTTGTAGTGGTGCATATATCTCTTTGATGTTTCGTTTTCATCAAGACCGTCAACTTTCTGTGCTTCCGATAAAGGAGCAAGTGTTGTAACGTTCAAAATCTGAGTTTGTCCACGTGTGAACATACCCGAACCGTGAACTCTAGGAAGTAAATCGATTTCAGCTGCAAGAGGACGAATTTCTGTGATTGCACGTCCGTCAGGTCTCTTGTGATCTTTCAAAATCATCTTACGAACCGTTTTCTTCTGATAGTTGTAAACAGCTTCGTCGATAAACGGAATATAATCTTCATGCTCTTCTGTGAATTTTTCTTCAAGCATGTCTTTGATTTTACGAATGTTTTCGTCTCTAACCTGTTTGTCATCCGCAAAAACAGCTACTTCCATTTCTGCAGGAGGAACAAGTTCCATAATAGCATTTGTTACTTCTTCAGGTACAACATGTTTTTCGTAATCATGTTTTGGCTTACCTACTTCAGCAACGATTTTATTGATAAATGCAATTATTTCCTGGTTTACTTCATGAGCTTTGTAGATAGCTTCGATCATTTTGTCTTCAGGAACTTCGTTAGCGCCCGCTTCAATCATGATAACTTTTTCGGCTGTTGAAGCTACAGTAAGAGCAAGGTCCGAAACCTTTCTCTGCTCTGATGTAGGGTTGATTACAAATTCGCCGTTAACAAGACCTACCTGTGTTGTTGCGCAAGGTCCGTCAAAAGGAATGTCCGAAATAGATGTCGCGATTGCCGAACCCAGCATTGCTGTAAGTTCAGGCGAACAGTCAGGATCAACACTCATTACAAGGTTGTTAAGTGTTACATCATTTCTGTAATCCTTAGGGAAAAGAGGACGCATAGGTCTGTCGATTACACGTGATGTAAGGATTGCATTTTCCGACGGACGTCCTTCTCTTTTATTAAATCCGCCCGGGATTTTACCTACTGAGTATAATTTTTCTTCGAATTCAACCGAAAGTGGGAAGAAATCGATTCCTTCTCTTGGTTTTTCCGATGCGGTAGCCGTTGATAAAACAACCGTATCTCCATAATGCATAAATGCAGCACCGTTAGCCTGTTTTGCAACTCTGTTTACGTCTACCGTAAGAGTTCTGCCGGCTAATTCCATGCTATAGCTTTGATAATTTGCCATTTTTAAATCTCCTTTAAATTGTTATTTGCAGAAGATTTCCGAAACTACTGACAAATCCGCAAAGCTTGCAAACTTGTCAGCGGTCTCGGGTTAAAACCTTCTGCGGGCAGTGTGCGGTGTGTGCACACTAACCCATTATAAAACAAATTTTAATATTATTCCACTCTTTTTTATTTGTTTTTCTTTTTTATAAGCATTGAAGCAATCACAACAGCAAGCACTACGGCACCTATTGCGAGAATTCTCCAAAAATAATTGCCGTTTACATTTCTGTTAATCTCAATGTCTGTATTTGCCGTGGATACAAGCTTACCCTCTTCATCAAACGAACTTATACGAATTTCATGTTTTCCCTTTAACAATTTATCAAACAATTCTTCCTCAACATACACCTTTCCTTCTTTGTATGTATAAAGTTCTTCATCCATGCCTTTATTGTCAACGGTTAATAAAATGTCTTTGGTGTAGGCTCCGCCAAGCGTAAAACAAACCTTGCCTTCACTTTCTCCTATATTCCACTTTGTCACGTCTGATTTAACGTCGGATTTTTCCAATACTCCCGTATGTAAAACAGCGTAAATCTTGCCGTTTTCGACAAAAGCTTCACATTTCCTGCCATCAATCAGGCATAACAAATAATTTTTTGACGGTGTGTAATTTTGATTCGGCGTAAATTCAAAAATCACATCATATTGTTTATCGGCCTCAATAAGTGTTTTTTCAGGATAATCAATCAAAGCTTTTTCCACACTACCATCAGCCGTGTGCTCATACCAATACACATTTGTTTTCTCGATAAAATCCGACTTACAATTAACATCCGTATCAGAATATTCCCCAAGCATCGGCATTGCAAAATCCACCACGTTAATTTTTGTAAAGATTTTTAAGGAAACACATGGATTTTCAAATGTCTTTGCATTTATTGAATTGATTTTTTTCATGGAATCGACGATGCCGGCACTGTATTCGGTCTCAAAATTAGACAGCTTCCTGTCTAATTTGATTTCCAGGCTACCATTTTCCCTATCTAAAATATCGAAAGCTTTAGACTCTTTTCCCAATGTTTCCACGTTTATAAAATCAAAATCGCTTATAAGAATACTTGCTGCCAAAATACCGTTATCATATGATTTCAAATCCAGATAAGTTCTGTCTTCGATTGATATATCTTCGCCGCATTTAACTGCATTACTTCTTTTATCGTTTGCAACTGTCTCAGCTACGTTTATCACTGCTTTTGCGCCGTATATCTCCAGATTTTGCGTAGTTAAAATACCGAATGACTCATAGGCCTGCGCACAGTTTATATAAAGATTTGCGGATTTATCCAATTTAAGGCTTTCTGCTTTTATTCCGCAAAGACTTGCTCCCTTTTCCGGGTCTGTGTCCGTTATGTTTAAGCTAATATCTGCGTTGATATATAGGTCAGAACTTTCGCCGTAGGCATATATTGCACTCACTTCATCTTTAGCTGAGCTTTGCGTATATTCCACGAAATTTTCACCATTTACGTTTATGGTTAAAGAAGAATTCTCTTTGGTTTCTATACTAAGGTCCGTATTTCGATTAATAATTGCACTTATAATCTGTCCTTCTTTATTGCCTGTTGATGAAAGAGTTATGGAATTATTTCCTTCGCATATAATATTTATTTTATCATCCGACATTAAATCAAACACGGTTATTTCGCCCGATTCGCAAAAATTGCCGCTTCCTTCATATGTAAAATCCTTCAAATACAGGGTATTCATGGCTGTATCAAAGTAGATATTACAGTCTGCCTGTGTTGCATTATCGGTTGTTAATGCATTATCGGAAATTTTATAAAACAATCCGTTGTTTATATCAGTGCCCAAAACATATACGTTTTGGTTGCCGGCAGCATGAATTGTTGAAAATCCGCCTATTAACAGACTTAGCATAAGTCCTAAAATCGTTGTTTTTCCGGTTATAAGTAAAAGTCTTGACTTTCTGTTAAACATTTAAAAGCTCCTTAAAAGTTTTCACGCATTTATTATTCTAATATAATCAATCATATATAGTCAATCCTTCAATAATTGGCACACATTCATATATTAAGTCGCTGTGAAATGCCGTAAAAAAGGCGGCGCCTCAACATATGAAGTACCGCCTGATAGGCAATTATTATTTTACCCCAACTCTTGACAAAGAGCCTTTATTTCTTAGTTTTGCGGTGGAATGTTGGCAAACAACTTTCTTGCTTCTTCTATTGCCGTAACATCGGAAGCATCAACCATGCCCGCAAGTTTTGCGGCATCGCTTGTAATAAGTTCCAGTTCACCCGTTATGCTTTCAACGGATTTTGCCTGTTCCATAGCTATGTTATTTACTTCTATAACAGCTTCGTTAACCTGATTGAGTGCTGAAAACATGCCTGTAAGAGATTCTTGAATCTCTTTAGAAGAATCACCGCTCATTTTAGCAAGTTTACCCATTTCGGTCGCAACAACAGCAAATCCTCGTCCGGCTTCTCCCGCTCTTGCCGCTTCAATTGAAGCATTTAAGGCAAGTATATTAGATCTGGACGCATTTGACTGAATGGCCGCAATAAGCCCCGTAGCTTCGGTAATTTTGCTGCTTACCTCTTCCGAAACGGTTGTAATATTATTTAATGATGCCGCCAATGTCTGAGCACTTGCGGATATCTCTTTTACGCTTGCATCCGTTTCGTTAAGGCTTGAATCAAGCCTTTGCGTTGCATTGTAAAGTTCAACTTTTTCCTGAAGCGGAAGTGAAATACTTACCGCAGCTATTACTTTTCCGCTTTCATCTTTTATAGGTGTAAACACTGTTTTAACCGGGATTCCGTACAATTCAGGCGGAAAATGCATTGTCAAATCCTGTCCCGCTCTGAAAACAACCTCAAGTATAGGATAAAACGGCGTATTAGGCACAGTTTTTCCCATATTTCCTTTTTCAAGGCCCAATTTAAATGTTTTTGGTTCAATAATGTGGGAAACAATGAATTCGTCTTCTTCGTTATAATAAACAAGAACTACCTGACAATCTTCCGGCATAAGTCTTTGAAATGCAGGCAAAAATAAATCGGCTGTCGCCAACAAATCATGATAAGTCATATATATTACCCTCCGTTACTATAGTTTAAGCTCTATCAGACCATTTCTGACAGATAATACCCACTCGCAGGTCAATGCCCTAAATTGACCGTTAATGCTTATATACAGTATAGCATAAACATTTTTTTATGTTTGTTTTAAGTACATTTCTTTTTTTTATGAGCTCATGCAAAAAATAAAAGTGCCTGCATAGCAAGCACTTTCATAAAAGCTTTTTTATTATTTTCTGATACCGAGTTTTGCGATTAACGCACGATATCCTTCAAGATCTTTCTTCTTAAGGTAAGCAAGTAAACCTTTTCTCTGACCTACCATTTTAAGAAGACCTCTTCTTGAGTGGTGATCTTTTGGATTCTCAACAAGGTGAGCTGTTAACTCTTTGATTCTTTCTGTAAGAATAGCAATCTGTACTTCAGGTGAGCCCGTGTCGCCTTCTTTTCTTCCGTAAGCTTTGATAATTTCTGCTTTCTTTTCCTGTGAAATCATTTTAAAATCCTCCTTGGTGGCTTTACCACTTAAATTAATATATTCACCGATAGCTTGAGTTCCGGTCGGATATTCCTAAAACTCAGCCATGGTAGCGTTAAGCAAAGTACATATTAACACAATCATCTCGTCTTGTCTATAAGAAATTAGTTAATATTTAAGTTTTTTTGAAAAAACACTCTTGTTTCTTCTATATTTTTGTTAACTTCGGCAATCAACTCGTCTGCCGATGAGAATGCCTTTTCCGGACGCAAAAAGTGATAAAACTCAATTTTTACCGTCTCTCCGTATACATCTTTGTTGGCATCCAAAAGGAAAGTTTCCACTACTTTTTGTTTTGCTTCTTCTTCGCTGTAAACTCTGCCGTCATTTAATATCTTGCCTTTGGTACCGATATTGGTAATGCTTTCATAGCATTTGTCACCAAGCCAGCCTTTTGTTATATATACACCATCCGGCGGAATAAGTTTTCCCTTATCAGGCTCCAGATTCATGGTAGGAAAACCAAGCTTTCTACCAAGCTGCTTACCATGAATAACCTTGCCCGCCATAAAATATGTATATCCAAGCAAATTGTTTACGGTTTCAAAATCGCCTTTTGCCAGACTTTCTCTGATACGCGAGCTGCTGATTGCAATGTTTTCATACTTTTCTTTTTCCAGAGCAACCACTTCAAAGCCGTATTCCTTGCCCATTTCTTTTAAGAAATTAACATCTCCGCTTCTGTTTTTTCCGAAATGAAAGTCTTCGCCGCAAATAATATATTTTGCTTTTAGCTGGCCGAAAATAACCTTTTCCACAAAATTCTTTGCATTCATTTGAGCGAATTTCTTATCAAAAGGATATTCGATAAGCACATCCACACCGGTCTTTTCATGGAGAAGATGTTTTTCCTCGTTTGAAAGAATCGTATATTCTTCTTTTCCGTTCAAAACCTCTTTCGGTTGTTTGCTGAAAGAAAAAATAACCGTTTTCATTCCTTCTTTTTTGTAAGACTTCATCATTTCCAAAATCTTTTGGTGTCCGGCATGAAAACCATCAAACTTTCCGAAAGTCACTATTGTATTTTCAAATTTAAAATCTTTGCTATTTACATATTCCATCATAAAACATCTTTTCCAATTTGAATAAGCTATGTTTATCATCATAGGAATAGATTCCGATAAAATTATCCTCAGAATCGTACATCCTTACGTTGCCCACTTTTTTCAAATCATTTTTATCAGTGTTTCCACCTAAATTTATTCCTTCTTTCGGTATGGAATTGCCGTTATACAAAAGTTTTTCAAAGCCCACTTTTGCGAAAGCCGCAGGGTAAGCTTCAAACATTTTGTCAATGCTTATAAGTACCCTGTCCACATTTTCCTCTTTAACAATTCTTTCAAGTTCCGAAAGAGTAATTGCACTGTCAAGCTTTAATCCCGCCGCCTTTGTTCGCTCCAAACTTTCCATTGCGGCACCGCAGCCAAGCTTTTCTCCTATATCATGGCAAAGGGTTCTGATATATGTTCCTTTTGAACATTCAACTTCAAACTTTACCTTTGCTTTATTCATATCAATATCCAAAATCTTTATAGCCAAAATCTTTACCGCTCTGGCTTTTCTTTCCACTTCTATACCCGCTCTGGCAAGCTCGTAAAGCTTTTTGCCGTTAACTTTAAGAGCGGAATACATAGGCGGAATCTGATTATATTCCCCCACAAAGCTTTCTATCGTCTGTCTTAAATCTTTCTCGCTTATGCTCTCAAGGATTTCTTCTTCCGATATGCTTTTTATAATTTCTCCGGACATATCCTGCGTATCCGTAACAATTCCCAGTCGCATTACAGCAACGTATGTCTTATCCGTATCCGTCAACATATCACAAAGCTTTGTGCCTTTTCCCAGACAAACAGGCAAAACACCGGTTGCATCCGGATCCAAAGTGCCTGTATGACCGATCTTTTTTTGCTTTAAGATTCCGCGCATTTTGGCCACCACATCATGGGATGTAAAGCCGGCCTCTTTGTAAATATTAATAACTCCGTTAATCATTCCATTGTCCTATCTGATCTGCGCTCCGATAAGTTCCAGAATCTTTTTCAAGTTAGCTTCCAAATTGCCGTCAAAGGATGCACCGGCTGCGCGAACATGGCCGCCGCCGCCAAACTCTACGGCGATTTTGTCCACTTCCATATAATCTTTGGCGCGAAGGCTTATTTTATAATCATTTTCATCAATTTGATAAACCAAAAGCGCACATTCAACGCCTATGATAAGTCTCAACTCATCTATGGTTCCATCCATGTCTTTTGGAGTAACTCCACATTTTTCCATGGCATTTTTATCTACTATTGCATAGGCACATTTGCCGTCAAAAGCAAATTTCACATTTTCAATGGCATAAGCGCAAACCTTTGCCTGCTCATATGTTTTCGAATAAAAAGCTCCGTCGATTATTGTCTGGAATGGAATTTTCCTATCCATAAGTTCTCCCGCAACAATCATTGTTCGCTTGCTTGTGGAACTGTACTTAAATACACCCGAATCGGTAATCATGCCGGTATAAAGGCACATAGCCACGTTGTAATCCACATATTTCGGGTCCAACATGGTATAAACCAACTCGCATGTGGATGAGCTTTCCGGTTCCAAAACAAGATTATCCACAAAATGTGTATTTGTTGCATGATGATCGATGCTGAATCTTGATTCGGTTGCTTCAAAAATAGCTTCCGAATCACCAAGTCTGTCAAATGAGCTTGCATCAAGAACAATTATCAAATCGTGTTTTCTTCCCGCTTTTTTGTTAAAATCATGGTCTATTTCTTCCACTCCCGGCAAGAAATTAAGCCTATCCATGATTTCTTCCAGATAAACCGTCACCTTTTTTGACGGAAACTTATTATTAATATAATTTTTTATGCCAAGGCAAGAGCCCAGGCAGTCACCATCCGGACGCACATGGCCTGTAACAGCTATGTTTTCGTATTTTTCTATAACATCATCAAGCTGTGTGTCGTTCTTAAGATTAATATCCAAAGCTTCTCTACCTTTCTTTTTGTTTTGCAAAATGCAGATTTTCTTAGGCTTCTTTGCCTTCGGCATCCTTTTTTGCAATTTCATCGATTTTCTTTGACATATTTACGCCGTATTCAATGGATTGCTCAAGTACAAATGTTATTTGCGGCGTATTTCTGAGATTAAGATTCTTTGCCAACTGTCTCTTAACAAAACCTTCGGCGTTCTTTAATCCCTTAATGGCATTTTGTTTTTCTTCGTCATTGCCAAGCACACTTATATAGGCCTTGCAGGTTTTGAGGTCGGGAGCGACCTCAACCGCCACAACGCTTGTCATTAACGGGATACGCGGATCTTTAATCTCGCTTCTTATAATGTCCGCAAGTTCTCTTTGTACTTCAGCATTTATCCTTGTATTTTTAATACTGTTTTTTCTCATACTATCTTGGTACCTCTACCATTTCATATGCCTCAACAAGGTCACCTTCCCTGATATCGTTAAAGTCTTCGAATACAAGGCCGCATTCGTAACCTGCTTTAACTTCTTTAACATCATCTTTAAATCTCTTAAGTGATGCTACAGGGCCGTCAAATATCTGTTCATCTTCACGAGTGATTCTTGCCTTGCAATCACGTTTGAACAAGCCGTCAAGAACGTAACTTCCGGCAATTGTACCAACTCCCGATGCCTTGAATGTCTGACGAATTTCCGCATGACCGATAACTTTTTCTTCGTATACCGGATCCAAAAGACCTTTCATGGCTGCTTCAACGTCTTCGATAGCATTGTAGATAACGCTGTAAAGACGAACGTCAACGCCTTCGGATTCAGCAACGGAGTGAGCCTGATTATCAGGTTTAACGTTAAATCCGATAATAATCGCATTTGATGCGGATGCAAGAAGCACGTCGGATTCGTTGATTGCACCAACACCGCTGTGAATTATCTTAACAACAACTTCGTCGTTTGAAAGCTTAACAAGACTCTGCTTAATAGCTTCTACAGAACCCTGAACGTCAGCCTTAACCACAAGGTCGAGCTCTTTGATCTCGCCGGCCTGAATCTGGTCGAATACACCATCGAGAGAAAGTTTTTTCTTTGTACCCTCGATAAGTTTTTCTTTGCTGTCTGCCACGAAAACCGAAGCAAAGTTTCTTGCTTCTTTTTCGTTATCTTTAACAACAAATGTCTCGCCTGCATTAGGCACGCCGTTAAGACCCAAAATCTCAACAGGAGTTGAAGGACCGGCAGCTTTGATTCTGCGTCCCTTGTCATCCATCATGGCTCTGACACGTCCGTATGCCTCACCTGCGGCAATGGCATCACCGACTTTTAATGTACCTTTTTGTACAAGTACGTTTGCAACGGAACCTTTTCCTTTATCAAGCTTAGCCTCAAGTACGAGACCTCTTGCCTTACGATTAGGATTTGCCTTGAGTTCGCACATTTCGGCACTTAAAAGTACCATATCCAAAAGGTCGTCAATACCTTCTTTTGTGTGAGCCGAAACAGGTACGAAAATTGTTGTACCGCCCCAATCTTCCGGAATAAGTTCGTGTTCTGATAATTCCTGTTTAACCTTATCAACATTTGCCGATGGTTTATCTATCTTGTTAACCGCAACAATAATCGGAATATTCGCTGCTTTCGCATGGTTAATGGCTTCAACGGTCTGAGGCATTACACCGTCATCCGCAGCAACGACCAAGATTGCAATATCCGTTGACTGAGCACCTCTCATACGCATTGCCGTAAATGCTTCATGTCCCGGTGTATCAAGAAATGTAATCTTTTCGCCGTTTTTCTCAACGGTATATGCACCGATATGCTGAGTAATTCCGCCGTGTTCGTGTGATGTAACGTTTGTTTCTCTGATAGCATCAAGAAGTGATGTTTTACCATGATCGACGTGACCCATTACACAAACTACCGGTGGACGACTCTTAAGTGTTGCGGGATCTTCTTCCTCCTCCTTAAGAATCTCTTCAATCATGTCGATTTTAACTTCTTTTTCAGAAATAACATCATATTCAAGAGCAATTTCTTCGGCAGTCTCAAAATCGATTTCCTGATTAATCGTAACTACCTTGCCCTGTAAAAAGAGCTTTTTAACCAAAGCCGATGGCTGAAGTTTAAGTTTGTCCGCAAGATCTTTGATTGTAAGTGTTTCCGGAATTGTAATAACCTTAATCTCCTCTTCTTGCTTAACTTCAGGTTTGTTCTTTGTTATATCGCTCTTCTTGAGTTTTGAATTTTCCTGCTCGTCAAGACGGTCTTTTGACTTGTCTTTTTTGCTTGCATACTGATTCTTTGTAAAGTTTCTGCTGTCGCTCTTTTTGTTGTTAACATCCGGAGCCGGCTGAGCGGATTTTTTGTTATTATCGAATCTGTCTTTCGAAAATCCCCTGTCGTTTCTGTCATTTCTATCGTTTCTTTCCGGTCTGTTATTTCTTTCCGGTCTGTTGTCGTTGCGGCCCTGACGATTGTCTCTTTTATCGCGATTATCTCTTTGTTCGCGCCCCTGTCCTCTGTCATTTGATGCAGGTCTTGCTGCGTCGCGATTAAGAGGTCTGCCACCGATAGGACCGTCAAAAACTCTTCCTCTTGGCTCTCTTTTTACCTGTTCGTTAACCGGTTTTTGTGCCGGTTCTCTTTCAGGCTGCACATTTTTGTTTGATGTAGCATTTTCTTTGCCCAAAGCTCTTTCAAAAGCTTTGCTGACATCAACGGGACCCCTTTGTTGCTGCGGTTTAGCCTTATTGTCCCCACCGCGCTCAATATTGATTTTTTCTTTATGGCTGAAAATCTGGCGTGATTCTCCTCTACCGCCAAAACGCTTGCTTGATGAAGAGTTTTGAGGATTAAATACCGCTGAGATTTTCTTCTTTGGTTTTTGTTCTGCCTCTTCAGCCTTTTTCTCTTCTTTTTGAGCTTCTTCTTTTTTAGGCTCTTCTTTAGGCTCTTCTTTAGCCTCTTTTACAGGCTCTGCACTTTTCTTCGGGGAAGAACCCGAAACAACGCTTTTTACATAAGCCACATCTTCTTCCGAAACCGTGCTCATGTGGCTTTTAACCTCAACGCCTTTTTCAATCAATATATTTAAAATTTCTTTCGTTTCTTTTCCTAATTCTTTTGCAAGTTCGTGAACTCTCATATTTTACAACCTCCTGAATTTCTAGTTAGATGTTTGTTCGCAAAACAATTCTTTTATCCTGCCGGCAAAGCCCGAATCGATTATTGCAATTGTAGCTCTTGACGCTTTTCCCGCCCATTTTCCAAGCTCGTCTTTTGTAGCATATTCAAATATAGGCACATGGTAAAAACTGCATTTATCATGAAAAAGCTTTTTGGTATTGTCCGACGCATCCGTGGCAACAATAACAAGTTTTGCCTTTCTTTCTTTAACAGCAGCTTCCGCCAAAAACTCGCCGCTTTGGGTTTTTCCCGCTTTGGTTGCCATACCAACCATAGATAAAATCTTATCTTGCAAATTTACATCTCCTCTTTCAGCTTGTCGTATATATTCTGTGGAATGCTTGTTTTAAGGGATCTTTCCAAGCCTTTGCTTTTATGGGCCTTTTCAAGACATTCCAGTGACTGGCATACATACGCTCCTCTGCCGTTTTGCCTGCCGGTTTTGTCGATAACAATGTCACCTTCCGGTGTAAGAATAACTCTTACAAGTTCGGACTTTGGCTTCATTTCTCCGCAACCGGTGCATTTTCTAAGTGGAATTTTTCTATTCGTCATAGTTTCCTTCCTCATTTTCATCGTATGATTCATCAAATTCTTCATCATACTCATCTTCAGAGTAGCTTACATATTCATCTCCGAAATATTCGGCAATCCAATCAGCTGCCTGTGACTCGCTTCTGATATCTACTTTAAATCCTGTAAGTCTTGCCGCAAGTCTCGCATTCTGTCCTTCTTTACCTATTGCACGTGAAAGCTGATAATCAGGCACGATAACTTTT
>SVDN01000026.1:0-3938 GCA_015057825.1 Lachnospiraceae bacterium
AAAAGCCAAAAGCTATGGCTGCGGATGGGGATATAAGATTGATTTCTTGCGAAGATGCATCAAGCGAAGCGGAAAAAATCGCCATAGAAATAAACAAACTGGTTAAAAAAGAAGGCTATCGCTACAGAGATATAGCGGTTATTACATCGGATTCGGAAACATATAACGCAATTATTCGCGATGCATTTGAAATAAATGATATTCCCGCTTTTATCGATTTGAAAAGAAGACTTAAGTCAAATCCTTTAATGGCGGGTATCTTGGCGGCGTTAAAGGCAGTTGAAAGCAAATTTGCCTATGAAGATGTATTTAATTACCTAAAATCCGGAATGTGCGCAATAGAAAGAAAAGACCTTTTCAGCCTGGAAAACTATGCCCGCGCCAAGGGTATAAAAGGCAAAAAGAAATGGGAGAGCGAATGGATTAAAGCCTCTCCGGATGGGGATGACATTGAAAAATTAAATGAGATAAGAATAGCGGCAATCTCGGATTTGATTGGATTATACGATGCCTTAAAAGGTCACAAAAAAACCGTTAGGGAGTTAACCAAAAGACTTTACGATTTTGTTGTGAAAATGGATTTTAAGGCAAAGGTTGAAAAATTCGAAGAAGAGGCAAAGCTTTCCGGAAAGGCAGAGCTTGCAAGCGAATATGAGCAGGTTTATAGGCTTCTTATAGAGTTTTTTGACAAACTTGTTGATTTAAACGGAGATGAGAAGCTGTCTTTAAGCGATTATATAAGGCTTGTGGAGTCAGGATTTGAAGAGCTTAAATGCGGAGTAATACCATCGCGGGTAGACCAAGTTGTGGTGGGGGACCTTCAAAGAACAAGATTAAAAGACATAAAAGCCTTGTTTTTTGTCGGCGTTAATGACGGCCGTGTGCCGAAAATAAACTCATCATCGGGGCTTTTAACGCAAAATGACAAGAAACTTTTGGAAGTGGGAGGAATAGAGCTTTCGCCCACAAATGTAATGCAAAGCTATATTCAAAGATTTTATTTGTATTTGGCCATGACAAAGCCGTCCAAAAAACTTGTTATTACATACAGCAGACTTGATGAGGAGTCTAACGAGGCAGAAGCATCAAGCATAGTAAAAGGCCTAAAGAGAATGTTTACGGGCCTTGAAGAAGAAATATACTTTGACTTTGATTTTAAGGATGTTTCTTCGCCTGCTTTGTTGAAAAAATATATTGCAAAAGCGGTGGCGGTCTATGCAAAAGGAGAAAAATGCACATCTCTTTTTGAACTCTCGGATTTAATGGGAAAAGACGAAAACTTTAAAAGCTATGTGGAAAAAGCCTTTAAGGCCGCATTTTATGAAAGACTATCGGAAAGCTTAAATTCCGAAATTGCAAAACTTCTTTTCGGCGAAAGAATCATTGCCGGCGTATCACGTTTTGAAGCTTATGCTTCATGTGCCTTTGAACACTTTTTGCAATACGGCCTTAAGCTGAAAAAAAGGCAACAATTTGAAATCGAGATGTCCGATTTCGGTAATATAATTCATAATTCCTTAAAGACTCTGTCGGAAGAGATCAACAAAAGCGACATGACATGGGGAAAACTTGATCTCGATATTGTTAACAAAATGGCCGATAAATGCGTTGATGAAGAGGCCAAAACAATGGAAAGCATCGAATATCTTGACAGTGCAAGGGATAAATATATGCTAAACCGTGCAAAAAGAATACTGAAAAGGACTGTTTCGGTTCTTGATAATCAGGCATCCTTTGGAAAATTCACTCCGTCGAAATTTGAATTTGAATTTTATCAAAGTCTAAAAGATGTAGATTTTAAAGGAAGAATTGACAGAATCGACTATAGCGAGGAAAACGACCAAATTCTTGTTAAGGTTATTGATTACAAAACCGGCGCAAAAGAATTTAATATAATCGATGCCTATTACGGAACGGAGCTTCAATTGTTGACATATATGGGCGTGGCAATGGAAAAGGCTAAGGAAGCCTTTGGCGGAAAGATAGTTATTCCTGCGGGCTTATACTATTTTGAGGCAAAAGATCCATATGTAAAATTCCCTGAGGACAGAATAAATGTCTTCAGAATGAAAGGTATGACAAATGCCGACAAGGATATTCTGACGGCGATTGACAATAGCTTTGAGAAGGATTGCAGTGTGGATTCCAAAGTAGTAGAGGCCAAAAAAAGCGTAAACAAAGATGGCACGGAAAAACTGACGGGCGTATATGATAGCGAGGATTTTGAGGATCTTATCGATTATGTAAGAGAAAAAATCGATATTTTCGGAAGGGAAATCAAATCCGGAAAAATAGACGTTAATCCTTTTGTGGAGGAAAATGACGGACGTTTGGAAGAGATTTCTTGTAAATACTGTATTATGAGAAATATTTGCGCTTTCGGAGAAAGCGAGAAAGAATGCAGATACAGGGTTTATGAAAAGCAAAATAATGCGGATGCCATGGAAAAAATAAAGCAAGCAAAAAAGTAATAAAACGGTGAGAAAAATGGGAACAAATTGGACAAGCGACCAGGAAAAGGTTTTAAAAGCAAGAAATAAAGAAATATTGGTAGCGGCAGCGGCAGGCTCCGGAAAAACGGCGGTTTTGGTTGAACGTGTAATCAGAATGATCACGGACAAAACTAATCCCGTTGATATTGACAGGCTTTTGATTCTTACATTTACAAGAGCCGCAGCGGCGGAAATGAAGGGTCGTATTATAGCTGCTTTGGAAGCTCGTCTTGAGGATGAAAATTTGTCTGATAGCGAAGTTTTTAATCTGCAAAGACAGGCATTGCTTGCAAATTGCGCTAATATCGGCACAATCGACAGCTTTTTTCAAAGCGTTGTAAGGGACAATTTTAATGAAATCGGCTTGGAACCATCATTTCGCGTAGCTTCCGAAAAAGAACTGAATATCATTAAAAACAATGCAATGAAGGAAGTTTTGGATGTGGCATACGAAGACAAAGAAAGAGAGGATTTCTTTGATTTTATTGAGGAATATGCCGACAAGAAAACAGATAAAAATATTGAGGAAATAGTATATCAATTATATTTGTTTTCACGAAGCCATACGGAACCGGAAAAATGGCTTGATGCTTGCGAAAAAAACTATGATATCGAAAGATACAAGGATACTGCATGGTTTAACTACATGAAAAAGGACATTGAGAAGTCCTTGGAAAAAATGCTGGAAAACTACCAAAATGCGGTATTTTACCTTAAAACTGCCGAAGGCGCTTCAGTAGAAAAACATAGGTTTTTCATTCAAGATGAGTTGACAAGGTTGGAAACAATAACAAACAAAGACTTCGAAATAAAAATACTTGATGAGTTAAAGGATTTTAATGAATATATACCGTCAAAGGGCAGAATAACATCTTCAAGAGATGAAGATGACAAAAAGGCAATTTCTTTAAGAAAAGACTCAATTGCCTTATTAAAAAAGATTTGCGAGAAGTATTGCAACGAAGCCGCAAGTCTTCAACTTGACAATATAAAAGCAAGCAAAAAATCCACAAAAGAGCTTATTAGAATCACCAAGGAATTTGCAAGGACTTTCAAAGAAAAGAAAATGGAAAGAAATCTTGTGGATTTCAGTGATTTGGGCCACTATGCTCTTGATATTTTGGTGGACGGATACGAAAAAGACGGAAGGGTTATTCCAAGCGATATTGCAAAGGAAATATCGGAACGTTTTGATGAAATAATAGTAGACGAATATCAAGATACCAATTATATCCAAGAAGCCGTTTTGGATGCCGTGTCCAAAAAACACAAAGAAATATACAACATATTCCGAGTGGGGGATGTTAAGCAAAGTATTTATAAATTCAGACTGGCAAAACCGGAGCTGTTTGTAAAAAAATTTGACGACTTTTTGGACTCCGATATTGAAGGTGCGGAAAATTATTTAATTAAGCTGGATAAGAACTTCCGAAGCCGAAAGGAAGT
>SVDN01000026.1:4038-29049 GCA_015057825.1 Lachnospiraceae bacterium
AGATTGATAGATAATCCAAACAATGATATTGCCTTGACATCGGTTCTTAAATCCGAAATTGTGGGCTTGTCGTCGGAAGAACTGGCAAGGATTCGCTTAATCGATAAAGAAAAACCATTCTTTAAACTGGTTCTTAATGATTTGCTTTTGTCCGAAGATGGAAGCTTAAAAGAAATAAAAGAAGCGGTAAACAAGCTGAACGAAAAGCTTGAAAAATACAGAGATTTTGAGCTTCATAACAGCGTAAAAGATTTGATGCATTATGCTTTGATAGATTCGGGAATTTATGACTTTTTATCCGCTATGACCGATGGCAATTTAAAAATCAAAAATCTTGAAAGATTTGAAAATCTTGCAAAAGAATACGAAAGTTTCGGAGAAGGGGGACTTTTCTCTTTTCTGCAGTATTTTGACGAAATCGTTAAAAACAAAGAAAGTATCAAAGCCGCAATGCCTGCCAATACTAACGAAAATGCGGTAAAAATCATGACGATTCATTCCAGTAAAGGTCTTGAATTTCCGATTTGTTTTGTGGCTGATACGGGAAAGAGCTTTAATAAGCAGGACTCAACAAACAAAATCGCCTTGCATGATGAAATGGGTATCGGCGTTGATTATATGGACAGTGGGTCAAGGCTTAAGAGCACAACTTTCATAAAAAAAGCCATAGCAGACCGTGTGATGGCGGATTTAAAAGAAGAGGAAATACGTCTTTTATATGTTGCCATGACTAGGGCGGAAGAAAAGCTTATAGTCATTGCTACGGATAAAAACATGTCATCGGCGGGCAAAGTCAATGATTCCGGAAAAGCAAAGACCGGTGGCAAGTTTGAAAAATGGAACAAAAAAGACCATGAGGCTGAGCTGAGCGCTGTTGATTTGGCCGAAGCAAACTCTTATGCAGACTGGATGGGTATGGTAAGCGCGATAAACGGCGGCGTGAATTCGGAAACAAGCGAAGGCTATAAAATAGATATGGACTATGCATACTTTGTTTTTGAAAGATTTGAAGATATGATAAAAGCTGAAGTGGAAGATATTGTTGACAGCAAGGCTTTAAAAGAAGAATTTAAGTCATACTTTATTGATAAAAGCTTAAAGACCATGCCTCTTGAGGGAATAAAGGATGATGCAAGCCATGAGGAAGCAAAAGAAGCGGTAAACCTTGTAAATCGGGAATACAAATACAAAAACGATCTCGATTTAAAAACAAAAATGTCCGTATCGGAAATCAAAAAAATGAGTTATCACTTTGCGGTTGAGGAGGATGCCTTCATTCCGGAGTTTGTTAAAAACAATACAAACAAGCAAGAAGAGAAAAAAGCATCGGGAACCGAAAGAGGTAGCGCATATCACAGAGTTTTCGAGCTGCTTGATTTAAAATCCATAAAAAGCGAAAAAGATCTGGAAGAAAACATAGAAGAAATGCTGGACAAAGGCCTTATAAGCAAGGAATGGGCGGAGCTTGTAAATAAGGATAAAGTATTAACTTTTGTTAATTCGGATATAGCAAAAAGGATGGCAAAAGCTCAGGAAAATAACATGTTATTTAGAGAAAGACCTTATGTTATGGGCGTATCGGCAAAAGAAATCGATGATAAATATTCGGCAGATGAAATGGTTCTTGTTCAAGGTATAATTGATGCATATTTCGAAGAAGACGGCAAAATAGTAATAGTTGACTACAAAACCGACAGAGTGAAAAAAATGGAAGAATTAAGCGACAGATACAAAGTTCAATTGGATTACTATGAAAAGGCCATAGCACAGGTTACGGGCAAAGAAGTGTCCGAAAAAGTTATTTATTCCGTAGCATTCGGAAAAAGTATGGAGGTATAGCTATATGATATTTCCCAAGTTTCTAAAAGAAGGGGATAAGATCGGAGTTACGGCGTTGTCAAACGGCTGCTCCAAGGATGTGGATATAACAAGATTTAACAATGGAAAAAACAAGCTTGAAAGCAAAGGATTTCCCGTTGTATTCACGGATAATGTATTTACAGCGGACGATAAGGGGAGAAGTTCCGACGGAAAAACAAGGGCAAAAGAGTTTGAAGCACTTGTAAATGACGAAAAGGTAAAGGCCATAATAAGTGCAAAGGGCGGAGATTATCTTTGCGAAATGCTGGAGTATGTGGATTTTGAAGCTGTTAAGAAGAATCCAAAATGGATCCAGGGCTTTTCAGACAATACCGGTGTATTGTTTCCTCTGACCACAAAATACGATATAGCAACGATTTACGGCAATAATTTCGGAGACTTCGGTATGGAGCCTTGGCAGGAATGCGTGGAAAGTTCCCTGGATATGCTATGCGGTAAAAAACAAAGACAAGACAGTTTCATCTACCACGAAAGTGAGTTTCACGACCATATAAGCGGCTTGGAAGGCTATTTTCCGGACGAAAAAGTATGTTGGAAAAATGCAAGAGGGGAAGAAAAAATAGAAGTTAAAGGCAGAATAATAGGCGGATGCTTGGATGTTCTTTTAAATCTTATCGGCACAAAATACGAAGACGCTTTGGGATTTTGCGAAAGATATAAAAATGACGGTATAATTTGGTATCTTGAAAGCTTTGCTCTCGGAAGCGAGGCTTTGATGATGGGACTTTGGCAGTTAAAGACTATCGGTTGGTTTAAATACGCAAAAGCCATTGTTTTCGGTCGCCCCATGTTTTATGAAAGTTTTTCCGGGACTTCTTATCATGAGGCGGTTATGACAAGATTGGCCGATCTTGATATAGCTATCATCTTGGATGCGGATATAGGACATAAAGGCCCTCAATTCAGTATAGTAAACGGAGCAATGGCTACAATCGGCTCTGCAGGCGGAAAAGGCTATTTGATACAAGAATTTTGCTAGGACTTTCAGACTAAAAAAGCATTACAAAAAATCCAAAATTAAAATAAAAATAATAATCGGTTAATGTTTTGTAATGCTTTGTGTAATGCTTTCGTTGTTAAAGTAGAACAAGAGGGAGCAAAGGAGGTCTTGCAAAGTGAAAAACGAAGAAGATAAAGGCACTTTTATCGTCCACATAAACAGTCGTCAAAATGCAACTTGGCAAGGCGAAGTTGTCTGGGCAGACAAAAACAAGACAATGAATTTCAGAAGTGCGCTTGAGTTTATTAAGCTTGTTGAAAGCGCTCTTGATTCAACAATTGAGGACGATGTTTTGTAATTGTTTTAGAATTTTTTAAAAAGTATTATTTGGGTAATTTAAGATTAATATAAAAAGCTCGACTGTATGTCGAGCTTTTTTAATATCTTTACTATTTTAAGAATCCGTTTACGATTTGTTCTTCGGCTTCTGCTTCCGTAAGACCCAAAGTCATAAGCTTGATTATTTGTTCACCTGCGATTTTTCCGATGGCAGCTTCGTGAATAAGCTGAGCATCAAGATCGTTTGCGGTGATTTCCGGAATGGCGCTTATTTTTGCATTATCCATAATAATCGCATCACATTCGGAATGACCCGAACATTTGGCGTTTCCGTTAATTTTGGAAACAAACAGCTGCTTTGATTCACCTTTTGCAACGGAACGGGATGAAATGCTGGCGCTGGAATCATCACCGTTCATATCTACTTCGAAAGTGGTTTTTGCATATTGCTTGCCGTGAGTCATAAGTTTTTCTTTGACAACCACTTTGGCACCTTCTTTTAAAACAGCCTTGGTTAAACGATCTGTTGAATCTATACCTTTAATCTGTGTGGATTCAAATTCCATATAGCTGTTTTCATCCATATAAATAACGGTTTCCGGATTCATAACCTTTTCGCCGTTGCCGTCGCCGGCACCATAGTGCTTTTCAACATAGCGTACTTTTGCGTCTTTTTCGATGTAGAAAGTATGTACACCGTCATGCTTTGAAAGTTTATCACCTGAATTGTGGATACCGCAGCCGGCAATAATTGTTACATCTGCGCCTTCACCGATATGGAAATCGTTGTAAACCAACTCTTCCAAACCTGTTTGACTTATGATTACCGGAATGTGAACGCTTTCGTTTTTGGTTCCCGGCTTGATATAAATATCGATACCCTGTTTATCTTCTTTTGTTACTATATCTATGTTTTCCGTAGTGTTTCTTCCCGCAAGACCCGAGTTGGATCTTATATTGTATGCACCCGAAGGAATCTCATGCAAATCGGCAACTTGCTCGAGAAGATTCATTTGAATTTTATCCAATTCCATAATATATCTCCTTTCCTAGTCCTGAACGTTGTAGAATTTGCAAGCTTCCGTGCCCTTTAAAAGTTCCGGAAGAATTTCGTCTTTTTTGCCTTGGGCAACAACGCTGCCGTCTTTGATAACAACGATTTCATCGGCAGAATCAAGAATTCTTTCCTGATGGGAGATGATGATTATTGTTCTGTTCATTTCTTTATGCATCTTATCGAATACTTTGATAAGATTGTTGAAACTCCAAAGGTCTATACCGGCTTCCGGCTCGTCAAATACCGAAAGTTTTGTGTTCCTTGCGATAATGGTTGCAATCTCGATACGTTTAAGCTCCCCGCCGGAAAGACTTGCGTCAACATCACGGTTGATGTAATCTCTTGCGCAAAGGCCAACCTCGGAGAGATACTCACAGGCTTTGCCTACATTAATATCTTCGTTTGAGGCAAGAGTTATAAGGTCTTTAACCTTAATGCCCTTGAAACGAACCGGCTGCTGAAAAGCGAAGCTTACACCAAGCTTTGCTCGGTCGGTAATACTCATATTTGTAATATCCGTGCCGTCGAAAATGATTTGGCCGCTTGTAGGCTTTATAATGCCCGCAATTAATTTTGCCAAAGTGGACTTACCGCCGCCGTTGGGACCTGTAATGGCAACAAATTTATTATCGTCAATCTTTAAATTCAAGTTTTTGACAATGGGAATGTCGCTGTTGTTTTCGCTTACCGTGTAGGAAACATTCTTAAGTTCTAACATGTTTGCCTCCTTTATATCTGATATTCATCTTAAAAATCTTTATGTCAATATTTTACTTTTTCGCAATCGGTCAAGACACCAAAACAAGCATAAAAAAAGCCTTGTTGACGAAATTCATTATATCAAATGGAATAGTTTAAATCAAGCTGACTTGGGCGCCTTGAGCCTATACAATAGAAGAAAAATGTAATATTGTATACGAAAAAACAATTCCGCTTGCTTTACATAAAGTTTTTTTACAGATTAGTTAAAAATGTATGTTGCATATATTAATCCAATGATATAAAATCTAAATGTATTTTCTAATATAATTGTGAACGAAATGGGTTCCGAGTCTCTACCGGGTGGCCTATCTGCCCGACTATTAGTGAATAAAGTACATTTATTTTGCCGATAATCAGGAGGAACCGAAAGAGGTTTCTTTTTTGCTTTAAAGGCAAAATAGAAAAAACGTTGTGGTTTTTTATAATAAAATGTCCCATTGGGGCAAATAGGAGGAAAAAATGGATAAGTTTTTCAAACTTTCAGCAAATCAAACAACAGTCCGTACTGAAATCATTGCCGGATTGACTACCTTCTTTGCTATGGCTTATATCGTTTTGGTTAACCCAAATCAGGTAGCGGCAGAGGGTGCAAACGGATGGCTTGTAGAACTTGGAGCAGATCCTGTTGCTATGGGCAAAATTTGGAATGCGGTTTACATCGCATCAATCCTTGTAGCGGTATTCGGTACTTTACTTATGGGTCTTTATGCCAAGATGCCTTTTGCACAGGCCTGCGGCATGGGTCTTAACTCATTCTTCTGTACAATATTCGTATCGGGTGCATTCTTCTGCGGAATGAATGTAGTTGACGGTTATCAGGCAGGTCTTGTAATTATCTTCGCTTCCGGTGTTATTTTCCTTGTACTGTCACTTACGGGTGCGAGAGAATATATAGCAAGAACAATGCCTCTTTCACTTAAAAATGCAATACCTGCGGGTATCGGTCTCTTTATAGCATTTATCGGTTTCCAGAATTGCGGTCTCATTCAGCCTAACCAGTACACAATCGTTCAGCTTGTGGATATTCACGGTGCTATTCAAAACGGTGAATTTGCAGCTCAGGCAATTCCTGCAATCGTAGCACTTATCGGCTTGTTTGTAATAGCTATACTCGGAAAACTTAATGTTAAAGGTAACGTTATTATCGGTATTATTGCTTCAACTGTTCTTTATTACGTATTTACACAGACAACACCTTCCTTCGGTGGTTCAACCGTAAGCCAGGCATTCAGCGATTTCAGCGAAATCGGTATTACAGGTATTTTCCATAAAGCAGCTTGGTCAAATGCCTTTACATCAACAGCTGTAGGCGGTGTGTTCTCGGCAATAATGCTTATCATATCATTCTTACTCGTAGACTTGTTTGATACACTCGGAACAATCTACGGTACAGCAGCTCAGGCAAACCTTCTTGATGAAAAAGGCGATCCTATCAACCTTGGTAGATGTATGATGGCTGACTCTGTTGCTACAACAGCAGGTGCGGTATTCGGTACATCAACATGTACAACATTCGTTGAATCAGCATCGGGTGTTGCCGCAGGCGGTAGAACGGGTCTTTCAAGTGTGGTTGTTGCTATTTGCTTCTTCTTATGCTTGTTTGTAAGTCCTCTTGCATCGGTGGTTCCAAGCTGTGCAACAGCTCCGGCACTTATCTTTGTAGGTGTTCTTATGGCTAAGAACTTCGCAAAAGTAGATATGCATGATATTGCATCTGCAGTACCTGCATTCCTTACATTTATTATGATGCCTCTTACATACTCGATTTCAAACGGTATCGGTGTTGGTGCGATTTCATATGTAGTAATCACACTTTTCACAGGCAAATTCAAAAAGAGAGATATCATCATCACATTGATAGCCGTGCTATTCGTCATAAAATTCATATTTGTTACGATGTAGCGGAGAGAAAACCATCAAGGTTTTCTCGAAGCGATATGGCAACTCCTCAAAGGAGTTGTCCGAGAGCTTTGCTCGAGGATTGAAATTTTGTTATCCTTACAAAATTTCAACCGAGAGAAAACCATTAAGGTATAAGAAGGCTTCCGGCAAATGCCGGAAGCCTTCTTTGATTTTCTTGTTATTTAATTTGCGTTTCCCGCAGCCTGTGCAGGCGCTTTTGTTGATGTTTCGATTAAAGGTGTTTCGGATGTACGCATTTCGATTATCGGCCCGCCCGTTTTTTCTATGTAGTCGCGGGTAATTGTTACACGTCCGATATTATCGTCCTTAGGAATCTCGTACATTATATCCAACATAAACTCTTCGATGATTGCACGCAATGCTCTTGCACCTGTGTTTTTTTCGGCGGCTTTTTCGGCAATGGCTTCCAAAGCGCTGTCATCAAAGATAAGCTCAACTTCATCAAGCTCAAGAAGCTTTTGATACTGTTTCAAAATGGCATTCTTTGGCTCTTTTAATACTTCCACAAGCATTTCTTTTGTCAGCTTTTCAAAAGTGCAAACAATAGGGAGTCGACCCAAAAATTCAGGAATCATACCAAATTTTCTAAGATCTTCGGTATTAACCTTTGAAATAAGATTCTCTTCGTTATCGTATTTATCCTTTAAATCGGCCTGAAAACCGATGGCTGTATTTTTGTTAAGGCGTTCCTTGATAATGTCTTCAAGATCAGGGAAAGCGCCTCCGCAAATGAAAAGAATATTTCTTGTGTTGATGTTTGTGAGAGGAACCATGGCATTTTTGCTGCTTGCTCCCACAGGAACCTCCACTTCGCTGCCTTCCAAAAGTTTTAACATACCTTGCTGAACGGATTCTCCGTTAACATCGCGGCTGTTGGTGTCGCGTTTCTTTGCAAGTTTATCTATTTCGTCAATAAAGACAATTCCCATTTCGGCCTTGTCCACATCGTTATCGGCTGCGGCAAGAAGCTTTGAAATTACGCTTTCCACATCATCACCGATATAACCGGCTTCCGTAAGTGAAGTTGCATCCGCAATGGCAAGAGGTACATCAAGTATCTTTGCCAAAGTTCTTACAAGGTAAGTTTTACCCGAACCTGTAGGACCGATCATAAGAATATTTGATTTTTCGATTTCGATTTCATCAAGTGTATTTGTGGCAACACGTTTGTAATGGTTGTAAACGGCTACGGACATAACCTTCTTGGCATAATCCTGACCTACCACATATTCATCCAACTGCTCTTTGATTTTGTGAGGAGCCGGAATCTTCTTTATATCGATGAGAGGCTCATCGGGATTGCGCTTCTTTCTTTTAACCTTTTGGCGGTTGCCGAAAGGATTGGCAAAGTCAGCAAGATTTATGAAGCTTATTCCACCCGGCGGTGTTTGAGGCTTATCTTGACCGTCTTCGCCGTTTTCGTTGTTTGTGCTTTCAATGGCAGTGTTTACGCCGTCCTTATCGCTGACCTTTTGCTCGCCGGATTTTGGAGGCACAAAGCCGAAATTGTTATTAAAGCCCATATTGCTAAAATCTATACCGCTTGCATTGATTGTATCAAGACTTTTTTGCATACAGTCTGTGCAAATTGTGATGTTGCCGGGAAGAGTAACCATAGGTCCCGCAACACTTTCACTTCGTCTGCACATATAACATGTGTTTTCATAGTCGTTGTTGTTTGTGTTATCAGACATAAAAACCTCCTTATATAAAATGATCGGTATTGGCCCGATGCGTTATAAACAGTATATAAGCGAATTGCTCGCTGATTTATGATAATACCAAATTATATAACAATTAAAGTCCAAAATCAATGAAAGTTAAGTCATCATATAATGAACATTTTGTGAAGACCTATATAATTTAATAGTTTACTTAAATAATTTTAAGTATTATAATAAATAAAATCCTTTGTAATGGGTTTAGGGTTTAAAATATAGTTTGTTGGTGTATTTTTCAAAAACGGAGGTTTAAAAATGATCAGTATTAAGAATGTTTCCAAAATATTTGCGGGAACAAAAAAGGCAGTAAATGATATATCTCTTGAAATTGAAGATGGTCAGATTACAGGCTTTATAGGCCCTAACGGCGCCGGAAAAACAACAACTCTTAAAATGATAACCGGAGTTTTTGAGCCGACCGAGGGCGAAATAACAATCAACGGTTTTAACATCATTAAAAATCCGGTTGAGGCAAAACAACAATTCGGATTTGTTCCCGATAGTCCGGATATGTTCTTGCGACTCAAAGGCATAGAATACCTAAACTTCATAGGCGATATTTATGATGTTTCCACCGAAGAAAGACAAAGACTCATAGCTGATATGGCGGAAAGATTCGATATGAAAACCGCACTTAATGACAGAATCAACAGCTATTCGCATGGTATGAGACAAAAAATCGTTATTATGGGAGCGCTTCTTCACAAGCCTTCCGTTTGGCTTCTTGACGAGCCTCTTACAGGTCTCGATCCAAAGGCGGCATTCGAACTTAAAGAAATGATGAGAGAGCATGCAAATGCGGGAAATTCAGTCCTTTTCTCAACTCACGTTTTGGAAGTTGCCGAAAAACTTTGCGACAAAATTGCCATTATTAATAAAGGATCCATAGTATACCAAGGAACACTTGAAGATCTTAAGGCAAGATACAGCGCTGAAGAATCTCTCGAAAATATATTCTTGGAGATTACAAAATAATGAAACAGTTTTTTGCCTTACTTAAAGTTCTGTTAAAAACCGGCCTTGGCGGTGGAACAGCTAAAAAAACGGTAAAAGTTAAAAATAAATTCGGCACGGTTGTGGGTACAAAAGAAAAAAGCAGAGGAACGGGTATATTCATATTAATCGGAATATGCATGATTCCTTTGATGATTTTACTTTTTCAGGTATCATACACATCAACCTTGGCTCTTATGATGCAAGGTGACGAAATGGCGGCAATAAACGTTGCTTGCTCTATTGTTTGTCTTACTTCTTTTATAATGGGCTTTACCGTTGTCTTAAGCGTATTTTATTTTACAAGCGATATACAAACCCTTTTGTGTTTTCCAATATCGGCGGAAAAAATAGTGGCTGCAAAATTTATAGTTACGCTTATTTACGAATATCCAATAGATGTGATTATTTTAACGCCTCTTCTTGCGGGCGTGGGGGCTGCAACAAGTGCGGGCCCGACCTATTGGCTAATTATGGTACTTGTGGTACTTTTGCTTCCGATTACGCCTCTAATTTACGGTGGTATTATTTCCATGATAGCAATGCGCATATCGAAAATGGGAAAACACAGAGACATGTTTACCGTAATTATTACAATAATCATAGTAGCGGGAGCTTTGGGAATAAACTTGGTTACAAACAGCTTTGGACGTATGTCACAGGCTCAGATTGCAAGCGCTATGACAAATGTAAGCGATAGCCTTGGCACCATTGTCTCGAAAATATTCCCGATGATAATTCCGGCACAGCATGCATTGCATGAGTCGAGCATTTTGTGGCTGCTTTTGTTTATAGCATTGATAGTAGCGCTTTTTATAGTGTTTATGCTTGTGGCAAGGGCTTTATACATAAAAGGTGTTATGGATATAAGCGACTCGGAGTCAAAGGGCAAAGCACTTACGGAGAAAGAAACAAAAAAGATTGTTGTAAAAAGAAACGTACTAAAATCCTATACACTCAAAGAACTGAAAATAGTTTTGAGAACACCTGCATTTTTGGTCAACTGTGTGCTGATGGCATTTATTTGGCCGATTATAATGGTAATTCCTTTTGCTGCGGGATTTGGATTTGACAGAGTCGGTTCCTTTGTTTCATCCGCAACATCCGGCGGAGAATTTTCTTATGCAATTGCTTTATCGGCTTGTATAGTTATAACGGGGCTTGTAGGTTGGTTCAACTTTACAAATGCGGTTGCCATTACCAAAGAAGGAAACAATTTCTTCTTTATGAAAATTATTCCTGTGCCGATAAAAACCCAGCTAAGGGCAAAACATGCGGCAGGCATGGTTATCGGAAATATAGCAAGCTTTGCGTATTGCATTGTGGTATTTGTTTTGTTTAAGATGCCGCCGCTTATGATTGTTTTGGCCCTTATAATCAGCTTTTTGTGCACAATGTTTTTTAACTACACAATGCTTTGGATTGATATATTAAGGCCAAAACTCCAATGGGAGAATGAAACCGCGGCAATTAAACAAAACTTCAACTCCGTGATATCGATGCTGTTGGTAATGCTTTCATCGGTAATAATAAGCGGTGTTCCGATTTTGCTTCATTTTGTCTTCGGAGTTAATATGATATTATTGGCAGTGATAATGATAATAGGATTATTGATTGCCGACTTCCTTGCTGACAGAGTGGTAATAGTCGGAGGAGTTCAAAAGATTAACGAAATACAGCAATAATAAATAAAAGCACTTCATATGAAGTGCTTTTTAATTTAGTCATCTTTTTTGGCGCCGGATAAAAGTGAAAAGAAAGTAATTATTACGCCGGCAAAAATGGCAAGATCGCCGATATTGTAGACAACCTTTCGAAGGCTTTTTATCGGAAACTTAGGAAAAGATATGTAATCCGTAACTTTTCCGTTTCTTACTCTTTCAATGGTATTGCTTAAACCGCCGCCTAAAATAAGGGAAATACCAAGCTTGAGTCCTATGCGTCCGTCTTTAACAAAAAAGCTTTTCAGCGCGCCAAAGAAAACAATGGCAAAAGAAATAACGGATAATATCCTGCTGATATTTGTTTTGCTTTGCAAAATATTAAAAGCAAGACCTTTATTAATACGCCTTTTTATATGTATATGTCCTTTTGCCAGCTCTATCGGAAAACTTTCGTTTAGCTGATTGGAAATCCATTTTTTTATTTTTAAATCCAAAGCTGCGATTATGGCCGCTATGGCAAAGTAAAACATTAACTACCCCTCCTTTGCAAGCTGCGAAAGCAACTGTGCATCATTTGCAAAATATTCATGAAAGACCGTGGTCCCGAATGATTCGAAATCCGCTTTTATATCTTCGCGAAGTGTCGGAGCCTCCAATATGACGTATGTCGGAGCTTCATCGTCAGTAGCATTGTCGCGTTTGAGCCAATTTAAAACCTTTTCCGCAATATCGTCTGTTAAGACCAAAAGATCCGGTTTGCAATACATAAGGCTGCTGAACATATTTTCTTCACTCGAACAAAAGTAAAGATTGCCGCCCCTGTAAAGTCCGCTTAAGAAACTTCTTACAATTCCCAAAGGTCTGGTAACCGACAAAAGAATAACACTTTTCAGCTTTTCTCCTATTGTATTGATATCGCGGTCGTTAATTGTATAGCTTATTAATGAGCGATGAGTTATGGCATAACTTTCGGATTTTTCAATACCGTCTCTGGTAAGCATTATTACCGCAACCGAGTCGGAATCTATGCTTGATGCCGGTTCTACATATTCGTCGAAGAGGTTGCTTGCGGAAATGAAAATACATCCCGAGCTGTTTTTTCTTGCAAATTTAACCTGCTCCGAAAAACATTCATCATACATAATACAACCTATATTAAAATCTTCAATTACTTTGTTGATTTCGGAGGTTGTGATATCTTCGGGAATAATAACCGCCGTATGACCGAGAGTTACGATTGCCAAAAATGTTTTTACGGAATCAACCGTGTTACTCATTAAAAGAGCATAGCTCTTATCCTTTGGCAGCGCCACATTAACCAAAACACCACGAATACAACCTATTTCAACACTAAGTTGGCGATAAGAAGATGTGCCTTCCTTGGTTGTTACGGCTATATTGTTGTTGTACTTTGAAGTTGCTACATCCAATAAATCCTTTAACGTCTTCATATTACTAGCTCCCTATGTTTTAAGTATACCTTTAAAAATGAAAAACAACAAGCAGATTATATTAAGAAAAAAAAATTATTATTTGTATATGAAAAAACAATGTGCTATAATATAAACTCGGTTTATGATAGGTTTATTTATATGAATATTTGTAAGATTTATTAGGTGGTATTAATGAAAAGGCTAATTGGTAAAATAGTAAAATGGATTATCGGACATAAATTGATTGCGGCAATTATCGGTGTTGCAATCATCGTTGCCGCAACTTCGGCGGTAGCTTTTTCCGTTTCCGCAAACAATACTAAAACGGTCAAAAGCAGCGACAACAAAAAGGCTACATCCAAGCTTTCCGACGGTCCGGCGATTGCCGAAGAAGAAAAAGTAACGGATGCTCCTGTGGATTCGCCTTATCTTGTTAAAGTTAACAGGGCGCTTAACTGCATCACTGTATATTCAAAGGATGACAAGGGCGAGTATACCGTTCCTTACATTGCTTTTCCGTGCTCAACGGGTAGAGCCGGTCAGGAAACACCTCTGGGTGAATTTAAAATCGGCTGGAAGGCTGAATGGTGCTACATGGTTGACGGAACATGGGGCCAATATACAAGCAATTTTAATAATGATATTTTATTCCATTCCGTACCTTATTTCGGAACGGTTCAAAAGGATAAAACAAATCTTGAATACGAGCAGTACAACCTCCTTGGTGAGTTTGCATCGCTCGGATGCGTAAGACTTTGTGTTGCGGATGCTAAGTGGATATATGAAAATTGTCCTACAGGCACAACAGTAATTGTTTATGATGATTATTCAAGTCCGGGACCTCTTGGCAAACCGGGTACACTTAAACTTCCTTATTATGATGAAGTTTTATATTCCGTACTGGGAGATAATCTCTACAGATATTGCGGTTGGGATCCGACAGACCCTGACTACGGCAACCTTTGGAGAGCATTTACTCTTAACAGTGCCGATGTAATTAATGTTCCGGTAGGAAGCGATATTTCGGCGGTACTTAATCAGATAAGCGCTTTATCACCTGACGGTGTGGCAATTCCTTCAGAATACCTTACCATAACGGATGGGGCATACGACCTAAATGTTTTGGGCGGACAGTATCAGGTAACTGTAGCTTATAATTCGTCAATGATACCTGTATTTGTATCAAAGCAGATTGTTATTAATGTAGTTGAACAGCAGGTTCAGCCTACACCGCAGCCACAGCCGAGTCCAACGCCTGCAAAGCCGGATAATACAGGGGGCAACTCAAGTCAGCCAAGTAGTGATACAAACGGTGAAACTGCGGGAAATGACACAAACAATGGCGGATCAAACACCGATCCTAACAGCGGTCAAACAAATAACGATCCAAACACACCTCAACAACCATAGGCTTTGATATTAAATATGAGTGATGTTAAAAAATATTACGCGGTTAATGTAGGCCTTACACCGGGAGTTTATACCGACTGGGAGACTTGCAAGGCCCAAGTTAACGGCGTTCCCAATGCAAAATATAAAAGCTTTAAGACATACGAAGAAGCGGTTCGCTTTGCCGGAGTTGACAGACTCTGCGACGAAGGCAAGGTCGACAGCGCAAAAGATAATGAAGATGATTTGATAAAATTATCTGAGGGTGAAGCTATTGCTTATGTTGACGGAAGCTTTAATGCGGAAACAAATGAGTTTGGCTCGGGAGTTGTTCTTTTCGTGGGAGAAGAGGAAATCCATCTAAGCGAAAAAGGCATTGACGAAAGCTTGGCAAGCATGCGCAATGTTGCGGGTGAAATAAAGGCAAGCGAAAGAGCCATGAAAGAGGCAATAAAGCTTGGCTGCAAAAAAATCACAATTTATCATGATTATGAAGGCATAGCCAAGTGGTGTGAAGGTTTATGGAAGACCAATAAAGAAGGCACCATAGCTTATAAAGCTTTTTATGACAGCATAAAAGATAAATTAAAAGTAGAATTTATTAAAGTAAAAGGTCATTCCGGCGATAAATACAACGACCTGGCGGATGAGCTTGCAAAAGCTGCAATATTTACTACTTGAAAAAATTATTACAATACTCTAAAATACATGTATGCGCAGTGTGACTGGCGAAATAGTGGATTAACCACAGGGAGCACTGTAAGAAATAAGAGCCGATCGCCTGGGCACCGAAGTTTTGTGTGTCCGGGCGTTTTTGTTTTTATATTTTAAAACGAAAGGAATAAATCATGGAAAAAATCTCACTTAAAAACGAACTTTCAAACAATGCATATCCGGGACGCGGTATCGTAGTCGGAAAAACACCTAACGGTAAAAAAGCGGTAATTGCATACTTCATTATGGGAAGAAGCGAAAACAGCCGCAACCGTGTCTTTGTTGCCGACGGTGACGAAGTAATTCGTACAAAAGCATTTGATGAATCAAAACTTGAAGATCCGAGTCTTATTATTTACGCACCGATGCGTGTGCTGGGTAACAAGACAATCGTAACAAACGGCGATCAGACAGATACAATCTACGAGCTAATGGATAAGCAGATGACATTTGAACAGGCGCTTCGTACAAGAGAATTTGAGCCGGACGCACCAAATTACACACCTAGAATTTCATCTGTACTTCATGTGGAAAACGGCACATTCAACTATGCAATGTCAATTCTTAAAAGCAACAATGGTAATCCGACAGCTTGCAATCGTTATACATTTGCATATACAAATCCTCTTCCGGGAGAAGGCCATTTTATCCACACATACAAATCTGACGGAAATCCTCTTCCAAGCTTTGAAGGCGAGCCTAAGCTTGTTGAAATGATTGATGACATGGATGAGTTTGCAAAGCTTGTATGGGAAAGCTTAAACGAAGATAACAAAGTATCTTTGTTTGTAAGATATATAGATATCGCAACAGGCAAAGCAGAGACAAAAATCATAAATAAAAACAAATAATTTAAGGAGCATTTTTCATGAAAGAATTAGAATTAAAATACGGATGTAACCCAAATCAGAAACCGGCAAAGATTTCAATCGCCGATGGGGAGCTTCCTATAGAGATAATGAACGGAAAGCCGGGTTATATCAACCTTTTGGATGCATTTAACGGTTGGCAGCTTGTAAAGGAACTTAAAAAGGCAACGGGACTTCCGGCTGCAACATCATTTAAACATGTATCACCGGCGGGTGCGGCAGTGGGACTTCCGCTTACAGACATTGAACGCAAGATTTATTGGGTTGACGATTGCGGAGAATTAACTCCTCTCGCAAGCGCTTATGCAAGAGCCAGAGGTGCGGACAGAATGTCATCATTTGGCGATTTTATCAGCCTTTCGGATGTATGCGATGTAAAAACAGCCGAACTTATTAAAAGAGAAGTATCCGACGGAATCATTGCTCCGGGATATGAAGCGGAAGCTTTGGAAATCCTTAAATCAAAGAAAAAAGGCAATTATTGTATCATCAAAATAGATGAAAACTATGTTCCGAATCCTATTGAACACAAAGAGGTATTCGGCATAACTTTTGAGCAGGGCAGAAACGAACTTGTTATTGATGACAAGATGTTTGAAAATGTTGTAACAAAAGAAAAAACAATCCCTGACAGTGCAAAAATCGATCTTGCAATTGCACTTATTACACTTAAATATACACAGTCAAACTCGGTTTGCTATGTAAAGGGCGGACAGGCAATCGGTATCGGTGCCGGCCAGCAGTCTCGTATTCATTGTACAAGACTTGCGGGTTCAAAAGCCGACAACTGGTTTCTTCGTCAAGCTCCGATTGTGCTCAATCTTCCTTTCAGAGAAGATGTGGGACGTCCTGTAAGAGACAATACAATTGATGTATATATCAGCGACGATTATATGGATGTTTTGGCTGACGGCGAATGGGAAAACTACTTTACAACAAAACCTGAAGTATTCACAAAAGAAGCTAAGCGCGCTTGGCTTGATAAAATGGAGGGTGTAACACTTGGCTCCGATGCTTTCTTCCCGTTCGGCGATAACATTGAACGCGCTCACAAAAGCGGTGTTAAATACATTGCTCAGCCGGGCGGCTCAATAAGAGATGAGCAGGTTATCGAAACATGCGACAAATACGGAATTGCAATGTGCTTTACGGGCATCAGACTTTTCCACCACTAAGAGGATATATGCCTATGAAACATTTGATAATAATCGCAATTATCGTTGTATTCTTTGTAGCGGGATACTTGATAACCAGACAATATATGAATCGCAAAAAATAGTTGCAAATCGGGCGGCACAATTAAGTGTCGCCTTTTTGTTTGTGCATTTCGGGCCTTAGACGGAGTCAAATAGTATTGCTTTAATTACACGCTGCGTTTTCTACTCATTGCGCTCGTTTATTCGCCGACAACCGCTTAAACTCGCAAGCAAAGCTTGCTCAAACATAAGCTCCTTTGTCGGCTAACATCGCGCAACTCCTAACGAAAGCCTCGCTATCGTAATTAAATTCAATCCTATTTGACTCCATATAATGCCCGGTTTTACAAATGCTTACGGCGACAAAGTGTTTGTGTGCGCCGGATGTGCGTGGCTGCGAGGAAACATCTTTTTGCTTTTTAATAAGACTAAATCGGGGCGGAATTTTGTCTTGGCTTTTGAATACAATATTAATGACATTTAAAAAGGGAATCGGATTTCCATACCATTGAGTGACAGGTTGGAAATCCGACTCCCTTTATTAAATGTCATTTTATATGTAACTAAAGGCAAAATTCCGCCATGATTTATGTGCTTAAAAAATTTTTTTGAAAAAAATGTTGACATCTAAAATGGCAGGTGGTATATTATGCATAACAGGTGTACTAATGTAAATAGTACAGCTAAAATACATCGGAAGAAAACGCAGTAATTTAGCAGATTTGGTAAAAGTTAACCGAGTAATACAGTTGGATAAAATCGGTTAGAGAGGGAAAAAATTATGGAAAACAGTTTGATAAGACTTAAAGATGTCTCGAAGTTTTATTACAACAAGGGTGTTATAGCCAGCGGTTTCAGTAAAGTATCGCTGGAATTTAACATGGGTGAGTTTGTTGCCATAACCGGTGAATCCGGAAGCGGTAAGTCAACCCTCCTTAATGTAATAAGCGGTCTTGACACTTATGAAGAAGGAGAAATGTATATTGACGGCAAAGAGACCAGCCATTTCTCCGAAAAAGACTTTGAAAATTACAGAAGAAAAAATATCGCAAACATTTATCAGACATTTAATTTGATAAACAGTTACACGGTATTTCAAAATATCGAGCTTGTCCTTATGCTTAACGGCACAAAGAGACGCGAATTAAAGAAAAAGGCCTTCGACCTTATTAAAAAAGTCGACCTTTATAAATTTAGAAACACTAAGGTATCAAAACTTTCCGGCGGTCAAAAACAACGTGTGGCAATCGCCAGGGCATTGGCAAAAGAAACCCCGATAATTATTGCCGATGAACCAACGGGTAATTTGGATCTTGCGTCAGCGGAAGAAGTTGTAAAGCTTCTCAGAGAAATCGCAAAAGAAAGACTTGTAATAATCGTAACCCACAACTACGAGCAGGTCGAAAAATACGTAACAAGAAAGATTAAGATGCACGACGGAAAGGTTTTGGAAGACAAGCAGATTTCCGAAACAAAAGAAGCCGCAATGCCTCCCCAAAAGAAACAGAAGAATATTTCCTTTGGGAACCTTATAAGACTTGGAGTAAGAAATACATTTAACGTTGTTCCCAAATTCGTTCTTCTGCTCATAGTTTTCGCATTCCTCACTATAGCGATTCTTGCGGAATACGCATCCTATGAGAAGAACAATTATTTAAATTCCATAAGCGGCTACAATTGGGTTTTTAACAACGCATCCAATAATCGAGTTGTCATAAAAAAGGCTGACTCTCAACCTATAAGTGATGAAGAATTGGCTGCAATTTCAGCCCTTGAAAATGTGGACAGCGTTGTTAAAAACGATCTGCCTCTTGATAATATGGTGTTTTTAAATGATGAGAACTACAACTACTGGTTAAACGGATCGGCAGTGGGAATCGATACTTTGCAGGGAGAACCGGATGTGGGCAGACTTCCGGAAAATGCAAACGAAATTGTTGTCGGTTTATCGAAAGACAACTATTTTATTCAGGACTCGGCCGAAGAATTGGTAGGATTAACGCTTTACAGTGAAAATGATATGGGCGAGCTGGATTTGACAAAACCATATTATATAGCCGGAGTAAAATATATCGAAGATTCGGCGATGCTTAGCGATAAATACGGTTCCATGCTGTTTTTCGTAAGCAACGACTACCTCAACAATTACAACTTTGAGCTTAACAGACAATACAGCCGATTAAGGGTGCTCTTTGATGAAAAATATCATGATTCGGATCAATACAACCCGCAATTTATGATAATTCCAAATGCCAATGTGGATCCGGGTTGTGTAGTGGTTTCATATAACCTTAACGAAACGGTGGAAAGAGGCTATGTAAGAGGACTTCCTCTTTCGATAACAAATAAGAGCCTTTATTACGAAACGGGACTTGATCTTGAAATCGTAGATACATATTCGAAATGGAATATAGAAAACAAACTTGGAATTCCTTACGAGGAGGAAAAAGAAGGTGCGATTTATATCAATCCGGACCAGTACAATTCACTTTTTGCAACGGGAACATTCCAAAGCAGCATATTCGTAAAAGATTTTTCGGATGAAGCATTACAACCTCTTAAGGATTATTTGGATGCTAACGGCTTTAAGTATTTGGCACTTACCGACGCGCTTTATGTGGATGATATGGCAATAATGTCAAACATCTTCTACACATTTATGACAATAGTATTGTTTATAGTACTTTTCTTCATAACATATTTCGTAATAAGACTTATTATGAAATCGAGAAATGTATATTACACGACTTTCAGAATGCTTGGAGGAAAGAAATCATCCATAAGGTTCATAATTATCTTGGAACTTGTGGTGGTGGCAAGTATAGCATACGGCGCATTTATGGTTTTCTTATACCTTAATTATGCGGGATACTTTGTGGTACCGTTTGTGGATAATATGCTTAATTACCTTACAATTTTGGATTATGTGATTTTGTATCTCATATTCTTGGGAATGGCAATTCTTATCGGCAACAAGTACGCAAGCAAGCTGTTCAAAGGCAGCGCAATGAAAGCATTTAGAGATGAGGTGTAAGAAATGTTAGAGCTGGTTAATTTAAACAAATACTTTAACAAGGGTAAAAAAAGCGAAGTACACGTTATCAATAATACTTCTTTAACATTTGATAATAACGGTTTGGTTGCATTCCTTGGTCCCAGCGGATGCGGTAAAACCACACTTCTTAACACAATAGGCGGCCTTGATAAAGTTAAAAGCGGAAAAATCCTTGTTAACGGTAAAAAGATGAATTCCGTATCAGCCTATAATGCGGACAAAATAAGAAATTTACAAATAGGTTACATCTTTCAGGATTACAAGCTTGTTGATGAAATGAGCGTATTCGACAACGTGGCCATTGTTCTTAAAATGATTGGACTTAAGGACAAAAAAGAAATCAAAAAGCGTGTGGAATATGTCCTTGATAAGGTGGGTATGCTTAGATATAAATCCCGTCCGGCAAACATGTTATCCGGCGGTGAAAGACAAAGAGTAGGCATCGCAAGAGCTATAGCCAAAGATCCTGACATAATCTTGGCCGATGAACCTACCGGAAACTTAGACAGCAAAAACTCTGTTGAAATCATGAACATCATCAAAGCGATTTCAAAGGATAAGCTGGTGCTTTTGGTAACACACGAGCGCGAACTTGCAAACTTTTACGCTTCAAGAATAATCGAGCTTGTGGACGGAAAAGTTGAAAATGATTATGTAAACGAACATAACAATGAGTTGGAATACACAATCGATAACAGGTTTTTCTTAAAAGACATGAAAAACCATGATGCACTTTCCGACAAGATAAGCGACATTAACGTTTACAGCGAAAATGATGAAAAAATAAAACTTAACATCGTTGTCAAGAACGGAAATATTTATGTTCAAAGTGCCGAAAATGTAAGAGTCGAAGTGGTTGATGATAATTCAAGCATCGAGTTCGTTGACGATCATTACAAGGCACTTGATAAAGAAACTCTTGAAAAGTACGAATTTCATTTTAAGGATATTATCAATAATAACTTTAAAAAGAAATATTCAAACGTTGTCCATATACTTGGCATGCTTGGCGGTGGCTTTAAAAGTCTCGCCAAAATGCCGGGACTTAAGAAGTTCTTGCTTGCGGGCTTTGTGCTTGCCGCTATGTTTATAGTATACGGAATAAGCACCATTGCAGCGCTTTATAATGTGAAAGACAAAGACTTTATCCAATATAACAAGAATTATGTTCTGGTAAATGCAAACTCCTATTCCGTTGAATCTTACCTTTCATACAGAGAGGTTCCGGGTGTGGATTATGTGATGCCGGGGGACAGTCTTGTAAGATTGAACTTAAGTTATAAAGGCTTTTATCAAACCAATCAGATTGTGGATGAATTGTCGGTCTGCTTATCACATGCAAGTCTTTTAACGGAAAGCGACTTGATTGCGGGCAGATTGCCGCAAAGCGATAATGAGGTGGTAGTTGACAAATTATCCCTTACAAACCTTATGAACAACACTCCTACACCTAAAATGTGCGGTGTAAACAATGTGGAAGATTTCATCGGTCTTACGGTAAAAAGCTCTGAGAACGACGAATATACAATCGTAGGTGTTGCGGACCTTGAAAGTCCGTCAATCTATATCACGGATACAGCCGAAGTTCATATGCTTTACAATATGAATAGCGATATATCGGCTCGCCCGTTAAAGATTGGTGACTACAATGAATATGCGGACAAATTTGTGCTTAAAGAAGGACGTTTGCCTGAAAATGACTACGAAACAATCGTAAACATCTCAAATAAAGAAGAGATGAAGTTGAACAAAGAGATTAAAGAACAGATAAACGGCGTAAACTTAACCGTTGTGGGTTATTACACAAGCAGAGAAGATTTAAACATATATTTGGTTAATCCAAACACAATCTTCTACGATTTGATTGTAAACTCAAGCATGATAACCCTTTGTGCCAACGATAAGGAAGCAGCACTTGAATACTTAAGCGCAAATGAAATAAACGCGCAAGACACTTATGCACAAAGCAGACAGCTCTACGATGACGGCAGAGCCGAGCAGGTAAAGACAAGTCTTATTGCATCGGCAATAATCATCGGAATATCTCTTGTTGAAATATTCCTTATGATAAGATCCTCATTCCTTTCGAGAGTAAAGGAAATCGGAATCTACAGAGCAATCGGTATGAAAAAGAGCGATATTTACAGGGTATTCTTAGGGGAAATAATTGCCATAACCACGGTTACGGGAATTCCGGGAATCATAATAATGTCCTACGTACTTTATAAGATGTCCATGGTTAAATATATCGGTTCACTATTCCTTATGACACCATGGATTGTGATACTTGCGGTAGTTGCTATATACGTATTTAACATCTTGGTTGGTATGATACCTGTTATTTCAACGGTAGCCAAGAAACCGGCTGCTATACTTGCAAGACACGATCTTGATTAATAAGCTGCTAATAAACTTCATATATACTCTAAACCCGCGGCCATGTGCACCTTGGCCGCAACACACGAATAAAGGGAGCGAAAGGCTTCCTTTTTTCGTGCTCCGAAATCTTTTTACATACATTTTACATCAGCTTGTATCCAAAAGTGTTAATATAAAAAAGGGATTGGGTTAATTAAGCTATTATGAAAAAAAGAAAGGATAAGAAATGGACGTATTTTCCTTAATTTCGTTGTTCGGCGGACTTGCTTTGTTCCTTTACGGTATCGAAGTAATGGGCGACGGACTTAAAAAAGTTTCGGGAGGAGCCCTTAAAAAGGTGCTCGGAAAACTCACATCGAATGTTGTATTCGGTGTACTTACGGGTGCGGCCGTAACAGCTATTATTCAAAGTTCTACCGCAACAATTGTACTTACTGTTGGTTTGTTAAGTGCAGAAATATTAAATCTTACACAGGCAGCATCAATTGTTATGGGTGCCAATATCGGTACAACCGTTACGGCACAGATTATCAGACTTGCCGATCTTGACGCATCTTCATTGCCGATAATGAAAATTTTTCAAACATCGACTCTTGCGCCTGTAGCTCTTATTATCGGTATTATTCTCATAATGTTTATAAAGAAAAGCAAAGCCAAAAGAATGGGTGATATATTCTTGGGATTCGGCGTGCTTTTTATAGGTCTTATGAATATGACGGCGGCTGTTGAGCCTTTGAAAGAATCCGCATTTTTCATGGATCTTATGGAAAAATTCGCACAATATCCGATTATCAGTTTTGCAATCGGTTTGGCATTTACCTTTGTAGTTCAAAGCTCGTCGGCAGCAGTAGGTATGTTGCAGGCACTGGCATCAACCGGAGCCATAACCTTTACTCTTACTTATCCGTTTATTATGGGTAGTAACATAGGTACCTGCGTAACAACGGCTATTGTTTGCTCAATCGGAGCTTCAAAAGATGCAAAACGAATCGGTGTAATTCATATACTTTTCAATGTAATTGGTACCGTGGCATTTGCGTTGGTATTCCTAATCATAAAAGCCGCGGGAGGATTGCCTGATCTTTGGGGCATGACTGCGGATGCGGGAACCATAGCAAACTTCCAGACCATATTCAACCTTGTAACGGCAATCGCATTGTTACCGTTTGCGGGACTTTTGGTTAAGGCATCGAAGAAAATCGTTAAAGATAAAACCGATGCGGATTATATCGAGTTCAAGGCCTTGGATGAAAAACTTTTTGTGTCGCCGGTTATGGCTATTCAAGAAGTGGGAAAAGGCATTGCGGATATGGCTAAAATCTGTCAGGCAAACTTGGTTAAAAGTTTCTCCTTGCTTACAAAATACGACGACCGAGTCGTGGAGCAGATGAATGAGGCGGAGACTAAGATTGATGCCTATACGGATGCAGCCACAAACTATATGATTAAGCTTTCCAAATATGTTGAGTCATCAACGGAAAGTACGGAAATCAACATGCTTTTGCAGTCTGTTGAGGCTTTCGAGCGTATGGCGGACTACGCAATGGATATAGAAGAAATCGCAAGACAGATAAAAGAGGATAATGTTAAATTCTCCGATGATGCAATGAAAGAGCTGGAGCTTATCTGTCGCGCAACGGAAGATATTACGGCAACAACCGTTGATATTTACAGAGACAGAGATATTGCCGCAGCCTTTTATATAGAACCTTTTGAAGAAGTTACGGATGACATGATAGCGGTTCTCAAAGACAGACATTTACAAAGACTTAAAAGCGGCGAATGTCATGTAACAAGCGGACTTTTGTTTGTTCAGCTTCTTACATATCTTGAAAGAAGCTCGGACCAGTGCTCAAATGTGGGACTTTTGCTTCTCGGTCTTGAAAACAAGGCTATTTTACAAAATCACCACGAATATCTTCGTGAGCTTCATCACGGAGATAACGTTGAATATTCAAACGAATTCAAGAAACGTAAAGAGCAGTACTTTACTCCGCTTCTTGCAATCGGACAAAATGCAATTGCACAAAACAATTAATAAAAATAAGAGGTAGTTTAAATGGATATTAAAGAAAAAGCTTTAAAAAAACATTACGAATTAAACGGCAAGATCGAGGTTATTTCAAGAGCACCTTTAAAATCAAAAGATGATTTGTCGGTTTTGTATACACCGGGTGTTGCTGAACCTTGCCTTGTAATCCAAAAAGATGTTGACAAATCATACGAACTTACAAGAAGAAACAATCTTGTAGCCGTAATCACAGACGGAACGGCGGTTTTGGGCCTTGGAGATATCGGTCCGGAAGCCGGAATGCCGGTTATGGAAGGAAAATGTCTTCTCTTTAAAGAACTTGGCGGAGTTGATGCTTTCCCTCTTTGCATTCGTTCAAAAGATGTTGATACTATAGTGGATACAATCGCAAACATTGCCGGAAGCTTCGGAGGCATTAACCTTGAAGATATTTCGGCACCAAGATGTTTTGAAATCGAAGAAAAACTTAAAATGCGTGTGGATATTCCGGTTTTCCACGACGATCAGCACGGAACTGCGGTAATTGTGCTTGCGGGTGTTATCAATGCTCTTAAGTTTACGGGAAAAGATGCCAAAAAATGCAATGTTGTGGTAAACGGTTCGGGCGCTGCCGGAATCGCTATTACAAAGCTTTTGCTTAAATATGGTTTTAACGATATTATTC
>SVDN01000027.1 GCA_015057825.1 Lachnospiraceae bacterium
AAAAACAGAAAAAAATAATCGAAAAAAGCCCTCTCGGGATAAAAAATCCAAAAAGGGCTTTTGTCTTCGGTCTGAGCCGACGGTCTTTTGACCGTCGGCTTTTTTGACATGCAACGAGGAAAATGCACTCTTGCTTGCAAGAAAGTGCATTTGTTATAATTGACCAAATACACCAAAAAAAGTTGATGAAATACAAAAAATATGCACAAAAAATATTTACCAGATGTGTTTGCTATGGTATGATACTAACAAGTAACAAATTAAGGGACTATAAGTAATATAGGGTTAAGAAACGTTTTGTATGGAGGTATATTTATGGATCAAAACTACAACCAGGAAATGCCTGAAGGCAACATGACGGAAAATCAGCAAATACCTCAGGCTAATCAAGCGCCTAAGGGGGCTTATACGCAGGGGGGCCAGCAAAATAAGCCGGCAAGAAAGCCTAAACAAAAGAAAAAGAATGTAAGCATGTTTGTAAAAATTCTTATTGTATCACTTCTTTGTATGGCAATTCCGCTTATGATTGCCGGTGTTGTTATTGTACATATGGCTAATAACAATACAGAGAAAAATGCATTGGAAAACTTGGCTTTGCTTGCACAAGCAAAGCTTGTAGCTATTGAAGACTTTATCGATGCTCAGGAAGTTTTGACAACATCTGTTACACAGGACGGTCAGGTTTTGCAGGCTTTGAGAGAATTTAAGACTACAGGTCAGCTTAATCCTGCATATCAGCAGAGTATTGCAAATTACTTGGCGTCTATAGAAGCAAAATCAAATAATCTTTACGAAAACTTTTTTATAACGGCAGGATCAACAGGATATGCGGATTGCTTGAATAATGCAACTCTTCATGATGTTTCGGAAGAAAACTTCTACATCCAGTGCCGTGATAACGGAGAATATATAGGTAATAACGTATCTCCGGTAACGGGAAATCCTGTATTCGTTATTTCATATGCAATTAACGATCCTGCAACGGGAGAGTTCTTGGGAACGGTTAATAACTCAATCGATCTTGCGACAATGTCATCTGCAATTTTGGAAGATGATTTACATACTATCATTCTTCTCGGACTTGACGGATGGATACTCGCAACAAATGATGACCCATCATCAATTCTTAATTTCAACTTGCTTGAAACGGATGCCGATTCTTATAACTATATTTTGAATGCTAAGAGCGGTTCTTATTCATATCCGCATCCTTACACCGGAGCGGAAACATATTGCGGTTTCTATGTAACGGATAACTTCGTAATTGAAGTTGCGATGCCTGCATCATATTTTGCAACGGATACACAAGCGCTTATTAAATCCGGTGCATTGGTTGGCGTAATTTGTATGGCAGCTGCAGCAGTAGTAATAATAATCTCATCAAAGAGTCTTACAAAAGAACTTAAGAGCGCAAACGGTGAGGTTAACAAACTTATTAAGGATGTTAACGACGGACATGGTGATCTTAAGACTGTTATCAATACCAAGTCCAGAGATGAGACAGGTCAGTTGGTAGACAGCTTGAACCAATTTATTGCAACCCTTGATCAGGTTATTGTTCAGGTTAGAGCAACAACGGAAAGAGTTCAGTCCAACTCACTTAATACAAATAATGTAATTTCGGAGGCTTCCGAGTCTTCAATGAATATTTCGGCGGTAATGCAGGAGCTTACAGCTTCCATGGAAGAAGTTGCAGCTTCAACCGAAACAATCAACGGCGATACGGACAGAGTGCTTGATACCGTAAGAACCGTTGCCGAAGAATCAGATAAAGGTGCTGCCCTTGTTGATGAAATCAAAACAAGAGCATCCGAAATCAAGAATTCGACTGTTGAAAGCAAAGAGCAGATTCAGACAAGTGTCGAAGGCAAGAGAAAGAGCCTTGAAGAAGCAATCGAAGCTTCACACAAAGTTGATGAAATCACAAACCTTACAAACGACATTTTGGATATTGCAAGCCAGACAAACTTACTTGCACTTAATGCTTCCATCGAAGCTGCAAGAGCCGGTGAGGCAGGCAAAGGCTTTGCGGTTGTTGCGGATGAAATCAGAGTGCTTGCGGATTCCAGCCGTGAGACTGCTAACAACATTCAGAGCATCAGCGAAGGCGTTGTTTCGGCGGTTACATCTCTTATGGATGCCGCAAACGATGTTATGGATCTTGTAACATCCACAATTCTTAAAGACTACGATGGTTTCGAAGATATTGCGGATACATATTATGCAGATGCAGAAAACATCGAAAACATCATTGAAACATATAACAGCAGCATGGATAACTTACGTGAAGTAGTTGCTTCCGTTACACAATCCATCAAACTTGTTTCAAGTACCGTTCATGAATGTACAACGGGTGTTGCCGAAGCAACCGAAAACGTTAACGTTCTTGTTGAATCAATGACAACAATCAAAGACGGTGCAAACGGTAACCTTGATGATATCAATGAACTCAAAGGCGAAATTTCAAAATTCGTATAAATTAAAATCTTTGAAAATGCTAAGGAGAAGCGCATATAATGCGCTTCTCCTTTAAGCATTTTTTGTCGGGAAATTCGAATGCAAAATCGTTGGAAATTTTTTAAAAAATCCTCAAAAATCTCGTTGACAAGAAAATTTGATTTGTGGTACAATATACGGTGCACTATTGTGGTGTATTATGGCTAATCATGCCGTGGTTAGCGTCTAAAAACACCCAAAATTATGCGACTATAACACAGGCAAGGGGTGAAATGTCACTATGGAGAAAAACAGAATACGTCCATTAAAAACAGGCAAAAGCATGAGAATGAGCTATGCAAGACAGAAAGAGGTTCTTGACATGCCTAATCTCATCGAAATCCAGAAAGATTCGTATCAGTGGTTTTTGGATGACGGTCTTATGGAAGTTTTTAATGACATATCTCCAATCGAAGATTATAGTAACCATTTAAGTTTAGAATTCACAGGATTTAAGCTTGACGAAACAAAAGTTAAGTATTCTATCGAAGAGTGTAAAGAGCGCGATGCTACATACGCCGCTCCGCTTAACGTCGATGTAAGACTTATCAACAAAGAAGACGGCCAGATGGTAACCGATACTATTTTCATGGGCGATTTACCACTCATGACAGCTACCGGTACATTTGTAATCAATGGCGCGGAACGTGTTATCGTTAGCCAGTTGGTAAGATCACCGGGCATCTATTTCGGTGTTGCACATGATAAACTCGGAAAGAAACTTTTCTCATCAACAGTTATACCAAACCGTGGTGCATGGCTTGAGTACGAAACAGACTCAAACGATGTTTTCTATGTTCGTGTGGACAGAACAAGAAAAGTACCTGTAACGGTTCTTATCAGAGCTTTGGGTTACGGTACCGACTCGGAAATTATTGATTTGTTTGGTGATGAACCTAAAATCGTTGCAAGTTTCACAAAGGATGCATCCAAAAATGAAAAGCACCCTGAAGGAAGCTATGAAGACGGTTTATTAGAGTTATACAAAAAGATTCGTCCGGGCGAACCTCTTCAGGTTGAAAGCGCGGAAAGCCTTATTGCAAGCATGTTCTTTGATGCAAGAAGATATGACCTTGCAAAGGTTGGACGTTATAAATTTAACAAAAAATTAGCATACAAAAACAGACTCAAATCAAAAGAGCTTGCTGAAGACGTTGTAGATATGACAACAGGTGAAGTTATTGCCGAAGCAGGTACTATTGTTGATGCTGATATGGCAGTAGCTATTCAGAATGCAGCTGTTCCTTTTGTTTGGGTTAAGACAGAAGAAAAAAATGTTAAGGTAATTTCAAACCTTATGGTTGATATTAAAGAATATGTTGACATTGACGAAGCCACACTTCGTTCTCTTGGAGTTACCGAAGCAGTTTATTACCCTACACTTGCCGATATTTTAGATAATAACGATTCGGAAGAAGACATTAAAGAAGCAATCAGAAAATGTCTTACCGATAATATTTACGATAATAAGAAACCGGGTCTTGTGCCAAAACACATCACTAAGGAAGATATTATCGCATCAATCAACTATTGCCTCGGCCTTGAATACGACATCGGCAATGTTGATGACATTGACCACCTTGGTAACAGACGTATCAGAGCTGTTGGTGAGCTCCTTCAGAACCAGTACAGAATCGGTCTTTCAAGAATGGAGCGTGTTGTTCGTGAAAGAATGCAGACACAGGACACAGAGACAATTTCACCACAGTCACTTATTAATATTAAACCGGTAACTGCAGCTGTTAAAGAATTCTTCGGAAGTTCACAGTTGTCACAGTTCATGGATCAGAACAACCCACTTGGTGAGCTGACACACAAACGTCGTCTTTCAGCCTTGGGTCCGGGCGGTTTGTCAAGAGACAGAGCCGGATTCGAAGTTCGAGACGTTCACTACTCACATTACGGCAGAATGTGTCCTATCGAGACACCTGAAGGTCCTAACATCGGTCTTATTAACTCTCTTGCTTCTTATGCAAGAATTAACGAATATGGCTTCATTGAAGCTCCATACAGAAAAGTTGACAAGAAAGATCCTGAAAATCCGGTAGTTACGGACGAAGTTGTATACCTTACAGCTGACGAAGAAGATAACTACATCGTAGCTCAGGCTAACGAGCCATTGGATGAAAAAGGTCATTTCATCAACGAAAACGTTTCCGGACGTTTTAAAGAGGAAACATCACAGTTCAAGAAGAGAACCATCGACCTTATGGACGTTTCTCCTAAGATGGTATTCTCCGTTGCAACATCAATGATTCCTTTCCTTGAAAACGATGATGCTAACCGTGCCCTCATGGGTTCCAACATGCAGCGTCAGGCAGTACCTCTTCTTACAACGGAAGCACCTGTTATCGGTACCGGTATGGAAGTTAAAGCGGCTGCCGACTCCGGCGTTTGCGTACTTGCAAAAGCAGGCGGTATTGTTGAAAGAGTAACATCAAACGAGATCGCAATCAGAGAAGATGACGGTCTTTTGGAAACATACAGACTCATTAAGTTTGCAAGAAGTAACCAGTCAAACTGCTACAACCAAAGACCAATCGTCGACAAAGGAGAAAGAGTTGAAAAAGGTCAGGTTATTGCTGACGGTGCTTCAACATCAAACGGTGAAATAGCACTTGGTAAAAACCCTCTCATCGGTTTCATGACTTGGGAAGGTTACAACTACGAAGATGCTGTACTTCTCAGTGAAAGACTTGTACAGGACGATGTCTACACATCAGTTCATATAGAAGAATACGAATCGGAATCACGTGATACGAAACTCGGACCTGAAGAAATCACAAGAGACGTTCCGGGTGTTGGTGATGATGCCTTAAAAGACCTTGATGAGCGCGGTATCATCAGAATCGGTGCCGAAGTTCGTGCAGGGGATATCTTGGTTGGTAAAGTTACACCTAAGGGTGAAACCGAACTTACAGCCGAAGAAAGACTTCTTCGTGCTATTTTCGGTGAAAAAGCACGTGAAGTAAGAGATACATCACTTAAAGTACCTCACGGTGAATACGGTATCGTTGTTGATGCTAAGGTATTTACAAGAGAAAACGGTGATGAACTTGCGCCGGGTGTAAACCAGGCAGTTAGAATTTACATTGCACAGAAGAGAAAGATTTCAGTCGGTGATAAGATGGCCGGCCGTCACGGTAACAAGGGTGTTGTTTCCCGTATTTTACCTGTAGAAGACATGCCATTCCTTCCAAACGGACGCCCGCTTGATATCGTTCTTAACCCACTTGGTGTTCCTTCTCGTATGAACATCGGACAGGTGCTTGAAATTCATCTTTCACTTGCAGCAAAAGCTCTCGGCTTTAACATTGCAACACCTGTATTTGACGGTGCAAACGAGTTTGATATCATGGACACTCTCGATCTTGCAAATGACTATGTAAATCTTGAGTGGGATGAATTTAAGAAAAAACACGGAAAAGAACTTCTTCCTGAAGTATTAAAATATTTGGAAGATAACCTTGATCACAGAAAAGAGTGGAAAGGCGTTCCTATTTCAAGAGACGGTAAAGTAAGACTTCGTGACGGTAGAACAGGTGAATATTTCGACAGTCCTGTAACTATCGGACATATGCATTATCTTAAACTTCACCACTTGGTTGATGATAAGATTCATGCACGTTCAACCGGTCCGTACTCACTTGTAACACAGCAGCCACTTGGTGGTAAAGCTCAGTTCGGTGGACAGCGTTTCGGTGAAATGGAAGTTTGGGCTCTTGAAGCTTACGGTGCAGCCTATACACTTCAGGAAATCTTAACCGTTAAGTCCGATGATGTTGTTGGACGTGTTAAGACATACGAAGCAATCATCAAGGGTGAAAACATTCCTGATTCGGGTATTCCTGAATCATTCAAGGTATTGCTTAAAGAACTTCAGTCACTGGGTCTTGACGTAAAAGTCCTTAAAGAGGATGATACGGAAGTTGAAATGGTTGAAAACATCGACTATGGTGAAACTGAATATAAAGCAATGATAAATAACGTAGACTATGCAAAACAGCAGGAAGATTTGGCAGCTGCAGGTTATCAGACACAGGAATTCCAGGATGGTGAACTTGTAGGTGTTGATGATGCGGACATAGTTGAAGACGCTGAAGATGTTGCAGACATTGAAGGCGAAATGGACGAAGAGTTTTAGAAGGGAGAGTGTACTAGATGACAGAACAGAAATCAACATATCAGCCAATGACTTTTGATAAAATAAGAATTGGCTTGGCATCTCCTGAAAAAATCAGGGAATGGTCAAGAGGCGAAGTAACAAAGCCGGAAACCATTAACTACAGAACTCTTAAACCGGAAAGAGACGGTTTATTCTGCGAAAAAATATTCGGACCAAGCAAGGACTGGGAATGTCATTGCGGTAAATATAAAAAAGTAAGATACAAAGGCGTAATCTGCGACCGTTGTGGAGTTGAGGTTACAAAAGCAAGCGTTCGTCGTGACCGTATGGGTAGCATCGAGCTTGCCGCTCCTGTATCTCACATTTGGTACTTCAAAGGTATCCCAAGCAGAATGGGTCTTATTTTGGACCTTTCTCCGAGAACGCTTGAAAAAGTGCTTTATTTCGCATCTTACATTGTACTTGACGCAGGTGAAACAAAGCTTCAATACAAACAGGTTCTTTCAGAAAAAGAATACAGAGATGCGGTTGAAGAATTCGGCGATAAGGCATTCAGAGTAGGTATGGGTGCCGAAGCTATCGATGAGCTTTTAAGCTCAATCGACCTTGATGCACTTTCGGAAGAATTAAAGGAAAGTCTTCAAGATGCAACAGGCCAGAAAAAGGCTAAAAACGTTAAAAGACTCGAAGTTGTTGAAGCATTCAGAGCATCGGGCAACAAACCTGAATGGATGATTCTTAAAGTACTTCCTGTTATTCCACCGGATCTTCGTCCTATGGTACAGCTTGACGGTGGACGTTTTGCAACCAGTGATTTAAATGATTTATACAGAAGAATCATCAACAGAAATAACAGACTTCGTCGTCTTATAGAACTTGGAGCACCTGAAATCATTATCAGAAATGAAAAACGTATGCTTCAGGAAGCTGTTGATGCTCTTATTGATAACGGTCGTCGCGGACGTGCCGTAACAGGCCCGGGTAACAGAGCTCTTAAGTCTTTATCGGACATGTTAAAGGGTAAACAGGGTCGTTTCCGTCAGAACTTACTCGGTAAACGTGTTGACTACTCAGGTCGTTCGGTTATCGTTGTAGGTCCGGAACTTAAGATTTACCAGTGCGGTCTTCCGAAAGAAATGGCTATCGAGCTTTTCAAACCTTTCGTTATGAAAGAGCTCGTTAACAACGGAACAGCACATAATATCAAAAATGCAAAGAAAATGGTAGAAAGACTCCAAGGCGAAGTTTGGGATGTTTTGGAAGAAGTAATCAAAGAACATCCGGTTATGCTTAACCGTGCCCCGACACTTCACAGACTTGGTATTCAGGCTTTCGAGCCAATCCTTGTAGAAGGTAAAGCAATTAAGCTTCATCCTCTTGTATGTACAGCTTACAACGCCGATTTCGACGGTGACCAGATGGCTGTCCATCTTCCTCTTTCGGTTGAAGCACAGGCAGAATGCAGATTTTTGCTTCTTTCACCTAACAACTTGCTTAAACCTTCGGATGGTGCACCTGTTGCCGTTCCTTCACAGGATATGGTACTTGGTATCTACTATCTTACAATGAAAAAATATCCTGACTTTACGGGAGATAAAGAAATCGAAGATAAGGTTGTTGCTGAATTTGCAACAATTGAAGAAGCTGAAAAAGCATTCGATAAGATAAAGAAGGCTACTGCTGCTCAGATTAAGAAAGACCCTGCTCTTTCACCTAACAGAATGGATGAGTATGTAAGAGTTAACGTTGATCCTGAAAGAAACAGAATTATCGTTACAACACTCAGAAGCCTTTTTGCGCAGAAATATTTTGACGGAATCAATTCAGCAATTCTTGCTTACGAAAACGGAGTTATCTCTCTTCATGAAACAATTCATGTTAAGAGAACGGTTAAAACTCCTGAAGGAAAAGAAGTTACGGGCGTAATCGAGGCTACACTCGGTCGTCTTATCTTCAACGAAATCATTCCTCAGGACCTTGGTTTCGTTAAGAGAGAAACAGACGAGGATTACTTAAAACTCGAAGTCGACAAACACGTTGGCAAGAAAGAGCTTAAGAAGATTCTTGAAAAGACATTCAACACTCATGCGGCTACAGCAACAGCCGAAATCCTTGATAACATCAAGAGCATGGGTTACAAATATTCAACAAGAGCAGCTCTTACGGTTTCTATTTCCGATATGACCGTACCGGAAGAAAAGAAACAGATTATTAAAGATGCTGAAGCTCAGGTTGAACAAATCGAAAAGAACCATATGCGTGGTATGACAACCGAAAACGAAAGATATCAGCAGGTTGTATCTGTATGGAGAGATGCCGATGACAAAGTTACAAGCGCACTTCTTAATACACTTGATAAATACAACAACATCTACATGATGGCTGATTCCGGTGCCCGTGGTTCTAACCAGCAGATTAAACAGCTTGCGGGTATGCGTGGTCTTATGGCCGATACAACAGGTAAGACTATCGAACTTCCAATCAAGTCAAACTTCCGTGAAGGTCTTGATATTTTGGAATACTTCATTTCTGCCCATGGTGCCAGAAAAGGTCTTTCCGATACCGCTCTTCGTACAGCCGATTCGGGTTACCTTACAAGACGTCTTGTAGACGTTTCACAGGAACTTATCATTCGTGATGTTGACTGTGCCGAAGGAAAAGAAATTCCGTATATGGAAGTAAAAGCTTTCATGAACGGTGAAGAAGTAATCGAGTCACTTAAAGATAGAATTACAGGCAGATATGCTGCAGAGGATATTTACTCACTTGCAACGGGCGAACTTATCGTTAAGGCTAATCAGATGATTACTCCGAGACGTGCGGAAGCCGTACTTGAGCCTAAGCTTGATAAGAAAGGCAATGTTGTTGAGGAAAGACAGTCTGTTAAAATCAGAACTATCCTTACATGTAAGTCAAAAACAGGTATCTGCGCTAAATGTTACGGTGCAAACATGGCAACAGGCCAGTCCGTACAGGTTGGTGAAGCTGTTGGTATTATTGCAGCTCAGTCAATCGGTGAGCCGGGTACACAGCTTACCATGAGAACATTCCATGCCGGTGGTGTAGCCGGTGATGATATCACACAGGGTCTTCCTCGTGTCGAGGAACTTTTTGAAGCCCGTAAGCCAAAGGGTCTTGCTATTATCGCGGAATTTGGCGGCAAAGTTGAAATCAGAGAGACCAAGAAAAAACGTGAAGTTGTTGTTACAAACCCTGAAACAGGCGATTCCAAGGCATATCTTATTCCTTACGGATCACGTATCAACAAGAACATTCACGACGGTAATGTTATCGAAGCCGGTGACGAGCTTACCGAAGGTAGTGTTAACCCACATGATATCCTTAAAATTAAAGGCGTAAGAGCCGTTCAGGACTACATGCTTCGTGAAGTTCAGAGAGTTTACAGACTCCAAGGTGTTGATATCAACGATAAACATATTGAAGTTATCGTTCGTCAGATGCTTAAGAAAATCGAAGTTGAGGAAGCCGGAGATTCAGAACTTCTTCCGGGAACAAGCGTTGATGTTCTTGACTTTGACGAAATTAATGAAAAACTTATTGCAGAAGGAAAAGAGCCTGCAACAGGTAAGCATAAGATGCTTGGTATTACAAAAGCTTCTCTTGCAACAAGCTCATTCCTTTCAGCCGCTTCATTCCAGGAGACAACAAAAGTTCTTACGGAAGCAGCAATCTGCGGTAAGGTTGATCCGCTTATCGGTCTTAAAGAAAATGTTATTATCGGTAAGTTGATTCCTGCGGGTACAGGCATGAAGCGTTACAGAAACGTTAAGCTTGATTCTGATATTTGGATTAAAGAAAATGCAGAAAGACAGGCACGTGAACGCGCTGAAGCAGAAAAGGCGGCTAAGGAAGCGGCCGAGAAAGCTGCTGAAGAAGCTGAAAATTCGGAAGAAGTTGTGGATGAAGCAACAGAAACAGTGGAAGAATAAGGCTCTTTATCAAAAGCCGGGTAAATAATAATTGCCTATCAGGCAGCACTTCATATTGAAGTGCTGCCTTTTATATGTTGATGAAATAATGAAGATATTATTGACAATAATTTTCAACAGTGATATTATAGCACAGTGCTTGGTTAGTTAAACACAACTAACCAAGCTAAAAAGGACAATTAATCAGAAAAGAGGAATTTTATGAAAAAAAGAAGCGGTTTGGTTCTAATACTTGATATTGTAGTTGTTGCACTTGCGGCTATTTTGTTTGTGGGTATGTTTACCTTCATGCAGACTTGCAAAATGACCGAAGAAGGTGGTTGGATGGTTTGCCACTGGGCAGGCATGGCTATTAAAGGCTCAAGCCTTGTTATGCTGGCTTTGGCGGTTATCAATCTTTTTATTTCACAAAAGGGTGTTAAGGCCGGGCTTGCAATCGCATTGGCGGCACAGGCAATATATACGGTTTTGATTCCGAGAGTATTGATTAATACGTGCATGATGGAAGATATGCACTGCAACAGCGTGACTACACCTTTTACACGTGTTTTCGGCATCGTAATTTGTATAGCGGCGGTTTTTCTTGCCTGCTTAAATACGAAAGCTATGAAAACTAAAGAAAATTAAAACTGTTATTGACAGATTCGCCGGCGGTGAAAGATTGTTGACTATCCGGATTTTTGGAGGCAAATAATGAAAATCAGTTCGTTACCCATAAAAAACATAAAGAAAAAGGCAGGCAGAACAGCAGCGCTTTTGATTACCGTCATATTGTTGGCTGTTTCCATGCTTGGCGGAACATTGGTTGTCAGTTCTTTAAAGGACGGTCTTAAAAGCCTGGAGACAAGGCTTGGAGCGGACATAATGGTAGTACCGGATGAGGCTAAAAGCAAAAAAGACCTTGAGTCAATTTTACTTGACGGTGTGCCGGGTTACTTTTACATGGACAAGACTTATCTTTCCAAGGTAGAGCAACTGGACGGCATAGAGGATATTTCGGTTCAGTACTATATGGCATCGACGAAGGCCGGATGCTGCTCAATGCCCGTGCAGATAATAGGATTCGATCCTGAAAGTGATTTTACCGTTACACCATGGATAAAGGAAAGCGGTGGAAGTGATAAACTTGGTGAATGTGAGATTGTGGCGGGCTGTAATATTAACCGGGATGTGGGTGGCACAATAAAGTTTTTTGATGTTGACTGCAAAGTGGTTTCCAAGCTTGACAAAACCGGCACTGAACTGGACAATGCGGTTTATGCAACTTTTGACACAATAAAGATTCTTATAGAGGCTTCCAAGGAAAATAGCTTTAAGTTTTTCTCGGAACAAAACCCGGACGACATCATATCATCAATTCTCATAAATGTTGCCGAAGGATATAATGTGGATGATGTAGTGGGCGATATTAACGTTCATGTTAAAGGCGTTGAAGCGGTCGGAACAAAAAGCATGCTCTCCGGAATTTCCGACAGTCTTGGTGGCGTATCTTCGGTTATCGGCGGACTGATTGCGGTTATATGGATACTTGCACTTGTGATTCTTATGGTTATTTTTTCATCAATGATTAATGAAAGGAAAAAAGAATTTGCAATTTACCGTGTAGTGGGCATGTCCGGTGGAATGCTTGCAAGACTTATATTTGCGGAAACATCCATAGTAAGCCTTATCGGCGCTCTAATAGGTATCGGTATTTCAATTGCCGTGGTATATCCTTTCGGAAATATTATTGAAAACGAACTTGGAATGCCATTTCTTACGCCAAGCATTGCAAAAATGCTTATAATGGCACTTATCAGCCTTGTGCTTTGCGTGCTTGCTGGTGCATTGGCATCGGCAAGGACAGCCATAAAACTCAGCAAGGTTGATACCGGATTGATTCTAAGAGAGGGAAACTAAATGATTTTAACAGCAAATGATATTTCAAAAAAATACAGCAGAAAGTCAAAAACAGCCAACTTTTTTTATGCGGTAGAAAACGCCTGCATTGAAATTGAAGAAGGAAAAATCACGGAAATAGTTGGGAGAAGCGGAAGCGGAAAAACCACCTTTGTAAGTATGCTGGCCGGCCTTTTAAGGCCATCGTCGGGAACTGTTACATTTGCCGGAAAAAACATATATGAGCTGGACGACAAAGAATTATCCATACTCAGAAATGAAAATTTCGGAGTGGTGCCGCAGGGACAGACGGCCATAGACAGTCTTACCGTGCTTGAAAACGTAAAGCTTCCTTATGCGCTCTACAAAAAAGATGATGAAGCAGATGCATACGCAAAAGAGCTTTTGGACAAAGTGGGGATAAGCGAACTTGAGGATGTGTATCCAAACGAGCTTTCCGGAGGGGAAATAAAAAGACTTGCAATAGCCAGAGCTTTGATAAATAGGCCTAAGATTCTTTTTGCCGACGAACCTACAGCAGATCTTGACGATGAAAATACGGAGTCTGTTCTTAAGCTGTTTAAGGAACTGGCAGAGGAAGGAATGGCCGTTGTTATGATAACTCATGAGATTGGTGCGAGAGCATATGCGGATTGCATATATAGAATGAGTTCGGGAAAGTTAAGCATAGAAAGCAAATAAGAAGTTAGTGAGTCAAAACTTTTTTGGCAAAATCTATTGACTTTAAAAAATGTTTGTGCTATAAAAGAAATCGAATTTAAGTTAGTAAATTATAACTAACTTAACAAGCGGCAGGTTTTTAACCCGCCTTTTGTTAAGTCAAGAGGTTAGTATAATATAACTAACTCAATATGGAGACAATGAATCAAAAAAGTGGTTCATCGGAGGCGAAAGTTTTGGTAAAAGTTAAATCCAATAAAAATTTTGTTGCAATTTTATTTGTGGTTTTTGCGGCATTTGTGGCTTTGTTCCCAAAAGATGTATTTGCTGCGGAAGAAATTCCTCATTATGCAACATGGGAAGAAGCACAGCCGGTATATTTTCCGGACAGTGATGTGACAAATATGAACGAAGTGGCATATGCAATAGACATGTGTATGCAAGCAGGTATAGAAAACTACAAAGCGGGCAATATGGACGCAGCATACAAGTGTATGCAGGACGGCTATTACGGATATTATGAAGTATGCGGCTTTGAAAGACAGACAATGAGCCGTATATCCGGAGCCAGAAAAAATGAGGTTGAGCTTGCCTATAAGGCATGCCGACAGGCCGTAAAAAAAGACCTGGGACTTGAAACCGTCCAGGCGGAAGTTAAAAACCTTACAAGCATGATTTACGAGGATGGACTTTTGCTTGCCCCTACAACACCCGCTTTTGAAAAACTTACGGGTTCGGCAAGCGGTGGTACAACGGTAACGGCCGGAGCCTTCTTTGTAGAGGCTTTTGTAATTCTTCTTCGTGAAGGTCTGGAAGCAATCCTTGTAATCGGCGGTATCATAGCTTACCTTGTTAAGTCGGGTAATAAAAACAAACTCAAGCCGGTATATATCGGTTCTATAGTAGCTATTGGATGCAGTATTTTGGCAGCGGCAATTTTGAGCATACTTAAAGCACAAAGTGCTATGATCGGTGCATCCCAAGAGGCGATTGAAGGTATAACGGCACTTATTGCTGTGGCAATACTCTTCTATGTAAGTAACTGGATGTTGAACAAGTCCGAAACGGAGACTTGGAACAGATACATTAACGATAAGGTCGAAGGCTCGGTATCAAAAGGAAGCATGTTTGCTCTGGGCTTTACAGCTTTCTTGGCGGTGTTCAGAGAAGGTGCTGAAGTAATTTTATTCTACCAACCAATGCTTGCGGATGCAAAAGAACATAACATCGGTGGCGGAATGATAGCCCTTGGTGTAATTGTTGCGGTTGCGATACTCGTTGTGGTATTCGTGGCAATCAGGTTCTTCTCGATTAAGCTTCCGCTCAAACCGTTCTTCCTTGCTACAAGTATTTTGATGGCATTTATGGCGGTTGCATTTTTGGGCTCGGGTATCAAAGAACTTCTCGAAGGCGACGTAATAGAACTTTGGGATGTTCATATACCGATTATATCGGATCTTGTTGCAAAGATTCCGGAAAACGATGTTCTGGATATGTTCGGAATATATCCGCACATAGAGACAATCGTTCCGCAGATGATTCTTACTGCGGTAATAGTAATCCTGTTTATTGTTGCTCACTTTAAGAACAAAAAAATCAAGCAACAAATGAAGGCAAAGCTCGAGGAAGGTTAATGTAATTTAGCTCTTAGGGGGAGCCGCATATATAAAAAAGAGGCGGCAATATCTAAAAGGGTTAATTAATAAATCAACAAATATTTTCTTTAGGTGAAAGGAGAAACTTATGTTTAACAAGAAAATTAAAGCACTTTTGGCAGTAGCTTGCATTGCTGTTATGGGCAGTGCGGTACTTGCAGGTTGTGAAAGCTCAAATTCAAACAATACTGCAAATAATGATGCGCAGGTAGTTGCAGATGATGCAGCGGATGATGCAGCAGCAGATGACGCAGCCGGAGCAGGTTTTACGGAAATTCCTATTTTTGAAGATGAAGAACTTTCATTCATCAACCTCTCGGCTGTATACTTCCAGCCTGTACCAATGAGTGACGGAACAAAAGCAGAAGATTACGATATCCATCTTGAAGCTGACGTTTCCGCTCTTGAAAATGATTTCGGTTACGAACTCGGTTCATGGATTCCATACCTTACCGTTGATTATGCTGTAAAAGCAGCTGACGGAACAGTAGCAGCACAGGGTACATTCATGGAAATGGCTGCATCTGACGGACCACACTATGGTGCAAACATTAAATTACCTGATGCAGGTACATATAGCCTTACAATTACAATTCACAGCCCTGCTGATAATGATTACCTTCTTCATACAGACTCACTTACAGGCCCTGGTGCAAAATCGTTCGATGAAGCATTCACAAACGGCGTACTTGAGTACACATACGAAGGTTGGGATTACACAGGCCCTGTAGAAATCCCTGCTAACTAATCATACGCATAGATTTTTGCCGTAAAGGCGTGAAATTATAACAGTCAAAGCAGCTTCTTAAAAGAGGGGCTGCTTTGAGTTGTTAAAATAAAAAATCTAAAGAGGAAGCGAAAAATGCTTAAATATTTTGTTTTGCTGACAAGCGATCTTGCGGCTACATGTATAATTTTGGGAATGTTATATTCCTACTTTAAACATAATTTAAAAAGAATCGCCACGAAAACGCTGGTAATCGTGGGAGTGGCTACGGTTGTTGCATCTATTGTAATGACTGCTGTTTTGAATACAAGTAATCCAATAAGCAAAAAATTAAATCTCGGATATTTGACATATATGAACATAACCTTGTATCTGATATTTGCGGTTGCTTTTTTGGTATTTCTCGTGTTTCTTATACCTCCTTTGCTTAAGAAAACAAAAAAGCTAGGGGAAATAGTGTCATGCGTATCGGCGAGTGTGCTGATATTTACGCTTTTATTTATAAAATTACCGACGGTATTTGCTTATCCGTTTAATTTTGATGTTGCGGACAATACAATCTTTTCAACAGATTTTATATATAGATTTGTAGGCTTTCTTTTCGGTATTGCGCTTTCGATACTTGTAGGATTTTTCTCTTATAAGGTTATTCGCGATACAAAAAGTAAGATGAGCCTGATTTTTGTTTATATTGAGATTTTTATTCAGGCTTTTTATTACTCGGGTCTGGCTATAAAACTCCTTATTACAAGAAGGATAATCAAGCAGACGCATTTTTTGTTTGAGATAGTAAAAATAGTTAACAACTATTCGAAATACTTTATTATCATAATGCTTATTGTGGCTGTTGTTGCCGGCATTATTTTGATAATAAACAATTTAAAGGTAACAGATGAGTACTCAAATCCTGCCGAACTTAGGAAAATCAAGGCAAAAATGAGAAACAGAAGACGTGTTTCGGTGGCTTTGTTTGTGTGTGTGGCACTCGCAATATTTGTTTTAACATTTATTGATGCATATAACAACAAAGAACCGGATGAAGCACCTGTCGAAGAGTGCATAGATGAGGGCGAAAACCTTGTAGTGCCTTACGAATATGTGGAGGACGGACATCTTCACAGATTTGCATACACTACGGAAGATGGTGTTCAGGTTAAGTTTATTATTGTTCAAAAACCGGGAACCACCACCTACGGTGTCGGACTTGATGCCTGCGATATCTGCGGAGATGCGGGTTATTACGAGAGAGGCGACCAGATAGTTTGCCGACGTTGCGATGTTGTAATGAACAAAAATACAATAGGCCTGCCGGGAGGATGTAACCCGATAGTAATTGACTACTATGTTGAAAACGCAAAAATTTATGTTCCGAAGGCGACACTTGTGGAACATCAGGACGAATTTAAATAGGAGGGACCATAAATGTTTCTTAGAATGGTAAGAGGCGCTCTTTTCAGACAAAAATCAAAAATGATAATGATAGCCTTTACAATATTACTCGGTGCCTCGCTTGCAACAGCAATGTTAAATATAATGTTAGATGTTGGAGACAAGGTAAATCAGGAACTTAAGGCATATGGCGCAAATATAACCGTTGTGCCAAAAGAAAACAGCGTAATCAATGATATATATGAGCTTGAGGGAAGCGAAAACGATACCATAAAAAGCGCGTATTTAAAAGAAGATGAAATAGGCAAAATAAAGACTATATTCTGGACCTACAACATTGTGGATTTTGCACCGTTTATCGACCAGCAGGTAAAAATCGGCGGCAAAGACGTAACTATGGTCGGAACATGGTTTAACCATCATTTGAGTCTTTCTACAGGTGAAGAGCTTGATGCGGGCGTAACAAGCCTTCGCTCGTGGTGGGAAATAACCGACGGAGAGTGGCTGGATGAGCAAAAGGATGCGAGCGGCGTTATGGTAGGCACCTTGCTTGCAAACGAGCAGGGAATAAATGTTGGAGATAGCATAAAAATTGATGGCAGCGTTTCTTCAAAAGAACTCAAGGTTGTGGGAATCTATGATTGCGGTTCGGATGAAGATGAGCAGATTTACGTACCTCTTGATACAGCTCAGGAAATTTCGGGAACGGACGGACTGATTTCAAGCGTAGAGGTAAGCGCAATTACAACACCGGACAATGATTTGGCAAGAAGAGCGGCCAAAGACCCAAGCTCTTTGTCGATTGCGGATTATGAGACATGGTATTGTACGGCATATGTAAGCTCTATCTGCTACCAGATTCAGGAAGTAATGACGGATGCTGTTGCTTCTCCTGTAAGACAGGTTGCCGAATCGGAAGGAGCAATAATGGAAAAAACACAGCTTCTTATGATTTTAATAACCGCTCTTTCGTTGGTAGGTTCGGGACTTGGAATATCTAACCTTGTAACGGCAAGTGTTATGGAGCGTTCAAACGAAATCGGTCTTTTAAAGGCAATCGGTGCAAAGGATTGGGCGGTATCGCTTCTTGTGCTTACGGAAATAATGATAACCGCGGTTGTGGGTGGAATAATAGGCTATTTTGTAGGCTACGGTTTTGCCCAGATAATAGGACATACGGTATTTGATTCATCGATAGATATGAAACTTCTGGTTATACCTATAGTAATAATACTTATACTGGTTGTAACCTTGCTTGGCAGTATTCCGGCAATCAGAACATTGCTTAAGATGAAACCGGCGGAAGTACTTCACGGACGTTAAAATACTAAATGAAGCTTTAGCAAAAGATTGGAGATAGACATGAGTAAACGTAAAATGTTTTTTCATATGATAACTGCATCTTTAATGCGCAGACGTTCAAGAATGTTTGTGGCGCTTCTTGCAATAGCTGTGGGAGCAACCATTTTATCGGGACTTACGACTATTTATTATGATGTTCCGAAGCAAATGGGGGAGCAGTTTAGAAACTACGGCGCGAATATGATTTTTGTTGCATCGGCGGAGTCCGAAGGACTTACAATGAGCGATGTGGAAGACGCATTGAAGGAAATTCCCGACGAGCAAAAGGTAGGTATTTCACCATACAGGTACGAAACATTGTCTGTTAACGAACAACCGGTAATTATAGCGGGAACGGACCTTGAAGAAACAAAGAAAACCAGCCCTTACTGGTATGTTGACGGAGCGTGGCCGGAAGATAACGGACAAATCCTTGTGGGTAAGGAAATGGCAGCTACCCTAAGCTTAAATGTAGGAGATGCGCTTACAATAACATATTCACAGGCAGCGATGGAAAACCCGGACCAGCCTGAGGATGTAGACAGAAGCTTAAATGAAGATGCCGTAAACATCGAATACACGGTAAGCGGTATATTGGATACGGGCGGAACGGAGGAATCCTACATTTTTATGTCCTTAGCGGATATGGGAGCCCTTACAAAAGAAGATGAAAAAATAGATGTTGTGGAACTTTCGATTTCGGCATCGGGTGAGGAACTTGACGGATACGTAAAGAACATATCAAAAAAAGTGCCCCAAATCACACCGAGACTCGTTAAAAGAGTTACGCAGTCCGAAACAACGGTTCTTACTAAGCTTCAGTCATTGGTACTTTTGGTAACAATAGTGGTATTGCTTCTTATGATGATTTGCGTTGCCACAACAATGATGGCTGTTGTAACCGAAAGAAGAAAAGAAATCGGACTCAGAAAAGCACTCGGTGCTTCGAACAAAAGCATTGTCAGGGAGTTTATGGGCGAAGCAATGCTGCTTGGAGGCTCGGGAGGTCTTATAGGTTCCATACTTGGATTTGTATTTGCACAGCTTGTAAGCATGAATGTATTTAACAGTACAATCACTTTCAGACCGCTTTTGATACCGATAACCATTGTCGCGGCCGTACTTGTTACAGCACTTGCAAGTCTTATACCTGTAAGAAACGCTACGGAAGTAGATCCGGCAATCGTACTAAAAGGTGAGTAGGATTGGCAATACATGTCACAGGAGGAAATAAAAATGAGTTTACTTGAATTGAAAGATGTATCAAAAATATATGGACCGCTTAAAGCTCTTGATAAGGTAAATCTTAAGGTGGAAGAAGGAGAATGGGTGGCAATCATGGGACCTTCGGGCTCGGGTAAAAGTACAATGATGAATATCATCAGCTGCCTTGACAAACCTACGGAGGGTCAGGTGCTTTTGGACGGAGTAGACATTGCAAATGAAAGTTCCAAAAAGCTTACGGAAATAAGAAGAGATAAAATAGGACTTATTTTCCAGCAATTCCATCTGGTTAACTATTTAACCGCAGTTGAAAACGTAATGGTGGCTCAGTATTATCACAGCATGCCGGATGAAAAAGAAGCTTTGGCTGCACTGGAAAGAGTGGGGCTTAAAGACAGGGCAAGACATTTACCGAGTCAGCTCTCCGGTGGTGAACAGCAGCGTGTATGTATCGCCAGAGCTCTTATAAACCACCCTGAGATAGTGCTTGCGGACGAACCTACGGGTAACCTGGACGAAGCCAACGAAAATATCGTCCTTGATATTTTCAGACAGCTTCATGAAGAGGGAACGACTCTTATTGTGGTAACTCACGACCCGGAAGTCGGCGAAGTGGCCGAACGTACCGTTGTACTTAACTATGGAAAGATTTCAAAAGAAATAATAAATGAAAATTTCGGTAAAGAAATAAATAACTAAAGTACGTTTTTACAAACGGATATTTACATGTACCGGCATACTAAAAGGAAATTATAAGGAGAAAAATCTTATGAAAATAAAAGCAATATTGGGACTTGCGGCAGTGGCTGCCATGTCTGTTGGACTTACGGCATGCGGCAGTGCAAACTATAAGGATGGCACATACACAGGAGTAAGTTCTGTTTATGATATGGATGAAAGCGGCGTTGACGGATACGGTGAAGTAACAATAACCATTGAAAACGGACAGGTTACGGAGTGCGTATTTAATACATACGAATCGGATGGTACGCTTAAAGATGAGGAGTACGGAAAGCAGGATGGCGAGGTAAAAAATCAGGATTATTACAATAAAGCACAAAAAGCACTTGCAGGATCCAATGAATATGCTAAACTTTTCTTAGAGACAGGTGATTATCATTCCTTTGACGCCATTAGTGGGGCAACCATATCTTACAATCAGTTTATGGATGCTGTGGATGATGCTTTATCACAGGCGGAGGAATAATAATACTTTCAAATTCATTTTGTGAAAAGGTTTTTATATGATTAAAAGAATATTGCGGTGGATTTTCAGAATTGCTGTTGTAGCGGCAGGACTATTCATCACGTTTATGGCACTTGGAGGCGGACGCTATTTTATCGAAGAAGCGGACGCAACAAGCTCTGCCACGACTGTGGATGAAAATATCGTAATATCGGGTGAATATATGGTTTTTATCAATAAAGATTTACATCCCGATACTACGGATATATGGACTCGGTTTTTTAAAGGGGGAGAAATCCCCGTGGTTTTGGATGATTTGTCCTGCATGGTGGCCGAAGGAGACGAAAATGTCTGGGCTTATGTGGATCCTTGCATTGCAAGGCTTCCCGCTAATCAGATGAAAGTAAAAATAGAAAATCCGCTGCTTCTTTTTTCCAAAGGAGATTCGGGAAATTTTGACATCATAATAATGACAAGAGAATTGGCAGATAGATATGATGCAAAAACGATAGCAAACAATAATAATATAGCAATGGTAGAAGTTTCATGAGAAAAGTTAATTTAATAGTAAGTCACTTGGTTCTGGTACTGTTTATAATTCATGCGGTTTTGGGAGCCTTTAACCTTTTGGGGGTTGGAAGGGTCGCAATCCAAATAATGACCTGGACCATGGTAGCCTTAATTGCAGTTCATGTGGTAATAGGCATTATATTGACTGTTAAAACAATAAGAATACAAAAGAAAGCGGGAGCATCATATTTTAAGGAAAACCGTCTTTTTTGGGCAAGAAGAATAAGCGGCTTTGTAGTTATGGTGCTTATTTTTTTCCATATTTTTGCTTTTACGGGAGTCAGCGAGACGCATTTCAGACTTCCTGAATTTGATATGTTCAGGCTTATAACTCAGATACTTTTGGTAGTATCGGTGGGAGTACATATCATAACAAATATCAAGCCTTTATATGTGGGAACCGGCATAGGAAAGCTTAAAGTGAGAGTAAAGGATGTTGTGTTCTGGCTTGCCGTATTGCTGGCTTTTATGGCGGTGGCTTTTATTATTTATTACTTAAGATGGCAGGCAATTTGACAGAGGTATAAGTTTGATGGCAGATTTAGAGAAATTCAACAGAAAGGTAAATATAATAGGTGCCGGGCTTGCGGGGTTGTCTGCGGCTATTCATCTGGCAAAGGAAGGGGTGGCCTCAAGGCTTATATCTCTTCAACCGTCGGAAAGAGCCCAATCGGTTATGGCGGAGGGCGGTATAAATGCGGCAATAGACACAATGGGCGAAGATGACAATGTGGAAAACCACTACAAGGACACCATAAAAGGCGGAGTATATTTGGCTAACAAGGAAGCCGTCAGGGGCCTTGCCGAAGGTGCGCCTTCAATAGTCAGATGGTTGCAAAGCCTGGGAGCGCCTTTTAATATGCAAAAAGGTGAAATCATCCTTAGAAATTTCGGAGGACAGGCAAAAAAACGTACTGCATATGCAAAAAGCAGCACGGGCAAAATCCTGATGTCGACCCTTATAGACGAGGCAAGAAAATATGAGGCAGAAGGACTTATTAAGCGATATCCTCACCACGATTTTACATCTCTTATTATCGAAAATGAAAAATGCCTGGGGGTGGAAATAAGGGATTTATATACCGGAAATAAAGGAAAGCTGTACGGAGCGGTAATACTGTGTACCGGAGCTATGAACAGTCTTTTTCCGGGACTTACAACCGGAACTACAGTAAACACCGGAGATGTTACGGCAACTGCTTTCAGGCAGGGGGTTAAAATAGCAAATCCCGAATTTATCCAATATCATCCGACGACAGTGCCGATTACCGGAAAACGAATGCTTATAAGTGAGGCGGCCAGAGGTGAAGGCGGCAGGCTTTTTGTATTTGAGGCAGATTGCGAAAAGGCTGAATGTGATAAAAAGACAGAGCTTAAAAAGAAAGATGAAGAAAGTCGATACTATTTTATGGAGGATTTGTTTCCGGAGTTTGGAAATCTTATGCCAAGAGATGTTGTATCAAGGCAGATGGCCGGGATTGGGAAGCCTGTTTATTTGGATATGACCGGAATCGGTAAGGATATCTGGGAAGACAGGTTATCGGATCTGAGGGAAGAGTGCATCAGACTTTTGGGAAAAGATCCCAAAAAGGACTACATAGAAGTGTCTCCGGGGATACATTATTTTATGGGCGGTATTTATGTGGATAAGTCGCATAAGTCAAGCATGGAGGGGCTCTTTGCCGCGGGCGAATGCGCCTGCCAATATCACGGAGCAAACCGTCTGGGAGGCAATTCAATGCTTGGAGCTATATATGGCGGAAAAGTGGCGGCCGAATCGGCGGCGCGGTTTGCAGCAGGGCTTTCGCATAAAAAGTCCGAATGGGTAGAAGTAAACAAAGAAGAACCTCTATATGACTATGGTATAAGCAAAGAAGCCGCAACAGTTTTAAGGCAAGCCCTTGGAATTTTTCGAGATGAAGCCGGACTTAAAGGCGCACTTGAAAAAATTGATTTAATGGAAAAAAATGAAAAAGACGAAAGGGAAAAATCAAGACTGGTATTGGCAAAGGCAATGCTTATGGCAGCACTTGAAAGAAAAGAAAGCAGGGGTGCCCATACAAGAGTTGATTATCCCAAAGCAAGCGACGAATACCTAAAAACAAGTGTGTTGAAATACGAAAACGGAGAGATTAAGCACTCGCTTGAAGATATTGATTAAGAGTGTTGCAGCAAAAATAAAATAATCAAAAGGAAAAATTCCATGATATATAAAATATCAATAGAAAGACGAAAAAACAGAGATGAAAAGCCATATGTTGAAACATATGAATATGAGGCAAGGACGGATGCGGATACCGTTGTCTCCGCACTTTCGGCAATAAACGAAGGGCTTGAGGATAAGATAGCCTGGGATTGTTCCTGCCTTCAAAAAAAATGCGGTGCCTGCGCCATGATTATAAACGGTAAACCGGGACTTGCATGCGACGCAAAGCTTGCTAAAGTCGGTGGAAAGACCGGCACAATAAGTCTTTGCCCTTTAAGGAAATTTCCGCTTGTTAAGGATTTGCTCGTAGACAGAAGCATATTGTTCAACAACCTTTTAACCATAAGAAACTGGGCGGAAGAAGAAGCTTTCGCAAGCGAAAAGAAAAACGATGTTTTGTATGAGGCATCAAGATGCTTGCAGTGCGGATGTTGTCTGGAGGTCTGTCCTAATTTTTATGCCGGAGGTACATTCTTTGGTATGGCATCGGCAGTGCCTGTATCAAGGCTTTTGGAAGAATTGCCTAAGGATGAGCAAAAGCGCTTAAGACTGGACTATTCGAAACATTTTTACAATGGATGCGGTAAATCACTGGCATGCAGGGATATCTGCCCTGCACAAATAGACATAGAAAAGCTTTTGGTAAATTCAAACGCAATAACCCTTTGGAAACATTTGTTTAAAAAATAAACAATTTACGTAAAACCCGATAGAATGTAAGTTTTATCGGGTTTAATTATTTGCAATGTTCACAAGGATGCTTGAAATCAGCCATATCTACATGCATCTTGCATACATCGCCGTCTATACTGTCTTTTTTAAAGTACAGCTTTTCAAAAAACGGTGCTGTTGCGGGATTACATTCGATTTTTATGCTTGTGGCACCGGATAACATGGCTTTGTCGGCCAAAATGCGGACCAAAAATTCACCGTAGCCTTTGTGACGTTCTTCGGGAAGAACCCCAAGCAAGTCCATACTAAAGCTTGTGTCATTGTTATCATCAAGCATGAGAGTTAAACGGCCGCTTCCGCAAACAATGTCTTTTTCGTTTGTTACGGTTGCATGAATGCTGAATGCATCCAGACCTTCGTTTATATAAGAAGAGTCTTTGCCCATCTCATCTATAAAAATTTTATTTCTTATTGTAAAAACGTCGCTTAAATCATCTTCGACGCTTAAATATTTTCCTTGAATCATAATTGCCTCCTAACAAAATAGCATTCTGTTATAAATAGGAAATGCTATCGTTTGTGCTTTTTGACCTCCTAAGAGATAATTGTAAGATATAATCTGATAGTATTTGCTATTATATAAAAATAATTGTGCTTTTTCAAGGACAATAAGGGTCGGTCGGGTAAAAAATGACAATGAAAGCCTTTAAATTAGGGAAAAAATTTAACAAAATATTTCTTGACATTAACATAACTAAATAATATAATAAATGAGCATGTCTAAACATGCGTGTATTTTGTTGCGCATTTTCGGGCGTTTGACATTAAGCGTTCCGGCAAACGCAGTAAAATAAAGTAACCTATAGAATAATATTTTACAGGAGGTGAAAACATGCCTACATTTAACCAGTTAGTAAGAAAAGGTAGACAGTCATCAGTTAAGAAATCAACAGCACCTGCTCTTTTAAAAAGCTACAACAGCTTGAAAAAGAAATCAAACGATACTGCTTCACCACAGAAGCGTGGCGTTTGCACAGCTGTTAAGACTGCAACACCTAAAAAGCCTAACTCAGCCCTTAGAAAGATCGCCAGAGTACGTCTTTCAAACGGTATTGAAGTAACAAGCTACATCCCTGGTGAAGGTCACAACCTTCAGGAACATAGCGTTGTTCTTATCCGTGGTGGTAGAGTAAAAGACTTACCTGGTACAAGATACCACATCATCAGAGGTACACTTGATACAGCAGGTGTCGCAAACAGACGTCAGGCTCGTTCAAAATACGGCGCTAAGAAGCCAAAAGAGTCTAAATAATTAAACACGATTAATTTATTCACAAATTAGTACAAGGGCGGATTTCACCGTCACCCGGGTAAAATATTATCCTGTAGGTTACGCAGGTTGATTCAACTCCCGTGGGCGTACACTAAAAAGTGAGTACCGAGGATTTAATCCACCGAAGTGGAGAAATCCACTTCAAAAACTATGATTAAGGAGGGAAGAACCGTGCCACGTAAAGGAAATACACCTAAAAGAGACGTATTAGCGGATCCAATGTACGATAGCAAGGTTGTAACAAAGCTCATCAACCAGATTATGTTAGATGGTAAGAAGGGTGTTGCACAGAAAATCGTATACGGTGCATTCGCAAAAGTTGAAGAAAAAGCCGGAAAACCGGCATTGGAAGTATTTGAAGAGGCTATGAATAACGTTATGCCTGCATTAGAGGTTAAAGCAAGACGTATCGGTGGTGCTACATATCAGGTACCTATCGAAGTTAGACCGGACAGAAGACAGGCATTAGCACTTCGTTGGTTAACAACTTACTCACGTGCTAGAAGTGAGAAGACAATGGAAGAAAGATTAGCAAATGAAATTTTAGATGCTTCAAACAACACAGGTGCATCAGTTAAAAAACGCGAAGATATGCACAAGATGGCAGAAGCAAACAAAGCATTTGCTCATTACAGATTCTAATGGACTAATAGAATCTTGCAGAAACGTTATAGGAGGAAAATACTTTGGCTGGAAGAGAGTATCCACTGGAGAGAACAAGAAACATTGGTATTATGGCTCATATCGATGCTGGTAAAACAACATTAACAGAGCGTATTCTTTATTATACCGGTGTAAACTATAAAATCGGTGATACACATGAAGGTACTGCTACCATGGACTGGATGGAACAGGAGCAGGAAAGAGGTATCACAATTACTTCAGCTGCAACAACATGTCATTGGACTGTTCAGAAAGAAGCAAAGCCAATGCCGGGAGCTTTAGAGCATCGTATCAACATCATTGATACCCCGGGACACGTTGACTTCACAGTTGAAGTTGAGCGTTCATTACGTGTACTTGATGGCGCTGTCGGCGTATTCTGTGCTAAGGGTGGTGTTGAACCACAGTCGGAAAATGTATGGCGTCAGGCAGATAAATACAACGTACCGCGTATGGCGTTTATCAATAAAATGGATATCATGGGTGCTGATTTTTACAATGCGGTAGACATGATTAAAACAAGACTCGGAAAAAATGCCGTTCCTCTTCAATTACCAATCGGTAAAGAAGATGAATTCAAAGGCATCATCGATTTGTTCGAAATGCAGTCTTACATCTACAATGATGAAAAGGGTGAAGATATCACAATCGGTGAAGTTCCGGAAGATATGAAAGATGAAGCTGAAATGTACAGATCAGACATGATCGAAAAAATCTGCGAAACAGATGACGATCTTATGATGCAGTACCTCGAGGATGAAATTCCTGATGAAGCTTCACTTAAAGCTGCACTCAGAAAAGCAACATGTGATGGTACAATCATCCCTGTTTGCTGCGGTACAGCATACAGAAACAAAGGTGTTCAGAAATTACTTGATGCAATCGTTGAGTATATGCCTGCTCCAACAGACATTCCTGATATCCAGGGTGTTGACGAAGAAGGTAACGAAGTTGTTAGACATTCATCTGATGACGAACCTTTCTCAGCACTTGCATTCAAGATTATGACTGACCCATTCGTAGGTAAATTGGCATTCTTTAGAGTTTACTCAGGTACAATGAACTCAGGTTCATACGTACTTAATGCTACAAAGAATAAAAAGGAACGTGTTGGTCGTATCCTTCAGATGCATGCTAACAAGAGAGAAGAACTTGATAAAGTTTACTCAGGTGATATTGCTGCAGCGGTTGGATTTAAGTTTACAACAACAGGTGATACAATCTGTGACGAACAGCATCCTGTTATTCTTGAATCAATGGAATTCCCGGATCCTGTTATCGAGGTTGCTATTGAGCCTAAGACAAAAGCAGGTCAGGATAAGATGGGTGAAGCTTTGGTAAAACTTGCTGAAGAAGATCCTACATTCCGTGTT
>SVDN01000028.1 GCA_015057825.1 Lachnospiraceae bacterium
TTTTCTCTGATTTCAGCAGCGTACTGGCCAACTTTTTCTTTATCGATACCTTTAACGATGATCTTGTTCTGATCAGGTACTTCTACTTCAATTCCTTCAGGGTCTTCCATCTCAACAGGATGTGAATATCCAAGTGTGAGAACTAATTTTTTACCCTGTTTCTGAGCTCTGTAACCAACACCGTTGATTTCGAGTTCTTTCTGATATCCTTCAGAAACACCGATAATCATGTTGTTGATGAGAGTTCTTGTAAGACCGTGTAATGATTTCATTTTCTTTAAATCATTTGGTCTGTTTACAACAACCTGCTCAGCTTCTTTCTTTATTTCCATTTCCGCAGGTAATACTCTTTCAAGAGTTCCCTTTGGTCCTTTTACAGTCACTTTATTATTTTCTGCAATATCAACAGTTACTCCTGCCGGTACCGCGATAGGCATTTTTCCGATACGTGACATGCCGTGCACCTCCTAAATGTAGTGTGAGATTACCAAACGTAAGCCAATACTTCTCCGCCTACGCCTGCTTTTCTAGCTTCAGAATCTGTGATTACGCCGTTATTTGTTGAAATAATAGCGATTCCGAGTCCACCAAGTACTTTTGGTAATTCTTCTTTGTTTGCATAAACACGAAGACCCGGTTTTGAGATTCTCTTAAGTCCTGTGATGATTTTTTCGTTTTTATCTTTACCGTATTTTAATTCAATACGGATTGTCTTAAAATTACCATCTTCAACAACTTCATATTTTTTGATATAACCTTCTTTTAAAAGAATTTCAGCGATAGCTAATTTCATTTTTGATGAAGGAACATCTACTGTATCATGCTTTGCAGTATTTGCATTACGGATTCTTGTAAGCATATCTGCAATAGGATCACTCATTGTCATCTAAAGTTTCCTCCTTACTCTTTCTTACCAGCTTGCTTTCTTAACACCAGGAATTTCACCCTTGTATGCTAATTCACGGAAGCAAATTCTGCATATGCCGTATTTTCTTAAGTATGCATGTGGACGTCCACAGATTCTGCAGCGGCTGTATTCCTGTGTAGAGAACTTAGCTTTACGCTGCTGTTTAACTTTCATACTGGTCTTAGCCATGATTTTACCTCCTTATACTATTTCTGAAATGGCATGTTGAATAATGTCAATAATTCACGAGCTTCTTCGTCTGTTTTAGCTGTAGTAACGAAAATTACGTCCATACCTCTAACCTTATCAACCTTATCATACTCAATTTCAGGGAAAATTAACTGTTCCTTAATTCCAAGTGCATAGTTTCCTCTGCCGTCAAAAGCGTTAGGATTAACACCTCTAAAGTCACGTACACGAGGTAATGCGAGGTTGATTAAACGATCAACGAACTCATACATTTTTTCACCTCTTAAAGTAACTTTACATCCAATAGGCATTCCTTCTCTGATTTTGAAGTTAGCAACTGAATTTTTAGCTCTTGTCATAACAGGCTTCTGACCTGCGATGATTTCCATATCTTTCATTGCTGATTCGAGAATTTTAGCGTTTTCTTTTGCTTCGCCAACGCCCATATTTATGATAACTTTATCAAGTTTTGGACATTCCATAACATTTTTATATCCAAACTTTTTCATCATAGCATCTACAATTTCATTATTGTAAGTCTCTTTAAGTCTACTCAACTCTTGGGACCTCCTCTCTTCAAATATTAATCAATAATGTCGCCTGTTGACTTAGCAACACGAACCTTTTTACCATCTTTTTCAGTAAAGCCGATTCTTGTAGCTTCGCCCTTGTGAACGTACATTACATTAGAAATATCAACTGGTCCTTCCTGGTTGATGATTCCGCCTGTCATTCCTGCTTTACCCTGCTGCTGTTTTGTGTGTTTTGTAATCATGTTGATTCCTTCAACCAAAACAGTGTTATCTTTTCTATTTACAGCAATAACTTTGCCTTCTTTGTTTTTATCTTTTCCTGCGATAACCTTTACAAGGTCACCCTTTTTAATCTTGCTTGTTGCCATAGATCACACCTCCTATAATACTTCAGGAGCGAGTGAAACGATTTTCATAAACTGTTTCTCTCTGAGCTCTCTTGCTACAGGTCCAAAGATACGAGTTCCTCTAGGGTTCTTATCCTCTCTGATAATAACCGCAGCATTTTCATCGAATTTAATATATGAACCGTCTTTACGACGAGCGCCTTTAGTTGTACGAACTACTACCGCTTTAACTACGTCACCTTTTTTAACAACGCCGCCTGGTGTTGCATCTTTGACCGTAGCAACGATTACATCACCGATATTAGCATATCTTCTAGTAGAACCGCCCATTACTCTGATGCAAAGTAATTCTTTAGCGCCTGTGTTGTCAGCAACTTTAAGTCTACTTTCCTGTTGAATCATAACAGATCTCCTTTCTACTATCTAGCCTTTTCGATAATTTCAACAAGTCTCCATCTTTTATCTTTTGATAAAGGTCTTGTTTCCATAACTTTTACTGTATCACCGATTCCGCATTCATTGTTTTCGTCATGAGCTTTTAATTTGTAAGTTCTCTTAACGATTTTGTTGTACAATGGATGTTTTACGTGGTTTTCAACAGCTACAACTATTGTTTTATCCATTTTATCGCTTACAACTTTACCTGTACGCGTTTTTCTTAAATTTCTTTCTTCCACAACAAAGTCCTCCTTCCGATTTACTTGACAGCGTTAGACTTTTCAACAATGATAGTTTGAATTCTAGCAATGTTTTTTCTAACCTCTTTGATTCTGCCAGTGTTATCTAATTGATTTGTTGCGTTCTGGAATCTTAAGTTAAATAATTCCTTTTTAGCAGCTACTAATTCATCATTCAATTCTGTAGCTGATTTTGATCTTAAATCTTCTACATATTTATTAGTTTTCACTGTTATCACCGCCTTCTAAATCAGCCTTAGAAACAATTTTACATTTAACCGGAAGCTTGTGTGTTGCAAGACGTAAAGCTTCTCTTGCTGTTTCTTCTGGCACTCCTGCTATTTCGAACATTACACGACCCGGTTTTACAACCGCTACCCAGTATTCAAGTGTTCCTTTACCTGAACCCATACGTGTTTCTGCCGGTTTTGTAGTTACAGGCTTGTCTGGGAAAATCTTGATCCAAACTTTACCGCCACGCTTAATATATCTAGTCATAGCAACACGGGCTGCTTCGATCTGGTTTGATTTGATCCAAGCCGGCTCAAGTGCAACGATACCAAATTCACCATTGCTGATTGTGTTACCTCTTAAAGCTTTACCGCGCATGCTGCCACGGAACTGCTTACGACGTTTAACTCTTTTTGGCATTAACATTATTTATCGCTCCCTTCCTGAACTGTTTTTGTTGGAAGAACTTCACCTTTGTAAATCCAAACTTTAACGCCTAATTTACCATAGGTTGTATCTGCCTCTGCGAAACCATATTCAATATCAGCTCTAAGTGTCTGAAGTGGAATTGTTCCTTCTGAGTAGAACTCTGTACGAGCCATATCAGCACCACCGAGACGACCTGAAACTGCTGTCTTAATACCCTTAGCGCCTGCTTTGAGTGATTTTGACATTGTTGATTTCATAGCTCTTCTGAATGATACACGGTTTTCAAGCTGCTGCGCAATGTTTTCAGCAACGAGCTGTGCATCACCATCAGGTCTTTTAACTTCTTTAACGTCAAGAACCAATTTCTTGTCTGTTAATTTCTGAACTTCTTTTTTAACTTTTTCTATTTCAGCACCGCCTTTACCGATAACAACGCCCGGTTTAGCTGTGTGAAGAATTACTTTTACTCTGTCGGATGCTCTTTCGATTTCGATTTTTGAGATGCCGGCATTATATAATTTTTTCTTAAGGTAAGTTCTGATCTTGTTGTCTTCAACGAGGTTGTCAGCAAAGTCTTTTTCTGCATACCATCTTGAATCCCAATCTTTGATGATACCTACTCTTAAGCCATGAGGATTAACTTTCTGTCCCATATTGCCCTCCTATCTTTCATCAAGCACAACTGTAATGTGGCTAAGTCTCTTTTCGATTCTGTAAGCTCTACCCTGTGCTCTTGGTCTTACACGCTTCATTGTCGGTCCTTTGTTTGCAAAGCATTCTGCAACATAAAGGTTATCAGCTTTCATACCATTGTTATTTTCAGCATTTGCTACTGCTGATTTTAATAATTTCTCTATAACAGAAGATGCGTATCTTGGGTTGTAAGCAAGGATACCGAGTGCTGTCTCAACATCCTTTCCTCTGATGGCATCTAATACAAAACATGCTTTCTGAACAGGAATTCTAGCGTATGATAACTTCGCTGATGGTCTTGTATCCTTGTTCGCATTTCTTTCTCTTTTAATCTGGGATCTATGTCCTTTTGCCATGGATTAAACCTCCTTTCAATTATCAAACCTATTATTTCTTTGATTTCTTTTCGTCTTTTCCATGTCCTCTGTATGTTCTTGTTGCAACGAACTCACCGAGTTTGTGTCCAACCATATCTTCAGTAACATATACAGGTACGTGTTTTCTACCGTCATGTACTGCAATTGTATGACCTACGAATGTAGGGAAGATTGTTGAACGTCTTGACCATGTTTTAACAACCGATTTATCTCCGGCTGCGTTCATAGCATCTATCTTTTTAAGTAAACTTTCGTCAGCGAAAGGTCCCTTTTTAAGTGATCTTGCCATAGGTATTGACCTCCTTATTTCATATTCTTGCCATCACGTCTTCTTACAATAAGTTTGTTAGACGCTTTGTTCTTCTTACGTGTCTTCAAACCAAGTGCCGGTTTACCCCAAGGTGTACATGGACCCGGACGACCGATTCCTGTCTTACCTTCACCACCACCGTGTGGATGGTCATTAGGGTTCATAACAGAACCACGAACTGTTGGTCTGATACCCATGTTACGCTTACGACCTGCTTTACCGATGTTTACAAGGTCATGTTCGATGTTTCCAACCTGTCCGATTGTAGCACGGCAGATGATAGGAACCATTCTCATTTCGCCTGATGGAAGTCTAAGTGTAGCATATTTGCCTTCCTTAGCCATAAGCTGAGCTGAGTTACCTGCCGAACGAACTAACTGACCGCCTTTTCCAGGGTAAAGTTCAATGTTGTGAACTTCTGTACCTACAGGAATGTTTTCAAGTGGTAAGCAGTTACCTACTTTTACTTCAGCATTTGCACCGTTCATGATTGGCATGCCAACTTTTAAACCGTTTGGTGCAATGATGTATGCTTTATGTCCATCTGCATAGCAAACAAGTGCAATGTTTGCTGTTCTGTTAGGATCGTATTCGATGCTAACTACTTTTGCAGGAATATCATCTTTATTTCTTTTGAAATCGATAATTCTGTATTTTCTTCTTGAGCCACCGCCGTGGTGTCTAACTGTGATTTTACCCTGGTTGTTACGACCAGCTGTTTTCTTCTTTGAAGCAACGAGTGACTTCTCAGGTGTTGACTTTGTAATTTCCACATTGTCAAGAGTTGTCATCTGTCTTCTTGAAGGTGTATATGGGTTAAATGTCTTAATTCCCATTTTGTATCTCCTTTCTTCTTTAGCTTAATGCTAATGGACTTTTGGGCATATAGTTAAGGATTTTGTCATGCCCTGCCGGATTTTAAAGACCTTCGAATAATTCGATGTCCTTGCTGTCTTCTGTTAACTGAACGATGGCTTTCTTTGATTCAGCAGTTCTGCCTACGTCTCTGCCTCTTCTTTTAAGTTTGCCGTTTAAGTTCATTGTGTTAACTTTTTTAACTTTCGCACCTGCGAACATTTTTTCAACAGCTTCTTTAATCTGATTTTTAGTTGCATCTGTGTGAACGTAGAATGTGTACTTTTTAGATGTCATCTCGTCCATACTTTTTTCTGTGATAACCGGTTTAAGGATTACGTCATAGTATTTAATATCTGCCATTATGCGTACACCTCCTCGATTGTTGCAACAGCTGCTTTATCAATAACGATTGTGTCATATTTAAGAATGTCAAATACGTTGATTGTGTTTGTTAATGCTGTTTTAACGTTTTCAATGTTTCTTGCTGATAAAACAACGTTTTTATCATTGTCATTTAATACTACCAAAGCTTTTTCAACTTTGAGTGCTTTTAAAGCATCATTAAATGTTTTTGTTTTGATTTCATCCATCTTGATTGCATCTACAACGATGAATTTGTTTTCGTTAACTCTTGAAGTTAAAGCAGACTTCAACGCAAGTCTCTTTTCTTTCTTGTTGAGTCTGATTGAGTAATCGCGTGGCTTTGGTGCGAATACAACTCCGCCGCCTGTCCACTGTGGAGATCTTGTTGAACCCTGTCTTGCATGACCTGTTCCTTTCTGTCTCCATGGTTTTCTACCACCGCCCGAAACTTCAGAACGTGTTTTTGCACTCTGTGTTCCCTGACGTTTATTTGCAAGCTGTGCAACAACTGCCATGTGTACTAAGTGTTCGTTTACTTCAACACCGAATACAGCATCGTTAAGTTCAATGTCGCCAACCTGACTGCCTTCCATATTGTAAACAGATACTTTTGACATCTGTGTTTCCTCCTTTCAGGTGTAAACCTATCTTGCTACCTTAACTGATTCTTTAATAGTTACGAGAGCTTTCTTTGGTCCAGGTACAGCACCTTTTACTAATAATAAGTTGTTTTCTGCGTCTACACGAACGATTTCAAGATTCTGGATTGTAATCTGTTTTGCGCCCATGTGTCCAGGCATCTTTTTACCTTTGAATACTTTACTTGGATCGGAACATGCGCCGTTTGAACCAGCGTGACGGTGATATTTTGAACCGTGAGCCATAGGTCCTCTTGACTGACCATGTCTCTTAATTGCGCCCTGGAAACCTTTTCCTTTTGCAATTGCAGTAGCATCAATTTTCTCGCCTGCTTCGAAAACATCAGCTTTGATTTCATCTTTTACATTGTATTCTTCAGCGTTATCAAGCTTGAACTCTCTAACGAATTTCTTATAAGAAACTCCTGCTTTGTCGAATACACCTTTTTCTGCTTTGTTGATTAATTTTTCTCTTGTGTCCACATAGCCGACCTGAACTGCTGCGTAACCGTCTTTTTCAACTGTTTTAACCTGTGTTACTACGCAAGGGCCTGCCTGAAGAACTGTTACAGGTGTTAAAACACCGTTTTCGTCAAAAACCTGTGACATACCGATTTTTGTAGCTAAAATTGCTTTCTTCATTATTATTACCTCCTATGTTCTACAGCGGAACTTGCCATGAGGTGTCAGCGCAGCTGACGGAGCCCTGATGGCCCACTTAATTCTTTCCGAATCACTTCTCTTAGCAAGTTCATCCTAGACACCTACTAATAGGTATAAGGATTATTTCTCTTTCATTTTGATGTTGATATCAACGCCTGCAGGCATCTCTAATCTTGATAATGAATCAACTGTTTTCTGAGATGGCTGGATGATATCAATGAGTCTCTTATGAGTTCTCTGTTCAAACTGTTCTCTTGAATCTTTATATTTATGAACGGCTCTTAAGATTGTAACTACTTCTTTTTTAGTAGGAAGTGGTACAGGTCCGCTCACCTTAGATCCTGTTTTCTTTACAGTTTCGATAATTTTTGAAGCTGACTGATCGATTAATTTGTGATCATATGCTTTCAATGTGATTCTCATTACTTGACTTGCCATAAAAAAAGTCGCCTCCTTTTCGTACTTTTGAACCTTAGTACAACAAGTGGTGACTGTACACTCTTCCGTGTGTGTCATGCTCTTTTTGTAAATAAAATCGGTAATTTGCTGTGTTTTACCGACTAAAAGATGCGTAACTTTCGCACGTTGTTTCCAATGGCGTGGCCTTTAGGGCACGTTTCGGCTCGGCCGAAATTCGCGTTAGCGAACCCACATTGTCCTTTTCCGCCTTGGACGATTATTATGGTACAGTGACTTGTCGCCAGTTTCCTAACTTGACATTCGCTCCACGGAAAACCTGCAATTTACTTGCAGCAACCTCACGCTTCATTGCTATCAATGTCACAGCTTGGTTAGTATACAATATAAAAGAGGGGCTTGTCAACCCCTCTTTTGAAAAAATTTCATTTCTTATGTAAATAATTTTATGTCAATTATTTTTCATAAATTTATTTTTCGACATGCAACTTTTCGTATACGGATTCTATATCAACATTTTTATCCGCAACGGCATCGAAATCTGCCAATACTTCCGCATCCGGTTTCTTTGATATAAGACTTACGATAATATTCGCAACAAGGCCCACTGCAAATCCTATAACAAGCGAGTAAAGACCCGTAGCCGTACCCGGTGTCTGACCTCCAACCAAAGGAATGTAGTCCCAGATAATAACCGTAAGACCGCCGCCGATCATTCCCGCAATAGCACCGTTTCTTGTGCTTCGTCTCCAGAAAAGCGCAAGGATAATTACGGGACCGAAGGTTGCGCCAAAGCCCGCCCAGGCATCCGATACCAAAGCCATAACGGAGCTGTCGGGATTCCATGCAATGATAAATGCCACAATCGCTACCACAACAACCGCGATCTTACCGACCCGGAGCGTAGCTTTCTCCGAGGCACCCTTCTTTAAGATACCTCTGTAAATGTCTTCCGAAACCGCAGATGCGGTAACAAGAAGCTGTGAATCCGCCGTTGACATTATAGCCGCCAAAATACCACAAAGGAAAATACCTCCTATTACGGGAAGAGCCATGTCCGCGGTAAAAAGATTCTTTATCATTTTGATAAATACATTTTCGGAATCCGGCAAATCGATTGAATGGCTGTACATATAAGCTTTACCTACGATACCCACAGCCACGGCCATACCAAGGGAAATAAATACCCAAACGTTTGCGATGATTTTTGATTTGTTAAGTTCTTTTTGAGACTTAATTGCCATAAATCTAACAAGGATATGAGGCATTCCGAAATAACCAAGGCCCCAGCCCAAGTTTGAAATAATGCTCATGGCGCTTATCGGTTCACCGCCGTTGTAAGCAGGATTTAAAAATGTCTCCGTGCCGCCTTTAAAGCCCTCAAGCATAAGAACATCCTGAAGTGAGCCCGGATCGATAAAAGCAAGGGCGATAATAGGAACAGCAAGAAGTCCCACAAGCATAAGCATACCCTGGATGAAGTCCGTTAAACAAACCGCCAAAAATCCGCCAAGGAATGTATATGTAAGAATAACCGCCGCACCGATAACAAGCGCAATATGATAATCCAGTCCGAAAACCGTGTTAAAAAGCTTTGCTCCCGCACTGAAAGCGGATGCTGTATAAACCAAAAAGAATATTACTATAAATATAGAAGAAATAGCGATAAGAATTTTTGATTTATCGTGATATCTGTTTTCAAAAAATGATGGTAAAGTAAAGGAATTTCCGGCTTTAATTGTGTATCTTCTGAGGCGTCCCGATATAATAAGCCAGTTTAAAAGCGTGCCCACAAAAAGACCAACCGCAATCCAAGCTTCACCGGTACCGGCAATGTAGATAGCACCGGGCAATCCCATAAGAAGCCAACCGCTCATATCGGAAGCCTGTGCTGAAAGAGCCGCAACCCATGCACCAAGTCCTCTGCCGCCCAGGAAATAATCCTGCGCGTTGGAAGTTTTTTTAGAATAAACGGCACCGATTACAATCATAATAATCATGTATGCAATAAATGCCAATAACATCCATCCTGTGTTTCCTGTCATAATTTCTCTCCCTTTAAATATTTGGGCGATATGCCCGACATTTCATTTAACAAACTGTCTGATAATAACTTAATAACCAATTGAAAATATAATAATATAGGAAGAATAATATTGCAAGTCATCGAAATGCACAAAATAAGATTTTTTATTTAAAAAGCCTTGATAATATGATATTATTATTATACTTTTCGGGGAGGAAATATTATCCTAATATATAGAAGAAAAATCCTCAAATACTAAAATAGTTATAAGGAGCCAATATGTGGATAGCGGATAACTGGAAAGATTATGAAGTAATAGATACCTCTTCGGGCGAAAAACTTGAGCGTTGGGGAGATTATATCCTCGTTCGTCCGGACCCGCAGGTTATATGGAAAACGCCGAAAAAAGAAAAAGGCTGGAAAAAAATGAACGGTCACTATCACCGAAGTCATAAGGGCGGCGGCGAATGGGAGTTTTTTGATTTGCCGGAAGCCTGGCAGATCCATTACAAAGAGCTAACATTCAACTTAAAGCCTTTTAGTTTTAAACATACGGGCCTTTTTCCGGAACAGGCTACAAATTGGGATTGGTTTTCGGATAAAATAAAAAAGGCCGGCCGTCCCGTAAAGGTTTTAAATCTTTTTGCCTACACGGGCGGTGCGACTCTTGCCTGTGCCGCAGCGGGAGCACAGGTAACTCATGTGGATGCCTCAAAGGGCATGGTAACATGGGCAAAGGAAAATGCCAAATCCTCAGGTCTTGAAGATGCGCCTATCAGATGGCTTGTGGATGACTGCGTAAAATTTGTTGAGCGCGAAATAAGACGCGGCAACAAATATGATGCAATAATTATGGATCCGCCGTCTTATGGTCGCGGTCCCAAAGGAGAAATTTGGAAAATAGAAGATAATATCCATCAATTTATCTCCTTGTGCACAAAGATTTTGTCGGACAATCCGCTGTTTTTTCTCATTAATTCATATACAACGGGGCTTGCTCCGGCTGTACTTACATATATGATAGAATGCGAAATTGTTTCTAAATTCGGCGGAAGCGTGGAATCTTCCGAAGTGGGGCTTCCCGTAAGCTCAAACGGTCTGATTCTTCCTTGCGGAGCCAGCGGAAGATGGAGTGCAAAATAACTTGTTTTAAGTTCACTTAAATGATAAAATCTTTATAGATATTTCTTTAAATGGGAAGGGCAGGAGAAACTATATGCAGATAAATGAATCGGTAGAAAACTATCTGGAATCCATTTTGATGATAAGCAAAAGAAAAGGAAATGTTCGCTCAATCGACATCGTTCATGAGCTTAATTTTTCCAAGCCAAGCGTCAGCATAGCAATGCACAGACTAAAAGACAACGGCTATGTAAAGATTGATGATAACGGTAATCTTACCCTCACAAAAAAAGGGATGGCAATCGCTAGCGCAACTTATGAAAGACACGAGCTTTTAAAAGCTTTCCTGCTTTACATCGGTGTAAGCGATGCAACTGCAGAGGATGATGCTTGCAAAATGGAACACGCCATAAGCGAAGAAACTTTCGAATGTCTTAAAAAGGTTTACAAAAAAATCGAAAAATAGCAAAAATAAAGTCTCTCAAAAATTTGAGAGACTTTTTATTCTTCTATTTAATAACTATTTCATCGCCTATTTTAATCTTTCCGCCCTTTAGCACTTTTGTAAACACGCCTTCTCTGGGCATAATGCAATCGCCGACTTTTTTGTATATTTCGCAGTGGCTGTGACATTCTTTTCCCACCTGAGTCAGCTCAAGAACCACATCGCCTATATTAAATATGCTTCCGATCGGCAAAGTCTTAAGCTCTCCCAGTCCTTCCACGACAAGGTTTTCTCCGAAAGCTCCGAAATCAACATCTCCTCCGCGCCTTCTGAAATCTTCAATCTCTTCCAAAGCAAGAAGGCTTACCTGACGATGCCACTTGCCGGCATGAGCATCACCGTCAATGCCCCAATCGTCTATAAGTGTTGCCTCCGGGACTTCATGTTTTTGGGTTCCTTTTTTTTCGCTTATGCAAATGCTTTTAATAAAGCCCATTTAGGTTTACCTCCTGCTTGATCCTTTTCTTTGTTCTTCTAACATTCTCTTTCTTCTTGCACGACGTGCGGCCAGTTTTTTTCGCCTTACATGTGCGATATAGAGCTTGATTGTAATAAAAGCCGCAACAATTATTACAATAACCGCTATCGCACCGGGCGGCATTCTGAATTTGTTTTCTTCCGCTTTTGTTTCCAACAAAGCCTTTGATGAGTCCAAACAAACAAGTTTTGTTTTGCCTATAAGCTCGTCATTGACAAAGGCCGAAACCTCGCCTATTTCATCACCCTTTTCCAAAACCGCCTCGGTCACGGTTTGCTCAAGGTTGTATTTTATTTCGCTTTCAGCATACTCTTTTGCCACCGCACTTGTTATGGTTTTATCCGCGCCTACATTTACGGTTATTGCATTTTTGCCCTCTCCCAAGGTCATGGAACCGAGTATAATGTTTTCTTTAAATGCCGTAACCGGAACGAAGTTTGCAAAGGCCCACTCGTCCATTCTTATGGTTTCGGCAAAAGACTGCCTGGTGTTTGTATCATCCGCGTTTTTTATATCTTGCGCCCCAAGAATTATGGTATAGACTCTTAATCCTCCATCTTCGGCTGCTGCCGCAAGACAGTTACCCGCTTCATCCGTCATGCCGGTTTTGATGCCTATGCATTTACTGTAAATCATGTCTTTGTAAACACCGACACCGTATCGCTTGTTAACATATGTCATGTCAAGCAACCAGTTGGAATTTGTTATAGGTCGTTCCAATGTTTTATTAGTGGCGGGAATAGTATAACTTGCCTGCGAAACAATTTCCGCAAAATCGTCATATTCCATTGCAGCCCTTGCAATCAAATAAAGATCCCATGCGCAAGAATAGTGATTGTCGGAAAGTCCCGCATAGCCCGATGTATCCGCAAAATGTGTATTGGTGCAGCCAAGACGCTCGGCCTCAGCATTCATTTCTTGGATAAATGCCTGTATAGAACCGCTTACAGCCTCGGCCACAATGTTGCAGGCAAAAGCATCGGAACGAAGCATAATGGCATAAAGGTAGTTTCTTACCGTCATAACCTCGCCTTCCGAAATAGGATTGTCAAGTCGGCTGGCATCCCACGGAATATCGGCAATGGCCGAGTGGGAAGCCGTAAGTTCCGTATCCAAACTAAGCTTGCCGTCATCAATGGCACGAAAGACCAGCAAGGCCGTCATCATTTTGGTAAGAGATGCCGGTGCCATTTTTTCGTTGATGTTCTTTTCATAAACCAGCTTGTCCGAATCCCCCACTACCACAAGGGCAGCTTTGGCATCTACCTCGGACAAAGCTTCGTAGGCATAAGTCGGATGCGCAAAAATCGAACAAAAAAACAAGGCAGCCACAATCAATATTATTAACTGTTTTGCCTTGTTTTTAATCATCATTTAACCTACCTCACATACTCAAATACTTAGGAATATAATACCATAAATTTTAGCATTGATGTAGTTAAAAATCCAAATCAATCTTAATTCCCTTGATATCCTCATTTATCATGTTATTTTCATCCATGATTTTTTGAATTCTTATTTGCGCATCTTTAACTTGCGCATCTGTATTGGCGGAAATTTTGACATTCATATCCAGCTTGTCTTTTTCTACTGAATTTTCGATTATTTCTTCCTGTTCTTTTCGCTCTTCTTTGGTTTCTTCTATGCGCTCTTCCTGTTCTTCGCGTTTTTCTCCGTTTTCTTTAATCTGCTCGGCTGTTTCTTCGGCTTTTTCATTTACTTCGTCTATGCCGTCTTGTACAAGAAGCCCTTTTATTTCTTTATTTGCCGCATCCATAATATCTTCCGCAGCGTTAACCGCATTAAGCATATCCTGGCTTTTAAGCTGGTCAACCTTTGCATCTTTAATATTCTGTGTCAAGGAAATAAGCTTGCTTTCGGCTGTCCTCATTTCCTGCTTTGCAAGAGCCTGCTGCCCGTTTATGGAAATAGCTTCTTTTTGATAGTCCGTAAGTTCAGCCGTCTGAAGCTCTTTCAATCGCTCGATTTCTTCTTCACTGAACTCATCCTGACTTACGCCCATCATATTGTTCTGGTATTTTGTTAAAAGTTCAAGGTCTTTTTGTTCTGCCGAATCATTCGTTATGCCATACTTTTCTTTAAGCTCGGCCTTTTGCACATCCGCATATTCAACCTTGCCTTTCCAGTCTGCATATTCAGCAAATGCTTCCTTTTTAAGTTCCCCAAGCTTTTCCCGCATTTTCGTGGCCTCTTCATCGTGGCCCCATGCGTCGGAAATAAGCTTCATTGCCTTATTTCTTGCATTTTCTTTTTTTGCATCAATAAGACCGGCGCGATCGCCCACTTTTAAAGAGCGGGCGTCCACCGTCTTTCTCGCATCTTCTCGTTTATCCGCCCCCTTATTTGCAATAGGCGAATACTCTCTGTTCATTTTAACTACAATGCTCATAATTACTATCCTTTAAAATCAATGCTTCTGCCTACTTGCAGCTCCGAATCCGTAAAGACCGCATCGGTAAGCTCTTCCATACCCATGTCTTTAATCTTTTGGATAAGTTCGTCCACCGTACTTGCCGATAATGTGATAGTATCTTCGTCTCTTACTCCCATTTTATCATCACCGCCCCGTATCTTTTCGTAGTGTTCGGCAGTTTTTTCTTTTGCTGCCGCTCTTTTTTCTTCGCGAGATTTTTCAAGTTTTGCTTCAATTCTTTCTTTCTGCTCTTTTGCAGATTTCCTAAGAACCGCGAAGAATGATGTGTCCCCGTTGTCTTCAACCTTCATGCCAAAGCCCAAAAGCTTATTTTCCTGACCGCTTGCTTCAAGTTTTGTTTTGAGTTCGTTCATGCCCGATGCGCCTCTGGCAATGGTTGCTTCAACCTGTTTGCGATAGTTTTCATCCGTTGCCATTTTTTCGATCTTTTCTTCATCGATTAAAACTACCATTCTGTTTGGATTTGCAAAGGATGATGCATTTGCTTTTGCATTTTCTTTCTGGTCTTTGCTTACCAAAACGAAATCCAGATTTCCGAATTTGTGCTTTAACTCTTTGTAATACTTTTCAGCTTCTTTGGAAAGCTTAACGTTTCCGACCGTCTTGCCGTAATTTCCGGACTTTTTGGCAGCTTCGGTCTTATCGTTTTCAGTTTTCTTTACTGAATTTGCATACTGATTGTATGCGCCTGCGATAATATTATTCGTGTTCACTGACATTTTAATCTACCTCCTTGTAAATATGATATGTAATGCGAGTCCGTTCGCACATAACTGACAATATTAGTTTTCATCTTTTTTATCGGCAGATTAGTTTCAATACTTTATAGTTTAATTAAGAAAAATTTTTATCACTTAAAAATCGCCCCGGAGACATTGTTCGTCACCTGCATAATCGGAAAAGGCTGCTTATCCGACCTTTACAGCCGGTTAAGCAGCCTTTTCTCAGTATGTTAAGTATAAGTTACAAGAACCCTATTTTATTTGTTTTTCCATTTTGTGCCGTTAACTTCTACATTTCCAAGATCGCAATGAAGGTTGAATTTATTCAGATCCACATTACCATCCGTTTTAACTTCGATATTTCCCATATCGCATTCCGCACTCATGGATTCAATGTTTCCGGAAACTTCGATATTGCCCATATCCGCCACCGCTTCGATTCTTTCAAATTTTGAGCCTGATATTTCGAGATTGCCCATGTCAAGGTCGAATGATCCGCTCTCAACATTCAAATCTTTCAATACCACATTTCCCATATTGGCGTTTATTGTCAAATCTTCGCATCCGATTTTGTTAAGCTTGATATCGCCCATATCCACTTCAATATCAATGTCATCGATATTGGCATCTTTAGGAAGGGTAACGATTAAACGGTATTTTTTAGCCCACAGGCTTGCAAAAGATTTTTTCATTGTTTCTTTTATCTCAAGCTTACCGTCCTCAAAACTGATATGCGGAAGATTTTTTTCCGGATAATTATATGCAACATTAAAGCCGTCACCGTACTGTATTGTAAGGTCTGCCGCATCCGCATCTATCACAATCCCCGTTAATTCATTTGTTTTCAAATCACTATCAAATGCAATTGTTTCTTCAACTGCTTTACCCACCGAAAAGTTAAACCAACCTGTCATTCTACTCACTCCTATCACTATTGCTAACAATGTAAAGCACCATATAATTATTAAATAAACTTTTGTCCATCTTGGCTTTCTCATTAGTATTCCTCCCTTGTCAATGCGATTTTAAGGATGTGACCCATAACTGCCGCTATCGGCCAGATTATCCATGTAATGTGCCATGCACCTGTAAGGAAGCTAACACTTAAGTAGATGCAAACGATTGTCGGCCAATAAACTTCCATAATACCTGCTGCCGTGCGGTTAATGTAATGAGCATTATTCTCATTTCCGTATGTTCCGCCGATTGTTTCAGCATCGTTGAGTTTTAAGATTATATCGTAACTGCTGTTTATAAGGGCCGAAAAAACAAGAAGCATTACGCCGATTCCGATCATGGCAAACATTAAAACCGTTGTAAATACTCCACCGTATGCGATTGCATTTGGAAGCCATGAAATTACCACCATTACAACACCTACTGTTTTGCAAAGTGCGTTTACGGCTGCAAATCTTCTGCGCTCGTTTCTTACATATTCGGCTGTTGAAATATCTATAGCGCAATTTGTTCTTGCAAGAAATCCCCATTCGGAGCCGCTTACGCTTGAGAATACGAAAAGTCCTACCGCAATACCTATCGAGATAAACATTCCCGCAAGACCGTAGCTGTGTGCCTGTTCGAAGTTAGCAAAGAAAATAGGATAAATTACACTTGTTATGCAAAGAAGCACACCAATCGCACGCATCCATGCGCATCTTACTCTGTAAGATAAAAATCTTTTTACTTCGTCGAATGTTACAAATCTTCTGTTTATGTTTTGCTCTCTTGTTTTTGTTTGCTCTACCTCTTTTTCAAGGCCGAGTGTTTCCGCAAGTTCGTCCAAATTGCCAAATTCCGATATAACAGTTCCCACTGCCGCGTTTTCACTTACTCCTTCCGCAATAAGTTCGTTATATTTATCTTCCATCATCTGGAAAAGTTCATCTTTAGCTCGCCTAACTTCGGGAGTGTTAGGCATGTTTGCAAACATTGCTTCTAAATAATTCTTAATTGTTTCCATATCGTTCTCTCCTATCTTACTTAACAATTACCTATAAACCGTTCTATTACGTCTTTTGTGAGTTCCCACTCATCACATTTATCTTTGTAATATTGTCTGCCTTTGTCGGTTACCCGGTAGTAGGTTCTTTTCTTACCATTACCTTCCGGGTCTTTTACCGCTACAAATGATTCGATGTATCCGTTCTTTTCCATCCTGGTGAAAGCGGAGTAAAGGGTTGTTTCCTTAATCAGATATTTCTCATCGGTAATCCTTTTAATCTCCTTTGAGATTTCATATCCGTAGGAAGGTTCTTTAATTAGGATACTTAAGATAATGGTATCATTGTAACCGCGAATGATATCGCTACTGATCTCAACCATATTTTTCACTTCCGTTTCTTGATTTGTTTTTCGTGATTGCTTTGAATTATGTGAACAATTTGCATTTCGTGACAATCACTTTCTCGTTTCCACATTTCTTGCATTTAGTATAATCCGGATTGTCTTTTGTAAACAGTGACTATTGTTATTTAGTTATAATGACATTTGTCACATTTACTACGACTAATATACTACGATAAAAGTACTACGACTGATAAAGTACTTTATCTGTTGAAGTAAATATACTACGACTGACAAAGTATGTCAATAGATTTTTAAATTTTTTTGCAACGAAAAAAAGAACCCCATATTTTGAGGTTCTTTTTCACTTTCTTTACGCAAGAACACCGGCAGCTTCAGCCGCCGGGTCTTGCATTATAATACTGATATATATTAATTAGAGCAAGTATTATTCATTTGTTGTTGCGCGCTTTCTCAATACCACTGCTACTGCTGCCGCTCCGCTTGCCAATGCTGCCATCGTTATGAATGTCATAATCGGATCTCCTGTTTGTGGTGGAGCTTCTACTGTCGGTACTGCAACAGGTACTGCGCTGTCTACATATGATAATGCGTATAATGAGAATTTGTCTGTCTCAAATGTTATTGTTTTAGCTACCGGATCGAATACTACCGGTATTTTTGTTACTTCACCATCGTGCACTCTTATGATGTAGTAATCTCTTTGAATTGTGTCATCTAAGTTTATAAGTTTCTCATCTACTGCTATTGTGATGCTTACCATGTTGCCTTCTGTATTTGTGATCTGTACCGGGTTGTTTTGGCCTATCTGTTTGTAAAGGTTAAGGTCAAGTACTACACCGACTACCGCATCTTCTTCCATGATTGACTTAATCTGAGTCATCTGTTCTTCTGTTACTGTATCTTTAATATCTTCTACTGTAAGGAAAATGTTGCTGTCCTGGCCTTGTCTAAGGAGTGCTTTTTCCTCTTCTGTAAGGAGATTGTTTGTAAGCTCTTTTGCGTCGTTGTTAATGCCTGCTGCTGTGATTAATGCTTCTTTGCCGTCTGTGTTAATAACTTCTGCATCTTTGGTTGCTGCACCTTCACTCCATACAGGGTAAAGTGTTGTTAAACCTGTTATCTGAGTTTTTGTAAGGTCGATTACTTCGCCGCCCGGTGTTGTTGACCAACCATCGAATTTGAAGCCTTCTCTTACAGGTATTACGTTAGGAACTGTTGCTGTTTCGCCATAAGGTATGAACTGGCTTGCTTCTTCACCTGCCGGCCATTTACCACCGAGTAAATCGTAGCTTACTTCGTATGTTACAGGAACTACTACTTCAACTTCACCTGCGATACCATAACCGATTGTAATTGTTGATTTACCATCTTTAATTACTCCGTCAGATACTTTAAATACGTCTGTGTTGTTGTTTTCGTCAAATGTATAAGTTCTTTCTGTTTCACCGTATTCATATTTAATTACTACCGATTCGATATCGTCTTTATCTATAACTATATCTTCCTGGTCTTTACTGAGGGTAATTTCCGGAACTTTCAATGTAATTGTTGCTTCTGCGTCTACTTCCGCTGTTATAAAAGCCTGTACTGCTGTCTGCCTTACACCGCCGTTATTACAACTATATTTCCATGCGCTGCCGTCTGTTGAACAAAGGATTCCGTCTGTACAATGATCGAAAGCTGATGCTCTTCTTTCAACATGTACCGGGAATTTATATGGATTAGTATCATTCCATCCATCAACTATATTTGATGAATTGGTATGATACCTTCCGGTAGTGTTAAATACGTCTTCTGTTATTGCCGTAACGTATGCTGATGTATCAATACTTAAATCACCCGGATTAATTTGTTTACCGGCATCGCCGATATATACATTTGTTCCCGTTCCAACAAGATTATAATTCTCTGCTGTAAGAGGAACCACAACCTCAACCTTGGTTGGTGTTGTAATTGTTGCTCCCTGAGTTGTTGCCGGATCATCTGCTGCAAATGCTATGCCTCCCGGTACCGCCAATAAACCTAATGTAAATGTTGTTCCCAATAAAATAGATTTCATCTTTGTCATATGCTTGTGCCCCTTTCCTTGGGCGTCAAATCTCTTTTCCAAACGCCCCTTTGTTAGATGTTTACTTGCTCTTTTCTTAAATTCTTAATTGTTTCTCCCCAAATTTGGTTTAAATAGCTATATAGAAATATTAGTACTTTAGTAACAATATTTTCTATAATGCTATTATATTTTTAAATTGTTAATTAAAAACTATTTTTAAGTAAACAGTTTCTTAATTATTAATGAACGTTTAAAGCCTTGTAAATACAAGCATATGTGAATGTTGCCATATTTAGTATATTTTGGAGTTAGGTTTTACAAACTTTTTCATATCGTTACATTGCCAGCATTTCAGAGCGTTTCATGTTAATTATGTAATGTTGTACGATTATGAATACAATCTTAATATCCATTTACATATGTATGAATAATTTGTAAACAGGCCCGATAAACGCTGAAATTCCTTGGAATAAAATGTAAACGAAACTAAGTTTTTTTGCCGATTTTACCCCCGCAAAAGGCCCTTTAATACAAAAAAGAACCTCCATTTATGAAGATTCTTTTTTGTTTGTTCATATATTATTAATAAAAATTATATTTCCAAATTAAAAATTTGATTCGATATATTTCTTTTGCTTTATTTTTTCTTCCAATTTTTATCTTCTTCCGTTAATTCTCCGCTTTCTTTTCTTCGTCTGTAAGCATCATTTTGTGCTTCGATGCAGATAATAACACCAAAAGTGCAAATAAATGAGAATATCGCTACCACATAAGAAAGCTTGTCAAACATTTCTTTTGTAAAACATATCATATATATATGACGCAATACTATATAAATAAGCATTATGGCAAGCATAATCTGGTTAAACTTCATTTTTCCCGGACTGCTGTGATGAGTTGCCGAAAGCAGGAAATGGTTAAACATTACCACTGCTATAAGAATCGGTGTAATAAGCGCCGTGATTGCGTTTATGCCGTTATAGCTGCCGGCTTGGACATAGTCGATAAATACCGTTGCATACCTAATAAGAAAGAGCATAAGTATAGCTCCGATAATACCTCTTACCGACTTTGTCTCGAATTTTGCAAATGCTAACCAAAGACATATTACACATATCAGATTTACGAACAGTTCAAATGAAAGCAGATAGTTTTCCGCCTTGATACACATAGCCGCCTGAATTGTGGAAAAAATAACGGCAAGCCATGTAAATACATCTAAAGTCGTTTTGTTTGTAAAAAACTTTGTCATATATCCCCCTTGTTATCCCGCAGGCAAGATTTGTGGTTTTCCTGCTTTGTTCATGAATTATTAAATATTTATACTTTATATCTTAACATATTTATGTGATAATACCAATACGTTAACGTTGGCAATTAGCATTATTCTTTTACCTTTGCCGACAAACGCCTAACATATTTTAAGTATTACATGAGGGGAGATTAAGAATGAAAAAAATAATTGTTATTTTAGCTTCTTCATTATTGTGTTTGGGTCTGCTTGCTTGTAACAGCAGTTCAAACAACGCCGCGGATACATCAGCTTCCACGGAGATAACCGAACCGACCACAGCCATAGCCGATGACGGCAGAACTCTTTCCAACGACTCATCGGACTTTGTGTTGTTAAGCGAAGCTGTTCCCGATGCGATTTTGGAAATCAGATATTATTCAACTTACAACTTTGTGGGTGAACGCATCGACGGCTATGAAGAACCCGTAGCTCTTCTTACCAAAGAAGCCGCAGCCGCACTTAAAGAAGTCAGCGACGAACTTGTGGCAAAGGGCTACCGCCTAAAAATTTACGATGCTTATCGTCCTCAAATGGCCGTAGATCATTTTATGCGCTGGGCCTTGGATGCAAATGACACCAAAATGAAAAGCTATTTCTACCCTGAGCTTGAAAAAGATGTGCTTTTTCCTCAGGGATATATTGCCGAACATTCGGGACATAGCAGGGGTAGCACCGTGGATTTAACATTGTTTGATATGACCACGGAAAAAGAAGTGGATATGGGCGGAACCTTTGACTATTTTGGCGAACTTAGCCACCCGGATTACACCAATATTACCGAAGAGCAATACAATAACCGTATGATATTAAGAGAAGCCATGATGAATCACGGATTTAAACCATTAGCGGAAGAATGGTGGCATTTTACTTTGGAAGACGAACCATACCCGGATACATATTTTACCTTTACGGTAAACAGCGATTCGGTTGGTAACCTGTAATACAAAGATATTATAATATATTTCGAACGGGCTCCGCATATGTACTTACCTTATTAAACCCGAAGAGTTTGCGGCGCATGAATCTGAAACCTATTGTAAAGGCCGACATATATTCGCAATATATGTCGGTCTTTCTTTATAATCCACGTCTCTTCTTTCTATCTTTATAAAAATATCGAATCGTAAGTATCAAAACAATAAAATCAAATACTGCCAAAGCAAACGGCAAGTACATCCACGACTCGCTTATGTCGTACAGTTCAGGCGTTAGTGAAAAATCATACAGTCCGTGAATCAGCCATGCCACGATCAAGCCCGCTGCCATATAACTTTTTTTGCCTTTTTCGCAGCCTTTTGCATAAATCAGCCCCATTATGAATGCATATCCGACATGTGGAATTGTAATAGCACGCGCAAACAAAACTCCGGGGCTTTCACCAATTGCATATAAAGCTGTTTCAAGTATTCCGAACATGGCTCCTATTATCACAAAATATGATACTATATCCGCTGTTGAATGCTTGTATTGCGTTTTTGATATTACCGATTTAGCCAGCATAAATTTAACAACTTCCTCAACAAGTGCCAAATCCAAAAACTTATAAATTGCCCTATCCAAAAGAGTAGGAATATTTTGAAACACAAACAGCTTCAGAACTACCCCTATCAAGAACAATCCACCGCTTATAAGCGATATCCAAAGGGCACTGAGTGCTCCTTTTCCGATTGCGGCATTACAACTTTTTTTATAATCTATATCATCGTTTCTCTTTTTCAACTTCGAAATCAATATGACAGAAGGAAAAATGCTTAAAACTATGGCAATTAACAATATCATTACCTACCGTATTTCATAATTTCAATTATTATTATCTTGTCTTAAAATCAACTTTTTTACATATTATATAGCAATTCAGTCCAAAAAGTAAGTCTCATTTCGTCATGCCCTTTTGAGCATGAGCACAATCAGATAAAGTATTTTATTTAGTACAATTTTAGTGTTATGATTTGAACATAGAAAGATACTTGTTATTTAATCATCATCTAATTTAGGAGGTGCTCATTATGGCAAACAAAGAAAACAACAACAGAAGAGGTTGGTGGAATCCACAGAACATTTTCGATGCTATGGCAGAAGAAAAAAAAGCAGAAAAAAACAACAAATAATTTGAAAAGACTTACTTAAAAATATTACACATCATTTAAAAAATCCCGTATCTTACGGGATTTTTTATTTGTAGAATTTAGTCTATGTATCTGTTATCATTATCTTAGGTTAATTAACGGAGGATATAAGCCTATGACAATTACGCAACTTGAATATTTTCTTGAAGTAGTTAAATGCCGCAGTATAACAGAAGCAGCAAACCGTGTTTATATTACTCAGCCTTCAATGGGCCGACAAATCACCGCTATAGAAAACGAGCTTGGTGTTAAGCTTTTAAACAGAACAAATCATGGCGTGGAACTCACCCCTGCCGGTGAAGTTTTTTACGGGGAACTATGCCGAATAATGAAAGAATATAAAAATGCTGTTGAAAACACGCAAAATACATACAACGGACAGGTGACAAAACTTTCCATCGGACTGCTTGAATATCTTGCTATCGACGATGTCATTTCCCAATTGATTCAATTCTTCGAAAACAAATATCCCGATATTAAACTCGATATATTTACCCGGTCTTTCGGCGGCCTTTTGGATGCTGTGCTGGAGCAGGATGCGGATGCTGTTGTGTCTTTTGATTTTAACTTTTTAAATCAGCCGCGACTTGACCTAAGAAATTTCCTGGAAATAAAGCCATACTTAGCTGTCCCTTCAGGCCATTTTCTTGCCAAGCAAAAAAGCATAGCCTATAAAGATCTTGAAGATGTAACAATAGTTTTATCCGGAAGTGATGACTGCCCATACGGAGTCGATTTAATAACACGCATTTGCCAAAAAGAAGGCGGATTTACACCTACGTTTCATTTTACGGATTCCATGAAAGATGCCATGCTTTGGGTGCGCACAGGTAACGAATGTTCAATAATCGTAGACCGTATCGAAATAACCGACGGAAATCTAATTAAAAAATTCCCGCTGCCTCAAAAAAACAACGACCAGCACTATATCCAGATTGCCACAAGAAAGGGAAATAAAAATTCGGCTTTGAAATTGTTTATGGATTTTATGATGAAACATATACCGGAGAGGTAGGAATAATTGTTATTATTCCTACCTTATCATGTCATATATCCTATATCAAACCATAATTCTTTAACGCTCTATCCAGCGCTCTTCCGTCAAATGGCTCGTAACTTGTTTCATAAGTAAATATCAAATCAACACCTATAGTAAAACCACTTCTTTCATAAGAGGCTATCTTTCTTAATGCCTTTGATACATACTCTTCCCTATCCATCATGCCAAGATGTTCTAATATTACTTCTTTTCTATTTTTCATGTCCAGAATTGTAAAGTCCGGATATACTTTTCCATATTCATTTAATTTTATCGGATACTCGTACCTATAAGGAATTCTTTCTTTATAAAGTCTGTCCGCAATTATTTTCTCTGATTTGGATCGTACTCGCTCTCCTTTTTCCGTATATATTTCAGGCATGTTCTCCATAAAACCTTTTCCGGTAAACTGCACGTCTTCCCACATTTTTCTATAAGTTATATCATCAACAGCATATGGCTCAATTAACTCACTTTTAATTTTACCCATTTTAAATTGTACTTTTTCGAGGTTATTTCTCTTCACGTTGCTAATTAAACGATTCACTCCCGAAAGCCTGGCCTCACATGCTTGAAGATATCTTATGTTATACTCTTTTTCAAGAATTCTTAGAGCCTTTTGTTCCTCAGATTTAGGCATGTATTTTCCATTTTTGTTTACTTTTATGTTTTCATTAAAATAAAACTGAAATGAATTTCGCTGTTTCGCAACTCGCACTGTCCCATCCGGTGCTTTCGAAATAGAGTTTTTGAGTTTATTAATAGTTGCTTCTAGTTTAGTTTTTTCTTCTATTAGTGCTTCCAGTAATTTGTCCATTGGCTTCTTCCTTTCTGCTACGTATATTTTCTTTAAAATATACGTAGTGCTGCTGATTTCCTACGGTTGCTACGCTCTCCAAACACTTAGCCACAACCTCCATACAGAAGACAAACCATAACTTGCTTTTGCTCCGTCAAGTCTTTCTCACGCCTACGGAGTACAATTAGCTTCTTGGGTCTGCTAGGTCTTCTGGCTTTTACAACAAAGCTCAAGTACATAGCACATCCCCTAACTTGCTTTTGCACCGCTCGGCGAACGAAAAACTAACGGTGCCACGCACCTTATGCACTCTTACACCGCCCAAACCCTCAATAACTAGCGGTGCACAATTTAAACTAGGAATTTTCTCCGCAGAATTCGCGGAATCCGACACATTAAAAAATGTTTAAATATATAATATCCGTGCCATTTGGCACGGATATTATTATAAAGAATTTGAATAAAGTAACTTATTTAAGAATCTTAGCAACTTTACCTGAACCTACTGTTCTACCACCTTCACGGATAGCGAAACCAAGACCCTGTTCCATAGCTACAGGATGGATAAGTTCGATAGTCATTTCTACGTTATCGCCAGGCATGCACATTTCTGTACCTTCAGGTAACTGGCAAACACCTGTTACGTCTGTTGTTCTGAAGTAGAACTGTGGACGATAGTTGTTGAAGAATGGAGTATGACGACCACCTTCATCTTTTGTTAATACGTAAACCTGAGCTGTAAAGTTTGTATGACATGTGATTGAACCCGGTTTAACAATAACCTGTCCTCTCTGGATGTCTTCTCTCTTAACACCACGAAGTAATGCACCGATGTTATCACCTGCCTGACCTTCGTCAAGGAGTTTTCTGAACATTTCGATACCTGTTACAGTAGTTTTAAGTGGCTCATCATGAATACCAACAACTTCTACTTCTTCGTTTACGTGAAGTACACCACGTTCTACTCTACCTGTTGCAACAGTACCACGACCTGTGATTGTGAATACGTCTTCTACAGGCATAAGGAAAGGTTTGTCTGTTTCTCTCTGTGGATCCGGAATATAATCGTCAACAGCTTTCATGAGTTCAAGAATCTTGTCACCCCATTCGCTGTTTGGATCTTCAAGAGCTTTAAGAGCTGAACCCTGGATGATTGGTGTATCATCGCCAGGGAATTCATATTCGTTAAGTAATTCTCTGATGTCCATTTCTACTAATTCAAGAAGTTCAGGATCGTCAACCATATCACATTTGTTCATGAATACTACGATGTAAGGAACACCTACCTGACGTGAAAGAAGGATGTGCTCTTTTGTCTGAGCCATAACACCGTCAGTAGCTGCTACAACGAGGATAGCACCATCCATCTGAGCTGCACCTGTGATCATGTTTTTAACGTAGTCAGCATGTCCCGGGCAGTCAACGTGAGCGTAGTGACGTTTTTCTGTCTCATATTCAACGTGAGCTGTAGAGATTGTGATACCTCTTTCTCTTTCTTCAGGTGCTTTATCGATATTCTCGAAAGCAACTGCTTCACCTGTACCTAAACGAGCGTTAAGTGTTTTTGTGATTGCTGCTGTTAATGTTGTTTTACCGTGGTCAACGTGACCGATTGTACCAATATTACAATGTGGTTTTGTTCTTTCAAACTTAGCTTTTGCCATTTTTGTAAATCCTCCTTAAATTTCGCCCCTTATTGGGCCATTTCTTCCGTTTTTCGATACCCGGAAGTTTATATAGGCTAATAATGATTATATTTCATATTGCCCCTAATTTCAAGTTTTTTTTATTTAAACATGCTTATTTAGCACGGCTTGCGATAATCTTTTCCTGAACTGACTTAGGTACCTGCTCGTATCTCTCGAAGAACATTGAGTAGTTACCACGACCCTGTGTTCTTGAACGAAGATCTGTTGAGTAACCGAACATTTCGCTAAGTGGTACATAGCCTTTAACCATCTTACCACCACCGATATCTTCCATACCCTCGATACGTCCACGACGTGAGTTGATATCGCCGATAACATCGCCCATATATTCTTCAGGCATTGTAACTTCGACTTTCATGATAGGCTCAAGAAGTACTGAGTTACCTTTCTGCATAGCTTCTTTGAATGCCATGGAACCTGCGATGTGGAAAGCCATTTCTGATGAATCGACTTCATGGTATGAACCATCGAATACGGTAGCTTTGATACCAAGTACAGGGAAACCTGCAAGGATACCTGCCTTAGCTGCTTCTTCGATACCTTCTCCGACTGCCGGGATATATTCCTTAGGAATAGCACCACCGACGATTTCGGATGCGAACTCGAATGTCTTTTCAGCATTGGCATCCATAGGCTCAAATCTAACTTTACAATGACCGTACTGACCACGACCACCTGACTGTTTTGCATATTTGCTGTCAACTTCAACTGTCTTTGTGAATGTTTCTTTATAAGCAACCTGAGGAGCGCCAACGTTTGCTTCTACTTTAAATTCACGAAGAAGTCTGTCAACGATGATTTCAAGGTGGAGCTCGCCCATTCCGGCGATGATTGTCTGACCTGTTTCTTCGTTAGTTGAAACACGGAATGTAGGATC
>SVDN01000029.1 GCA_015057825.1 Lachnospiraceae bacterium
ACCTGTACAATACAGGATAGCATCCATGTGTTCCGCCTAGTTCATAAATATGTGTCCAGGATTCTGGGTACATATCAGAGAATACAGGCTTTTTTAATGCTTTTAAAAATATTGTACAAAATTAATACAAAAGAAACGCTTGACAAAAAAACGTCTGAGAGTTTATAATCGTCAACATCTTAAGAGAACATTTTTTGTTCATGAATTATTCTGGAATTTCAATTAAGATTTTCCGAATCCGAAAGGCTTTTTTCAGAGCTTGGGTTCAGGAAATTCAAAAGCAATTACCTAAAAAAATTAAATAAGCGAGGAAGATTATGACAAAGAGTATTTTTGTTGTTTTCTCTGAGGATGAAGAGTATGCATCTTCCTGGGGTAATTATGTCTCAAAGAAGTCAAATTTGCCCTATGATGTCAAGATTTATACGGACATAAATAAGTTGCGTGAATTTTCATCCAAAGAAAACATCGATATTTTGCTTCTGGAAAAAGAAGAATCCATTGATGCGAAGATGAAATTTGTACTTTACGAATCAATCCCCACAAATCCCAAGCCGGGGTTTGATTATATAAACAGATTTCAGTCTGCAAACGATATATTTTGTGAAATAGCTGCGGCCTGCGAAAAAGAAGGTCAAAACCATATGCATGAGGATGGAAAGCTTAACAAAACAAAAATAATCGGCATATATTCACCAATAAATCGCTGTTTGAAAACGATTTTTTCTATAGTTCTTGCAAAGAGTCTTTCGGATAACAATTCGGTGCTTTACCTGAATTTTGAGGAGTACTCGGCACTTTCGGAAATATTTCCAAATGAACATTCAAATAACATATCGGATTTGCTTTTTTATTACAAACAAGGCTCACAACATCTTGCCATGCGTTTTCTTGCATCCGTAAGCAGCTGGGACGGATTGGATTATATTTTTCCTCCCGCAAACAAAGAGGATATAAGAAAGACGGACGCAAGTGAGATGATAGAGTTTTTGGAAGCTTTAAAGAATAATGGGGATTACAAATATTTTGTAATCGATTTGGGAAGCGATATTTGTGAAATCTGTAAACTTCTTGACTATTGTGATTATGTATTGATGCCTGTTAAAAACGATAAGATTTCCAAGGCAAAATTAGAGGATTTTAAAAAAAGCTATGTGCAGGAAAACTTTGCTTTTCTTGAAGAAAAGATAGTCAGTGGGGATTTATCAAGCTTTGAGAATTCCTTTGTAAGCTGCAATATCGAGCATCTTTCAAACAGTGAATTCGGTTTGTTTGCGGATACTATTGTGAAAGGGTTTGAAGAAAACAAGACATGGAATTTGAACACATAAGAAAACTGGTAGTTGAAAAAATCAATGCAGAAGCAACCATAAGCGATGACGAGCTTAAGTCCCTAATTGTGGATGTTGTCTCGCAATATTATGCGGGAAAGAAAATATCGGTCAATAAACGTTTCGAAATATCAAAAAGCATTTTTGATTCCATAAGGGGACTTGATGTATTACAAAAGCTTATAGAAGATGAAAGCATAACGGAAATAATGATTAACGGTCCCGATAATATATTTATCGAAAAAGACGGAAAGATTGTAAAAAGCAATGAACGCTTCTCATCTAAGGAGAAGTTGACGGATATTATTCAGATAATTGTTGCAAAAGCCAACAGGCGAGTAAACGACGTCACGCCCATTGTTGATACAAGGCTTCCCGGGGGAGATCGCGTAAATGTGGTATTGGACCCTATAGCAATAAACGGGCCGGTGGTCACAATCAGAAAATTTTTAAACAATGCTATAGATATGGACTATCTGTTAAGCGTCGGCTCAATCACAAGGGAAGCTGCACTGTTTTTAAAAAAGTTGGTTGTCAGCGGTTACAACATTTTCGTAAGCGGATCGACGGGATCCGGCAAAACAACATTTCTCAATATTCTTTCAAATTATATTCCGAGGGAAGAAAGAATAATAACTATCGAAGATTCGGCAGAATTGAAAATCTTAAACAACGATAATCTGGTAAGCTTAGAAGTTCGTCAGGCAAATACAGAAGGTAAAAATGAAATAACAATAAGAGATTTGATAAAGAGCTCTTTAAGAATGCGCCCGGACAGGATAATTGTGGGCGAAATAAGAGGAGCGGAAGCTCTTGATATGTTGCAGGCTATGAATACGGGACATGATGGAAGCTTGTCCACCGGCCATGCTAACAGCCCCGCAGATATGTTGACCAGAATTGAGACTATGGTGCTAATGGGCTCCGATATACCTCTGGCTGCGGTGAAATCGCAAATTGCTTCGGCAATAGATATTATTGTTCATCTGGGAAGGATGAAAGATAAGAGCAGAAAAGTGTTGGAGATAGATGAAATAGAGGGAATGAAGGATGGTGAAATAGTGATAAATCCGCTTTTTACATACAATGATGGATTGAAAGCTACGGGAAAAGCGCTTGTAAACGATAAAAAACTAAGGATCTACGGAGAAGGATAATGGAAATAAATTACGAAACATATGTGTTTTCGAAAAAAGAAAAAATAAAATACGCTCTGATTGCATTTTGTATTATGTGCCTTTTTGCATTTTTGTTTTACAAAAGCGTGATAGCAATAGCTTTTATGATTCCGATCGGAATTTTTTACATGAAAAACAAAAGAAAAGCTTTAAGCGAAAAACGCAAAAGAGACTTTGAAATGCAATTTAAGGATGCCATATTGGCGTCAAGTGCGGCGCTTCAGGCAGGCTATTCCATAGAAAACAGCTTTGTTCATGCCTACAATGAAATGATAAATCTCTATGGGGAAAAGTCCTATATTTGCAGAGAATTGAAGTTAATTATAAACAATATAAATTTAAATATCCCTTTGGAACAATGTTTAAGTGAGCTTGCCAATAAAACTCAAATAGATGAAGTAAAAACTTTTAACGAGGTTTTCTCCATAGCCAAAAGGTGCGGGGGAGATTTGGTGAAAATCATATCCACAACCGCAAACGAAATAAGCGATAAGGCGGATATAAAAAGCGAGATTAATACCATAATCAGCGCGAAAAAATTTGAGCAAAAAATAATGAATTTTATGCCGCTTTTGATAATTCTCTACGTAAATATTTCTACCGGAGGATTGATTGAAACATTATACGGAAATATAACCGGGGTAATTATTATGACGGTCTGCCTTGGAATTTACATATTTGCATATTTTTTGGGAAAAAGGATAGTAAGGATAGAGGTATAAGATGATTATTTTATATTTGGCAATTGTGTTTGTTTCGCTGATTTTGTTGCTTAAAAGCAAGAAATACAAGAGTGATCGATTGGAAAAGCTGGATTTAAGCGAACATAAACTACATAAGTTATACGGAGTCGCGATGTTTTTGCATGATAAAACATCAAGGCTGTCTTTTATAAAAAGATTGAAGGAAAGAGGGCCGAAGGATGCACTTACGGATAAAAAACTAAAGGAGCTGTATGTTGTTGAGAATACGGATGAGATAAAGTATTGGTTTGACATTAAAAAAATAGCTTTGGGATTTGCGATTGTATTCTTCTTTGCATTGTTGGGGCTTTTTGTATCAACAAATGAATTAATAAATGGAAGCACTCCTCTTTTTGAGGTTCGGCGAGCAAGCCCGGGTGAAGGAGAAAGTATTGTAAATGTTTCGGTGGAATCACGGGGGCAAGATGCTCAAACAATAGAATTGGAGTTAGCGGAAAGAGAGCTTACGAAAGAAGAAACGGAAGAGCTTTTTGAAGAAACTTACAATGAATTATTGGAAAAAATGCCGGCGGAAGGGGAGAGTCTTGATGAAGTCATGACAAAAGTAAACCTGCCCGACAGCATAGGTCTTGTAAAAATTTCTTGGGAATTTGACGGACAAGAAGGTCTTATTGACTACAGCGGTGAGGTAATAGCGGACTTTGAAGACCATGAGGAATACATTAGTGTATTGACCGCAAATATGGAATGCAATGATTATTTCAAATCCTATGAGATTCCTATAAGAATTGTTCCGCAAAACTTGTCATTTTTTGAGCAAATTCAAAAATCTTTGCAAAAGTTCGTAGAAGGCGAGGATAAGACAAAAGAAGCAATAGAGCTTCCGAATGAAATAGAAGGAAACAGCCTGAAATATACGAATGTAGCAAGTCACGATGGAAGATACTATATAGTTCTTTGCATTTTGGGAGCGGTTCTGGCTCCGCTTTTATACAAAAAGACATTGGATAGCAAATTAAAAAAACGCAATGAAGAGATGTTGGATGACTACCCCGAAATAGTCAGTAAGCTTGCCTTGCTTAACGAAGCCGGGCTGACTCTTTTGTCTGCTTGGTTCAGAGTTCTTGCCGATGGAGAGAAATCCGGTCTTTTAAATCATTTTGCTTACAAAGAAATGCGCTTTAGTTACAACAAAATAAAAAACGGTGAGCCTGAAGGTGCGGAATATTTGGCCTTTGGTAAAAGGTGCAATATTCATTCTTACATAAAACTGGGCAATTTGCTGGAGCAAAACCTATTAAAGGGAAATGCGGGTCTTTCAAGAAGCCTGCGTTTGGAGGCGGAGCAAGCCATTAGAGACAAAAAGCGAAGAATCAGGCAAAAAGGCGAAAAGTGCGGAACCAAATTACTGTTTCCGATGATTCTTATGATGATGGTGGTTGTAATAATAGTAATAGTTCCGGCATTGATGTCTATGGATTTGTAGATTCTTTCTGTATTTACAGAATGAAAATAAACAAAAAGGAAGGAAATGAAAATGAAAAAATTGAAAGAAAAAATCGAGGAAAAATTATTCAGAGCCAAGGTAAAAGTTTTGGACGAACTGAAAAACGACGATGGAATAGGTGTTGTTGAAGTAATACTGATTTTGCTGGTAATTGTAGGATTAATAGTAATTTTTAAAAGTCAGTTAACAACAATAGCAAAAAGCATTTTCGGAAATATCACAAAAGAAATCAACACACTCTAATGGAAAAAAACTTTAATGGAAGTATAACAATTTATTTAAGCTTAAGTTTGACAATTATTATGGCTGTTTTAGGCTTAATCATCGAGTCTGCCAGGGATGTATCGCTATCGGCCAGACTCAGTGAAGCGACATTTATGGCGGAGGATGCCTTGTTTTCGGAGTATATTGCAAGCATGTACGAAGACTACGGAATAATGGCTTTTTATAAAACCGACGAGGAAATATGCGGAAAGATAAAAGACTACTGTAATTTTAATTTGGATCCTCATTCTGTTTTTTACAAGAATTACAATCTTTTGAAAGCAAAAAGCAAAAATGTGGAAATAACGGAAGCTAACTATATTACTGATTACGGCGCAAAAGCTTTTATTGAACAGGCTTGTGAATATATTAAATATTCCGCACCCAAAGAAGCCGCAAGCAAATTGCTTGAGAACATGAATACAGTGAATACGGCAAGCAATGACGTGGAATCAAGTTTTGCGGATGAGGGCTTTGAGGAAAACGAAGATTATCAAAAGACAAAAAATCTGTTGGATTGGGTAAAAGATTTGGTTGATTCCGGAAGTTTGTTATTTGTTACGGACGAGTCTGCGTTATCTAAAAAGTGTGTGGATCAAAGTAATCTTCCGTCAGAAATAGCATACAATGACAAAGATAATGGTGCGGGTTTGCTTGAAAAAGCCGAAATGTCAGTGTATTACAGCAATAACTTTGCATGTTTTACGGATGAACACAAGGAAGATAATCCTTTGGATTATGAGATGGAGTATATCTTTGCCGGAAAAGACAGCGATAAGGCAAATTTGGCGTCGGTTGTAAGATCCTTATCTTTAATGAGGCAAGGTTTGGATTTTGCATATCTGTTGACGGATAAGCAAAAACAAGCAGAAGCCGAAGCGGTGGCTTTAACGATTTCCGCGGTTATATTAAATCCGGAGTTGGAAAAACCAATTGAGTATTTGTTGCTGGCTTTGTGGTCATACGCCGAATCGCAGGCAGATGTAAAGGCTTTGCTTGCGGGAGATAAGGTAAGTTTATTAAAGACTGCCGACGAATGGCAAACAAGTGTAAGTTCAATTTTCAGTTTTTCGGATACCGTAGAGGCAGCAGGGGGAATAAAAGAAGAAAAAGGTCTAAGCTACAAGGAATATCTTTCAATGTTGATAGCTACAAAAAACCTTACAAAAACCGCATTTAATGCTTTGGATATTATACAGATGAATATTCAAAAGAAAGAAGAAACTGTGTTTATGATGTCGGGAGCAATAACAGGATTAACGGTAAATGCACGCTTTGAAAGCAATATGCCTTTTTCGGCATTTGGATTTGTAAAGAAACTGATAGAAAAACAGGCGGGAAGTAAATATGAAAAGACTATTACACAATCATATAGTTATTAATCGGGTGCGAAAATCTGCCCTTTTTAAACACATTAACACTACAAACCCAAATGAAAAATGCGCTCTCCAAGCACCGGATATAAATATACTACAATCACCCTCTGATATAAAAAGGGTAGAGTTTCGCACCCGAAGCGCTTCTCTGACGATAGAGGCTTCGATAGTAATACCTATATTCTTGTTTTTTGCAATTACTTTTTTAAGCTTTATTAGCTTAACAAAGTCGGAACTTGGTTCACAGATAGAATTGGACAATAAAGTAAGAAGCATGTCCAGGTATACGACTTTTGCAAGCCTTACGGATGAAGTTTATCTATCGGATCATTACAAGTGGAAATTTCCTTATTTTCCCGGAGATGCTTTTAGCATCGATGTCTATGAGCACTGTAAAAGCAGAGCTTGGGTAGGGGCAAAAATAAACGAATCCACAGATGAGCAAATTGTATATGTAACTGAAACCGGGACGGTCTATCACAAAATTCCGGGATGTACACATATTAAGCTTTCCATAGAAACAACAACATATGAAGAAGTAAAAGATTTAAGAAACAGCTATGGAGGAAAATACAGTCCATGTGAAAAGTGCGGAAAAAGAGCAAAATATGCCGGTGTTTTATATATTACCGAAACGGGAGACAGATATCATACAAGCATAAAATGCTCCGGTTTAAAACGAAGTGTAACCGGTATTAAAATCTCTGAAGTGGGAGAAAGGGGAAAATGCAGTAGATGCTGGAATTAGTAGAAAAAACACTTTTGTTGGTATTTTTGTTTATTGTGGCGATGTTTGATATAAAAACGAAACAAGTATCGTCAAAGCTATGTGGGATATTTGCCGTCTGCGCGATTGTCTTACTTATTGTGAGCAAGCTGAGCGGAAGAGAAATAAGTATTTTTTCTTATATAGGAGGGATACTTATAGGGGTGTTATTTATAGTCGTTGCAAAAATAAGCGCAGGCGCCATAGGTGCGGGAGACGGAATGGTTATGGCTGTTGCGGGCTTGTACGTAGGGTTTGAAAGAAATTTGGAAATATTATTTATTGCGTTTTTGGCAGCGGCCCTTGTAGGAATAATTTTATGGATAACAAGAAAGAAAAAAAGAAAAGAAACAATGGCTTTTTTGCCCTTTATCTTAACAGGATATTTGGCAAGTCTGATTTAGGATGTTTAAGGGGAAGCTATACTATAGAAGCCGCTATTATAGTCCCGTTGATATTTGTTCTTTTGGTAGGTGTATTATTTACCGGATTGTATTTAAGAGATGCAGCCTATATAAAGGCTGTGGCGGTAAAAACTGCCTTTGAGTACACCGATGAAGGAACAGGCAGGGAAATTCTAAAGGATAAACTTTCAAGCGGACTAATGACAATGGATTTAGCAAGCGTAGTTTATAATCGATCGACTGAAGAGGCAGTTGTTAAAGTACATTGCAAGTATAGCATCCCTTTTAAATATATTAGAAAAATTATGGAAAAAGTTTTGGGAGAGATAGAAGTAGAGGTTAAGCAAACCAATCTTGACGGAAGAAAGGATATACTTAGGTCGGTCTTATGACAGTAAACTATGTAAATGAAATTAATAATAATTATATGATAATAAGCGAGGAAGGATTAAGTCCGGGTTTTGCGGAAAAGATGCTTATGAGAAATAAAATACCCGGAGCACTAAAGCTGGAAATCGAAGACATAGACGATTCTTTCAAATATAAATATGTGATTAATGCAAGACAAAGCATGGAAAAATACTTTAATTATCAAGCCTTTAACGTTGAAAGTCTTAAAAATTTCGTTATTGATTTAAACAAGACAATGATTGCTTTAAGGGAACACTTGCTAAAAGAAGATAGTATATATTTGTCGAAGGAAACTTGTTTTTACAATCCGGCTACAAAAGAGTTTGAATTTTGCATATATCCGGAAAACAGTCGCGACTTCATGGCGGATTTGAGGGAGATTTTTCAGTTTATATTATCGAGAGTGAATCATGAAGACCAAGAAAGCATTTACCTGGGCTATGATTTGCAGGAGCTGACGCTTAAAGATAACTTTTGTATGGATATTTTGCTGGAAAGAATTTTAAGACAATCCACAAATTATGCAGAAGAGAAAGAAGAGTCCGTTAAGCCTGAGACGGCTTATGATGAAGAAGACAATAGCAGTGATAATTTTCTTGCCGAGTTTAAGTTAGATGAGGAATTATTTGATGAAATAAGGCAAAATTCCGCAGAATCGGAAGAAAAATTTGAAACCGGGAAGCTGCCGAATTTAAATATTTTTAAGAAACTATCCAGAATAGGAAATGATAAAGAAAAATATGAAATAAGCAAGTTTCCCTTTATTATAGGAAAGAACGGGGGAGATGTGGATTTAAAGCTTGAAAGTCAGGTTATCAGCCGTTTCCATGCGGTTATAACTTTTGACGGAAAAAAATATTATATCGAAGACATGAACTCAAAAAACGGAACTTTTGTAAATTCCAAAAGACTGGAACCCTATAAAAAAGCCAAATTATCTCCGGGTGACGATGTTTCTTTTGCCAATCTCGCCTACGAATTTTTTTAATTAAAAAATTGTTATTTAAGCCCAAAAATGATAGAATTGTCTTAAGGTTGGGATTTCTTTGCAAATCCTAAAGGTTTGAGGTGTAGTATGAAGACGATAAAACATTTTTTCTGGTTTATTTGCGGTTTCTTTATTGTATGGCTTTTTGTTCTTTATCCCGGCAAGGGTAAAAAGAAAAAAATGGAGTTTTTTACCCGCTTTAGATATGCTCACAGAGGCTATCACAACAAACAGGGCGGCATTCCGGAAAATTCCATGGAAGCATTCAAAAGAGCCATTGATAACGGATTTGGCATAGAACTTGATGTTCACATCAGCAAAGACGGACGTCTTGTTGTAATGCATGATGACAATTTGCTTCGTACAACGGGCAAAAACATGCTTGTGGAAAGCGCAACAACAGCGGACATAGACAATCTCCGATTGGAAGGAACCGACGAAAAAGTGCCGTATCTTGAGAATGTTTTAAAACTTGTTGATGGGCAAGTTCCTCTTCTTATCGAACTCAAACCTTCGTTTAACATGTATAAGAAGCTTTGCGTAAGAACTTTTAAGCTTCTTGATAAATATAAAGGTCCTTATATGATAGAATCCTTCGATCCCCGTATTTTGATGTGGATTAATTCCAACAGACCAAGGGTAGTCAAAGGTCAGCTTGCGGGCAGACTTATAAAACACGGCGAGAATATCTCACCGATTATCGACACCACGGTTAAGCAGCTTTTGCTTAACTTCCTTGCAAGACCGGATTTTATAGCCTATGCTTTCGCGGACAGAAATGCTCTAAGCTTAAGGCTTTGCAAGGGTCTTTATCATGTTATTGAATTTAACTGGACAATAAAATCTAAGGAAGAACAAGAAATTGCCGAAAGAGATGATGCAGTAATTATTTTTGAGCAGTTTGATCCGAGATAATATGGAATTTTTAACAAGTCTGACTCTTTCCTTTTTCGCTCAGGGCTTTTTAAAATTCAGAGAAGAGCCGCCGAAATACTGCCTTTCCCTTGTTAGGGAGAAGGGTGGTAAAGTGCAAATCGTCGTTTTTGTGGAAAATTTTTACGGAAACGAAGTAAGCGGTGAGCAACTGGAAGAATACAAAGAAAGAGTTATTAATCACTATTTAATAAAGAATATTACGGATGTTGAGGTGTTTTTTTTGGTACTGTCCGACAACATGGACAGAGACAGACATATTGCCGAATCAAACATCAATTTTTGGATTGTGGATATGTTGGTTAAGCGTATTATCGTTTTTGAAAACCAACCTGACGACTATCTGGGAATGAAAAACTTGATAAATGCTATCTTTGTGGAGCAAGACAGACTTAAAAAAGAAGCAAAGATAGAAGCAAAAAGAAATTTTCCTTTTGCAACGGTTTCGCTTATGATTGCCAATGCTCTTGTGTTTATAATATTCAGCCTGATCGGCTCCACCGGGGATTTACAGTTTATGCTGGACCACGGCGCCGCTTATGCGGACTATATCATAAACAAAGGGGAGGTATACAGACTTGTAACCTGTATGTTCCTTCATTTCGGATCCCTTCATCTTATAAACAATCTTATAAGTTTGATAATAGTGGGCTCGCAGCTCGAAAAGCTTATAGGAACAAAATGGTTGTTTATAACATATTTCCTTACGGGTATAGGCGCAAGCATAGTTTCCTGCTTTTACTATTATTTCAACAACGAGCAGGTTATCAGCGCGGGAGCAAGCGGTGCGATTTTTGGACTTATCGGCGCCTTTGCGGTTGTAATATTTAAAACAAAGCCCAGAGGAAAATTTGATTTCAGATATATTATTATTATCGCTTTGATATTCTATGATAATTACGCAACGCCGGGAATAGATGTGGTTGCTCATGTTATGGGATTTATTCTTGGAGTTGTACTTGCAATTACGCTTATTCCCACTAAAGGGCGAATATCATTTTTTGGGAGGAAAGGTTAAGCAATGAACATCAATATCTACTATGGTGGCAGAGGTCTTATAGAAGATCCCACACTTAATGTTATTGAAAAAATTGAAAAAGTACTGGAAGAATTAAATGTTAATGTAGCAAGATACAATCTTTACGAGACCAAAAATGCAATAGCAACTCTTCCTCAGACATTAAAGGAAGCAAACGGTTGTATTTTGGCGGTAAACGTTGAATGGTTCGGCATAGGCGGACTTATGCAGCAATTTCTTGATGCTTGCTGGTTATACGGTGATAAAGAACGCCTAAAAAGTATATATATGCTGCCTGTTGTTATTGCCACAACTTACGGTGAACAAGAGGCTTTAACTCACTTAAAGACTTCTTGGGAGCTGATTGGCGGAAACGTATGCGGCAGTATTGCGGCTTATGTTAAAGATGCTTTGGGCTTTGATTTAAACGAAGGATATACGAAAATAATCGAAGCCGAAACGGAAAACCTTTACAGATATATATCTCAAAAAAGAGTTGTGCTTCCAACAAGCAACAGCATCAAAAAATCCGCAATCAGAGAGTCTGTTCATCTTACACCGGAAGAAAGCGACCAGCTTTCAAAATATGTTTCCGATGATGATTACGTTAAGACTCAAAAAGAAGATATAGAAGAACTCACAAGTATGTTTAAAGGAATGCTTGAAACACAGCAAAATTCCGATAACAAAGGATTTGTTCCTTTCTTCTTAAACAATTTTAAACCTACGGGCAATTACACTGCCGACTATCAGATAGAAATAGAGGACGAAAAGAAATTTCTCTATATCTATATTGAAAACAAAGTTATCGAATGCAGATACGAAAAGCATCCGGCCGATATTATCATGAGACTTTCAAAAGATACTTTGGATGATATAGTTCATGGTAAACTTACATTCCAACATGCTTTTAACAGCGGCGAGATGAAGGCGAAGGGTAATTTTAACGGCATTAGAATGTTGGATCAGCTTTTTAAGTTTTAAATAATAAGGAGAGGTCAAAAAATGAAAGACGATAATTGTATTTTTTGTAAAATAGCAAACGGAGAGATTCCTTCAAATACTCTTTTTGAAGATGATGATTTTAGAGTAATATTCGATCTTTCCCCGGCTACAAAGGGACATGCTCTTATATTGCCGAAGAATCATTTCAGAAATTTATACGATATTGAGGAAGAAACAGCGGGAAAAGTTTTTAAATTAGCCCACAAAATGTCTGTAAAAATGAAAGACTATTTTAAATGCGACGGCTTTAACATCATTCAAAACAACGAAGAATGCGCCGGACAGACGGTTTTCCATTTTCACATGCATTTGATTCCGAGATATAAAGGCGACAATGCCTTAAAACTTTGGGCACCTAAGGAAGCAGATGCCGAAGAACTTAAAAAAATGGCAGAGGATATCAGAGGTCTTTAGGTTCACTAAAGGCCTCTTTATCATTTAAATAACCTATTATATATTCTTTTTTACAGTCTTTGCAAAACATAATGAGCTCGTAGTCGTAGCCCATGCCTTTCATGCTGCGATAACCTATGCCCGAAAATACCGTTTTGCAATCTATATTGTGGCTACCGCATTGGCATACCATATTTCCGAATTTGTTTAATTTAGCTTCTGCCAAAACAAAAACCTCCTATTTATTTTGATGCCAGCTTATCTATAAGATTAAGAACTTTATCAACCGCGTTGTTAATAGGTGCGTCTTCTATTGCCTTAACATAGTCCCCACGATTTTCGTAAACTTCATTAACGGCCTTTACAAGCACGTTTACGCTTAAGTCGTCTTCGTCTATAACTTTGGCAAAGCCTTGTTTTTCAAAGGATTTGGCATTTAATATCTGGTCGCCCCTGCTTTGTGATGCCGGAAGAGGGATTAAGATACTTGGTTTCTTAATTGCAAGAAATTCAAATATAGCATTTGCCCCGGCTCTGGATATAATAACATCCGCCATGGCAAATAAATCTTTAAGTTCCTTGCTTATATATTCGTATTGAACATAGCCCGGAGTGCCCACCAGGCTTTCGTCCAATTTTCCTTTACCGCATAAATGACATATATTGAAGTTTGGCAGCAGTTTATCAAGGCTTTTTCTTACCATGTCGTTAATGGCGCCGGCGCCCAAGCTTCCGCCGATGATTAAAATAACGGGCTTTTTGTCGTCGAAGCAGCAAAATTCGAGACCGATTTCACGATCGCCGTCGAGCAACTCCGCTCTGATTGGGGAACCTGTGTAAACAGCCTTGCCCTTTGGAAGGAAATCTGCGGTTTCCGGGAAATTGTGGCAAACATATGTCGCTCTCGGAATGGCTATTTTGTTTGCAAGGCCCGGTGTCATATCCGACTCGTGGATAATAACGGGAACTTTATATTTTTTTGCAGCCAATACAACGGGAACGCTTACAAAACCGCCCTTTGAAAAAACAACATCCGGTTTGTAATCTTTTATTACTTGCTTTGCTTCCTTTATTCCCTTAAATACTTTTGCTATATCCGTTAGGTTTTCCTTGGAAAGATAGCGTCTTAGCTTACCCGATGATATGCCAACATATTCGATTCCTTGGGATTTTATAAGATTTTTTTCGATTCCGTCATAGGAACCCACATACTTTATTTCATAACCTCTTTCTTTAAGTCCCGGCAAAAGCGCTATGTTTGGGGTAACGTGTCCCGCGGTGCCGCCGCCGGTGAGCAAGATTTTCTTCATATATAACCTCCGTGTTTGAATATCAGCTTATTTTAGCTGACAGTGCAGTAAATTTCATTAAAAATATTCTCATATTATTGTACAACTCAAAAATTAAAAGTCAAATAGCATACTATACTTTTTAATGGTGTAAACCAAGCCCTAACTTGCTAACATTAAAGGACAGATAATCCCGAAATTTGGTATAGGACAGGAGGACAAAAAAGAATGAAGTTTATTAAAAGATTATTACCTATAATCCTTTGCCTTGTATTTACCTTTTCTCTTGTAGCTTGCGATAAAGGCGGCTCAGGAGACGGCGGTGTAAAAGGCGAAGTAATCGACACAGGAAAAATCAGCGCAATTTGCCCTGATGGTTGGTCAAACAGCCCTGTAACCGATCTTTTCTCGGATGACGATGAAATCGACGATACAAGATTACAGTTCTACAGAACAGATGATATTGAAGATTTAACAAAACTGTTTTCGGCTGATTCCGTAAACATCTACTATTATGATGAAGACACCATTTATATGGATTCAAAAGATTTTTACGATAATGTTGAAGATACAAGCATTCAGGTAAACGGTGAAACATGGGAAGGATATACGGGCGAATCGCTTGGTGTTCCTATTGCAACATTTTACAATGCAGACCAAACAATTGTTGTAACATTTGCGTTCACATCGGGTGAGATCGACGAAACAAGCGATGTAGTAACAGCAATTCTTGAGAGTATAACAATAGACTAATGGCAAATTAAAGATTTGTTTTAAACTATAAGGGATTATATTAAGAGAGAGCAAAAATCACATGATGATTTTTGCTCTCTCTGTTTTTGTTTATCTTTATAAAATATAAAATCGTAACAATCTAGGACTAAGAAAATAATTATTTTAGCTTTTATAAAAAACTATAATTTTTGATAAGGAGTTTTATTAATTAGTTCAAAGAGGAGGAAAGAACGTGAAATTAGGATTCGTCAGTGCAATAATGGAAGATTATTCTTTCGAAGAGATGATTGATTTTGCAAGTGCAAAGGGCTTCGAATGCGTAGAAGTTGCAAGCTGGCCTATGGGTAAAGCAGAGCGCAGATATGCAGGCGTAACTCATGTTGATGCCGAAAAGGCCTTGGAAGACGATGCATATGCAAATCACATCAAGGATTATTGCAAAGAAAAAAATGTAGAAATTTCATCCCTTGCATTTTATCCGAACACCATGGACGGAGATCTTGAAAAAAGAAATGCAGCGGTTGAACACTTAAAAAACGTAATTAAAGCAAGTGCAAAATTAGGCATCGGAATGGTTACAACTTTCATAGGAAGAGACCAGACAAAAACAGTTGAGGAAAACTTAGAACTTGTTAAAGAAGTTTGGCCGCCTATCATTAAACTTGCCGAAGAATTAAATGTTAAGGTTGCAATTGAAAACTGTCCGATGTTATTCGGTCCGGACCAGTGGCCGGGTGGACAAAACCTTATGACAACACCGGTTATTTGGAGAAAGGTTTTCGAAATATTACCGAGCAAAAATTTAGGTATAAATTATGACCCATCTCACTTTGTATGGCAGATGATAGATTATATCAAACCAATTTATGAATTTGCGGATAAGATTTTCCACGTTCATTACAAAGACATCAAGCTTTATAAAAATAAATTGGAAGAATGCGGCGTAATGGCATATCCTCTTGATTTCATGTCACCGAAGCTTCCGGGTCTCGGAGATGTGGATTGGGGTAAATATGTATCAGCCCTTACAGACATAAGATTTGATGGATATACCTGCATTGAGATTGAAGACAAAGCTTTTGAAGGAAGTAAAGAAAAAGTTGAAAAATCTCTTATTTTAAGCAAAAGATATTTGGAACAATTTGTTATCTGAATTCCGGAGCCTTAAAAGGGCTGTGAATTAAATATATTGGAGTAAAAAAGACTTAACACAAAGAAAGGGAACAAAATATGAGTAAAAAAGTAAGAATAGCTATCGTAGGATGTGGCGGAATCGCAAGACAAAAACACTTCCCGGCACTTAAAAAACACGCAGACCGTGCAGAAATGGTTGCATTTTGCGACATCATTCCGGAAAGAGCACAGAAAGCGGCAGCGGAATACGGCATTGAAGGTGCAAGAGTTTACACAGATTACAAAGAAATGCTTGCAGACAAGAGCATAGAATTTGATACTGTTCATGTACTCACACCAAACGTTGCGCATTGCCCGATTACCGTAGCTGCATTTGAAGCAGGTAAAAACGTTCTTTGCGAAAAACCTATGGCACATTGCACAGAGGATGCAAAGAAAATGATTGACGCTTGGAAAAAATCAGGCAAGAAATTTACAATCGGTTATCAGAACCGTTTCAGAGAAGATACGACACTTCTTCATGATTCATGTGAAGCGGGTGAACTCGGTGAAATCTACTTCGCAAAAGCACACGCACTCAGAAGAAGAGCGGTTCCTACATGGGGCGTTTTCCCTAACAAAGCACTTCAGGGTGGCGGACCTCTTATTGACATAGGAACACACGCACTTGATATCACACTTTGGATGATGGACAACTACGAACCGCTTTCGGTTTCGGGTCAGGTATTCTACAAACTCGGTCGTGACGAACACGGTCCTGAAGGAAACGTATTCGGACCATGGGATCCTAAGACATTTGAAGTGGAAGATTCTGCATTCGGTCTTGTTAAGATGAAAAACGGTGCAACAATCTTCTTGGAAGCTTCATGGGCACTTAACGTACTCATTTCAAAAGAAGCATCAACAACAATCTGCGGTACAAAGGGCGGTGCGGAAATTCACCATGGCGGAAGCTACCCTGAAAGCGAAGTTATCTTCAACATGGTTGAACATAACCAGTTAATGCAGAAAAACGTTTCCGAAAAACCTGTAGTTGACTTCTTCGACGGAGAGGCTGTTCAGATGGAAGCTGTAAGAGAAGCTGATCAGTGGTTGGATGCAATCCTTAACGATAAAGAACCGCTTGTAAAACCGGAACAGGCATTTGTTGTAACACAGATTCTTGAAGGTATCTACAAATCAGCAGAATCGGGAAAAGAATATTTCTTCTAGGAGGATATTATGGCTGCAAGACAGTATTACGATCCGAATGGATTTACAACCTGTGACAAAGGTTTTTCATTCAAAATAAAAGCACAGTATTACAGAGGTTTCACATTATCCATCTTAAGAGAGTTGAATGTGGAAATAGACGGTGAGGAAATTCCCAGAGATGATGTATCGATTACGGTAAACGGCGAAACATTTACGATGGAAGAAGCACGAACCGTTGTTGATTCCGACTATCGTTGGGAGTTTGGCGAATTCGCTAAGGTAAATGTAAAAAAAGAAGGCGGTTTAAAAGCGGGAAATCATCATTTAAAGGTTTTCCAAAAAATCGCACCTTCATATATGCCTTTCCCTGTGGAAGCCACATGTGAAACAGATTTTAGTATTTAATCGGGAGAAGTTTGAAAATAGTTAACAAAAGGAGAAGTCGCAAGCTGGAATTTCAAACTTCATTTGTGAAGCAAATGCTTCACAAATGGTCCACGATGCCTGCGGCATAGTGTTAAAAAATGGGTCACGATATTAAAAGAAGTGTTTCTTTATACAGTTATCAGGACGAATACTATGACGGAACTCTCGATTTAGAGGGTTGCCTTCGTGAAACGGCCGCAACGGGCGCAACGGGCGTTGAGCTTTTGGCCGAACAGATGATTAAACGTTTTCCGCTTCCGATAGAAGATGAGAAGTTTAGAGAAGACTGGTTTAATAATCTTAAAAAATACAATTTAACACCTTCATGCTATGATGCATTCCTTGAAAACAAATTGTTTGATAACAGAACTTTGTCTTTGGGCGAGCAGATTAACATGATGAAAAGAGATTTGCGTCTTGCGCATCTTCTCGGCTTTGACGTAATCCGTACCTTGGTTTCAACACCAATGGATGTAATTGAAGGAAGTTTGGAATATGCCGAAAAAGTCGGTGTAAGAATCGGACTTGAGGTACATGCGCCGTTTTCACTTAACTCGGGTTGGGCAGACGGATACATGGAAATGATTAACCGTACCGGAACAAAATTCTTCGGATTTATTCCGGATATGGGAATCTTTTGCAAGAACATTCCGGATGTTGTAAGAGACAAGGTAAGAAGACACGGCGCAAAAGAAGAATGCATCAAGATTGTTGATGATTGCTATGCCGAAAGAGTAGCAAAAGGCTTTACAAAAATCAAATATGATTTAAATCTCGGCAAAGCGAACATGGAATACCGCATGGCTAACGGCATGAAAGAAATGATGGACAAAGTTAAAGCAGCCGGCGGTGCTGATGCTGACTTTGAATATGCTGATGCATCATTTGTTTACTCATGGTCCGAGCCGCAGGATATTATCGATAATATCGATTATATTTTCCATACTCATGCAAAATTTTACAATGTGCATGAAGATTTGAAAGAAACAGCGGTTGCGCTTCCTGAAGTAATCGAGGCATTTAAAAAGGCCGAATATAAAGGATTCTTAAGTTCCGAGTACGAAGGCGGAGAACATTTAAGAGATGTTGGCGTAGATTCAATAACACAGGTAAAACGCCATCAGGAAGCAATGAAGAGATGCATAGAGGCATAAATTAAAAGCAAAAAAATATGAGTGGATTTTTGTCCCCAAAACGGAGATAATATATTTAAGAGAATGGATTTGTACAAATATTCGCTTGCGATATTTGACCAATCTCTCTTAAAATAAGGGTTTCGAAATAAGAGGATAAAAATATGTTTTGTGACTTTTCAATTTTAAAGACCAATAATGAGCATGTACATTCGGATGTGGAGCTTTTCTTCGTAGTAGACGGAGAAGTGGACTTTACCATGGAAGGTAAGACCTACCTTCTGAAAAAAGACGATTTCCTAATAGTTAATGTTGATACCCTTCACGGATACAAGGCCAGAGGAGAATTGCTCACATTCTGTGTACACGTTCCTTATTCGGAACTGATACAGATGTTAAAAAAAGATATGGCGCTGTTTTGGTGCAATACATCTGTGGAAAACAACGAGTCTTGTGACGAAGTAAGGTCAATAATAAGAAAGCTGATTTGGGAGGAGTACAACAACAAAGCTCGTGACGAAATATATGTAAACAGCCTTTATTATCAAATGCTGCACATTCTGACTCACGACTTTTTGATAGACAAATCATCCGATCAGTTTGACAGAAAGACTCACAAATTTGATGAAAGAAAACAACAAATAGAAGAGTACATTAAGTACAATTACAACAAAAATATAAGCTTAAACGAGTTATCCCAAAAATTATATTTATCAAACGCATATCTATCAAAGTATATCAAAAAGCAGTTTGGCCTAAGCTTTGTGGAATATGTTAATTCGGTAAGATTAAATAACTCGGTGCAACAGCTTTTATATTCGGATACTTCCGTAGTAAGAATAGCTATGGACAACGGTTTTGCTTCCGCTGCGGCTTTTAACAAAACTTTTAAAGAAAAGTACGGTATGACACCGACGGTTTTCAGAAAACAGTGGTTGGGAGAAGCGGACAAAAAGAGCAGAACAAGGGAAGAAGAGCAGGAAATCAGGCAAAAAGTCAATAAATTTTTCAAGGAAAATCCAAAAGAAAAACCGGTTGACAATGAGTCTAACAGAAAGAGCGTTATCTTAACCGACCTTAAAAAAGAAGAGATAAAGCCAAGCTGGAATAAAATGATCAACATCGGTTCGGCTATGGATTTGCTCAATTCAAATGTTCAAAAACATCTGCTCTATCTTAAAAACAATCTTGGCTTTAAATACGTAAGATTTTGGGATTTGTATACTCCGGAAATGTACCTGATAAACAGGGATGGAGAAGAAACTTACAACTACGATAATTTGGACAGAATTATCGACTTCCTTTTGGAAAACGACTTAAAGCCTTATATGGAGCTTAGAGCAAAACCGAAAAAAATCGTAAGGAATGCAAGAACCGTTCTTCTTTATTCTCAAGCGCAAACCATTTCGGAGGATAAGAAAAACGTAGAAGCATTTTTCGGAAAGATGTTCCGTCACCTTGTAAACCGATACCGCGTGGAAGAGGTGGAAACATGGTATTTTGAGCTTTGGAAAACCGAGCTTGAAAAATACGTGGCGATGGATGAGATTGCGGATAAGATGTCTTCCGTTCCAATGTATATAGAACTTTTCGATTTTATTGCGGGAATCATTAAAAGATATGTGCCGAATATCAAATTCGGCGGCGGCGGATTCGGACTTCGCTACGGTGAAGACATTTTCAGAGAAATCCTTTCACAGTGGAAGAAAAAGAAAAACCAGCCATATTTCATATCGATTTACTGTTATCCTTACACGCCTGAGGTGGGTGAAGGAAAAAACCAGTCCATGGACACAAACATAATAGTAAACAGCATTGAAACCTGCAAAAGGATCATAAAAGAAGAAAAGTTTGATGCAAAAGAGTTTCATGTAACGGAATGGAATTTTTCCGTATCAAACAGAAATGTCCTAAACGATCATGTTATGAAAGGCGCATATTTGGTTAAGAATATGTCGGATTGCATAAACGGCGTCGACCTTATGGGTTATTGGACGGGATCTGATTTATACGGAAATTACTATGATACGGATAAGCTGTTAAACGGATGTGGCGGTCTGCTTACAAAGGACGGAATTCCAAAGCCCGCATATTATGCATTTGAATTTATGAACAGGCTGGGAAAGTATCTTTACAAGAGAGGCGATAACTACGTTATCAGTGGAAACGGCGGCGGTAACTGGAGAATCTTGTGTCACAATCTAAAGAAACTGGATTACCATTACGGTTTGCAGTTTGAGGACGAACTTACATTGGACAATGTGGGTAATGTCTTTGCGGACAACAAAAGACAATATATTCATTTTGAACTTCCGGCCCTAAAGGAAGGCAATTATTTAATAAGAACCTATAGTGTAAACAAAGGATTCGGAAGTATTCAGGACGAATGGATTTCCATGTCCGAGCCTGAGGAACTGCGTCCCGAGGATTTGAAATACCTGACGCGAATTACAACTCCTCACATGGTTTTGGAAACTCAGGAGTCAAAAAACGGAAAAGTAAATGTGGACATAGTTTTAGAGCCAAATGAGATAAAATTTATTCATGTTGTATACAGGCTCTAAGTCAAAAAACAAAAAAAGGCAATTAAAATTTGTCTTTTATAGTTAATTTTTTATCAAGCTTTTAAAAAACGCAAAAAACAAATTTGTTTTATGGCAAAAAGTTTAAAGTTTATTAAAGGCCTTAAAAGTATAATCATCATGTAGTTAAGAAGAGGAGGTGCCGGTTGTGGAAATTTTAAGTTTAAATAATATAACTAAAGATTACCCGGGCGTAAAGGCACTTGACGATGTTTCGATTTCATTTGAAAAGGGAGAAGTTCACGCACTGGTAGGAGAAAACGGTGCCGGAAAATCAACATTTATCAAAACAATTTCCGGAGCTATAGAACCTACAAGCGGAACAATTGTGTTTGAAGGAAAAGAGTATAGTCATCTTACACCTTCACAATCAATAGAATTGGGTATAGCAGTGGTTTATCAGGAACTCATTCAGTTTGAAGCAATGAGCGTTGTGGACAATATCTTTATGGGTATGAGCGATAAAGAAAAAATGGTTCTTGATAAAAAGGATAGATTTAAAAGAGCAAAAGAACTTTTAGAGATATTTGATGCTGAGTTTTCACCAAATGATTTGATCAGAGATTTATCTGTTGCAAACAGACAGATTGTAGAGCTTGCAAAGGCCGTGGTTATGAATGCAAAAATCGTAATCATGGATGAGCCGACTGCGGCCATTACCGTAGCCGAGCAGGAAAAACTCTACAAGCTTGTACATAAGTTGAAAAATGATGGGATAACGGTTATTTACATTTCCCACAGACTTAGCGAGTTGTTCCTTATTTGCGACAGAGTTTCGGTCCTTAGAGATGGAAAATTCATTAAAACAATGAATATAAAAGACACCGATCAGGATGACCTTATTAAACATATGGTAGGTAGAGAGCTTGGAAACACATATCCCGAGAAAAAACCAGCAAGCGATGAAGTGGTGCTTGAGGTTGAAAATGTTACGGGTAACGGTGTTCACGATATTAGCTTTAAACTCCATAAAGGAGAGATTTTGGGCTTTGCCGGACTTGTTGGTGCCGGAAGAACAGAGCTTATGCATGTAATATACGGTGCAGCCAAGAAAACATCCGGAAAAATCATCAAAAACGGAAAAGAGTGTCATTACAAACTGCCTTCACAAGCAGTTAAAGACGGAATAGGACTTATTCCGGAAGACAGAAAATTCCAAGGATGTTTTGTGGACAAACCGATAAACTGGAATATAGCCATTTCCAACTTGGATTCAATATCCGGTAAATGCGGAGTGGTAAATACCAAAAAAGAAAAAGAGTTGGCAGAAAAATATAGAGACAGGATGAAAATTAAAACTCCTTACCTGGATCAGCTTGCCAATAACCTTTCGGGCGGTAATCAGCAAAAAGTCGTTATTGCCAAAGCACTTGCGGCAAATCCGGACATTTTGATATTCGATGAACCGACCAGAGGTATTGATATCGGTGCCAGACGAGAAATTTACGAGCTTATGAACGAGCTTGCGGAGTCCGGCAAATCAATCATTATGGTTTCATCCGACATGGAAGAACTTTTGGGTATGAGTGAAAGACTCATAGTTCTTTATGAAGGAAACCAAATGGGCGAGTTGAAAAGAGAAGAATTTACTCAAGAAAGAGTCTTGACCTTGGCGTCAGGCATTAAAGAAGATAAACAGTTGTAGGGAGGAACAGTGATGGAGGCAACAAAGAAGAAAAAAAGCGTAGGCGAGATTTTAGCGGATTTTTCCCTTCCGATCTTGCTTGTTGCATTGATTATATTTTTCAGCATAATGTCAGAGAACTTTTTTACACCGCTTAATCTGACAAACATTCTTATCCAGAATGTTCACGTAGCAGTTGTATCGGCTGCGGTAATGATCATTATGATCAGCGGTGGTTGTGACTTGTCAATCGGTTATCAGATGTCTGTTGCGGCAGTACTTGTAACAAAGCTTATGAGCGTATATGGTTTGAATCCTGTTTTGGGATCAATCATTGCGGTAGCTCTTTGTAGTGCACTCGGATGCTTCAACGGTATCATGGCACTAAAGTTAAAGAGTCACACAATGATAGTAACCTTGGGTACAATGGCGATTTTCCAAGGTATATCATTCCTTATCAGTGGATCGAAAACATTCCACAATCTTCCAACATCATTTATGATTTTGGGACAGGGTAAAATCGGACCTATTCCGATCAACGTAATCGTAATGGTTGTTATCTTGGTAGGTATCGGTTTCGTAATGCAAAAAACAAAAGTCGGCCGAAAGGTTTATGCAGCGGGTGATAACCCTGAAGCTGCAAGACTTGCAGGTCTTAACGTAGGAAGAATCAAGGTTCTTTCATTTACAATAGCAGGTATTTTCGTAGGTATCGGTGCACTCCTTCTTGCATCTCGTGCAGGTTCGGCAGATTCATCAACCGGTACGGGTATTGAGTTTACGGGCATCACAGCCTGTGTACTTTCGGGTGTAGCCTTAAAAGGTGGTGAAGGTACACTTTGGAAAGTTATAGTTGCGGTATTTGTACTTGGTGTACTTGCAAACGGTATGCAGTTAATCAATCTCGGCACATACCCACAGTACATCGCAAAAGGTGCGATTATGCTTATCTCACTTTACCTTACAAACAGAAACATGAAAGCTATGTAATGTTAATAAGCTGTGATAAGGCAGCTTGAAATAATATATTATAAATATATGGAGGCAAAAAAGGAAATGAAAAAGATGAAAAAACTATTTGCATTACTGTTAGTAGTTACAGTAATGGGTCTCGCTCTTGTTGGATGTGACAAAGGCGGAAACAATGGTGGACAAGCAGCAGAAAGCGGCAAAACAGCAGGTTTCGTAACATTTGGTCTTGGTGGTGACTTCTTCCAGGCGCTCGCTGATGAATTCGTTACAGTATTCGAAGGTGCAGGCTGGACAGCTTCATATGCTGATGGTAGCTTTGACCCAACAAAACAGATTGAAGCAGCAGAAAACTTCATCGCACAGGGTGTTGATGTACTCTTTATCTGGTCAGTTGCTCCTGAAGCAATGGATTCAACAATCCAGAAAGCTATGGATGCCGGAATCAAAGTTATCGCTTTCGTAGCACCAACAGCTCAGTATGACGCACTTATGGTATCTGATGATGCAGAACTTGCAGACAGCATGGCTAAAATGGCAGCAGCTTGGATTGATGAAGCATATGCAGATGCAGCAGACGGTTCTGTTCCTGTAGCAGTATTCTCTGAAAGAGATGCTGAAACAGGTGTTATCCAGGCAGACGAACTCTTAAAGATTGCTGAATTCTCAAAGAAAGTAGATCCTAATGCAGTTAAAGAAGTAGCTTGTACAGCTGAAGATATTTCAACAGGTCAGGCTGCTATGGAAAACTTAAATACAACAAATCCTGAAATCAAAGTATACTTAACAGCACACAATGCTATTGCTCAGGGTATCAACAGCTTCTTCACAGGAGTTAGCTCACCGGTATCTGATTTCACAGGATATGGAATCTTCGCAATCAACGGTGATGATGCATCAGCAAACCTTATTAAAGAATCTATTGATGGAAAGAATCCATTCAGAGGTATGGTTCTTACAGGTTCTGTAAATGATACAGCAAATGAAATGCTTGAAGTAGCAACAGGTATCATGGACGGAACACTTGAATCAGGTCACGTACAGAAGGCAGGTACAATCTTCGTTAACGCTCAGACAGTTGATGAATACCTTTCAACAGGTCACGTTGATCCTTCAAACCTTGATTTTTTGAAATAAGATAATTTATTGTTAATAAATGTAATTTCAACCTTTTTAGGATGCTTAGGGTGCAACTCCCTAAGCATTCTTTATAAATTAATAGAAAATGGAGAGAAAAAATGGCAAAAAAAGTACTTGGAATATCTTTCGGAAGAAAGATGTCAAACTGTGACATAATGGTGAAACAGGCACTTATGAAGTGTGAAGAAGAAGGATGTGAAACAGCATTTATTCGCGCGGACGATCTTCACATTGAAAACTGTACGGGTTGTATTGCCTGTACAATTGGCACAATGACGGGACGCGGCAGAGGATATTGTGTAAAACATGATGATTTCGATATTTTGGATGAAAATATCATGCAGTCGGATGCTGTAATTATAGCATGTCCGACATATGAAACATCTGTTACAGGACGTTTCAAAACAATTTGCGACCGTATAGGACCAAGCCACGATATTACATTCAGAAAAGCTGCATATGACGAAGGAAAAGCAGCAGGTAAGCCGGAAAGCGCACTTCCTGATGCAAGAGCATTTAAGAAAAGAAGCGCAGCCCTTATATCAGTCGGCGGAGCTATGACAGAAAACTGGATTTGTCTTACACTTCCTATGATGTATGAGTTTACATTCCCAATGGCTATCGATGTTGTGGATGCTGTGGAATACTATGGTGCAATGGCTCACGAATCTGTTGTGGGATATCCGGAAATGATGGAAAGAATGACAAAGGTCGGCGAAAATATTGTTGCATCAATTAAAGCCGAGACAGAAGAAGAAAGAACAAAATGGAGAGGCGACGAAGATGAAGGAGCTTGCCCAATGTGTCATACAAGACTTCTTCAACTTTCACATGATGCAAAGACGGTTGACTGCGTGGTTTGCGGAAGTCACGGTACATTTGAAATCGTAGACGGAAAGCTTAAAGTAAGCTATACGGAAGAAGAAAAGAAACGTTCACGACTTTATTGGGGTGGCAAGCTTGAACATTCAACGGAAATCAAAACTCAGGCTCAGCCTGCCGGTACAATCAAAAATCTTAAAGAGTTAAAAGCGCCATATGAAGCATTTGTAAGACCTCCTTTCCCTACGGATGAAAACGCATATGGAAATGTTAAGAAATAATTAAGCAATCTACAAACTGTCCTTTGCTGCTGTTTGAGCGAAGTAAGGGACAGTTATATGATTGTAAATATAATTTAAAGCAAAAATACGGAAAAAGGTGAATTCATGGAAATTATCAATATTGGTATTATAGGACACGGCTTTATGGGGCATGAACATGAAAGCATGCTTACAAAACTTGAAGGCTACAAAGTTGTTGCCATTACAGACAAGGATGCATCCGTGCTTGATGATGTAAAAGAAGGAATCAAAGTTTACAAAACCAATGAGGAACTGATAAACGACCCTGAAATACAGGTTGTTTTGATTGTGGTAAATAACAAATATCATCATGACCTTGTTATTCAAGCCGCAAAAGCAGGAAAAGATATAATCTGCGAAAAACCGGTTGCAATGAGTCTTGCGGAACTTGATGACATGATAAAAGTCACCAAAGAGTGCGGCGTTAAGTTTACCGTTCATCATCAAAGACGTTTGGATATGGATTTCAGAACAGCTAAGGCTGTATATGATTCAAAAACTCTCGGAGATGTTTATACAATCCAGTCGAAACTTTACGGATTTAACGGCAATATGCATGACTGGCATGTAATCCCGGAAGAAGGCGGCGGAATGCTTTACGATTGGGGAGTTCACCTAATCGACCAGATTCTTTACATGATGCCAGGTGCAAAGATTAAGTCGGTTTTTTCTGACGTAAGAAATGTTATTAATGAAAAAGTTGATGACTATTTTAAGATTATTTTGCGTTTTGATAACGGCATAACTGCCGAAATAGAGCTTGGAACTTATTTTCTTACCGATAAAATCGGCGAGAAATGGTTTGAAAGACACTGGTTTATCGGCGGAAATAAGGGAAGTATGTACTCAGACGGTTTCGATCCGCAAGGTAAGATTGTAAGAACATCTCATCTTCTTCAAAATGTGGGAGGCAAACGCACCATGACGGCAGCAGGTCCTACAAGATCCTTTGGCCCACCTTCTGAGGGAACAATTGTTACGGAAGGGTTTGAAAAAGCCAAAACAACTCATGAGGATTATTTTAAAAATTACCATGAGGCATACTTTGGTCGTGAGGAATTCCTTGTAAAACCTGAAGAAACAAGACGAGTTCTTGCGCTTATGGATGCAATCAGAGAGTCTGCAAGGACATTTAAGTCAATAGACTTCGAATAAAAGGAAAAAACAGCGCTTTGGCGCTGTTCAGAGTGAAGACAAAGGTCGTGATTCCACGGCCTTTTCTTTATACCCAAATTCATCAAAAATATATTGATTTTTC
>SVDN01000030.1 GCA_015057825.1 Lachnospiraceae bacterium
GTTGAGTGCGGCGATGAAGTTGCAAGCTGGATGTTTGATGCAAGCGACTATATAGGAAAACGCGTTGGGGTATTTCCTCTTATTCCGTGTTGCGATTGCAAACCGTGCAGTGAAGGAAAGTTTGAACTTTGCAGAAACTATAACTATCTGGGCTCAAGGTGCGATGGCGGTTTTGCCGAATATGTTGCGGTACCGGGAGAAAACATAATCGAGCTTCCGGAGGATGTTTCTTATGAGGATGCGGCAATGCTGGAGCCGACAGCGGTTGCTATTCACGCAATCAGGCAAACGGGCATTTTTGATGAAAGCCTTCCTGTTGTCTTGGACAGCGCGCAAGATGAACAGCAAAACCGTAAAAAACCTTCGGCTGCGGTTTGTGGTTTGGGAACCATAGGGCTCTTGGTCAGCATGCACTTAATAAACTTATCTGACGGGGAAGTGTATGTTATAGCAAACAGAGCCATTCAAAAAGAAAAAGCCTTGTCTCTTGGCATTAAAGAAGAAAATATATATATGGGTCAGACTCAAAGTGCCGCAAAATGGCTTATGGAAAAAACCGCCGGCAATGGCGTAGATGCATTTTTTGAATGTGTGGGAAAAAACGAGACCGTAAATATCGGGCTTGAAGCGACAGCACCGGCGGGGCATATTGTGTTGGTCGGAAATCCATACTCGGACATGAGTCTTGAAAGGGACATTTACTGGAAGATACTCAGAAATCAGCTAACAATTCACGGTACGTGGAATTCGTCTTTTAACGGCAATTTTAACGACGATTGGCATTTTTGTCTGGATGAAATGGCAAAGGGGAATATTAAGCCTTCAAAGCTTATTTCACACAGATACAGTTTAAGTGATATTACAAAAGGCTTTGAAATAATGAGAGATAAGTCGGAAGACTATATAAAAATAATGTGTACTATGAGCTGAGCTTATGATGCTACTATTTGATTTCAAGCGTAAAAAGGCTTGTAGGACCCTGAAAATGGGACAAAGGTTAACATAAAAACACAGAAAGTGGGGTAGTATATGGATTTACATTGCGAAATGATAATGGACGAATACAGGAATGGTCGTCCGCAATTTGACAAAGTGCTTGAAATAGTAAGGAATACTTTAAGCGGTCTTATCAAAGAAGCCGGCATTTACATTAATGCCCTTGAGGCCAGAGTTAAGGAAGAAAAAAGCCTTGCGGGCAAGCTTGAATTTAAAGGTTACAAGTACAAAAGCTTGTCGGACATAACGGATATTGTGGGGGCCAGGGTCATTACATTTTACAGTGATGAAGTGGACAAAATAGCAGCTCTCGTGGAAAAGAAGTTTGACGTGGACTGGAATGAATCCGTAGATAAAAGAAAACTTTATGACGACGATCGATTTGGCTATATGTCACTTCACTATATTTGCCGCATTCCAAAGGAGTTGTTTTATGACGAAAAAATGCCTTTGGTAAACGAAGTACGTTTTGAAATACAGATGCGTACCGCACTTCAACATGTTTGGGCGACGGTTAATCATGATACGGGTTATAAGTCGGATGTGGAAGTTCCCCGCGAATATTTCAGAAGCTTAAACCGCTTGGCGGGTCTTCTTGAAATTGCGGATGAAGAGTTTAAAAATATTAAAACAAGCATAGAAGATTACAGAAGGAAAGTTCTTTCCCTGGTTAAAGACGGACGTTTTGACGAGGTTGAGCTTGACGGCGATTCCTTTAAAACATATCTTGAACTTGATCCGTTTGATGCCTTAAATAAAAGAATTGCAAGTATAAATCATGCGGAAATTCAACCGACAAGTATAATGCCGTATCTTGTTATATTTAAGGAAATGGGTATGAAAACACTGGCAGATCTTGAAAATCTAAAAAAAGACTATTCGGATTTGGCCTATGAATTTGCTCTTCATCAAATAGGAAGCACGGATCTTGATATACTTTCATCCACAATAGGACCGTTAAACTTGTGTACCGTATACCTTCTTAAAAACGGTGCCGGAGAGCTAAGCATCAAAATGCTTTATGATGCTTTGTACGGAGAAAAGGATAGAAATGCCCGTACGGCAAAGCGTATTATGGAGCAGGCAAAAAATCTCAATATTATATGATATCACTTTAAAAACAGACTTTTTGTCTGAAAGAAAACAGGGGGACAATATGAACAAAAACATTGATACAACATTACTTGATAAGGCTATGAAATATGCAATAGATGCCCATAAGGGTGTGGAAAGAAGGGGAAAGGGCTTTCCTTATGTGGTGCATCCGTTTGAAGCGGTGGCTATAGTGGCAACCATGACAAACGACCAGGAGCTTCTTGCAGCTGCAGCGTTACATGATGTCGTTGAAGATACGGATATTACGGTTGAAGACTTAAAGAAAGAATTTGGCGAAAGAGTCGCAAAACTGGTGGAAGATGAAAGTGACAAGTTCTTCCCGGGAGTCAGTGAAGCGGATTCATGGCATGAACGAAAACAGATTGCAATTGACAGAATTAAAGGTTTGAGCAGAGAAGGCAAAATTGTTGCGCTTGGTGATAAGCTTTCCAATATGAGGGCAATTGCAAGAGATTTCGACGAAAAAGGCGGAGAAATCTGGAAGATTTTTCATGTTACGGATCCAAAGGATCATCGCTGGCACTATGAGGGACTTGCCGATTCTTTGTCGGAGCTTTCCGATACTTTTGCCTATAAAGAGTTTAAGAGCCTTGTAGACAGAGTATTTGTTCATGCTTGCAATGTTTTTGAATATAATATTGAAAATGACCGGGTATATGTTTACGGAAGAGTTAAGGGAGATGATGTAAGAAAACTTGAAAAAGAGCTTGAAAAGGACAAATCAAAAGATTACAAAATCGATTTTTCTCATGTAGGGCATATAGACTTTTCGGGTCTCAGAGCATTTTTAAATATGGTGGATCACGGCATAACTTTTTGCATTTTAAATGCTATAGCGGATGTTGCATGGGCATTTGCAACCACCGGAGTTGATTTAAGAATTGCCGTTTTCAGAAAACCAAATCCGCTGATTATGAGTAAATGGGAACAGTCGGGAGAGGGCTTCACGGCATTCAGTTACAATAAAAATGATAACGATGCCATGATGAAGCTTTACAAAGATTTTATGCCCGAGGAACTGGCTTTTCGTGAAAAAATCATTTCAAACGCTGCATTTGTATGTGGTGTGCCGACTCCTTTGGCCGGCAATTTCTTATCGGACGGAAAAAGACTTGCTGTGGAATATGAAAGAATTCTTACCAAAAAATCCGTTGCCCGTGCTATTGCCGACGATCCGGACAATATAGAAGTATATGTAAAACGGTTTGCAAAAATTGTAAAAGAACTGCATGAGACTCCTTGCAACAAAGAGGTATTTCCTTCCTTTGCAAAGAATGTTAAGAATGTTGCTTTAACGATTGAAGGCTTGTCTGATGACGACAGAAAAAAAATTGTGGAATTTCTGGACAGCATAGAAGAAACCGGAACATGCCTGCATGGCGATTTGCAGCTCGGCAATGTAATACTTACCGAAAATGAGGCACTCTTTATCGACATGGCGGATTTTGCATATGGTAACCCTGTTTACGACTTAGGTACGTTTTGTTTTATGGCGAAGGGTCTGACCGAAGAAAGATGTAAAGAGATGTTTCATATAGACCGCGCAACAATGAATAAGGCATGGGATATTTTTATCAGAGAGTATTACGAAACAGACGATGATGAAGAAATAAAGAAATATGAGGCTGAAATTTTGCCGTTTATTGGAGTACAGGAACTTTATTTTGCAAGGATTACAGGCATGAATCCGAAAAGAAGAAATTATATAATGAATAAAATGGGGCTTGAATAAAAAATTATTGTTTGAAGTAAATAGGACCGAGGGCAGAAATTATGGAAAAAGCTTTTGAAAAAGTTGCGGTAAACGAAAAACATAAAAACTGGAAGGAACTTATCAAAAGACAAGAGGAAATTTACAGCAGGGAGGACGATGTTCGTTCTCCTTTTGTAAGGGATTACACAAGAGTCCTACACTCTCTTGCATACAGGAGACTTAAACACAAAACCCAGGTGTTTTTTAACGCGGCGGGAAACGACCATATTTGCACAAGAATCGAGCATGTGGCTCATGTTGAGTCCGTTGCTACTACGGTTTCCAAGGCCTTGGGACTTAACGATGAGCTGGCGTCTGCCATTGCCATTTCCCACGATTTGGGGCATGCACCCTTCGGACATCTTGGAGAACGTGTAATAACCAAGCTTAGCGAGGCGTACTTGGGTAAGAAATTTTGGCACGAACAAAACGGCGTTCATTTTGTGGATAATGTGGAGCTTTTGAAAGATAACGAAAACAAGCTTAAAAATCTTAACCTTACCTATGCGGTAAGGGATGGAATCATATCCCATTGCGGAGAGTTGGATAACAATTCTTTGTGTCCGAGAGATGAGCTTTTCGATCTTTCTGAATTTGACGAGCCCGGAAAATACGAAGCAGCAACATGGGAAGGCTGCGTGGTAAAACTTGCGGATAAAATATCTTATTTGGGACGAGACATAGAAGATGCCTTAAGACTTCATTATTTTGATGAATTGCAGCAGGAAAAGCTTCAAAAAATGGCTCAAATACACAATGAAAAAGCTCTCAACACAACAGTTATCATGCACAATATGATTATAGATTTGTGCCATAACTCATCGCCTGACAAGGGACTTTGTTTAAGCAGTGAAATGTCGGACCAGCTTAACGAGATAAAGGCATTCAATTATGAAGCCATATACAAAAACAAGAGATTGCAGCCATTTTCGAATTATGCATCCCTTATTATCAATCAGCTCTTTGACAGCCTTATGGGCTTTTGGGATGAATACGTTGAAGAGGGCAAAAAAGACACGGGAAGCGTTATTGAATTAATTGATAAGAAAAAATTCGGCGGCTATAATTTTGTGAAGAATTTTGCGGAAAAACTTGCGGCATTCAGTTTGTCACAAGATATAGAAATCGATTGGGTAAAAGCAGAAAATGCCAAGTCCTTCAACAAAAAAATATATGGCGATTTAAGTAAAAAAGAGCAATATGTGCAGGCGGTAATCGATTATATTGCAGGTATGACCGATACATATGCCATTTCTTCTTTTGAGGAGCTTCTGCAATGCTGATAATAAAAAAAGTGTTAAGAGCAAATAAAATAAAAAGTGTCGGAAACAAATAAAATAATCTTGACAGGTTAATAATAAGAATGTAATATAAGGTTATAAACAGTTGAACAATTATTCAACTGTTTATAACCTATTTTTTTACAAAGGCGACGGTCGGTGATTAAAGATTAAATCTATTTACGAAACGAAGGGAAATTTACAAGAGGTGTCCTATGAAAGCTAATAATACAACGGATTGCGAAGTAATCCACGAAGATATTGTAAATAAAGTCAAAGAAGAAATGACAACGGCCGATGACTATTTAAATCTGGCTTCTTTGATGAAACTTTTCGGAGACGGCACAAGAGTAATGATTTTGCACGCTCTTGAAAAAAACGAGATGTGTGTAGGCGATTTGGCAGTGCTTCTCGGAGTTACAAAATCTGCTGTATCTCATCAGCTTAAACAGCTTAAAATGGCTAATCTTGTTAAATTCAGACGTGACGGTCAGATGATGTATTACTCATTGGCCGACGATCATGTCAGTCGCATTATTGACTTGGGCTTTGAACATCTGGGATGCGATGAACACTAAATAATATAACTCCTTCATCTGATGATGAAGGATATTAATATGCTAAAAGGTTGAGTAGTTGTTCAACTATAAAACGATAATCATTTTCAAATTCCAAAGTTAGCTTTAAGGATTTGAAAAGAGGAAAGGGATAACTATGAATAAGGTATTTATATTGAAAGGCTTGGACTGTCCGAATTGTTCGGCCAAAATAGAAAATGATGTTAATAAATTAAACGAAGTATCTGTTGCTACGATTAATCTTATGAAACAAAGCATTACTATCGAAAGTAATGAGGAAATAAAAGATCTTAAAGAAAGGTTGGAAAAAATCGTCCACAGATACGAACCGGATGTGGATGTTCTTGATGATTGTTGCGAGCATGATGATTGCCATGACCATGACCATGAACACCACTATGATGACTGTCATGAAGAGCATCATTTCGGAGAGCATTTGGAATGCAGCTGTGGCTGCCACGATCATGAGCATGGACACGAGCATCATCATGATGAAAAAAACGAATTCAAAAGCATGCTTACAAGGCTTATTACCGGGGCGGCAATCTACGTGGCCGTTATCATTGCTACGCATTTGCTTAATCTTCCTTGGTATGCGGATCTAATAGCATTTATCATTCCTTATGTTATTTTGGGATACGATGTTGTGCTTCACGCTCTTAAAAATATTGTAAGAGGTCGTGTTTTTGATGAGCAATTTCTTATGAGTTTGTCCAGTATTGCGGCCTTTTTTATAGGAGAATATCCTGAAGCGGTAGCGGTTATGTTATTCTACCAAATCGGTGAATTTTTGCAGGATATGGCTGTGGATCACTCAAGAAGAAATATTGCAAGCCTCATGGACATTAGACCGGACAGCGCCAATATCTATAAAGACGGAGAAATGGTAAGCGTAGCGGCCAAGAGTGTTAAAGTCGGCGACATTATCGCTGTTAAGCCGGGAGAGCGTATTCCTCTTGACGGTCTTGTTGTAAAAGGCGATTCCATGCTGGATATGAGAGCACTTACCGGAGAGTCGGTACCTAAAAGAATACGAACGGGCGAAACGGCTTTGTCCGGTTCCATTAACGAAACGGGTCTTTTGGAAATAAAAGTTACAAAAGTATTCGGCGAATCCACGGTTTCGAAAATTATCGATATGGTGGAAAATGCATCAGCAAGAAAGGCAAAAACAGAGAACTTTGTTACAAAATTTGCACGTTATTACACACCGATTGTGGTAATACTTGCCCTCTGTCTTGCTTTGTTGCCACCGCTTTTGCTTGGTCTTTCATGGTCTGATTGGATTACCAGAGCTATTGTTTGCCTTGTTGTATCTTGCCCTTGCGCAGTGGTTATTTCGGTACCCCTTGCATTTTTCGGCGGTATCGGTGCCGCATCGAAAAGAGGCGTACTCGTAAAAGGCAGCAACTATTTGGAAGCACTTAATTCCATTAAAACAGTTGTATTTGATAAAACCGGTACACTTACCAAAGGTGTATTCAGGGTTAACGAGATTTTGCCGGCTAAAGATATGACATCTGAAGAAGTTATTGAATATGCGGCTTTGGCGGAAAGTTTTTCCAATCACCCGATAGCAATCTCCATAATTAATGAATTTGAGTCTTTGGGTAAAAGCCTTGAAGTATCAAAGGCATCCGATTACAAAGAAATTGCGGGCAAGGGTATCAGCGTAAAAGTTTCGGAGTCGGGAAAAACAAGAGACTTGCTTGTGGGAAATGAAAAACTCATGAGCGAAAACAATATTGATTTTATGCCAAGCGAGCTTGTTGGAACAAAGATTTATCTTGCCCTTGATGGTAAATATTTGGGACTTATTCTCATATCCGACGAAATAAAAGAAGACGCCAAAGCGGCTGTTTTGGGCCTTAAAGAAATGGGTATTGAGAAATGTGTTATGTTAACAGGAGATGAAAACAAAATCGCAAATTACGTGGCAAATGAAATAGATATGGATGAATATCATGCGGAGCTTTTGCCGGGAGATAAAGTGGACATAGTCGAAAAACTGTCGGAAAACGCCCTTGCTTTCGTAGGCGACGGTATTAATGATGCACCTGTTCTTGCAAGAGCCGATGTGGGTATCGCCATGGGCGGCGTGGGAAGCGATGCGGCTATCGAGGCGGCGGATATAGTAATCATGACCGACGAACCGTCGAAAATCGTTGATGCTATTGATGTTGCAAAATCCACAAGACGAATAGTGGTTGAAAATATTGTGCTTGCCCTGGGCGTCAAATTTGCTTTTATAGTTTTGGGCTCGGTTGGTATCGCGGGCATGTGGTCGGCGGTATTCGGAGACGTGGGCGTTGCGCTTCTTGCATGCCTAAACTCCATGAGACTTTTAAGAAAATAAGAAGGAGTATAATCCTAACAATATAAAATTGCGGGCAAAAACAAATAATGTTATAATAGCTAGGTAGTTTTTATAGTAAAAATGATATTCTTCACACAAATCATAAGCAAAAATATGAATCAATCTATGTAATTTTAAAGAATATCGGAAAGGTAGGATTATGAAATATAAGGCAATTATATTTGACCTTGATGGTGTAATTTGTTTCACGGACAAATATCACTATCTTGCATGGAAAGAAATGGCGGACGAGATAGGCGTTTACTTTGACGAAGTTATCAATAACCGTCTTCGCGGCGTAAGCAGAATGGAAAGTTTGGACATTATTTTGGAGCGCAGCGAAAAAGAATATTCAGCCAAAGAAAAAGAAGATATGGCATTCAAGAAAAATGAGCTTTACAAAAAGCTTTTGATGCAGATGACACCGGCGGATCTTTCGGATGAAGTAAAGAACAGCTTGGATAAATTAAGAGCCATGGGATTAAAACTTGCCATCGGTTCATCAAGTAAAAATACAAAACTTATTTTATCAAGAATAGGTCTTGAAGGCTTTTTTGATGAAATCAGCGACGGAACAAATATTACAAAGTCGAAACCCGACCCTGAAGTGTTTGTAAAAGCCGCACAGATGTTAAAACTTGATCCTAAAGATTGTCTTGTAATAGAAGATGCCGAAGCGGGCATAGATGCTGCCGTTGCCGGCGGATTTGACAGTGCGGGACTTGGCGAAGCTTCAAAACACGGAAAAGTTACTTACCCACTGAAAAGCTTTGCAGACATTTTAAACGTAGTTGAATAAGCATAGTTTGTGCCTCTTGCGGAAAGGTAGATAAAATGGATAAAAAACTATATCAGAATTTCAGAAAACCCGTTGGTTTTGGTGGAAGAGCGGTACTTAAAAGCATGAATCAGGGCCACAAGCCTTTAAGAGACTGGCTTTTTAGCGCCATTGATTTTGGCGCTTCCATTGAGATTCTTGATGTGGGATGCGGAAGCGGCGCCTTAATTGCTGACTTTGTAAAAAATACATCCGCCGAAAAAATCGATGGCATGGATTTTAGCGAAGAAAGCGTAAAAGCATCCAAGAAAATGAACAAAAAAGAGCTTGGAAAAAGGGTAAACATATATCAAGCCGATATAACAAAAACCGACTTTGACAACTACGAATATGATACAATAACGGCTTGCGAAACCGTCTACTTTTGGCCGGATGTTAAGGCTGCATTTAAAGAAGTGTACAGGATTTTAAAGCCGGGCGGTCGTTTTATTATCATCTTGGAAGAATGCGATAAAGCAAGCGATGAAATGACCCATATTATCGACGGTATGGTGATTTATTCCAAGGAAGAACTGACAAGCTGGCTTACGGAAGAAGGCTTTTCGTGTAAATGTCATTTTGCCGATAATCCACATTGGCTTATGGTTGAGGCAAGCAAATAAAAGAAATTGAGAGCAAGTTTAGGCTTGCTCTTTTTTGTTTGTTGATTGTATGCAAAAATAGATACAAAGCAAATCTTTATAGCTAAAATGCATATAGTTATGCAGTATTTAAAGATAGGAAATTAGTACTAAAATTATTGAATTATATATAAAAAAATGCGACAATGTATTATGGAGTATAAACTGCATATGGAGATTTGTGCTCTATATTATAAATCAGGGGGAATTAAATAATGAAAATCAAATGGAAAATAACCATTGGTAGTGTTGCTGTTGTTGCGATATTGGCTGTGGTTACGCTTTTAGTTTCAAATTTCAAAGTTTCAACACTCGTTGAAGATACCACAACAACACAATTATCGGATTATTCCAGCATAGGAGGTAAACTCCTCGAAGAAAAATACGTTGGAGAATGGTCGGTAAAAGACGGCTTGCTTTACAAGGGAAATACCGAAATCAGTTATAATTACGACTTTGTAGATCAGTTTACGGACGGTACAAGCATACTTGCAACCGTATTTTGCGGTGACACCCGTGTATCTACAAACGTTTTAAATGATGCGGGAGAAAGAGCCGTTGATACTCAGGCCGTTGAAGACGTAGTTGCTACCGTTATAGGACAGGGCAGCGACTATGTTGGAAAAGCAAAAGTTAATAATCGCGATGCCATGGTTAAATATGTGCCTATAAAAGATGCAAAGGGCGATGTAATCGGTATGTGGTTTGTAGGCGTTTACATGGATGATGTTCAGGCTGAGATTAACTCGGTTATGTAAACAATCCTTATTGTTTCCATTATCCTTTTGGCAATCGGTGTTGTTATATCATTCCTTATAGGAACAATGATTGGTAAGGCAATTCAAAATGTTCAAGAGACAATTGTTCAAATGGAGCAAGGTAACTTTACCACACACTTCCCGAAAAAGCTTTTAAAGAGAAAAGATGAAGTTGGTATAATTGCCAATTCCGCTTACCATATGCAACAAAAAATAGCAAATACCGTGCTTTCGATACAGTCTGAATCGGACAGTGTAAGATCAATTTCCGGTTATTCAAACGAAAGCATGAGAGAAGTAAATTCAAATATCGAAGATATCTCGGCTACAACCGAAGAACTTTCGGCAGGAATGGAACAGACTTCCGCATCCACACAGGAACTTAACGCATCAACCCATATGGTTGAGGAAGAAGTTTCTCAAATGAAGGAAAAAACAGATCAAGGCGACAGACTCGCAACCGAAATCAAAGAGCGCGCCAAAGAACTCAAAGAGGCAACGGAAGAATCACAGAGAAATGCAGCCAGATTATCAGCCGAAACCGGCGATAAATTAAACGAGTCAATTAAAAAGACCGCAGCAATAGAAGAAATAAAAGAACTTTCAAAGGCTATATTTGATATTACCGAACAAACCAACTTACTTGCTTTGAATGCTTCAATAGAAGCCGCAAGAGCGGGCGAAGCCGGAAGAGGATTTGCGGTAGTTGCTTCGGAAATCGGAAAACTTGCAGAAGACTCAAAATCATCCGTTGAAAGAATTAATGATATTACATTTAATGTAAGTGATGCCGTAGAAAGCGTTGTAAGGGACGCAAATGCCCTTCTCGAATATGTTGATACACAAATCAAGTCTGATTATGAATCCTTTGTAAATGCAACCATCAGATACGCACAGGATGCAGATCAAATTAATGATGTTGTATCGGAAATCAACAACGGTGCGGAAGAGTTGTTTAAGACTATCAGAAATATGAGAATGCAAATCAACGAGATTACAACAGCGGCAAGCGAAGGTGCCCAGGGTACAACGGATATTGCAAACAAGGTTCAGGATATTGCGGCTAAATCGGATGACATCCTTAAACAGACTGAGAACAACAAATCATCCGCTGAAAAGCTCGATGACATGATTGCATTCTTCAAGATTGATAATCAAGCGGAATATACAGAAGCAGTCAATAATGGAGAAGAGGCAAACAACATGCCGGAGAATAACTAATCGGACAAGAGCTTTAAAAAGTAAAAAATATAAAGAACATTAATAAAGGGCGATGCATTGCATCGCCCTTTTGCTTTTATGGATTGGCTGCCTTAGTGGTTGTAGTTGTTTCTTTTGTGGTGGTTGTATCACTTGATGGCTTTGACGGTGTCGGCGTCGGTGCGGCCGTATGAACCGTACATACATCCTTTAACAACTCTTCCGTAACGGCATAAGGTCTTTCGACCGTTTCAAAGTATTTGTCTGCATCTTCGTTAGTTGCTGCGCCGCCGGCTGTTAAACTGCCGTCAGCAGATGCTGAAATGTTTCCGCTGAGTGAAGGAACAATTCTGTAAACAACTTCTTGTACCGAACTTGCCGGACAATTTGCACCGGCAACTTTTCCGCTTGCTGTACAAATCTTAAGTTTTGTATGACAATCGCATGTTTCCGTAGGCTGTGTGCCGTTTGCAAAATAGTAGGTTTCGACTTTTGAACCTTCCGGATCCGCATCGCAAAGCCCGCTTACCGCAAGTTTTCCGGATTTTGTACATACCGAGCAAGGAACTATATCTCCGCTTATTTGAAGCCCTGCGGCGCCGTAGCCTTTTGCCTCGTGTATCTGTGCCATTATATTTGACCACAAAGCGGTATGGTTAATATTACCGCCGATATTGAGATTATCATCGTAACCTGTCCAAATACAAGCCGTAAGGTAAGGTGTGTATCCGGTAAATAAGAGGTCACGTGTATTTTGTGATGTACCTGTTTTACCTGCAACACCCATTCCGCCAAACTGAGCTGCGGTACCTGTACCGTTTGTAACAACCTTCTCAAGTGCTATGGTAAGCAAATCCGCTGAAGTTTCTTTAAGTACCGTATGTGACTGTCTGTTTGATTCGTTGTTTTCCAACAAAATCTTTCCGTTTTTATCCACAACCTGTGTGTAGAATATCGGTTTGTTATAAACACCGTGGTTGGCTATGGTAGCGTAAGCGGCGCAAAGCTCCAACGGAGTAACACCATATGTAACACCACCGAGTGCTGTTGAAAGTGAAGCATCACCCGGAGTAAGAGTAGTAAATCCAAAGTCAAGCAAATATTGATAACTTAGTGAAGCACCAACATCCTGCATTGTTTTAACGGCAAGAATGTTCATGGAATCCTGGATACCGGTCTGGATAGTGTTGAGACCGCGGTATGTATCGCCCCACCAGTTGGAAACCTTACTTGTTTCCGCATCTGCCGCCATGTTGTAGTTGAAAGGTGAATCTTCCACAACGGTTGCAAGGGTATAACCTGCAGAGTCAATAGCCGGTGCATAAGCCGCAAGCGGTTTGAAACACGAACCGGGTTGTCTTGCGGAATCCGTAGCACGGTTAAGAGTCATACTACCTGTTTTTGTACCGCGTCCGCCAACGACCGCTTTAACTTCGCCCGTTGACTGATCCATAACCGTAAATGCACATTGTGGCTGAATAATATATTGAATTTCGCGTTCGCCAAGGTCTGTATCGCCTTCTTTAAATACGGCCTGCTTGAATGCTTCAACCGTCGCCGCGCCTTCTTCCTGAGTATCAAAGGTTGTATAGTTTGCATAACCGTTATCCTTTAACCATTGTTTAATACTGTTTTGGTCGTAATTGGTAATGGTTCCGTCCGCGCTCTTAACGGACCAGCGCCAATCGATTGACCAGGAAACGCCTTCACCGTAGAAGTTTTCTTCGTTTTGCATTTCGGATTCAACAATAGTTTGCATTTGCGAATCTTCGGTGGAGTAAATTGTAAGACCACCGCTGTAAATTGCGTTATATACCTGACTGTCTGTGTAGCCGAGACGTTCTTTCAAGTCTGCGGATACCTGATCGATTAAGGCATCGATAAAGTATGAATAAGCGGAACCGTCATATTCGGTTGCTATTGCCTGAATCCTTGAATATACGTCATCAGCCATTGCTTCGTCATATTCTTCTTGACTTATATGGCCGAATTCCAACATTTTATTAAGTACGATTTCTCGTCTTTCGGCATTGGCTTCCGGAAATCTTACAGGATTGTATCCTGAAGGATTCTTTGTAATACCGGCGATTACAGCGCTTTCTGAAAGTGTAAGTTCAGATACGTCTTTTCCGAAATAGTAGTGAGCAGCCGATTTAACGCCATAGTTACCGCCGCCTAAGTTGATTGTGTTTAAGTAGTTGATAAGAATTGTATCTTTGTCAACTTTCTTTTCCAACTCAAGTGCAAGGTACTGTTCCTGGAATTTACGCTTTATAAGGGAACCTTTGTTGGTTTCCCAACCGCCGCTTTCAAAAACGTTATTCTTTAAAAGCTGCTGAGTAAGCGTGCTGGCACCTTCTTTTAAATTACCTGCAAGAATCGCTCTGTAGGCCGCTCTCATAATACCTCTGACATCGATACCGTTGTGTTCGTAGAAACGTTCGTCTTCCACATCGATAAATGCCCATTTAAGGTATTCCGGAATTTCACTGAGTTCTGCTTCTTCACGGTTAGAACCCGATGTTGAAAGCTTTTCCACTTCGATGCCGTTGCAGTCATAAACCGTTGTGGCATAGCCAAGAGGTGAAATGCTTTGCTCATCAACTTCAGGGGCTGTTTCAATCATACCTTTTGCGGCACCCAAGCCTCCAAAGATCACAACCGCTACAATCAATATGGCAATGTAAAAGATTATGCGAAGCGCCCAAACGCGTAAACCCGCAAGTCTTTTTACCGATTTACTGGTAAGCTCTTTAAACTGTGTTTCCGAGCCTTTTTTACTAAAGTTCATAGCTTCCCTTTCCTTTATGATTTAACTATATTTCAAACATAATAATTCAATCTATTATACCAAAAAAAGAAAAATTGATAAAGCATATATTTTTAATGAAAAAAAACTTGCACATTCATTATAAAGTGTGTAGAATGAAAAATTGTGTTAAGAAATATGAAAGAAGGTAACAACTATGATTAAAGAACGCAGTGATGTTCGTAATATAGCCATAATAGCTCACGTTGACCACGGTAAAACAACGTTGGTTGATGAGCTTTTGAAACAAAGCGGTACATTCAGAGAAAATCAGGAAGTTGCCGAAAGAGTAATGGATTCCAATGATATCGAAAGAGAAAGAGGAATCACAATTCTTTCGAAAAACACTGCTATTCATTATAAAGATACTTTAATCAATATTATAGATACTCCGGGACATGCCGATTTCGGCGGAGAGGTTGAGCGTGTACTTAAGATGGTAAACGGTGTTGTTCTTGTGGTAGATGCTTTTGAAGGAGCTATGCCTCAGACAAAATTCGTTCTCAAAAAAGCTTTGGAACTTGAACTTCCCGTTATCGTTTGCATTAACAAAATCGACAGACCGGAAGCTCGTCCTCGTGAGGTTATAGACGAGGTTTTGGAACTTTTCATCGATTTGGATGCTTCCGAAGAACAGCTTGATTGTCCTTTTGTTTTTGCATCGGCTAAATCGGGTGTTGCAACATTGGATATGGAAGAAAAGCCGGTTAACATGATTCCGCTTTTCGAAACAATTTTAAGTTACATTCCCGCACCTAAGGGCGACCCGGAGGCGGATACACAGGTGCTTATCAGTACAATCGATTACAACGAATATGTAGGTCGTATCGGCGTTGGTAAAATCGATAACGGTTCTTTGGCCGTAAACCAGGAAGTTGTTATTGTTAACGCTCATGATGAGACTAAAAACAAAAAGGTTAAAATCAGCAACTTGTTTAAATTTGACGGACTTAACCGTGTGCCGGTTGAAAAAGCAAGCATGGGAGATATCGTGGCAATCAGCGGTATTACGGATATCCACATCGGTGACACACTTTGCTCACCGGAAAATCCCGTGGCTATTCCTTTCCAAAAGATTTCGGAGCCTACGATTTCCATGCAGTTTAACGTTAATGACAGTCCACTTGCGGGATTGGAAGGTAAATACGTTACATCCCGCCATTTAAGAGACAGACTTTACAGAGAATTAAACACAGACGTCAGTCTTCGTGTGGAAGATACGGAAACAACGGAAAGCTTTAAGGTTTCGGGACGTGGCGAACTTCATCTTTCCGTTCTTATAGAAAATATGCGTCGTGAAGGTTACGAATTTTCCGTAAGTAAGGCGGAAGTTCTTTACAAAACCGATGAAAACGGCAAAAAGCTTGAACCTATGGAGCTTGCATATGTTGATGTTCCGGAAGAATACACGGGTGCGGTTATCGAAAAACTTTCCGCTCGTAAGGGTGAACTTAAAAACATGTCACCTACAAACGGCGGTTATACTCGTCTTGAGTTTTCAATCCCTTCACGCGGTCTTATCGGCTATCGTGGAGAATTTATGACAGATACAAGAGGTAACGGTATTATCAATACTATTTTTGACGGATATGCTCCTTACAAAGGCGATATGTTTTACCGTAAACAAGGAAGCCTTATTGCTTTTGAAGCGGGAGAGGCTATTACATACGGTCTTTTCAATGCTCAGGGAAGAGGTACGCTCTTTATCGGACCGGGTGAAAAGGTTTATGCCGGAATGGTTATCGGACAGACAGGTAAAGCAGAGGATATCGAGGTTAATGTTTGCAAGAAGAAACAGCTTACAAATACTCGTGCTTCGGGATCCGATGATGCACTGAAACTTTCACCTCCAAAGGAAATGAGTTTGGAACAGTGCCTTGAATTTATCGATACGGATGAGCTTTTGGAAATTACGCCGACTAAGCTCAGAATCAGAAAGAAAATACTGGATTCTACAATGAGAAAGAGATCCATGATTAAAAAATAATAATAAAGGAAGATGTTTTTAAGATAAAGCTAAAAGCATCTTCCTTTTTATATTATTGTTATATTATTATCATCATCTTGGAGAAAGCGGATGTCTTCCGTGATGTTTATCTCGGCTTTGCCGGCTGTTGCTTCTGTGATTTTTTTGGCAAGTTCATCAACTTGCGCATCTTTTACGGCACAGCTGATTTCCACGTTTTCCGTATATTGTATATCTGATTGGCCGATGTTCATTTGGGCCATGATGTATTGGATTTTACCGATTCCGTTGTAGTCGCTTTTTATATTGATTTTCTTACCTTTGTGGCAAAATGCGGTTTTGCTGGCGGCAAGCCCGGCATTTGCAGCCTGAGTGTAGGCTCTTACCAAGCCGCCGGTGCCAAGGAGAGTTCCTCCGAAATATCTTGTAACAACAATACATGCGTTTCGAAGGCCGGAGCCCAAAAGTACTTCAAGTATGGGCTTGCCTGCGGTTCCGCTTGGCTCCCCGTCGTCGGAGAAACGCTGAAGCTCGTTTTTTTCTCCTATTATAAACGCACTGCAATTGTGCCTTGCATCCCAATATTTCTTTTTTGTTTCTTCTATAAAAGAAATAGCCTCTTCTTCAGATGAAACGGATTTTACGTTCGCGATAAAACGTGATTTTTTTTCAACTATTTCACCTGAGTTTCCCTCGACTATAACTTTATAACAATCTTTGCTTAATTCTTCAGACATATAACCTCTTTAATACTGTGATTCTTTTAAAATCCACCGACGAATACAAACTCTTGTTTTCTGTGATTCTTAAGAAACAGTATAGTTTCAAACAGCGATATTTGCAAGCAAAAGCGATATTTGTTGCATTATTTTTTATATTTTGCTATTATGTCAAAAGGTAAATATTCGTTTAAGTGGTTATTCGTTAAATGCGAAGATTTGATTTAGGATTATTCCTAAAGAATACGGAGGATAATTATGAATACAGGATCTACGAAGATTTATTATGGCAACGGTGAAGGCAAAAGTGCCGCTGCTGTCGGTAAAGCCTTCATGAGCGCATTGGAAGGCAAAAGCGTCATTTTTATTCAATTCATGAAGAGAGACTTAAAAAATGTCGAGCTTATTAAGAAACTTGAGCCGGAAATTAAGTTTTTCAGATTCGAAAAAACAAGAGAGTCTTATGAAGACTTGAATGATGAACAAAAAAAAGAAGAGCAAGTTAATATAAAAAACGGTTTGAACTTTGCAAAAAAAGTGCTTGCCACCGGCGAGTGTGATTTGCTTGTTCTTGACGAGGTCAGCGCACTTGTGGATGAAGGCCTGATTTCTTGCGAAGAGCTCATTAATGTATTAAATGCAAAAGATGAGGAAACCGGCATTATTATTACGGGCAGAACTTATCCTAAAGAAATAGCCGAATTTGCCGATTCCGTTACAAGATTCGATACGGAAAAATAAAATGATTTGTTTTTTAACAGTGTATTAAATAAATACGCAGTTGCTTGAATAAAAAATATTGACATGCTAGGTTTATGGTGCTACGATAAACAACAAAATTCGAACCGCTGATATATGCGGGCGTCGCTATAAATATAGTAGCGTAATAAAATAAACAGTAAAAGATTACAGGAGGAAAAGAGATGGCAATTTTTAAAGGTGCCGGTGTTGCTATAGTTACACCAATGAAAGAAGATGGGCAGGTAAACTTTGAAAAGCTTCAGGAAATTATCGATTTTCAGGTTGATAATGGTACGGATTGCATCGTTATCTGCGGTACAACAGGCGAATCTGCAACTCAGACGGAAGCTGAACACATTGAAACAATTAAATTCGCGGTGCAAGCAACTAAGAAACGTATTCCTGTAGTCGCAGGAACAGGTTCAAATTGCACGGAAACAGCAATTTACTTATCAAAAGAAGCACAAAAGGCGGGAGCAGACGGAATCTTGGTTGTTACTCCTTACTACAACAAGGCTACACAAAACGGTCTTATCGATCATTACACAATGATTGCAAAATCGGTAGATCTTCCGCTTATTATGTATAATGTACCTTCAAGAACAGGCTGCAATATCGAGCCTAAAACAGCAGCAACTCTTGCTAAAAATGTTGACAATATCGTTGCTATCAAAGAAGCAACGGGCAATATTTCACAGATTGCAAAACTTGCACAACTTGCCGAAGGTAATATTGATATTTATTCCGGAAACGATGATGAAATCGTTCCTATTATGTCACTTGGCGGTCTCGGTGTTATTTCGGTTCTTTCAAACGTTGCTCCGAAACAGACACATGATATTTGCCAGGCATGTTTGGACGGCAATTTCGAACTCGGAAGAAAGTTACAGTTAGAGGCACTTCCTCTTATGAATGCATTATTCTGCGAGGTAAATCCTATACCTGTAAAAACAGCTATGAATCTTATGGGAATGGCTGTGGGACCGCTTCGTCGTCCACTTTCACCGATGGAGCCGGAGCACATTGAAATTCTTAAAAAAGCAATGCTCGATTATGGTCTTAAATTAAAATAATATTAAATTTTGGGAGCCTAAATAGTCTATATTTAGGCTCTTACTGTATTCATTTATTAATTGTAAACAACTATTTAACGGAGGAAAAAGATGAAAAGAATATTAATGCATGGTTGCAACGGAAGAATGGGACTTGTCATTACGGAACTCGCAAAAACACAGGATGATGTGGAAATAGTAGCGGGTGTTGATATTACGGGAGAAAAAAAGTCTGACTTTCCTGTTTTTGATTCTATAGAAAAATGCGATGTGGATTTTGATGTAATTATTGATTTTTCTACTGCAAAGGCTGTGGATAATTTATTGGATTACGCGCTTTCAAAAGGAAAAGCCCTCGTATTGTGTACAACAGGTCTTTCCGATGAACAGCTTAAAAAGGTTGAAGAAGCATCAAAAAAAATAGCCATTTTACGTTCAGGCAACATGTCTCTCGGTATCAATACGGTTATCAAGCTTTTGAAAGAGGCTACAAAAACTCTTGCGAATGCAGGATTTGACATGGAAATTGTTGAAAAACATCACAATAAAAAGCTGGATGCACCGAGCGGAACGGCGCTTATGCTTGCAGAGGCAATGAACAGTGTTATGAATAACGAATATCATTTTGTCTTCGACCGTTCTCAGGTGAGACAGCAAAGAGATGCAAAAGAAATAGGTGTTTCCGCGGTTAGAGGCGGCTCAATCGTCGGTATTCATGAAGTTACTTATGCGGGACCGGATGAAGTTATAGAAATCAAGCATACTGCTTATTCAAGAAATATCTTCGGAAACGGAGCTTTGGCAGCAGCCAAATTCCTTGCGGACAAAGAGCCGGGTCTTTACGGAATGGATGCGGTGGTTTAATTAAGCCTCGTCTGCCGATCTTTTGCGCTTTCGGCAGATAACAAAAACGCAAACGGCAATGATTATTAAACTTATCCATTGCGATAGATAAAAAGAACCGAATTTACCGCGGTATGTATCGCCGCGTAAAAACTCCATAATAAAGCGGATTATTCCGTAACTTATAAGATAAAAAGGAAGCAAATTCTTGCGAGTGTTTATGATAAAAGCATCAAAGCGAGGATGGCTTTCTTTTTTATTTTTTCTAAACTTTTTATAGTCAGCCATATAGATGAGTACAATAAAAAGAATAAACAAAATGGCGGATTCCAAGAGCTGAACCGGAAAACGCGTGGTTCCCGCAAGCCCCGGCTTGTCCGAATCCAAGGGAAATGTAACGCCGAAAGGATGCTCGCATTCAAATCCGTAACAGCATCCCGCAAAGAAACATCCGATGCGCCCGAATGCATGAGCCAAAACAATTGAAGGAATAAAGGAATTTGATAATCTGTAAAAATGCTGATGAAATTGTATGCTGTAGATAAAAAGGGCAATCAAAATTCCCAATAAGCCCCCGTAAAAAACATAGCCCGAAAAAGCGTAAGCCAAGCTTTCTCCCGGAGTTGCCTTAACCACTTCCCATGTTTCGATTAATTCCGGAATCAGGGAAATGGCATAGAAAAGTTTGGAACCCAAAATAAGACCGATAATGGCAAAGATTCCCGCACCTGCTATATGTCTTTTTTTGAGCTTATATATTTTTGCGGTATGAATGCAAACAAGAGTTGCTATTGCGATACCGATAATTATCATAGTAAAATACATGGGAATGCTAACATTTCCCACCACTAAAAAAGGATGCATTATTTTCCTCCGACTTATTATTGCTTGTATCATTGTATCACAGGTGGTATGATTAGCAATAGAGGATTTTGTATTATAAAAAGGCGGAGGTATCTATGAAAGACAAAAAGTATTTAAAGCTATTGTCGCGGGATTTTCCCAACGTCAGCGCAGCAGCCAATGAGATAATCAATCTTAATGCTATTTTGCGCTTACCTAAAGGAACCGAATATTTCTTCAGCGATTTACACGGTGAACACGAAGCATTCCTACATATGCTTAAAAGTGCCGCAGGTAACGTTAGGATTAAAGTCCACGATCGTTTTGAAAGCTCATTAACAGTCGACCAATGCAATGAGCTTGCCAATCTGATTTATTACCCTGAAACAATTATTCGCTTGAAAAAAGCGGAGCTCAAAAAAGAAGATTTTAACGAGTGGAGAAAAGTTAATATCTACAGACTTGCGGAAATGTGCAAGGAAGTATCAAAAAAATACACTCGTTCAAAAGTCAGAAAGAAAATTCCGAGTGAGTTTACTTATGTTATCGACGAGTTGATTCATTCAAATTACGAAGACTTCGACAAAAAGAAGTACTATATGGAATTTATCTATACCGTAATAGAAGTCGGCCTTGCGGACAAGCTTATGATTGCCATGAGCGAGCTTATCCAAAAGCTTTGTGTGGACAGACTTCATATTGTGGGCGATATTTTCGACAGAGGACCGAGAGCGGACCTTATTATAAAAGAACTCATGAAGTTTGATGACATTGACATTCAATGGGGCAATCATGATGTTTCATGGATGGGAGCCGCAACGGGCAATCAAGCGCTTATTTGCAACGTTTTGAGGATCGCGGTAAGCTACAACTGCTTTGATGTGTTGGAAGACGGATATTCAATCAATCTTCGTCCTTTCTTTGATTTTGCGGCAAAGGTTTACGCCGACGATCCATGCGAATATTTTATGCCAAAGGTATTGGATGAAAATGTTGCCGACAATGTAGACAAAAACATGGCGGCGAAAATGCACAAAGCAATTTCCGTTATGCAATTTAAACTGGAAGGACAGCTTATTGCACGTCATCCTGAATATGAGCTTGATGACAGATGTTTGCTTAAAGATGTGGATTTTGAAAAAGGCGAAATTGTTATAGAAGGAAAGAAATATAAACTCAGAGACAATAACTTCCCTACAGTTGATCCGAAAGATCCGTTTAAGCTTTCAAAAGAAGAGGAAGAGCTTATTAAGCTTTTGAGTATTTCCTTTGAACACAGTGACAGACTTCACAAACACATTAAATTTATCTATTCCCATGGTTCAATGTACAAATCAATCAATAACAATGTTTTGTACCATGGCTGCCTTCCTATGAACGAGGACGGAAGCTACGATCCGGTTGAGTGGAAAGGCAAAAAATACGAAGGAAGACAGCTTCTTGATATTTGCAACGAAATTGCAAATGATGCTTATTTCCTTCCAAAGAGCGATAAAAAGAAAAAAGATGCGGTTGACTTTATGTGGTATTTATGGTGTGGACCAAAGTCTCCGCTTTTCGGAAAATATAAAATCGCAACTTTCGAAAATCTCTTTATAGGTGACGAAGGCTTAAAGAAAGAAAAACTCAACTACTATTACGACATTGCGCCGAAAAACGAGGAAGTGTGCAAGAAAATATTGGAAGAGTTTGATGCCGATCCGGAAGACGGACATATTGTCAGCGGACATGTGCCGGTAAAACAAAAACAGGGTGAACATCCTATTAAAGCAAACGGCAAGATGTTTGTTATCGACGGCGGTATTGCCAAAGCTTATCAGCCAAAAACCGGCATTGCGGGATATACTCTTATGTTTAACTCAAGAAGTATATCTCTTGCGGAACATAAACCTTTCAAGAAAGACGCGGCATATATAAGAAACGAAAATACGCCTAACGTAAATATCGTTGAAGTAAAAGATAAAAGACTTATTGTTGCCGATACCGATATAGGCAAGCGACTTAAAAACCAAATCGATGATTTGGAGAGATTGCTGAAAGCCTACAGTGACGGCACTTTGAAGGAATCTTTCTAGTATTGTCGGGCGTGAAATTACGGTAAATAAAGGCAAAGAAAAATTGTATTTGATTGTGTTTGTTGTGTGATAATATTTTGTTCGTGGTTCAAAAGTACTAAGAAGATGTCGAAAATGGCTTTAAAATGGTATTTTTTTAAGAACACTCGCAAAAATCCAACCAAACACTTTATGTATGAATGTATTAAAAAAATCCATAAACCAACCACAAGATGTAGTGTCCGCTAAAAAGAACATATTTGTAAAAATAGCTAAAAATCGCGCATTTTTGTGTGTCGTTTTTGTGAAAAAAAGTAGATTTAGTTGACAGCGAAAAAAATCTTTGCTATAATGACCGTAATATTTTTGTAACAAATTAATTGAAGTGTTTGAAACGACACAAACAATTGTGTCAATTTAACATTCGGGGGACTTTATCAAATGAATAAGTTAACGAAATGCATTAGTGGAGGTGTGGCATGTGCTTGCGCAGTTGTGGGAATGAGTGCGGGTGTGCTTGCTTCTAATCCTGATGCAGAGATACCGAGTGCGGGAGTTGCTCAGGCTTTGAACTCATATTTTTGGGAATCACAGAGCATTGAGAGTGATTTGCTTGCGCTTGTTACTCCGTCGGTTGCTTCTTCGCAAAGTACAGCCGCAGAGGATTCAATTTACAATTCCATAGCCATTTCGGTTTGCGATGATAACGTAAACGTAAGAAGTGGTCCAAGTACAGATTATGATGTTGTCGGCGTTATCAGTAATCACTGTGCCGCTTCCATTATCGGAGTTGAAGGTGATTGGTATCATATTCAATCAGGTAATGTTGAAGGCTACATCTTATCAAGCTACTTCGTAGTCGGAGCGGAAGCCGAAAGCTTGGCAAACCAGATTGGTTTCATAAAGGCAACCGTAAATGACGGCACAGGCGTTTTAAACGTCAGAACAGAGCCAAATACAAGTTCGGAAGTTATCTCCTCAATATTTGACGGAGAAGCATATAGCGTAGTTGAAGAATCCGGAAATTGGGTTAAAGTTAATTTCGAAGGCTTCGAAGGTTGGATTTCATCAGACTATGTATCAATCGGACTTAAGTATGATACGGCAAAAACTTTTGAAGAATTACAGGCTGAAGAAGAAGCCAGAATAGCAGCTACAACAGCTACGGTTTCATCCTACAGCGAAGACAGATACGAAACATACCACAGTATAGCATCGGCATCGAGCTATGACGGAAGTCTTGGCGAACGTATATGTGCTTATGCAAGCCAGTTCGTAGGCTGGTTACCATATGTTTACGGCGGTAACAGCTTAGAAACAGGAACTGACTGTTCAGGATTTACATCACTTGTATTTGCACAGTTCGGAATCGGACTTAGCCGTTCATCGGATGCTCAGGCAGGAAACGGTTACTCGGTTCCTCTCAGCGATGCAATGCCGGGCGATATTATAGTATATGGCGGACATGTTGCCTTATACATCGGCGGCGGTATGATTATCGATGAACCTGTTCCGGGTGCCGTATGTTCATGCAGAAGCATGTACATCATGCCAATTCAGGACGTAAGACGTGTACTTTAATTAAAAATAAAGGCACCATCTTTAAGATGGTGCTTTTTTTATGTCTGTTTTTTTGATATAATTATAAACAGATATTACATGGCTTTGCGCGAGGGAGAAGAAATATGGGCGATAATGACAAAGAATTGGAAATAAACGAAGAAACTGCTGAAGTAAAGGCAGAAGAAGTAAAGATAAGCGAAGAAGCCGAAGGCGAAACAGTCGATGAAAGCGAAGAAGTGTTTGAACTTGACGGCGAAGGCACAAGTGTTGAAAAGCCGAAGAAGAAGTTTAAACTGATTAGTTTTAAAACAAAATCGGACACCATAACATCGCTTATAATAATTGTTGCTCTTGTTGTTGTTATATTTGCGGGAATCAATATTATAAAGATTTTCGCTAACTATAAACAGGGTACGGATACTTATGACGAACTCGGTAATATTGTTTCCGTAAAGCAAAAACCGGATGAAATACAAACATTTATTTTGGATTTCAACGCTTTGAAAGCAGTTTGCCCGGATGCTGTAGGTTGGATTTGGCAGCAAGGAACAATGAGTTATCCTATTGTTCAAACCAACAACAACGACTATTATTTGAACCATCTTTATGACGGAACTTCAAACAGTTCGGGAACTTTGTTTGTGGATTACAGGATTCCTGAGGGCATGGATGCGCAAAACTGCATTGTTTACGGTCATAACATGCAGAATCATTCCATGTTCGGTACTTTGAATGATTATAAGCGCGCCGAGTATTTTGAAGATCACAAGACCTTCGAGGTTTATTGCGGTGAGCATAAATATATTTATTATGTTTTCTCGGCTTATGTTACGGATGAATTCAGCGAGACTTACACATTGGGATTTGGCAGTCCGGAAAACTTCCAAAATTACATAGATATGGTCACTTCATGGTCGAGATATGACACCGGTGTTGTGGTAAACGGCGAAGGTGTTACAATCAACGGAGAGCTTGTTGTTCCGACAACCGAGAATCATATTTTAACACTTTCAACATGTACGGGTCTTGACGGAAGCGGAGACAGAATGATAGTACACCTTGTTCGTGGTGCGGAAGTGACTGAAAATACCGAAAATGCAACGGAAGTAACCGCCGAATTTTAAAGGGTAATAAATTGGACATAGAAAGTGATAGACTTTTATTGTAATTAATTAAAAAGGTTTATCACTTTTTGTTTTATACAAAGATAGTGTTTTTAGGATGTATGAAATGAGAAAAAGGGAGATAATATGTCGTTAAAATTTGTAGTGGGACCTTCGGGTTCGGGTAAATCATACAAAATGTGTAAGGAAATGGTGGATATTTCTTTGGAAAATCTGTCAAATTCTCTTATAGCCATTGTTCCGGAGCAATTTACCATGCAGACTCAAAAAGACATTGTAATGATGCATCCAAACAAAGGAACAATGAATATAGATATTCTGAGTTTCGATCGTCTTGCATACAGGGTTTTTGAGGAACTGGGATGGAAAAATCCCGAGCTTTTGGATGATACCGGCAAGAACCTTATTTTAAGGCGCGTAATAGACAAAAACGCGGATAATTTGCAAGTCTATAAAGACAGATCTCGCTCGGTGGGCTTTGTTGAAGAAATGAAGTCTGTTATTTCCGAGCTCTATCAATATAATATCGATGATGAAAAGTTTGATAAAATGCTTGAAATAGCATCATCAAAACCCGTCTTAAGTAAAAAACTAAAAGACATTAATTTTATTTACAAATGTTTCAAAGAAGAAACCAAAGAAAAATATACCACAAAAGAAGCCTTGCTTGACATACTTGCCCGTCTTGTTCCCCTGTCTAAAATAATCAAAAGCAGTGAAATATACATAGACGGATTTACGGGATTTACGCCTGTTCAGTATTCTTTACTTGCAATGCTTATAAGATATGCAAAAAATGTCACCGTTGCCTTAACAATCGACTATAAAGAGTGCGGTCATTTGGAAAACCCAAAGGAATTCGAACTTTTTGCTTTAAGCAAGCAGACCATCAACAGACTCTCAAAGATTGCGGCGGAAAACAATGTTTCGGTTGAAGGACTTATTGCAGCCGGAAATGAAGGAGAAAAAACTCAGATTCCTTACAGATTTGCAAACAGTAAGATGCTTGCCCATTTGGAAGCGGGTATTTTCAGACTTAAAAAGCCAAAAGCTATGGCTGCGGATGGGGATATAAGATTGATTTCTTGCGAAGATGCATCAAGCGAAGCGGAAAAA
>SVDN01000031.1 GCA_015057825.1 Lachnospiraceae bacterium
GAGTTTTTTATCTGAATACATCGCTAAAGCTCATATGGAACCACGCGACTATCGCGTGGTTTTCGTATACCAAAAAAGCCGCCAATCTGCATTGACGGCTATAAATAAATAGTCATTTAATCAGGCAAACCGTTACGGTATTGCCATATGTTATCTTTGTTGTGAAATCAACCTTGAAGCATCATTAGCAAATTCCTCAAGTTGTTCCTTAACAACATTTATTGAATCAAAATTGTTTTCTGTACAATAACTACCTATTTGCGCTAAGACATCCGTGGCGTAATATATATAATCTTCATTTAATAGATCTTGGTCCAACTGTTCTATTGCACCAACCACTGGTACTACATACATATCGTAGAATTCTTGTTCTGCAGCAGTTTTAGAATAATTCTGTATCTCTCCAAGATACAAATCATAATTTTTATGTCCAGTATTCATTCTGCCCGCAATCGGATTGATTGTATCATCAGAATATACTGCTCTTCCATTGAAAATTGAATCATATGTCACAAAAGCCTCGGCACCTTCTAACATGTAACTTACATACTTTTGAAATTCTTTTCTAATTTCATTCTCATTTACAGTAGTTTCAACTTCTGTTGTTGTTTCTGTAGTCTGATTATTATCTATAAATTCCGATAGAGGTTCTGGAAGTTCCCCTTTTAGTACCTTTGTGCAATCAATAATCCAACTATCATTGTGTTTCATAATTGCAATAATTCTTACCGTTGCTGTTTCATCAACATCTGCATACAATTTTTCTCTAGGAACCATATTCAAATGTTCGCCTGACCAATAATTACAACCTAAATAGTAATCCGGAACAATATCATCAATTTTAAAAGTTACAACTTTACCAATTGTATCTTCTTCACTGTTTAATGCAGCTTCAAATGATTCTGCATCAGCATAATCAATAATCACATCAGCATAATCAATAATCACATCACTATAATCCTCATTATCACATCCTAAAAGTAAAACAGAGGATAACAATGCGATAACTACTAAATTAATAATTTTCGCTTTATTTTTTATAATTGATTTCAAAAGTATTCAACCCCAATCTTATTTTGTTTCTTTATTTAAAGCTTTCTTTTTTAATGCCCTATTCACCTTGTTCTTTGCCAATTTCATGGCTTCATCATCCATTACTTCACGTTTTATGATTTCACTTTTCACAATACCTTCGATATCATCATTGGTTGCTTTAGAATCAGCAGATATTTTCTTTAAGTTCTTTCTAATAAAATTCAGACCATCTTCTGAAAGAATTATATTGCTGATAATAAACTTATTTACAATTTCTTTCTTTGCATAGAAATCTTGAAGGGGTGTTTTTGAGCTCTTTGCAATACCTTCTTTACTAATCATATATAACTGAAGCAATTCTGATTCATTTTTTGCCGAAATAGCAGTAATATCAAACTCATATAGCATTTCGTTCGAAACAGGTTTTCCAAAAATAATTTTATATATTTTCCAAATAATTCCATTTGTAAGAACAACCCAATCGATACCCTTATTAGAACCATAATCAACCGCCTGTTTTATATGATTTTCATTTAAAGTAGTTCCGGCAGATTTAACTTCAATTAATACTTTAATTTTATCATCAATTTTAATTGCAAGATCACAAAAAGTCTTTTTAATAGCTACTTCTGAAGTAACCTCATTGAATTTGTCATATCCGAAAATATCTTGAAGCATATCAACAATTATTGTGACTGTGTCACTTTCATTAATATCTTGCGACTGAGCTTTTTTTATAATTGTTTTATATTTTTTCAAACCCGCTGCGATTCTGTCCTTCGTTTTAACACTTATTGTAGCCATCATAAAAACCTCCAATACCTTTTATTCTATTCGTCTTTTTTGTTTTTCTCTTCTCTCATTAACTTTAGTTCATCCAACAGTCCCGCAGTTATTATACCCATCGGTAACGCTATGATTGCCATACCAAACAAAGTGGAAATCATTGTTATTACTTTTCCGGCAACCGAAATAGCATATATATCTCCATACCCCACTGACGTTAAAGAAACAGTTGCCCAATATAAAGCATCAAAGAAATTTGGAAACGTTTCGGGTTCAATGCTAATAATAATTAATGCCGAAATAACAATATATCCCAATGCCAAGGCAAGTACCAAAAGTAATGATGCCTTTTGTTTTTTAAAAACGTTAATAATAAGTCTTATGCTTTTCGAATATCGAACCACCTTGAACACCCTAAAGACTCTGAATGTTCGCATAAGCCTTATCACTTTTAGAATTCTGAATGCACCATATAAAGGCAAAATTGATGGTAAAATAGAAATCAAATCCAAAATTGCCAATGGTGTAATCGGATATAATGCAAATGATTTCTTTCCTTTTTTTAGCTTCAAATCAGCTGTAATTAATCGCATTATATAATCCAAGATAAAAATAATCGTTGTAACTATATCTATTATCCTGAAAATCCCTGTGTCATTCTTTGCTGCAATTGGAACAAGCGAAAAGCCAATGATAATCATCATTGATACATCGTATATTTTGCTTAATTTATCGCCTTTTCCAGCAACTTCTATAATCTCATAAATTCTTTGTCTCATAGTAATATCAAATTGTATTAAAACTTATATTTGTGCCAGAATCTGTGGAAATTATAACATTTTACCCCCCTTGTCAATTTTTTTAACGAATTATCAGACAATTCTATTTGACCAGCTTGGCTGATATTTTATCTGCAGAATAATTGGTGTCGAGGACTTGCCACAAAGCAGCGCTTCACATCCTTGGCTCACATTATCTTACAAATATAATTAAATTTATCTGGGGGAAAATATTGATTTTACTACATTTTTTGCTTGATTTCAGAACAGACGTTTGATACAATTGTTATACACAAGAGGCAATACAACGTACACATACGGTAAGCGGTTGCCTTTGTCGGAGAGTTAATAGCTCCGTTCATATAGATGGCTAATAGTGCCTTTTTTTATGAAAGGAGTTGAGATATATGATTTCTGTCGTTGATATCATGGGACTACTCGCGCTGTGCGCAACAATGTATAGTCTTGGATACGTGCGAGGAAAGCATGACTCCAAGACAGAGAAATAGCCGCCAACCTGGTAAGTAGCGACTATTTCAAAATAACCTAATTATCAGGCAACCGTCTACGGTATTGCCTTTTGTTATTTTTATTATAACAATTATCATGATTTTGTCAAATTCTATGCATTTATTCAAAGCAACACCTTTAGGTGTTGCTCAGAGTGAAGACAAAGGTCGTGATTTCACGGCCTTTTCTTTGTATAAAAACATGTTGATTTCTCCATTTCTGTGCCATTTTTTGGTATAATATAAGTATCAAACAAAGGTGGTAAAGCAATGCTAACAGAACAAACAGAGAAAGTAAGAAAGCAGATTCAAATGTTTTCAATTGATGATCTTGTTCCACAAGACCATCTACTCCGTATCATCGACAAGGCTATTGATTGGTCTTTTATTTACGATCTCGTTCGGGACAAGTATTCTTCAGACAAGGGACGTCCAAGTATTGATCCGGTAACCCTTATAAAAATCCCTTTAATACAGTACTTATATGGAATTAAAAGTATGCGTCAAACAATAAAAGACATTGATGTTAATGTTGCATACCGATGGTTTTTAGGATTGGAATTAGGCGAAAAAGTTCCGCATTTTACAACCTTTGGAAAGAACTATACTCGTCGTTTCCAAGGAACAGATCTTTTTGAACAAATATTTCAGCATATTCTTGAAGAATGCTATAAATTTAAGCTTGTTGACCCTACAGAAATATTTGTGGATGCTACTCATGTAAAAGCACGTGCAAACGGAAAGAAAATGCAGAAACGTATTGCAAAACAAGAAGCACTTTTCTACTCTGAAATGTTAAGGAAAGACATAAATTCTGACAGAGAAGCGCATGGTAAGCAACCTTTAAAAGATAAAGACGGAGGAAATCCACCGTCATGTGGCGGTGGCGGAAGTTTTGAAGAATATACTGATGATACACCAATAGATGCAAAAGAAATAAAGTGCAGTACTACAGATCCCGAAAGCGGATGGTTTCGTAAAGGCGAGCATAAACATGTTTTTGCTTACGGTATAGAAACCGCATGTGATAAAAATGGATGGATTCTTGATTTTACCGTTAATCCGGGAAATGAGCATGATAGCAGAACATTTAAAGGATTATATGAAAAACTCGAAGATATTGGAATGGAAAAATGTATTGTTGATGCCGGATATAAAACACCTGCTATAGCGAAACTGCTTTTGGATGATGGCGTAAAGCCTGTGTTTCCTTATAAACGTCCGATGACTAAAGATGGATTTTTTAAGAAGTATGAGTATGTATACGACGAATACAATGACTGTTATATATGTCCAAACAATAAGGTGTTAAAATATTCGACAACAAACAGGGATGGCTACAGAGAATATAAAAGTTGCGGAAATGTTTGCGAAAAATGTGAGTATCTATCACAATGCACTGCAAGCAAAACCCATGTAAAGCTTGTAACAAGACACGTTTGGGAAGATTACATGGAAGTGTGTGAAGATATACGCCATACCGTCGGAATGAAGGAGCTTTATTCCAAAAGGAAAGAAACTATCGAAAGAATCTTTGGAGCTGCAAAAGAGAATCATGGTTTTAGATATACCCAAATGTATGGTAAAGCGCGAATGGTAATGAAAGTCGCGCTTACTTATGCTGCGATGAATTTAAAGAAGTTGGCCAAAATAAAGAATGAATGGGGATTACAACCGGCATAAGCCGGAAATACACCCTCATTCTTTTGAAAAAACAAAGGATTTTAGATAAAATCGAAAATATGCATGAAGAAAGCCCTCTCAGGATATTAAATCCAGAAAGGGCTTTTGTCTTCGGTCTGGGCAACACCTTTAGGTGTTGCTTCCTTTTTACGATTAAAACTATGTTCAATGAGAATTTTATTTACACATAAAAACAGCCGCGCTTGTGGCAATATCATTTTTAAACGATTAGGCTAAGTGCGCAGACTTTTCTTATAAAATTCAAGACGTCCAGTGAAGATTGCACAGGACGTGCAATCTAGCATAACACTGAGACAGGATGTCGAATGTTATGCGGTCACGGACGTAATAAATAATCAATATAATTTTATTAGAAAAGTAAGCACGTGCCGGGTTTAAAAATGATAGTGCCACAGGTGCGGCTATATATGTATCAATTACAAATTCTCATAGAATTTAAATCCGTCTTTATTGTCGTACTTAACGATGTAAAGCGCCTTATCGGCATTTTTGTACAAGCTTTCGAAGCTTTCTCCGTCACTTGGGAAATGAGATATTCCCATGGATACGGATAAATCGACACATGTTGGATCTGCATGTATTTTCGACTTAAAATCATCAAAGAACTGCTGTGTCAACTCGCTTATTTGCTCTTTTGAATAGTCTTTTGTTACAAATGCCGCAAATTCATCACCGCCGATACGGCTGATATAGTTGCCATCCCCAAAGCTTTCTTTAAGGAATTCAGCAAACTTCTTAAGGGCAGTATCTCCCGCCATATGACCGTAAGTATCATTAACCTTTTTAAAATTATCCAAGTCGATCATAAAGAAGTAACCGCCGCGAACATCATTTAAATCGGCAATTACTCGACGTTCAAATCCTTTTCTGTTATAAAGGCCTGTCATATCATCCAAATCGTTGGCTGCCTGTATATCCTCCGTAAATGTTTTGAAGAACTGGCTTAAAAGTGCACTGTTTTCACGTTTTTCGTCTGAATTGTAATCTATTTCTTCACTGTATTCAGGTTCATAACCCGTTGCAAGCATATTGATGAAAATTCGGCAAAGATCCGGATCGAATTGGGTTCCGCAACCCTTTTCAAATTCTTCTATAACCTGCTCGGTTGTTAATCTTTTTCTGTATGCTCTGTCGGTTGTCATTGCATCATAAGCATCTGCGATGGCTATAATTCTTGCGTAAACCGGTATTTCATCACCTTTAATTCCGCGAGGATATCCCGTTCCGTCCCAATGTTCATGGTGGTAAAGTACGCCTTCCTGGATTTTTCTTGTAACATCAACATCCATAAGGATAGACGCACCCATTTCAGGATGCTGTCTTATTACAGCAAATTCATCATCGGAAAGTACGTCCCCTTTATTTAAGATTTTGTCGGGAACCGCAATTTTTGCAATATCATGAAGAAGCGCACCGGTATAAAGGTTTTTAAGTTCTTCTTCCGTCCAATTAAGCATTTTACCTATAGATTTTGCATATGCCGCAACCCTAAGGGAATGGCCCATTGTATATTTGTTTTTGGAGTCAACCACATTTGCAATGGCTGCAAAAGTATTAACCGTCATTTTTTCAAGCTTGTCGGACTTTTCTTTAAGCCTGATTTCCAAATCGCTTTTAAGATCGTAAAGTTCCAACAAACGGCGTATTCTGCTTTTTACAACTATAGGAACAAAAGGTTTTGCAATAAACTCGTCTGCACCCAGTTCCAATAACTTCGCCTCAATACCCGGAAGCGTTGTGGCAGTAAGAAAAACAATAGGAATATTGTTGCCCAAATTTTGTTTTCTGATTTCGGTAAACAACTCTATTCCGTCCATTTCAGGCATTTCCAAATCCACCAAAATAAGATCCGTATGTTTTTTCGCCAAAAACTTAAGAGCCGATGCACCGGAATTAACCGGCGTAACATCATACTCATCGCTAAGTTCAAGCTGCAGCATATGTAATATTTCTTTACTGTCATCTACCACAAGTATATGCTTCATTTCTTCACCTTTTAAAAGTTTGCTATCTTTCTTATAAGACCTTCGATAATATCTGCCGATTCGTCATAATCAAAATCAAGAATCTTTTGAGCGGCTTTATTAATTTCGGCTTTAATATCATCCGTAATAAAATATCCCTTTAATTCATCAAAAGCCTCAATTGCGTTATTATACTCATAATCATCGATTGCATTCTTAATTTGATTTAATTTCGAAAGCAATTCTTCATTTGAAAGCATTTCTTTCGCTTTGCTAAGGTCTTCTTTCGGAACATCAAGATCAAGGCATTCTTTTATTTGTTCCATAAGTTTTTCGTAATTGTTTAAGAAATTGATATAATCATTTCTTATAAATTCATATTTTCCGTCTCGAGCCGCATATTCATGTGCTTTTGCACGTTCTTTCAAATCTTCGGCAAATATTGTAGCCATAACGCCTTTAATTGCATGCGCTTCGTTTTTATAGGAATCGAAATCGTTCATTGCAACAAAATCTCGTGCATTTTGAGCGTTAGTGCGACTTTCTTTAACAATAACTTCCAAAACTTTCTTTACAACGTCTTTTTTGCCCGCAAAACGTTCCAAAGTCTTGTCGTAATCCATTACGGTTATGCCTTTTAAAGCTTCTTCCATTGCCGATATATCGCTGTTTGCGGACAAGTCTACATCATCATAGTTTTTATCGTCAATAAACTTTATATAATCCGGCGGAAGGAAGCGAACCATGCAGCTTTCGATTTTATCTACCTCAATAGGTTTTGTAAGATAATCGCAAAAGCCCAGTCCCAAATATTTTTCTCTCATTCCCGCAACGGCATTGGCTGTAAGAACAACCACCGGTGTCTCGCGGTTAAGGCCTATATTGTCGTTTCTGATAATATTGAAAGAATCAATACCGTCCGGTTCCGGCATCATATGATCCATAAAAATCAAATCATATCGATTTTGCCTACACTTAAATATAGCCTCTTTTCCGCTTGAAACCAAGTCAAGAGTTACCAACGTACGTTTAAGAAGTTCTCTGATAACAACAAGGTTTTCGTTTTTATCGTCAACAGCAAGAACATTTGCCTTTGGTGCAATAAATGTACGACCGATTTCTTCGCTCAATTTATAATCGTTCATTTCCGTATCTATAGGTCCGATCGGAGTATCATCAACGATTTTTTGATCAAGCATCACGATAAATTTAGAACCTTTTCCGTAAACGCTTTCCACAAAGATTTCGCCATTCATCGCATCCACAAGATTCTTTGCGATATTTAAGCCAAGACCCGTGCCTTCGATTGTCTTCGTATTATCGTAATCAACGCGAACAAATTTTGAAAACAATTTATCCATATCCGCAGGTTTGATTCCCATTCCCGTATCTTCCACAATCATCTCAAGAGTACATTCTTCGTCATTAATAGAGTTAAGCTTAACGCTGAATGTAACACTGCCGTCAATTGTGTATTTTACCGCATTGGATATAAGATTAATAAGTATCTGATTTATATGTAAATAATCGCCTTCCAATCTTGAAGGGATGTTCTCATCTATATTTAAATAAACCTTAAGACCTTTTGTTCTTGCTCTTTCTTTAAGCATCAAAACAGTGTCTTTTAATGAATCCACGACATCATACGGTTCTTCAACTATATGCAACATTCCGGCTTCGATTTTGGATATATCCAAAACATCATTAATAAGCTCAAGAAGAATCTTGCCGGAGCGCTTAATTTGAGATGCATAATTTTTAATGCTTACATCTTTGCTTTCTCTTAAAATCATCTCATCCATACCCACAATACTGTTAATCGGAGTTCTGATTTCATGAGACATGTTTGCAAGAAATTGTGACTTCTGCCTGCTTGCGTTGGTTGCAAGTTCTTTTTCCTTGGAAACTCTGACAAATTCGTTAAACCCATGCAATAGCGCCATAAACAAAAGGTAATACATTCCCGGTGTAATGCATCTTCCCGCATATAAAGAGTTAACGAAGTTAACAACATAAATTTCGGCAATGCCAAAAGCCAAAAAACCAAACATGCCGGCCGCAACTATTGGATATTCACCGATTTTTTTAATAAATATGTCTCTTACCATAATAACAAAAGGAACGACTATTATGGCAAAAAGCACCAAGTTCATAGGCAACATGGATTCATAAAAACCTATAGTGTTGCTGAAATTAAGTATCGAAAACAAGCTAAAGTTTGCCAATGCAATAATAGCAAGAGCAATATAAACTTTTTGATATCTGTATTTTTGCACAGTGTTCATGTAATATATAAGCGGAAACGGTATTAACATAATAAACAAAAACGACAATACACCGTCTATGGTATCTTTTCCGAATATAATTTGAAAATTAATGTTATCAAAAATAAGCCAACAACTGCCAATAAATACCGCAATTCCCAAAGATATATAGGTCATTGGTTGTTTATGAACAACTCTTAAAATCAAGCCTATCGCAATGATAAATAAAGAGGCAACGGCCAAAATAAACAAAGAAACATAAGCAACCCTGCCGGAATCGGTAAAGAGTTTATAAATTCCCAAAGAATCTCCGATTGTCACGCTTTTGAAAGAAGCAATTCCTTGTCCTTCTACGTGCTCTCCCTTTTCTATGGTAAGAGTTTTTCCCGAATCGGAAGCGCCAATATCAACAAAGAAATACATAGTCTTAACAATAGGATATTTAGACAAAAAGCTTGCATTATCAATAGTTAAATCAGCTCTGAGTTCCCCGTCTATATATACAAGCGTTTCACATGATGAAGGAAAGCACAAAACATAATTATCTTTCAAATCAGCAGGCAAAACAGTGGAAACGCTTGCTACATTTCCGCTTGTAACATTTCCTTTATATGGTAGGTTAACTTTTTCGCTGTTTCCATTTTCGTCGGTAAATATATAATTGTCGTTATAGCGAAAAGCATCGTATGGGATTTTTTGGCTTTTTGGCGTGGATAAAAACAAGAACACTGCAAATAAAACCACAGATGCAATAAGCGTCACGGAAACAACCACAAAAATTATATATATTGTTTTATTAACGGCCCTCTTCTTTTTCTTCATAAAATGCTTCTTTTTCTTCTTTCATTTTTTCTTCAACTTCGGTTTCTGCTTTTCTCAAAGCTTCGGCATGTCCGCCCAAAGCCTGGAAAGGCGCAAATTGTTTTGCTCTTTCACTAAGTTCCATTTTGGCTCGAATCTTATTTATCTTCGCCACTTTTATGACCTCCGATAAGTCTGTTTCTTTCCATTGCCGTGCCTTCTTCCGTAAGGCTGATTCCCTTTACCACGGCATTTTTGCCGTATTTAAGTTTAATATCCAACATTGCTTTTTGAACGCTGCTGTCTTTTTCATCTTCTTCAAGTTCCGAAAAAAAGTCCAATTGTCTGAAATCATCATCTATTATATCTTCAAAGGAAATATACAGTCTTCTTATCGGAACATCTCTGTATGCGATTTTGTCATACAAATCGGAAACAAATTCCGTTATTGTTCTGGAACTGTTTGTGGCTGTAATTAGTTTTTTGCTTATTTTTGACGGGTAGTATCCCTCCGACATGTTATTATATCCTATCATAATCGAAATGACCCGTGCAAGTTTTTTTTCGGCAACAAGTCTTAAACACAGCAAATCCGCCATTTCCTTCAAAACGGTAATTGCTTCTTCAAAAGAATAATCTCTCATAAGAATCTGTCCGTTGGAATAGGACATGGATTTTGCAACGGCATTTTTAATGTCTATTATTCTTACGGGTTCTTTTCCCCAAGCGTGATCTATTAAAAGTTCGGCATTTACGCCGAATTCGTTATATAAAACGTCTTCATCCGCTTTTGCCAAATCTTCCATGCAATAAATACCAAGATGTGCCAGTCTGTTGGAAATGCCTTTTCCTATTCTCCAAAAATCCGTCAAAGGCCTGTGTTGCCAAAGGCTTTCTTTATAGCTTTCTTCGGTCAAAATTCCAATATTGTCCGCCACATGTTTAGCCGTAATATCCAAAGCGATTTTTGCCAGGTAAAGATTAGTTCCTATTCCGCATGTTGCGGTAATACCGGTCTTATCGAAAACACTCTTCATTACTTTTACGGCCAATTCTTTTGGATTTAATCCGTAAAGCTTTAAATAGTCCGTAACATCAATAAAAACCTCGTCTATGGAATAAACATGAATATCTTCTTTTGAAAAATAATGAAGGTAAACGGAATATATCTCCGCCGAATAATCGATATATTTTTGCATCCTTGGAGGAGCCATTATAAATTCAACGCTTTTTGGTATTTGAAAAAGCCTGCATCTGTTCTTTATGCCCAAAGCTTTCATGGAAGGCGTAATGGCAAGGCAAATGGTTTTATCGGAACGTGTGGGATCCGCAACAACCAAATTGGTGGTCATGGGATCCAGTCCCCGCTCTACACATTCCACTGATGCAAAAAAACTTTTTAAATCAATGCAGATATAATGTCTGTCTTTAGCCATCTAATACCTCAATCAGTGTAATCAGTATCAATATTTACAACAAATGTGTATTCCGGAAACATGCTTTTTAGCTGTTCATCCACATATCTTTTGAAATTGGCACGATCTTTCAAATCAAATGTCATAACCATATCAAAATTAATAAGCTTCTTTTCTTCGTCTATAAAGAAACCGTGAGTACCGATAACCGGGTCTTGCTTATCAAGAAACTCTCTGATTTTTCTTTCGATAACCGATTTACTGTCATTTGATGTATTAACCGCATAAATTCCCACTGTTAAGAAAGTGCTGAATTCACGCAAAATTTTATCTTGTACCTTTTTAGTAAGGATATGTATCTCTTTTGCCGTCAATGTATCATCAACTTCAATATGTACGGAACCGATAGCCGCATCCGGACCGTAGTTATGAAGAACAAGATCGTATGCGCCATGTACTCCATCGATTTCTTTAATTGATTTTTTCATAGCCTTTGTAACTTCGCTGTCCGGTCTGAATCCAACAATTTGGTTAAATGGGCGGGCAAACATTTCAATACCGGCTTTAATAATAAATACTGAAATAATTGCACCTACAATACCATCAACCGGAAAACCCGTTATAAAATAAAAAACTGCACCCACAAGAGTAGTTGCGGATATTATGGCATCAAACAAGGCGTCGGATCCCGATGCTATAAGGGCATCGGAATTAAGTCTTATTCCTTTATTTTTAACGAAACGACCAAGCACGATTTTAACCACAATGGCAACACAGATTATTACGATGGTAATAGTTGAATAATCCGGTTTTTCAAATGCAAATATGTTTTTTATGGATTCGATTAAAGATGAAACACCTGCCGTTATGACGATTGCCGCAATAATAATGGCGCTGAAATACTCTATTCTTCCGTGTCCGAAAGGATGCTTTTTATCAGGCGGTCTCTTTGCCACTTTTATGCCTATAATCGTTATTACGGAAGACAAGGCATCCGTTAAATTATTTACCGAATCAAGAACTATGGCAATGGAATTGGCCATAATTCCCACCAAAGCCTTAAACGCAGCCAAAACAACATTGGCTAAGATTCCGATTACACTTGTTTTTGTTATTTCTTTTGCTCTTGAATCTTTTTCCTTCATTGCATTATCCCCCATATAGGTAAAATAATCAAAAGATATTCGTTTTTACATAAATAGATTATACTATATTTTCAATTTGCCAATCAATCGCATTTAAACCGTTTTTAGTTAAAAAATCGTTAGTTTTACTGAAATGTTTACAACCGAAAAAGCCTCTGTGGGCCGATAAGGGACTTGGATGAGGTGCTTTCAAAACCAAATGCTTGGGATTGTCAAGCATTGCGGCCTTCTTTCCCGCCGGAGCCCCCCAAAGCAAAAACACTATCGGTCTGTCTTGTTTATTTAAGGCTTTTATTGTTGCATCGGTAAATTCTTCCCAACCTTTGTTTTGGTGTGAATTCGCCTCATGAGCTCTTACTGTAAGAACGGTATTTAAGAGTAAAACACCCTGTTTTGCCCATTTTACCAAATATCCGTTATTGGGAATATAGCATCCCAAATCATCCTTAAGCTCTTTGTAAATATTTAAAAGAGACGGCGGAATTTTAACATTTTCCTTAACCGAAAAACACAAACCATGAGCCTGACCTATATCATGATAAGGATCTTGCCCGATTATAACCACCTTTACATCACTTAAAGGTGTGAAATGATAGGCGTTAAAAATATCATCCGCCGGTGGAAATATGGTTTTTGTTTTGTACTCTTCCCTAACAAAATCAAAAAGCCTTTTATAATAAGGCTTTTTAAATTCATCTTTTAAAACAGTTAACCAGTCATTTGAAATTTGTGACATAACAAACCTTCTATCATCAAATTAATCGTTTAAAATATAATCATTTATTAAAGTCTTACGGAAACACCTTTATTTCTCAAATATGACTTAAGGTCTTTTATTTCCAGCTCCTTAAAATGAAAAAGAGAGGCTGCAAGAGCCGCATCCGCCTTACCTTCTGTCAATGCATCGTAAAAATGCTCTTTTGTACCTGCTCCTCCCGATGCAATAACGGGAATTCCCACATTTTCGCTTATGGTCTTTGTAAGCTCGATGTCATAGCCGGCCTTGGTTCCGTCGCAATCCATTGATGTAAGAAGAATTTCGCCGGCGCCCAGCTTATAAGCTTTCATGGCCCATTCAACCGCATCTATTCCTTCGTCATGACGACCGCCTGCGGTATAGACATTCCAGCCACTGCCATCGCTACGTCTTTTTGCATCTATTGCCACAACAACACATTGGCTTCCGAATTTATCCGCGGCTTCGCTTATTAAATTTGGATTTTTAACGGCTGCGGAGTTGATAGAAATCTTGTCCGCTCCTTCTCTGAGCAAAGCTTTAAAGTCATCTACCGTCCTGATACCTCCGCCAACGGTAAAGGGAATGAATATGTTTTCGGCAACTCGCCTAACCATATCCACTACTGTATTTCTTGCATCGCTTGTTGCGGTAATATCCAAAAACACAAGCTCATCCGCGCCTGCTTTATCATAGGCCATACCTACTTCAACAGGGTCTCCCGCATCTCGTAAATTAACGAAATTTACACCTTTAACAACTCTGTTGTTATTAACATCGAGGCATGGAATTATTCTTTTTGTAAACATTATAAATCTCCGAAGTTTTTAAGAATTTTAAGGCCCACATCTCCGCTTTTTTCGGGATGAAACTGGCAACCAAAAATGTTTTTATGTTCAACGGATGCATGGAATCTTACACCGTAATCACATGTTGCCTTAACTTGTTTTTCATCTTTTGCTATAAGGTGATAGGAATGAACAAAATATACATAAGGTTCGTCTTCCATACCTTTATACAATCTGCCATCATTTTGAAGATGTAAACTGTTCCAGCCGATTTGCGGTACCTTAAGGCCCATATCATCTTTAAATTTTATTATTTTGCCTTCCAATATCCCCAGGCCTTTTATTCCCGGCGCTTCTTCACTTTCATCAAACAAAAGCTGCATTCCGAGGCATATTCCAAGAAATGCTTTATCTTTTGCAATAAGTTCATGAATGCTGTCTATAAGATTGTATTTTTTGAGTTTTTCCATACAATCTCCGAAGCTTCCCACACCGGGAAGCAAGATTTTATCAGCGCTCAAAAGCTTTTTTTCATCCCTTGTTATTTCGTTTTTTATATTCAAATAATCCAAGGCCTTGGAAACGCTTTTTAAATTGCCGGCATCATAATCAATAATTGCTAACATTTATCAAATTAACTCCTGTATCTGTCTTGCATATTCGTTAGGATCTTCGATAAGTGTCATTTTTCTGGCTTCATTGACATCAATACCGTATTCCTCTTTAAGTTCTATTTCAATCTTATTTAACGAACCCAACATTCTCTTGTAGCAACTTTCATCTTCTTTTTCAACGCTTAGAGATTCAGCCTCCATAGTATGAGCGTCAAAGAGCTTAACGCCGGTTATAAGTGCATCCAGCGCCTGAGCATCCATATCCATCTCTTTGTATCTCAAATATGATTGATATTGATTTTCAACATACATAATAACTCTTACCTGGTTATAGAAACCTTCGTCGGCAGCTTTGATTTCCATACCATTAAGTTTTCTGTATGCTTCCAAATAATTACCGTTAACATAGTCACTGATTGCGGATTTCAAGTTCTTTTGATAAACAAGATAACTGCTTCCCACAATAATAAATATGATTGCTATGGCAATGAAAGAAATCACAAAAATCATGCGACGTTTGGAAACCTTGACCACAACTTCGTCATCGGGATCCTTAGGACGTTTTTTCTTGACTTTCTTAACTTTTTCTTTCTTTTCTTTCTTGTCTTTTTTACCTTTTTTGCCTTTTTTATCGTCGCCTTCTTCGCCTTCTTCATCATCGGCTTTGGCGCTTCGTTTTTCGCCGGAATCTTCTCCGCCTTCTTCGGATGATTCGCCTTCGGCATCTTCACCCTTTTTCTTTTTACCGAAAAGGCCTTTTTTCTTCTTTTTCTTACCGTCTTCGCCTTCTTCGTTGTCTTCTTCGTCTTCCTCATCTTCGGCGAATTCGGCAATTTTATTTAATGTTGCTTTAAGTTTGGCAAAAAAGCCCGTCGGTTCTTCCTCTTCCGAATCTTCTTCGCCTTCTTCATCTGATTTTGCTTTTTTCTTATTTTTCTTTTCTTTTTTCTTTTTCTTCTTTTTCTTGTCTTCCTCTTCTTCCTCTTCCTCTTCTTGTTCGGCTTCTTCCCCTTCTTTTTTAGGTTCTTCCTGTTCAAACATAGCATCAATGTCCAAATCATCGGAACTTACGGAATCTATAAGGCCTTCCGTTGGATCCGAACCAAAATCAAGAATATCTTCAGCATCTATGTCATCTGCGGAAATCGGTTGAGCATCCGCAAACAAGTCATCGTCGGATAAACCGTCAAACAAACCACCGTCAAACAAATCATCGGCAAAGATAGAATCAGCCGAACTGTCAGATGCCGGTGCCGAAAGAACATCATCAATCGGAAGATCGTCAACTTCGTTTTCAACAGACGGTGCTTCTTCAGCTGCTACAGGCTCTTCAGCTACCGCAATCGCTTCTTGTGCGACAGCAGTATCATCTGCAATTACAGGCTCTTCAGCTGTAATAGAATCATCAGCAACTATAGCTTCTTCCGTGGCAGCAGCATCATCAATAGCAGGCTCTTGCGTGGCAGCAGTGTCATCTTCAAACAAGGAATCCAAATCATCCAAAAATTCAGCAGTATCCGCAGAAATTTCTTCTTCAGCCACCGGTGTTTCTTCAACGACCGGCGTTTCTTGCATGTCTGCTGCAACTTCCTCTGCTGCAATCGGCTCTTCCTCTACCGCTACAGGCTCCTCAACCGCAACCGGATCTTCCTCTACCGCTACAGGTTCTTCAACCGCAATCGGCTCTTCCTCTACTGCTACAGGCTCCTCAACCGCAATCGGCTCTTCCTCTACCGCTACAGGTTCTTCAACCGCAATCGGTTCTTCCTCTACCGCTATAGGTTCTTCAACCGCAATCGGCTCTTCTACTGCGACCGGAATATCATTATCTAAACCGAGATCCAAATCATCAAATGTGAGATCGTCAATCGGCATATCTTCAAATTCATCTATATTATCAAATAAATCATCATGATCCTGAGGCAATTGGTCCTCAATAGAAGTTTCCGAGACTTCATCTGTTTTTGCCTCTTCGCTTGTCACAATGTTTTCTGCATCAGAAACAGCCTGACTGCTTTGGTCAGGCTCTGTATTTTCCACAGGCGATTCTTTCGGACCTTCAGACATGGATTGTAAAAGACTGTCTAAATAATCCTCTTCCGCTTTGTTGTCTTTTGTGTTATCATCCGCCATTTATTTGTCTCCTAAACAAATCACATAATATAAGCTGCCAGAATAACTCCCGGCAGCTTAAAATTTAATTAACCTTCAATTCTTTTATCGATTAATGAGTCGATTACGCCAACGAGGTCACCGATTTCAGGTTTTGAAAGCTGAGCATCCGCACCTAGCGAAAGTCCTTTTGCTCTCATCTCATCATTTACAAGTGATGAGAAAATTATAAGCGGAATATGCTTAAATGTATCCGATGACTTAACTAACTTGGTAAGTCTGTGACCATCCATAACAGGCATCTCTATATCAGTAATAATCAAACTGCAGGATTCATCAAGAGTACCTTTTTCTTCATATTCATTTAATAAATCCCAAGCTTCTTTACCATTCTTAGCCATGGTAACATTTGTATAGCCGGATTTTTCGATTGATTCCTGTATGAGTTTTGAAAGCAATGGTGAATCTTCCGCGATAAGAATAGGTTTGGAATTCTTATCTCTCGACTCGTATTGTTTGATATCGGACACCTTAAGACCGGTTTCCGGACTGATATCCGATACGATTTTTTCAAAATCAAGTACAACGATTAATTTATCATCAAATTTAATAATACCTGTCGCTACACCTTGGTCTTTGTTGTTAAGTGTTGCATCCGGTGTTATGATGCTTTCCCATGAAACTCTGTGAATCCCCAATACTTCATTTACATGGAAACCAACATTCAACTGGTTAAAGTTGGTGATAATCATCATATCTCCTTCTTTTGTCGGCACATCCATTGATAATGCCTTCGCAAGACTTACTGATGTGATCATTGTATCCCTCGGCATGAAAATGCCTTCGATACAAGGATGTGCATTAGGAATCGGTGTGGCGCCGGTATAAGGTAAAATTTCTCTTATCTTTGCTACGTTGATTCCGTAATAGTTACTACCTACCTTGAATTCAAGGACCTCTAACTCATTGGTTCCGCTATCAAGCAAAATATTTGTCTCCATACAAGAAACCTCCTCACTATTTATTTAATCTAGATATTATTCCAATGTGACTTTTACGGAATTTTTAGAAGAATCCGTAACTTTCAAATCTATGCTATTAATATCTGTTGCATCATCAGGCTTGATATAGAAAAGCAATACTGTTTCTACCGTTTCCCCGCCGCCTATTGTTCCTTCATACATATTTAAAGCATTAAATGTATTAACGGAATAGATGCCGTTTAGATTAATAGTATCATTGATAGTTGCCACAAAATCCGCCGCACCGATTAAGTCGATATTCTTGCTTTCCGATGATGGATTTGTAACGTTAAAGTTAAGTGCCAATACTTTATATCCCGACTTTTTAACCTGATATGTTGCTGTTTCGTCAGGATAAACATCATATATTTTATGCCCCGTATAATCAACTTTGAAATCCGGCAACAAGACAGCTTTATTAAGCTCTGTGGCCGTTTCTTTATCATCTGATTTATCTTTATCCGAATTGTCCTTATTGTCAGAATCTTTATCGGTGGACGTTTCGTCCTCTGATTCAGTGGTTTCTTCTTCTGTGCTTGTTTCCTCTTCGGTTGTGTATTCCAGATTTTTCTGAAAATTCTTATCATTATTCAAAAGAAGATATGCACCGTATTGTGCAACCAAATATTGGTCTTCTTCACTAAGGTTGATAATATCATCACAACCCGTAAGCCCCAGCATCATAACAAAGACAATGCAAACGGCAAATATTTTTTTCACATGCAACCTCCGTAAAGCGCTCAAAAATATTGAAAAATGCACTTAATATATACAGTTATTGTAACATCATTTGCTTAAAACTGTCAATCTTAGATTGACTGATAATAATACTATTTTAAGCAAATTTTTCTAACTAATTTTTGCATTCAAGCTCAAACCAAAATACAACTCCGCCTTCGACATTCTCAACACCGTATTTTTGGTTCATTGACTCCATTATGGCCTTTACTATTGAAAGCCCCAAGCCGCTACCGCCGTATTCTCTGGTTCTTGCTTTGTCCACTTTGTAGAATTTATCCCACAAATGTTCCAAAGACTCTTCCGGAATATGATTTCCGCTGTTAAATACATTAATCCTTGCGACTTCCGGATTGTCGGTAATAATATCGATTTTTATTTCATTTTCCCCGGAAACGTGATTAATCGCATTGCTTACGAAATTATTGATAACTTCTTCGATTTGAAACTCATCCGCCCATACATAAACGGATTTGTCGCAATCATAAGACAATTTTATGTTTTTTTGCTTTATCAAAATCATTGAAGAATTCAAAACGCCGCTAATAACCTGACATATATCGAATCTTTCCATCATTACGTGGTAATTACCGAATTCTATTTGATTTAAGGATAACAACTTCTTAACGATGTTATTCATGCGTTTTGATTCGTCAATAATTACATCGCAATAATAATCTCTGCTTTCGGCGTCATCGTATATATCTTCCTTTAATCCTTCGGCATAGCCTTGAATCAAAGCAATAGGAGTTTTTAATTCGTGTGATACGTTTGACAAGAACTCTTTTCTTTGCTCATCGATTTGAGTCTTTTTATCAATATCTTTTTGAAGCTCCAGATTGGCGCTTTTTAGCTCCGCAATCGTATTTTTTAATTTTTCGGAAAGCTCATTCATGTTTTTACCCAAAACATCGATTTCATCTCTTCGCTTTCCGGTATATTTTGCTTCAAAATCATCATCCATCATCTTCTGGGAAATATCCGACAAATTCCTGATGGGTCTTGTAAAATAAAGAGAAAATAAATAAAACATCAAAATTACAAGAGTAATCATGAGTAAAGTGGTTAAGAAATATGCTCTGTTATTATAAGCAAATCCCGTCGTTGAGGAAGCTTGGGCAACCATCCTCAAAATAAAGTTATTTCCGCCCGATAGTTTTCCCCACATTTCAAAATAGGATGTATCGTCGGATGTCTCCTGATATGATTGAAATGCGTAGTTATCGGTTGTTTTTATAACATCATGAGAATAAGCATTATCATTCTCTTTATTTATTGTTTTTTCATAGCGCTCCATAAGTTGCTTTTCATTACCGTAACCGAAACATACATTGTCCTTATCAGAGAAAATCAAAAGGGTTATGCCCTCCGTCTCGCACAAAGAACACAACCTGTCGTTTACTTTTTCGCTTATTTCATCGCTGTTTCCGGCAAGACTGTTAATGTTGTTATATATTTTATCGAATGAATTCTGTCTCTGATAATAATAATATTCTTTAACTATCAAAAAGTTGGCCGCATAACTGATAAAAACCAGAATAATTACAAAAGCCAAAAGTAAAGCTATTATTTTTCTTTGAATTGAGGATCTCATTTATCGTCCACCTCAAATTTGTAACCCATTCCCCAAATAGTTTTAATATTTACGCCTGATTTTCCAAGCTTACTGCGAAGTTTTTTCACATGTGTATCAATGGTTCTGGCATCACCGAAATAATCATAGTTCCATACATTGTTGAGAATTTTTTCTCTTGAAAGAGCAATTCCTTTGTTTTCAAGAAAATAAAGCAACAATTCGAATTCTTTAAAACTAAGTTCGATTTTTTCTCCCGCAACAGTTACGGTATGACTTGCAATGTCCATCTCCACGTCTCCCACGGCAACGACATTAGAATCGCCGAGTTTGTTGCTTCTTCTAAGGAGCGCATCGATTCTGGCCACTAAAATCTTAGGGCTGAAAGGTTTTGAAATATATTCGTCCACTCCCAGCTCAAAACCGAGCAATTCATCCATTTCTTCCGCTTTTGCGGTTAGCATAACGATTGGAATTTTAGAAAATTTTCTGATTTCACGACATGTTTGCCAGCCATCAAGTTTTGGCATCATAACATCAAGAATAACAAGGTCGATATCCTTGTCCTTATACATTATGTCTAAAGCTTCTTCCCCATCTTCTGCCTCAACAACCGTATAGTTTTTCTTTGTAAGAAAGTCCTTTACAAGTTTTCTCATCCTCGCTTCATCATCGACAACAAGAACCTTTGGCTCGTTCATATTGTGTTCCTCCTACTTAAGTAGATTTTTTTCGTTCAAAACTCTTTCCCTTTCAGTTAAGTCTTCCTCCCATGACTCATACTGCCTTTCCAGACGAGCTTTGTAATTTAAAATGTTTAAATTTTCGCTGTCCGAATAAACTCTGAACTGAATAAACACAATAACCACAAGAATAGCAGCTATGGCCACTACTACAATCAATGGCTTAAGCATGCTGATATTTATAACCTTTTTAGGTTTTTCTTTCTTTTGATTGTCGGATTTTTTAACGGTTTTCTTGATTTGCTCGTTAACCTTTAGCTCTTCTTTTGAAATCCCCGTTAAGTGAACCGGAACACTTTTTAATTCAGTGGAAGAAAAATCGTATTCTTCCATCAGAATCTTTCTGATATTTCTTAAGAAATCGATGCCGACAACCGTTGTAAACAAGTCTCTTTCAAGCAATTTGTTATAAATCGCCAAAAGACTCGTCGCATCGTCATAATTAATTTTTGAATTTATGTGCTGAATACCTGCCGCTTCTTTTTTTGCAAGCTCCATTTCGGCACTTGACGAAAAAACATATCCGGCATATTCATAAAGCTCTTCTGCCATAACACTCCCGAAAATCTATCATTTTTTCGATCTTTTTTTGGAGAGATCGTATACTTTTTCCATTCGTCTTTTTTGCAAAATGTATGAAGACAAGGCCGTAACCCTTGCCGCAAGCTCACATCCGTACAAATAAAGGTTGTCATCAAGTTTTTCCATTCGAACAACCTTGCCTTTTAGATTGAAATGAGCATTCATTTCGCCATCATCAAATTTTATCTTGAGTGGGTAATTCACATAGTTATTTATTTCATGAGATGTAACGATAGAAAAACCCGTTTCGCTCAAATCATGAACATTTGCAACGAATACATTACCTACTTTACCCGTAGCGCGCCCCGAAGCACCGATTTTAACGCGTTCGCTTGCACGTCTGTTCATAGCACTGCTTTCCGAAATACAAGTAATAAAATGCTGAAGTTTATTTCTGTAAATAATTTGACGAACCACGCAATCCTTCCATACAATAGGAACACCTTTTCCATCATTGTATATAACGGAAATGCTTAAATTCGGACTTCTTAAATTAACAATTTTGCCATTATAACGGACAGGATCAATTATTAATCCGCCTTTTTTCACATACTTAACCGAAGTATCAAATGTAATGCTTTCGCCATGAATGCTTGCTTCAATGACAAATTCCGTATTAACGGGCAAATCTATTAGTTTTTTACTTGCCATTATATCACTCCGTACTTCCCCTCTAATATATTATATTACATTAAAAATGCTTACAATTCAAGTAAATAAGCATTTTCCTTCTTGCTATAAAAAAAGCCAAAAAAGGCAACGCCTACAAATTTGTAAACGTTGCCAATTGATAATCAGATAAATAAATTATTCACCTTTAATGTAGTCTGCTGCTGCTTCAGCTGCCATACGACCTGTGTTAACAGCAAATCCCATTGTATTACCAGGGATTGTGAAGTTGTAGCTGTCACCATAGATTGTGTTAGCATCAGAACCTGCTGAGTAAAGACCAGGGATTGGGTAAAACTCTTCATCAAGTACTTCGCAGTATTTGTTGATTTTAACACCGCCAACGGTACCATATGAAGCAAGGTAGAATTTACCTACAAGATATCCGCCTTTACCTGTAACTTTATGTAAGAATTTAGGGTTTTTGTTGAACTGTAAATCCTGTTTGTTATCGCAGAATGAGTTGTATTCATCAATTGTATATTTAAGTGTATCCAAATCGATATCAAGTTTTTCTGCAAGTTCTTCCATTGTATCAGCCCAGATAAATCCTTCATAGTTCTGCTGTTTAGCAAGTTCAATCTGCTCATCGCAAATATCAACTGCGTTCTGTGGATGAACAAGGTCAACAAGGTCAGGACCATTCTTTCTGTAATCATTAAGGATGCCTCTATCCATAATAAGATATGCATAGTGACCCGGCTGTTCTTTAATTGCATTACCGGCATATGTTGTATTACCGATAACACCTTCGTCCATGAAACGTTCGCCCATCTGGTTGATGAAAAGGTTAGGCTGACGAAGTGCTGTATCAAGGATAAACCAGTCAAGGTTGTTAGGAAGCTGGAAGATTGCTTCGATATTTGCACCGTATTTCATAGCGCCGGCTTTCCACATCATCTTAAGACCATCACCTGTGATACCAGGAATCATGAATGGGAAGAAGTCTTCTGCAAGGTGAAGATCGAATTCTTCGGCAATCATATCATAGTTGTTTCCGAAACCACCTGTAGCAACGATAACTGCTTTGGCTCTGGCTTCAATTTCTTCACCCGAAGCATCTTTAGCTTTAACACCAACTACTGTGTTGTAACCATCTTCGTCTTTTTCGCAGATGAGATCTGTTACTGATGTTTCCATTTCGAACTGAACGCCGAGCTCTTTAGCTTTGTTCTGCATGATTTTGTTCATTGTACCTGCACAACGAGGACCCGGCTCACCGCTTTCAGGCATAACGATATGCCATGTAGCTGCTGATTCTTCGAAGTATCTGAAAGCGCCTGCAAATTTAACGCCCATTTCTTCTAACCATTTAATTGTTTCCGCACTCTTTTTGAAATAAGTTGAAACAAGATCTGCATCAACTCTCCAATGAGTATATTCCATATGTTTCTGGAATGCTTCTTCAAAAGAAATACGATTGAATGTTTTCTTCTGAACATCCGTGTTGATACCGAGAGGGCCCATACCCATGTTAGCGGCACCACCGCAAGTGTTAGACTTTTCAAAAAGAATTGTCTTTAAATTGTTTTCGCCAGCTGTTACGGCAGCTGCAAGACCTGCAGGACCGCCCGCAACGATAATTAAATCGGCTTCCATTTGTTTCATAATAATTTGTTTCCTTTCTCTTCTTATTTTTTAATATTTACATGGCTTTACACGACATTGTTATAATTTTAACAATGTCGTGTGCACCAAATCGTTACTTTTTTGTGTGCAAATTATAGGCATTTCACAATTCGCACATTGCAATAGACTTATAAAATAATACCCAAAGATTATCTTCTTCTTCTTTGCGGTCTCTTACCTGTAGGAGCCTGTGTAACTTCTCCGTCTCCCGAAGCTGCCACAAGACCTTCCTTAAGAGGAATCGGTTTATCAGGTACTTTTGGCATCTTACCGCTTACGACTTTAATTGCACCCTGTGCACAAGCGCTTACGCATTCACCGCACTTCTTGCAATCGAAATCGTCGATAACATTGATAAAGTCTTTACCACCGTTGATTGCAGCATATTTACATACCGCATTACAGTTGGCATCACCTTTACAAAGGCTCTGATCAATGTAGTAATGAAGCATTGATGAACATTTAAGAGTACGACAAGTTTTTTGCATATGCTCTTTTGTTTCATCGGCAAATTCGGTAAGTAAGCCGGTTACGGAACCGCCTGCTGTCTGACCGAAAGTACAGTTACTGTATCTGCTCATAGCTGACACGATTTCTTCCATGAATTCGAGATCTTTTTCACGGCCTCTGCAAAGTGTAATATCATTAAGAACCGTATCAATCTGAGCAAGTCCTTCACGACAATAAACACATCTGCCGCAGCTTTTCAATCTCAAATCATGAATGATTTCGCTTGTAAGTTTAACAACGCATTCTTCGTCGGATACTGTTTCGATAACACCGTTTTCGATAGGAAAATCAGAATCGATAACAGCATCTTTGTGTGCGTTTCCGAGAAGGCGATTACCGATTCTTACGGCTTTAAAATCGCTTCCTGCTATTTCAGATAATTTTGTTCCGAACTTAACAACGAAAGGAACTTTTTTATCTACGCAAACAATATATCCGTCTGTATCTTCACCTGCAAGACTTGCTGCGATTTTAGCGCAAGTAACCGGATGAATGAGTAAATCGTTTTCGTATTCTCTCTTTACGCATGTACCGTAAACAAATTCAACCTTTTCATCAACGAAAGCAGCGCCGTCGTTAATGAAGCTTTCGAAGTTTTCTTTACCTTCCGGTAAAATTACCAAAATGCTTTTAGCGCCAATTGCGTTTTTAACGGCTTTTGCGCCAACCATAACACCTTTTGCGTTTTCCTGGTATACACATAAAAGCATACCTACGGTATCCGCATTATGAAGTGAAAGAACAACTCTTTCGGCTGATTCTTTAGCTTCTGTTTTAAATTTTGCAGCAAGTTCCGCAAAAGTTTTGTTATCCAAATCCATCTTTGCTTTAGCTGCATCAATATTATTAATCGTCAACATACCTTACGCCTCCTTTCCGTAATCACTCCAGCTCTTGCTTGTAGTGATATCAAAACGAAGGTCGCATTGTAAGCAACGCGCAGCCTCACCGCATATTTCTTCATCGCAGATACCGAAATCCACCATGTTAAAGTTATCTTTTCTTTCGGAAGCGGATAATACTTTAGGCTGTTTTCTTTCGGCATAACCGAAGCCTTCCCATCTTCCGATATAAGGATCGCGAATCTGTTCCGGAGCAAGAACTTCCGAAATGTCGCCGTCTCCGCCGAGGAATTTATCAATGCTTTCGGCAGCTTTTCTACCGTCTGCAATTGCCATTACAACGGATTTTGTGCCGTATGTAACGTCACCGCATGCAAAAATTCCTTCTACTGAAGTTGTTTTTGCTTTTTCGTCAACAGCGATGGAATTTGCTCTTCCTCTTTCTATTTCATCATTTCCTTCAAGGCCGCATCTCTGACCTACCGCAAAAATAACGGTATCAGCCTCGATTTCATGATATGAGCCCTCTTTCTTTTCGATGATTGCTCTTCTGTTTTCATCAAATGTAAATGATAAAATGTCTGTAAATGCAACACCGGCAACATGACCGTTTGCATCTTTCATGATTTTTTCAAATGCCTGTGCAGGATGAACGAAGATGCCTTCTTCACCTGCCTGCTCGATTTCTTCATCATCGGCAGTCATTTTATCTCTTGCTTCAAGACATGCAACGTGAATTTCTTCCGCGCCGAGACGTTTTGCGGTTCTTGCGCAGTCAAATGCAACGTTACCGCCACCGAGAACGATGACTTTTTTGCCGAGTCCCGTTTCGTTGCCCATTGAAGCATTTCTTAAGAAGTCAATGTTAAGAAGAATTCCGTCCGCATCATTACCATCCATCGGAAGGAGCGTACCCACATGGTTACCGATGGCAATAAGAACAGCATCGAATTCATTCTTAAGAGACATAACATCTTCAACTTTTGTATTGTATTCAATATTGATGCCGAAAGAAATCATATAATCTGCTTCTTTGTCAACAATATCTCTTGGCATACGATATGAAGGAATACCGTATTGAAGCATACCGCCCG
>SVDN01000032.1 GCA_015057825.1 Lachnospiraceae bacterium
GGCTGTTCTGTAATCGTATGTATAAACCGGGGCACCAAATATCTCGGTAGTCTGCAAAGCTGGAGTGGCTGTAAGTGCAATCTTTATGGCATCAAAATAATCAATTACAGAACGATACTTACTTCTGTAATCCTCCTGATCTCGATAAAGTAATTCTTCATCAGCCATTTCTCTATCAAGAATATAACCACGATGCGCTTCATCTACAATAATTAAGTCATAATCTGTAGAACCCAACTTCTGATCAGACTCATCATAAAGTACTCGTTTTACAAGGCTTTGAACCGTACAAATGTGTACTTTTGTATCTTTATCAAATTCCTTATCTTTTAATTCTTTAACATCATAAATCTGGTTAAGTGTTAGCAAGTCTTTCAACTTAACCTCTTTAAATGTATCCATAGTCTGCTCACCAAGTGAGTTTCTATCAACCAAATAAAGAATTCTTTTAAATCTTTTAGCTGTAAGGAATCTATAAACCATACCTAAAACAGTTCTGGTTTTACCGGTTCCGGTAGCCATTGCTAAAAGAACTGCCTTTTTATGATTTTTTATAATAGCATCTTCCGCAGCCTTAATTGCTTCAATCTGATAATATCTTAAATTTAATCCATCAGGGTTTTCTAAATCTTCAAATCCGGTATTTTTTAATTTATCATTTGCTTCATCAATATCCATTTGCAAATCAAGTATCATTTCTTCCGGTCTTGGCCATGCTGCTACAGCTTCCGGAACATTATAAGGTTGCCTTGTATCCAAGCCCCAAATGCCGGATTTTTCTTTGTACTGTTCAAGATAAGGTCTTCCGTTTGTTGCAAAAAGAAATGGTACATAATATTCATTATAGTTTTTTAATACATAAGCTCTATCTTGTATACGAATGTTTTTTGCATAATCTTTTGCCTGAACATTTAACGCACCGAAAACATCTGTATCCATCTTTTTTGCTTCGATTACGCCTACCATTTGTTCTCCGATAAACAAAACATAATCAGCAAATCCTTTATTGCCGAGGCTACTGTCTGTAGGCCATTCTGCTATCGCTAAGGCCCTACCTTTCTCCGGTCTACTCCCTTTTGAATATCTAATACTTGAAGTATCTGCTTCCCATCCTGCACATCTCAACTGCTCATCAATTAACTCTCTGGTTTGTGCTTCAGATAAATGTATATTTGAGGTTTTTGCAAACGCATTATTCTTTCTGGTTAAGTCAGATTTACCTTTAGCTCTTATACTTTCCATTTCAGCTTCTAATACTGCATATTTTTCTTCTAATTCTTTATTCTTATTTTCAAGTTCTTCTACTTTTATAGCCTTATTTTGTGGCTCTACATATGGAATTGCTTCAAAATTATAGTCTCCATATACTTGCATAAACCACACAGCAAGATCGAATGTTAAATGTAAATTATCTTTTGCACGTTCCAAGTCGTTTTCACCTGCATGAGTAGCCTTATTCCTTGTTATACGTATCACGCGTAAAGAATCATCTACATCTTTTGGCAAAAGATCATTTTTCTTAAGAATACTGATTCTGTTTGAATGTGTGTTTTCATAATTAGGTTCTTTTAATCCCTCATATGCAAGCATATATTGCACCATGCGCTCAGCAAACATTCCTTGTTTAATCATTGATGCATTCGGATCCGAAAAAACATAACTTTCTGCAAGTTCGCCGGTATTGGATAAATCCTCCCAATGTGATTTTAAAAATAAAAAATTGCCCATAATAAAACTCCTTCTCATAATAAACAATTATCGGAAGTTAATATGTTAAAAACCAGATTTTACTCTTGTTTATTATTATATCATTAGTTTGTCCAATTGTACGGACTTTAAGGCAAAACTATCCTTATGTAAACCAATATAATTAAAATTTCAATCCTCCTAATCCGCTTTAGAGATATTTTGGGATTTTTTGAGATCGTCACCAACAAAAAATCTCCGCAGCCTAAAATCTGCGAAGATTATTATTAATCATTTCTTTATAAACTTATCATAAACTATAAATCCAAAAGCACCTGCAAGGCCTATGGAAAGAATAACTATTGTAACAACAAATCCCGTATTTGAGGATGAGGATTGTACTTGTGTATTTTCTCCGGAAGTTGCATCTTCCCCGGTCTCACTGTTTGTTTTATCGGACTCGGAGTCCTTATCTTTAGTGCTATCTTTTCCCGGTGTTTTATCCCCGGCATTTGTTTCTTTTGTGCTGTTTTCTTGCGACTCTCCTCCAACATATTGGATGACATAGTCTGAGCTTTCCTCACCCTCTGCAAGAATATCAATATTTGCATAAGATGAGATAGTCTCGTAATTTGGATGACTAATCATATAATAAACCGTGGTTGAACCCACATCAATGCGCTCCGGAAGGCTGCTTATCCATTCGCCGTAAGGGTCGATTCTAAAGTAAATATCAGAACCTGCCTTTATTCCGTCAATGAATATTGTATGAGCCTCTCCGTCGTAGACACCGCTGTAGCCTGCTGCCGCCACCGAATAACTTGCTTTCTTTATTGTAAAGTTTTTCGTGGCCGTTCCGCTATATCTTCCAAGACCTGTAACGCTAACACACGCTTCTCCCGCATTAACATTGTTTGTAACGGACATTGTGTAATCAATGTCTTTTCTGAGAGGAGTCTCACAGTCGGTTACCGTTATATTTGGCGTAATAGCATTACCCGTATATACGATATTTCCCGCGTTTGCAATGTTGATTTCACAAAGCTCATCACTTATATCCACCGGATTGTAATATGTAACCGCAGCAGTCAAGTTGTGAAGCCAAGTTCCTCGGTTTCCGCCTCTTTTTGCATCAAGAGAATTTAGGCAAACAGTCATGGTGGAATAAACGCTTGATGAATCCGGCGGAACAACAGAACCCAAAGCACTTATTACATAGAGCTTGTCATCCACATTTCCCAGATAAACCATGGTATGACCGCTAAAGTACAGCAAGGAGCCTGCGGGAAGTGTTCTTATATAGTTATATTTTTCTTCGTCGGACATGGCTGACAGATCGGTCATATGTCCCGGAACCGCCTGCTGCCAAGTTGTGTTTCTCGGCAGTTCCAGTCCGAAGCATCTGTATATATATCTTGTGTAGAAAGAACAATCCATTGCATGGAGTGATCCGCCCCAACCGTAGCGATTACCGAGGCACTCAAATGCAACATCCGTAATATTTGCCTGCGTCAGGTCCAAAAAGCCGCGGCTTACGCTGTAATGTTGCGAAATAAGCGCAATCTTTTTTTCATAGCTTCCATCTGCTTTTCTTGTAGGCAAATAAACCACATAGGTATTCCATACACCACGTTCCGCAACAGATGTAGGTTTTTGATCTTCCGGCACAAGTTTTAAGATGCTGCCCATGGAAAGCTCAACAGCTGCCGTAGCAGGGTCATAAAATGAATCTTCCAAAATAATCTTATCCGTGGTCACCACAAGGAAATCGTCCCCGTCTTCTTCAACCTTCCATGCATCCAGCCACTCATCCTTGCTTGAACATACGGCAATTTTTGATGTATCGATCCAACCGCTTATATTGTTTGAATAGCAATAAGCAAATTTCCCATCGGCCGTTGTGATTTTAACAATCAAAGGCTCACCAAGCACCGCTGCTCCCAAGGCTTTTTCATCATCCGTATCATCTGCCCCATATCCGATAAAATCATTTGTAGGCAGATTATACATTTCCGCCCTATCGCTGGCAATGGCATACTTAACGGAGTCCGATGTAGTCGTAGCCGCAGCTGTAATATTTGCCTTAATGGCATCAAAGTAGGCTATTTTAGCCGCCTCATCCGCAAATGCCAGATTGTTAATATGACTGATTTTATTATATGGATATTCATCAAGTTTGATTTCATTTGCAAGAGATGACTTCAAACTATCCCCATCATATCCGGTCGCCATATTTTCAAGGTCAATCATATGGGCGCCGGCCGTAGCCATTATACTATCATTAAGAGATGCAATGTCCGACTTGGACATAAGAATACGTGTAGGTCCCTGCGCATGTGCATTCCAGAGGCACTGTTACACATCTCCTCCGTCACATCGGAAGCCGTGGAAACCACACCTGTAGGAGTTGTGGATTGTAAAACCGCATTAAAATATCCGGTCACAATATTGGTGGAATCCTTAAAAGTTTCCATATTGTCACCGTATACGCTGTCCTTTACGGGCGTGCCTACGCCCACGTAGCCCTTATCGTTAACCAGCACGCGGGGCAAGGCGTCGGTGTTAATCGTATCCCCACCGACAGCCACAAACACACCCGCAAGAACCATAATCATAATAATCGGAATAACCGAAAATCGTTTCAAGTATTTCATATTATTTCGTATAATTATCAAAATATCCCTGTACAAGGATGATTGGTGTTCCTTTGTCACCGGAACCGCTTGTCAAGTCGCAAAGTGAACCGATAAGGTCTGTAAGTCTACGAGGTGTAGTACCCTGTGAAACCATCTGACCTACCAAATTGTCATCTTTGTTTTTGATATATTCGGAAATTGCAGCCTTAAGCTCGTCACCGCTAAGGTGAGCAAAGTCATTATCAGCCAAGTATTTAAGCTTAACTTCGTTAGGCTGACCTTCCAAACCTTTTGTATAAGCAGGTGAAACAACAGGGTCCGCAAGTTCCCAAATCTTACCAACGGGATCTTTGAAGGCACCGTCTCCGTAAACCATTACTTCCACATTTTTACCTGTTTTTTCGCCGATTTCTTTTTGAATTCTGTCTACAACCTGCTGACAATCTCTTGGGAAAAGCTTAACTTTGTCTTCCGTGGCTTTGTTTGAACCAAGAAGTCCGAACTCTTCGTTGCAGCCGCTTCCGTCAACAGGTGCATTCATGATTTCATCAAGACTGAGTACTTTCTTTGCACCCTTCTTAAGCAAAATCTTTTTGGTTCTTTTACGAGTATGAATATCACAGTTAAGAACCGTATCCGTGTATTTAAGGATAGCTCTGCAATCATTTGCAAGCACAACTTTAACTTCGCAATCCTGAGATTCAATTAATTCCTTATAGTAAGCAATGTAGTCGACACCCGTAAAAACATGTTTTTTGTAACCGAATAATTCACGGTATTTTTCTTCTTCAAGAATATCTGTCCAAGGATCCACATCCTTTTCATCCATCTCGTCAACATCGATAAGGTGATTGCCCACTTCATCGGATGGATAACTTAACATAAGCACGATTTTTTTGGCGCCTTTTGCAATACCTTTAAGGCAGATAGCAAAACGGTTTCTGCTGAGAATTGGGAAAATAACACCGATTGTGGCATCGCCGAATTTGTTCTCCACATCTTTTGCAATATTATCAACCGTTGCGTAGTTACCCTGTGCTCTTGCAACAACAGCTTCCGTAACCGCAATAACATCTTTGTCGCGAAGCTCGAAGCCTTCGCTTGCAGCTGCTTTAAGCACGCTGTCCACAACGATGTCAGCAATGTCATCTCCTTCTCTGATTATAGGTGCTCTGACACCCCTTGATACTGTTCCTATTAAACGTTCAGCCATAAAATCCTCCTGAATTACATTTTATAATTTAATTATGTAGTTAACATAACTTCTGACTATTTATTGTTAGCTTCTGTCTTCTCCACGTTGATTTTTCTGATTTCTTTTGTTCTGATTTCCTTGCAAATCTGATCGATGAAATCTCCTAAAGGCTTAACACCTTCATCGCCCTCAAATCTGCTTCTTACGGAAACATTGCCATCGGCTTCTTCTTTTTCACCCACAACAAGCATATAAGGCACACGAGCCAAGCGGCTTTCTCTGATTTTGAAACCGATTTTTTGTGAACGGTTATCCACACTTGAAGAAATACCGTTAGCTTTAAGCTCTTTATCCACCTTGTAAGCGTAATCGGCGTATTTTTCCGAAATAGGAAGTACGCGAACCTGCTCAGGACAAAGCCATGTAGGGAAAAGTCCCGCATATTTTTCCGTAAGCCATGCAAGTGTACGTTCATAACATCCAAGTGATGTTCTGTGGATGATGTATGGACGTTTCTTATCGCCGTTTTCATCAATATAGTACATGTCATACTGCTCCGCAAGAAGTGCATCCCACTGGATAGTAATCATTGTATCTTCTTTGCCGTATACATTCTTAGCCTGGATATCTACCTTAGGGCCGTAGAATGCAGCTTCACCTTCTGCTTCAACAAAAGGAATATCAAGCTCGTTAAGAATCTTTCTGATAGATTCCTGTGTTTCTTCCCAAACGCTTGCTTCGCCTATGTATTTTTCTTTATTGTTAGGGTCCCATTTTGAAAGACGATATGTAACATCATCCATAAGGCCCAGTGTTGTCATTACATATTTTGTAAGATCCAAGCATGCTTTAAATTCTTCCACCATCTGGTCCGGACGAACAATCAAATGGCCTTCGGAAATGGTAAACTGACGAACACGTGTAAGGCCGTGCATTTCGCCGGAATCTTCATTTCTGAAAAGTGTCGATGTCTCTGAATATCTGCAAGGCAAATCTCTGTAAGATTTCTGGCTTGCTTTGTAAACAAAGTACTGGAAAGGGCATGTCATAGGACGAAGTGCGAATACTTCTTTGTCCTTTTCCGGATCGCCGAGAACAAACATGCCGTCCATATAGTGGTCCCAATGGCCGGAAAGTTTGTAAAGGTCGCTTTTTGCCATAAGCGGTGTTTTTGTTCTCATATAGCCACGGTTTAAATCTTCTTCGTCTTCAATCCAACGCTGAAGTCTTTGGATAATCTTAACACCGTTTGGCATAAGAAGAGGAAGACCCTGGCCGATTATGTCAACCGTTGTGAAAAGTTCCATTTCACGACCGAGCTTATTATGGTCGCGACGTTTGATGTCTTCAAGGTGCTCAAGATAAGCTTCCAAATCAGCTTTCTTTGTATATGAAACACCGTAAATACGTGTAAGCATCGGATTTTTTTCGTCGCCTCTCCAGTAAGCGCCCGATGATGAAATAAGCTTAAATGCTTTGATTACACCTGTTTTCATAAGGTGAGGACCTGCACAAAGGTCTACGAATTCACCCTGTTTATAGAAAGAAATAACCGAATCTTCCGGAAGGTCTTTGATTAATTCAACCTTGTAAGGCTCGTTTCTTTCTTCCATATATTTTATTGCTTCTTCTCTCGGAAGTGTGAATTTCTCAAGATGAGCGTTTTCTTTAATAACCTTTTTCATTTCTGCCTCGATTTTATCAAGGTCTTCTCTTGAAAACGGTGGTGTGTCGAAGTCATAATAAAAGCCTGTATCTATTGAAGGTCCGATAGCAAGCTTTGCATCAGGATAAAGTCTTTTAACGGCTTCTGCCAAAACGTGTGATGTTGTATGCCAGAAAGCTTTCTGCCCTTCATGGTCGTTAAATGTAAGTATGTTAAGCTCGCAATCTGTTTCTATAAGCGTGCGAAGGTCCACAACTTCGCCGTTAACCTCGCCTGCGCAAGCATTTCTTGCAAGGCCTTCGGAAATATCGTTTGCAATGTCAAATACGCTCATAGCAGATGCGTATTCTTTAACTGAGCCGTCTTTTAATGTGATTTTCATGTTCATCTTCCTTCTTTCTGTTTTTTTAAAACTTTGATAAACAGGTTCGCAACCTTCGGTTGCTCACTGTTCTTGCGCTTCGCTAATGCAACAGTATTACAATAATTCTCTGTGCAAGCACAGAATCATTGTAATATTGTTGCGCTATCAAAGTTTTTGCTTCAAAAAAAGCCCCTTGTATCAAATACATGATACAAGGGACGCAAAAATTCTTTTACGCGGTTCCACCCAAGTTGCCTGAAAACAGACCTCTTAATTTGATTATAACGGAATCACCGGACCGGATTGGGGCCACTCGGAGTTAGTTTTCGGTTGGTCTCGTCAAGGCATTTACAGCGCATAGCCTCTCTCTGTGTCGGAGATTGTCAACTTACTCTTCTCGTCAACGTGTTAAATATTTAATTCTTTGCTTATTATATAAACACTAAGCTCTGTTGTCAAGGTTAATAAGCTTTCGATTATACTAACCTATCGGTTAGATTGCTTGAAATTAGGCGCCATTTCATATATATTAAATAAAGATTGAGTTTAGGGTTGTAAAAAAAGGGAGATTTAAGAATGAAAGAACAAAAAATAAACCGTAAAGGTATTTTTATCGTTCTCGTATTGGGTTCGGTAATCACATCTATCGTTTCAACCGTTATGAGTACGGCTCTTCCCGTTATTATGGTTGATTTTAATATTTCCGCCAGTCAGGCGCAATTGGTTACAAGTATTTATTCCTTGGTCAGCGGCATTATGATTCTTGCAACGGCTTTTGTGGTAAAAAGATTTCCGACGAAAAATCTGTTTTTCCTCGGCATGGGACTGTTTACCATAGGCGTTCTTCTTTGTGCTCTTGCTCCTAATTTCGCAATAATGCTTCTTGGACGAATCGTTCAGGGCGTTGGATACGGCATCATTATTTCCATGACACAGATGGTAATTCTTATTATTATTTCGGAATCCAAGCGTGGTTTTGCAATGGGCATTTACGGACTTGCGGTTACATTCGCACCTGTTGTGGCACCTATGATTGCCGGCGTTATTATCGACCATTTCGGATGGAGAGTTATCTTCTATATCATTCTTGTTCTTTGCATCTTGGACTTTTTGCTGGGTGCAAAATTCATGAAGAATGTTCTTGAAAACTCAAAGCCTTCCTTTGATACATTGTCCATGATTCTTGCATCCGTTGGATTTACTTGCATCGTGCTTGTTTCAAGCAATATGGGAACCTATCCTTTCCTTAGCGTGCAGGTTGGACTTTTGCTCTTAATCGGCCTTGTTGCACTTGTAATATTCTGTTTAAGACAGCTTAAAATCGAAAATCCGCTTCTTAATATCCGAGTGTTTAAATGTCGTGATTTTACGGTTGCCGTAATCATATGCATGCTCTTTTACGCACTTATGAACGGAATGAGTACAATCATCCCGATTTTGGTTCAGACCGTTAACCATCAAAGCGCTACGGTATTCGGAGTGGTTATTGCACCTTGTGCCTTAATTACGGGCCTTATGAGTCCGATAACCGGCAAAATGTACGACAAAATCGGCATGAAACCTTTGGCGCTTATTGGTTGTACACTTGTTTTCGTAAGCGAAATATTAACACTTTTACTTGGTGGTAATTCAAATTCCTACTTGCTTATCATACCTCTTACCCTCCTTGGTTTCGGTATGTCCTTCGTAATGATGAATATGACAACCTTCGGTATGGCAAAACTTAACGGACAAGAAAAAACAGACGGTACGGCTTTGCTTACTTGCCTTCGCACAATAGGCGGAGCTCTCGGTGCTGCGGGATTTGTTTCCCTTATGTCCATCGGCGTTAAAGACGAAAACTACACAATCGAAAATGTTAACACCAGCTACATCGGCATGACAATTCTTGCCGCATTTGCTTTATTCCTTGCAATATTTATGATAAGAAAAGGAAAGAAAGATCCGCTTAAGGAGCTTGAAAAAGAAGAATCTTAATATTTTATTCATATTCTGTTCATTAAAGCCTTATATAATATCTTTAGTCGATGAATAGGGGACTTGTGATGAATGATGTTGTAGAAACGTTGCAAAACACGTTTTTTGTTGATAATAAATACCTAATATTCTTGGAAGGTTTTGTTAACACCTTAATACTTACTTTTGTAAGTTTAATTCTTGGTATTCTTCTTGGTCTTCTTTTTACCAGAATGATTTATTCCAAAAACAAAAAGATAAGTAAACTCGGTTGGGCAATCACTACTCTTTTCGTAGAGATGCCCACCGTGGTTCTTCTTATGATTATTGTTTACATAATATTCAGTCACATTTCATTCCCCGTTCTTATTGCGGCAATCATAGCCCTTACGCTTAAAGCTGCGGCATATCATGAAGGTATATTCGAAGCCGTTTACAAAGTTGTGGATAAAGGCGAAATCGAAGCCGCCAGATCTCTTGGCATGACCAAATGGCAAACTTTTAAAAAGATAACCTTTCCTCAGGCTTTCGAAGCTGCCGCTCCTTTATTAAAATCGCAATTTGTATCAACCATGCAGGAAACCTCCATAGTGGGTTACCTTGCAATAATGGATATGACAATGGCGATTACCACTCTTACCGACCGCATTGTTGATTCTTTTTTGGGCTATTTAGTAATTACCGTTGTCTATATGCTTATAAGTGCACTTGTTAAGCATATAATAAACAGGCTTTTGATTCGGGTAAAGGAGCATATTATATGATAAAGGTCAGAAATTTAAGACTTGATTTGGATGGAAAAACTTTATTCGACAATGTTAATTTTGATGTGAATAAGGGCGAAATGCTTGCAATCCTCGGCGAATCCGGAAGCGGCAAAAGCTCTCTTCTTCGTTGCCTTGGCAGATTCAATCTTCCCACAAGCGGCGAAATCTACATAGACGGCGAAAACATTTTTGATGATAGTGTTAACATTGACAAGATTCGTGAAAAAATGGGCTTTGTATATCAAAATTTCAACCTTTTTTCCCATCTTAATGTGTTGGATAATATAATTCTTGCCCCTATTGTAGTGCAAGGACTGCCAAAAGAACAGGCAATAAAGGAAGCTAAGATTTTTCTTGACAGAGTCGGCATGTTAGGTCAGGAAAACAAAATGCCCGGTGAACTTTCCGGTGGACAGAAACAGCGTGTTGCCATAGCCAGAGCCCTTGCCATGAGACCTAAAGTACTTCTTTTTGACGAGCCAACAAGTGCTTTGGATCCCGCAATGAGCGAGGAAGTTGAATCCGTTATAACAGACCTTGCGGAAGGCGGAATTACAGGTGTTATAGTAACTCACGAGCTAAGTCTTGCAAAAAACATAGCAACAAAAGTTGCTTTTATGGCGGAAGGAGGTATTTACGAAGAGGCAAGCAAAGAAGACTTCTTTACCAGACCGCAAAAAATGCTTACAAGAAGATTCTTGTACCGCTCAAGAATGTTTGAAAAAGAAGTACTTAAAGATGCTTTGGACATCTATACCTTGGTTAGGGAACTTAAAACCTTTCTTGCAAAATACGAAACCAACAAAAAACAACGCAGACTTATACGAATTATCTGCGATGAGTTGTTATATCCTATTTTGAAGGGAAATGCTCCGTCCACCAACGCATATGTAAGACTTATATGCAGTGAAACAAGCTTGGACCATACAATTATTTTTTCCTTTAAAGAATTAATAGGCGACCCTTTAAAGCCGCCTTATCTTGATGATCTCAATATTTCGATTTTGGAACACTACTCAAGATATATCTTCAGTAACAAACGAGATAATATTTGGGAAGTTGTAATTCAGATGTAGTTTATTTGATGGTTATGGCAAACTTTCCTTCCATAACATTTTCCATTTCGTCCGGAAGAAAGTTGGTGTCACAAATCATCAAAACAACTTTACCGCCTATTTTTTTTGAGCCGCATTTAATCTTTTTTATGCTCAAATCAGGCATATATACAAGCACTACTCCCGAATCCAGGAAGGCTTCCTTCAAGTCCTTCATGAATCCCGGTTTCATTTTCATCAAAAGATGGGCATATCCTACGGCCTTTTCAAACTTCTTTTTATCGAATTTCTCACACTTGCTTTTTGCCGCTTCGTTAAGAGCAATCTGCATGAGCACATTTGCTTTGATTATGTCTTCTTTTTCGAGTTTTCCTTCACAATTCCAGCTTTTTGTAATAAAGTCAATATCTTCGAAAACTTTCAGTGACGATACCTTTAAAAATTCTCTCAGGCGTTTGATTTTGGTTGTTGTTGAACCGGAAGCTTCTTCATTGCCATAGGAATTTATGATACCTGTTCTTGCCTTTGATAAGTCGAATAAGTTGAAATTTTTTACAAAATAGTTGTAATCAATGTATTCAAATATTTCCTTTTCTTTTTCCGTTTCCTCGTCCGATTTGATTCTTGCCTTTAATTCATCGTATTTTTGCTGAATATCAAGCCAATGTTTTATGGTGGTTCCCAGCATTCTTGAAAGATTTGTGGCAATATCGATTGAAAGACTTTGCTCGCCTTTAAGCAAAATGCTTAAATTTTTAGGGGTTGTCCCAAGCCTTTTTGCAAAATCCTCCTGTGTAAGTCCGCTTCTTTCAACAAGCTCGTTTATATAAAATGACGGATGATATACCGTTTCTCCCTTATATTCAAGTTTTAAAGCCATAAAAAATAGTTACCTCCGTGGTAATAGAAATCTGTTTCTATTATAACACCGTGTAACTATTTTTAAAGTTTAAATTATATTTTTCTACTCATGAAAAATTTTTCAAGATTTCCCATAAGTTCTTCTCTTTCGATATTTTTAAGGAAATATCCCTCCGGCTTAAGCGCAACCACGCTCATTACACTTTCCTTGTCTCCTTTACCCGTTAAAAATATAACAGGGATATCTTTTGTTTCATCATCGCTTCTTAACATTTCCAAAACCTGAGGTCCTGTGGTTATCGGCATTTCATAGTCCAGCAAAATAAGATCCGCCTTGTTTTTTCCCAACCACTTGATTGCCTGAAGTCCCGATGATGCAAAGGAGAGTTTGTAACTGCCTTTAAGCCATTGTCTCATAAGATTTAAAAAAGTCGGATCGTCATCAACAATAAGAATATGTTTTTGCAGCTCTCCGCTTGCAATCTTTAAAAGCAAAGTTTTAATTTCCGATACGAATTTATCATTATCCAAAGGACGGTAAAATTCTTTGTAAATAACCTCACCCGAAAGGCCGCTTTTAATACTGTCCACATCGTTTTTTTCACCGATTATGATGATTTTTTTAAACTCGTCATTTAATTTGTCATTGAGAAATTGCAAAACATCTTTGTGAGGTGTTTCATCCGTTTCAGCATAGTAAATAACAATTGCCACATCTTCCCACTCGGCGTTTATTGCATTTACGCCCGAGGGAGTATAAACCGCATTCAGATTTGAATCAATAAGCTTTTTAACCAATACTCTTATAAGAAATGATTCTTTTTCCCCGATAACAAGTATTTTATCCTTTTCCATTACACAACTCCGTATGAATTTAAATTCATTATTTTATTAAATAAGTATATCATATTCTTTTATTGCGCGCATTATACAAAAATCAATATATTCTTATATCTGTTATTGCACATTGCTCACCGGTTATTGCCGCAAAAATTTGATCTCTGCCTTCTCTTAAAGTTGTAACATTTTGTATGAGTATGCCTCCGTTTTCCGACAGAAAATGTATTTTGTTGCCCTTTTTCCTAAACGAAACCTCATATTCCCTGCCTTCATGATTTTCAGCCTTCCATGTGTTCCAACCTGCAAATTCGTCTGTTTTTTTCATAAAGAAATTGTTGTCGGCAATACCGCTTTCCTTAACATCTTCTCCGTTAAGCTTGATTTTTGCAAATTCTTCGTATCCTTCACCGCCGACTTTTCCGTCATTTGAAGAATAGATAACTATATGCGGACATTGCCAAACAAAATTGGCTTTTGGCAGGCTTTGTGAATGAAACGCCAACCTTAATGTTTCTTTAAGCATTATTCCTTCCGTAAATGCCGAGGCTTCCTGTTCTATCTGTATATTCGGCAAATCCGAAATCATCCTGTCGGTATAGCTGATTTTATCGGCAATTCGTTCTATATCATCTTCACCGACCTTTTGTCCGGTTTTTTCTACCTTTATTTCGCTTATGTCGCAGTACTCGCCCGTAAGACTTACAAATGCATTGTCCGAACCTTCCGGCATTGCTATTATCAATTCGTATCTTTCTTTAGCTGATGCCATTTCCAGCTTAATATGGTCGGCAAATCTTGCCGCAAGTATTTCGTATCTGTTTTCATCAAGTCCATCAGCCGCATCCGATTTTTCCGTTTTCGTTCCTCTTGTACTTGTGGAAACCATATGTCCGTCAAACCAAGCTTCTCCGTATTCCACATAGTGGTAAACCCTTATTGTTTTTTCATTATTATGAACATTGCCATCATAAGAATCATAAACAATAATAGACGGCATGGAAAATCCTTCAACCGCATCTTTGCTGTTTTGCGATTTGAAACTGATTTTAATCATTTCTTCACTTATAGGGATACCGGTTGAAATTGCGCTTCTGTATTTACCTATATGCAGTTCCTTTTCAATACTGTCCTCAATTCTTTCATTAGCCTTAGCCTTATGTTTTGCATCTGCTTCAAGGATATCCAAAACTATTTTTACAATATCGGGATCAAATTTCATTCCGGATTCTTTTATCAGCTCTTCTCTGATAATCGGGATAGGAAGTGCCGCCCTGAAACTCGTCTTGGAATTCATAGTATCATAGGCATCGGCAACCGCCACTATTCTGGCAGCTTCCGGAATATCTTTTCCGAAAAGCCCGTCGGGATAACCTTTTCCGTCAAATCTTTCATGACTGTAGTGAGCGGCTTCTTTTAAAAACGGATATTCGGTAATATGAGACAAAATCTCATTTCCTATTACGGGCTTGGTCTTCATTATCGCATATTCTTCATCCGTTAATTCACCGTCATTGTTTAAAATACTGTCGGGTATTCCAAGTCTTCCAACTTCATGCAATAAGGCCGTATAAAAGATTTTTTCACATTCTTCATCCGTTTTTCCGAGTATTTCGGCTATTTTTTGCGATGTAATGGCAACTCTTTCCGAATGTCCCTTTGTATTGTCATCTTTTAAATTTATTGCCGCAATAAAAGCCTGCGTTGCCTGTTCAAGCAAATGCTTTTTGCCCATTCGTGCTTCTCTTAACAGACGTCGTTCTTCGATTGCGTTTTTTTCGGCCGTAATGTTCATATCAACCAGATCGAATATATAAACAACTACAACCATTCCCACAAGCGAAATGCTTGTTAAAGACATTCCGTAAACGAAAAACTGCAATATTGCCGCCGCTATGGGAACAATAATAAATAAAATAAGCGAGAATCGAACACCTTTTCTTAATCGTTTGTAATACTGCACAACCACAGTAAAGTCCACAATAGGATTCAGTAAAGGGAATATGTAGCTTATAAAGTAAAACTGTGAACGCATATATACATTGTTGGCATCAAATGTATAATAAAGTCCCGTAAATTGCGAAACTATAATAAGTCCTACAGCTATAAGCGATGTAATCTCAACAAATCTTAGCCTTTTGGGAACAACTCCCACTTCCGTAATACATATGTCTTTAATATAGTTATTAAATGCTGCGACTACAAGAACCGTCATTGTAAATTCAAGGAAGATAAGGAGTCTTACCATATAATAGGCATGAACACTTGGGTCGCCGGAAAACTCATATGCATGTCTTTCAGATATGAGAAGAGTCATAGCAAACAAAGAAATCAAAAGCAATGATATTCTTCTTCGTTTCGTTATAGCCCTGGATACAACGGTAAAAAGCGCAATTATGCCGCAAATACTTGCAATGGCAAGCATTATATTATTTTGATGAGCAATCATAAATTCAAGCATATTATACTTGTTCCTTTCAACTTAACTTACTGTTTTAGAATTTCTTCCATACCGTCCCAATCAAATAGTTTTAGCATTTTTTCAAGCTTGTCTGCCTTAGCTTTATCTTCATCGGGTAGCTTGTATTCTTTAAGCTGGTTAATAACCATCTCTACTCCATCATAGTCCATGGATGACACAAGTTCTTTTAAGGCCTCATAAGCATCCTCAAGCTCGCTTTTTGGAATAATATCTTTGTCTTTGTCCGCATCCGGCTTTTGGGTTATTTTTTCCAGCTTTTCCAAATAGCCCTTATATTCCTTCAAAAGCTTTGACGTATTTTCTTCTATGAACGCCTTGTCATTATTATTGCCCGCTTCCTCAAGCTTTTCGGCAAGCAATGACAAGCCTGTTGCACCCACAATTCTTGCCGAGCTTTTCAGAGCATGGACTTTAATTGTATAAAGCCTTATATCTTTTTGTGCAAACGCATTTTCTATAACTTCGCTGTTGCTTTCAATCGTATCGTGGAACATTTCCACCGAGGTAATAAACGAAGAAACACCTCCGGAATTTTTTATTCCGGTATCCACATCTATTCCTTCAACGGATTTTATCCAGCTCATTTCTTCAGGAAGTTCTTTTAATTCTTTAAGCGCTTCATCTATCTCCGGTTTCATCATCATTTCTTCCGGAAGATGCTTCATTATGGTTTTTTCAAGGGTTATGGTATCTATCGGTTTTGAAAGATATCCGTTAAAACCTTTTGAAATATAAAAATCCTCTCCCTGGGTGGTGTTGGCGGTAAGTGCGTAAACCGGCAAATCAGGCATGGTCTGTCTGATAATTCCCACAGTTTCGATACCATCCATTCCCGGCATCATGTGATCTAAGAGTACAACGTCAAAGCTTGTGTCTTTAAGTTTTTCCAGACATTCTTCACCGCTTGAGGCAGTTGTGATAAACATTTTTGTTGATTTCAGCAATCCTTTTATAACGCTTAGATTCATCGGATTGTCATCAACAACCAGAATATCGGCATCCGGAGCTACAAATTTAGGTACATACGGTCCCTTAATATCGCTCTCATCCTGTTCAACAAATACACCTATAGGTTTTGAGTCAACGATTTTTTGTTCGATTTTAAAAATAAACTCGGAGCCTTCTCCGTAAACACTGTCACAGGTTAAGCTTCCGTTCATTATTTCCGCAAATTTTTTGGAAATATCAAGTCCCAATCCGGTACCCTGAATTCCGCTGTTTTTTTCTTCATCAAGTCTCTGATATGCATTAAATATGCTTTCCAAATCTTCTTTTTTTACACCTATACCCGTGTCTTTAACCACTATCTTTATTTCGCAGTAATCATCTTTTCTGCTTTCCAAAGAAACAGAAAGAGAAAATCCGCCCTTTCTGGTGTATTTTACGGCATTTGTCAGAAGATTAAGCACTATCTGCTTTATTTTGCCGTCATCGCCGTACAGCCTTGTAGGAAGTATCTCATCAACGATAACATCGAATATCAGGCCTTTTGAATTGGCACGTCCTCTTATCATTGTTACCGCCGAACGAATCATGTCTGTCAGATTATATTCGCGTTCAACAAGGTTCATGCCGCCCGACTCTATCTTGGATATGTCTAAAAGGTCGTTTATAAGGCTGAGCAAGGACTCCGAAGCTTCTCTGATATCCAAAGCGTAATGAATAACCGATGTAAAGTATGACTTTGGCACATCCTTTGCTTCCTCTTTTAAAATCATCTCATCCATTCCCATAATTGTATTTATCGGAGTTCTGATTTCATGAGACATGTTTGCCAAAAATCTTGATTTAGCCATATTTGCTCTCTCGGCTTCGTCTCTTGCCTCCTTTATCTCGTCTATCTGTTTTCTGACAACCGTAGACTTCATAATTCTGAATACAACAAAACCAACTGCGGATGCAATAGCCACAATTATCAAAATTCTGATTAAGAAAAGCTCGAAAAGTCTTGGTTTTTTGTCTATATTAAAAGTCTGATCCTGAGTTACGTTTTCCCCGCTATCCAGGACTTGAACATGCAAAACATAATCTCCGTATGGAAGCGATGTATATTCAAGCTGGGTAATATCACTTAAACGCGCTGTAATTCCTTCGTTCTCCTTTCCCTCAAGAAATACTCTTACCAAAGGATTTGCAAGAGAATAATCCATAACCGCCGGAATTATTTGAATTCTGCCATCCGAAGCCGGAATCGTATATAAACCGTCTTCATCCGGATAAATTCTCTCTCCGTCACAGTATAAGTATCCGATTTCTATCTTAACTTCCGATGATACGTCGACATAATTGTCGATGTTTACCACATTAACACCGGTTCTGCATGAAATATAAAGATTGCCTTTTTCATCCCGCGCGCTGTATGAATTGGATGTCGGCACGCCGGTAAGTCCGTTTGATACGGTAAACAGCCTGTAATTTACTATATTATCGTTTAGCATTTCTTCTGCTTTTACGCAGTAAACGCCGTAAGATGAAAGTATCCATAGGTTATTGTTATCATCAAAATTCAAATCGTAATTATTATTGTAAGGGAATGTTGTTACCTCTTTTAAAACACCGTTTTGAGTAAACTGTATTGAGTTGGACGTGACTATCCAGTAAACCCCGTTCTTTTCATCTCTTTTAATTCGCATTATTACATCACTGGTAAGACCGTCATCGCGCCCGTATGTTTTTATATTATCGCCGTCAATAAGATAAATTCCGTCGCCATCAGTTCCGGCTAATATATCACCGTTTTCGTCTTCCTCAACCGTTAGTATGACGGTATTTTTAAGTCCATCATCGGCTCCGATAACTTTTCTTATTTCCCCATCTTTAATAAAGACGACACCACCGTTACAACCTACAATTATTGTGCCGTCTGAAGCTTCTTTCATACATCTTATTTCGTTATGAGGCATTCCGTTATCCGTATTGAAAGTTTTTATATTGCCGTCCGACGATACACACACAAGACCCAATCCGTTGTTATATGTTGCAATCCAAAGATTTCCGCTACTGTCAAGGATAATACATCTTATCCTTATTCCTTTCAAATAGTCAGTCAGCTCATTTTCAACCATTTTAGAATCGGAATCCAATATCTGAAGTCCGTTGTCCGTGCCTATATAAAGCATATTATTGCTTATACAAGTTGCATTTACCACTTCTGCCGGGATTCCGGCTTTTCCGGTCAAATCCAAAAAGTTGTTGGCTACAACCTTCATAACGCCCTGAGTTGAGGATGCAAACCACAGATTTCCCTGATAGTCTGAGGTCATCATCTCTATTGCACTGTCTATAGGCAAATTGTCCATTACATGAAAAACATCATTCTCATCCAGATATCCGCTTGTGGTTGTCGATGAAATCCATACATGGTTACATTCGCTGCAAATCCACTGAACCTTATCTATAGGCGCTATATTTATTTTTTTCATTTCATCGGCTCTGTCGCCCAAAGACCCGTAATATACATATTCCGATTCGGTACATATATATAATTTCCCCGGATTATTAGGGTCTGCCATAAATGTGGACACTTTATCCGGCACCAGTTCTTCGCCGGAATAAAACTTGGTTATCCTGCATGAATCTATTTCAAACAGATTTCCGTTTTTTGTGTTTCCATAAACTTTTCCGTTTGTATCCGAATCAAGTTTAAGTACTCTTTCATTGTTTAATCTGGAATCGTCAAGCACATGGAATTCAAGATTTGAATCAACATAAGCAATTCCGGCCGTTGTTCCTATAAACACATTGCCGTTATTATCTTCGGCAAATGTACGTATAGAAGATGATGCCAAGCCGTCTTTGTAGGTAAAATGCTTTATTTGCTCACCATCCATCACCACTACGCCGTTATCGTTGGTTCCTACCCATATTCTTCCCCTGCTGTCCTCAAAAATCCCTCTTGCGCTGGTAAATCCGTCCGCAGCGCTTAGCTTTTCGAAGTTCGAGCCATCGTATCTAAATACTCCGCTATATCCGCCAACCCAAACATAGCCATTTTTTGCACCCAAAATATAATTGGCATCGGATGTAGGCAGTCCGTTTAAAGCATCATAAACTTCAGCTGTATATCCTATATTTTCAATCTCGCCCGTTACGGCATATCCGCCACCCACTTTACCTGAGTTTTCATCCGCACTTATAAAGCTGTCGTTGTTTTCATCGGCCAATACTCCGATGCTTCCCACCGTGCTTATTGATGCTGCAATGACAAATGTTGTCAGTAATTTGATCTTAGCCCTCTTCATCTTTATCCCCATTTCCTAAAGCTTGCATTTTCGCTGCTTCTTATATATCCTGGTTATACATTCTAAGAATAACCTCAACTTCATCCAATGAATCAACAAAAACCTCAACACACTTAGGGTCAAACTGTTTTCCCGCTCCGTCTTCAATAATTTTTAAGGCTTTTTCCATCGGAAATGCCGGTTTGTATACTCTCGGTGATGTCAATGCATCAAATACATCCGCCACAGCCATAATGCGCGCCGAAAGCGGAATAACCTCGCCATGAAGACCCTCGGGATAACCTTTTCCATCCCATCTTTCATGATGATATGCTGCCATATTTCTTGCTTCTTTAAGATAGTTTTCACCATTTACGGTACTTATGGCATCCTCCATAATCTTCTTGCCGGCAGTTGTGTGGGTTTTCATTATTTCGAACTCTTCGTCGGTAAGTTTACCCGGTTTGTTTAAAACATTGTCCGGAATGTTGATTTTACCGACATCATGAAGCGGTGCCGATCTGATAACGTCGGATATGTATTTTTCCGTTAGTTTTTCGGCATAATAGCCTTTTTTCTTCAAGCCCTCGATAATTATTCTTACATAAGCCGAAGTTTTTTGAATATGCGCACCGGTATCGGAATCACGATTTTCAACCATGTCCGCCATGGTTATAATAAGACCGTCCTGCATTTTGGAAGTTGCGTCCGAAAAACGTCTTATATTTCTCATTTGTTCCGTCTGTACGCTTGCCATGTCGCATATATTGCGGAAAAGAGCTTCTACTTCATCATCGGTACGAATATCCAGTTTTCTGAGCTTTTTAACATTTTCATCCAAATCTTCCTGATTTTTTCCGGAATTTGTAAAGCGCTTAACATACAAAGCTATACTGTTTAACGGATATACCATAAATACGCCCGTAACCCAAAGGCCGCAAGCCAAAAGCAGTATATAGAAACCGGAAATAATAATTAAAACTCTGATTAAAAACGCCTTCATATAATCGTTATGCTTTTGTAAAGAAACATCCGCACCGACATAGCAGGCTATTTCGCCGTTACTGTCATAAACAGGCTCGTATACCGTAAGCACCCATCCCGATATATCATCGGACTCTATCGGCGGTATTTGTTCTCCTGCCAAAAGCATCGGAATATATTCTTCAAAAGCTTCTTCAAAATCAGAGAAGAATCCGGGCGGATTACCCTCCACTTCCTGTGTTGACACATCAAAAACATAATAACAACCTGAAGGTTTTATTTTCAAAGCATAAAGATATTCAATACCCGGAACCGTTTCCTTAATGTTTTTTAAAAGCTCATATGTCTGTTGGTAACTTTCCTTCTCAAAAGCAGCTTCTTTAAGATTAATGTATTCGTCCACTTCGTCCGCATTAATTGTTTTTGCGGCAAATTGTACGGCTGACCTGGCATTGCTTCTGTATTCGTTTTCCCTGTTTTCGTTATAAATAAAGATACTTACAAAGCTGACAACAAAAGACATAAGACTAATAGCAAAGACAAGCATTATGGTTACTTTCTTTTGTTGCGAAAATTTGGCCTTCTTGCCTGCTTTTTTTATTTCTTCTACATCCTCCAAGGACAGAGGACGCTGTCTCCAAAACATTGACTGTAACTTGTTGATTATTGCATTCGGAATAAACCTGATCACCGTATAAATAAGACCCAGTGAAAGGCTTTTGTCCAATAGATTTATAAGAATATTAACTATAAAAAAGGATACAACAAAAGGAATATTGGTAGAAGATGCAAATGCTTTGACCGCATCGTTAATCGACTCACTCTGCGGCGCAGCAAAAAGTGTCCACTGTATAGCCGCACCGACAAATCCGGACACTACAGATATAATCAGAACATATTTGAGCATTTTGGAAACTTTTTTGAAGTAGTTTTTTTGAACAAAATGCATTGTGATTATTGCTATAATTGTGTTTATAACAATAAAATAGATGTAAGCGCTGTTGAACAGAGCACACAAAACATTTGTAAGAACCGCTACTATAATACCGGGAAAGAGACCCAATAAATAAGTTACGCCGATGGTACCCACCGTATCCAAAAAAAGCGGTATGTTAAAATGATACACCAAAAAAGATAGCAGTACATTTACTACTGTACCGATAGCAATACACAAAATACGAACGCGAAAATCGTGTCCAAAGATATTGTTTTGAAACTTCACCCTATTATCCCCTAATCAAAACGAAAGCCCCTCTCAGCCTTCTATAAAACATTGGGCACGACAAAGTCGTGCCATTATTTGCCTCACTTATATTATAAAACTTTCATAAATTAAAGCAATGCCTTTTTTATTCAAACATCATATACTCCATGTAATATTCGTTGAAAAGCTTTGATGTTGATAAATCCACTTCCTTGGAATCAGAAACGATTCTTTCCGCCCTTTTAATTGCATTGTTTTGCTCTTTGCTTAAGGATTTGGCTTCATCATCGTAAAACCCGTTTAATATTTCAACGGAACCTTGAAGAGAAGTATTTCCCACCGCTTTCATTTTCGGTAAAAGCTCTTCAGGCAAAAGTCCGATTCCAACAGCTTTTTCAAGATTGATACGATAGCCGAAACCGCCTGCTATATAAACATTTTTTATATCATCATAGCTTGCGCCGGATTCTTCTATCAAAGTTTCCATACCTGCTCTGATTGCGGACTTCGCAAGCTGAATCTGGCGAATGTCTTCCTGGAAAATGCGTATTTCATCCCCATCCGGACTTTTTGCAAATTCGTATCCGTCATCGAAATAATCATCATCCAAAACGCCGGTTTCATCTATAAGTTCTTTTTTTACAAGTTCGCAGATAGCTTCCAAAACTCCGGTTCCGCAAAAACCGATAGGTGCCTTATCTCCGATTGTTTTTAATGCTACAGTGTCGTCTTCTTTAATATCGACTGCCGATATTGCTCCCGGCACGCTTGCCATACCGCATTTTATCTGTCCGCCTTCAAAAGCAGGACCTGCAGCCGTTGATGTAACAAGGCATTTGTCTTTGTTTGCAAGAGCCATTTCGCCGTTTGTACCGATATCGAGAAGGAAGGAAAGACCCTCTTCTTCGCACATATTTGTAACCAGCATGCCTGATGTAATATCTCCTCCCACATAGGTGGAAACACCGGGTGTAAGGGTGATTTCGGCATTGAATGCCCCAAGTAAGTCTTTTGAGCTTACTGTTATAGTACTTATGTCAACCGGTGTGAAAGGAACAACCCCCAGTCCTTCACATGAAAATCCCATAAGTAAGTGACCCATTGTCGTATTTCCAGAGATTACAATGTGCTCGAAATCATTTTCTCCAATTGAATATTTTTTTAGCAGACTTTCAATTCCCGTTTTCAAGTCGCATATAATGCTGTTTTGTAATTCATCTTTTTCGCCGTCATTGGAGGCCTGAATACGAGCGATTACATCACTTCCCCACTGTCGTTGGTGATTTACGCCCGAATAGGTATCCACTATTTTTCTGTTTGCTACATCCACCAAAGATATAGCTATTGTTGTGGTTCCTATGTCTATTGCAAAGCCATATTTTGAAGGCTTGTCATTTGCGGATTTTTCGCCTCCTATGGAGTGCTCCGTATGAGAGTCTACTTCCATCTCATCTTCCAAATATTCCGGGACTTCCACTTTCATGTCCGCTTTCGGGAATGAAAGACAAGAAAGTCTGTAGCCCTCTTTAATTTCCTCTTCGGAAAAATGTTTTAAATCCGCCGCAGTTGCATCTGTTGCCCCTTGGCTTATTTTCACTTCGCATTTAAAACATCTGCCTTTTCCGCCGCAGTCTGCTCTGACTTGGATATCATTTTCTCTTAATATTTCCAAAAGGCTGATTTTTTTTGCTTCCGGTATGCTTAAAACAATAGTTTTGCCACCCTGAGTTACTTCAATATTCATCTTTAATTACTTTGCCGCAGCTGCTGCGACTTCTCCTTGTTTTATTCAGGATTACGAACTCGCGAGGCGAATTTCGCAATTACCTGTATATTAATTCTGTGATTCTTATTATTCATTAAAAAGTATACAGCAAGTAAATGCCATTGTCTGCGGACCATGGTAGTAGTCCACTCCCGCCAATGTACAGGAATCGCTTACCACAAGACCGTATGCCTCCATGGAAGACAGCCTTCTATCCGGCATACGACATGGATCGGGATATGCACAGGTTTTACACTTTGTACATGTTCCGGCGCTCATAGGAAGAACATCAACTCCGTCATCACGAAGCTTGTCAACCATCTTTTCAAAACGCTCTTTTTGGACTCTTTCCGTTTCCTGCATGGTTTCCACATCGAAATCATCTTCCATCTGTCCCACGCTTTGAACTATTATTCCGTATTTATATTTTGCTGCGTTTTCGGCTGCCTCTTCTATTGTACCGCAAGCCGGTGGACAGGCCCAGTTTTTGCCGTAGGCATGGCATCTTCCCGCAGCACACATGTCGCGCACTTCCGACCTGAAGCGAAGCTTTGAAGCATCCAAAACACCGAAATATTCAAATCCGGTTTCCTTTGCCAGCTCCATAATTTTTTCTTTTGATATCGTCATAACTTGTTCCTCTTAAAATAAATATACACTGTTTTATAACTATAATGTTCTTTTTTGTTTTCTTAAAAGTTATTTTTTTTAAATCACCGAAAGTCGCATAAGCGACATTTCGGGATTGTATCACGGTCGTCAAATGCGCGAAAGCAAGCTTTCTGCATTTTCCTCGTCGTGTACACAATAAAAGGGTCTGCCAAAAGCAGACCCCTTATTGTTTTTCTTATCCTTTGGGCAGTTAAGCCTACTTTTATTTATAGTAATCTGCTACTGCTTTGAAGAATGAATTGATATTTTCCCATGGTGACATAGGTGGGATATCACAACCCGATGAAGGTACAAAGTTTTTGTACTTACCGCAAGCATTTAAAACTTCAGTGGTTTTTTCGTAAACCGATTCAACTGTACCGTTTTTGATCTGTCCTGCAGGATCAACATTACCCATAGCGATAAGGTTTTCCGGCATTTTTTCCATAAGCTCTGCCATATCGATAGCATTACCGAAATGGAACATCGGACATCCGTTGCTTACGATTGTATCGAGAGTTTTAACTGCTGTATTGCCACAGTTATGATATACAACGATAAACTCATCATCCTGAACTTCATTAACGATTTTCTTTACATAGTCAGCTGAGAATTCTTCAGCCAAATCAGGTGATAAAAGACCTGCAAGAGGCTCGGCCATAACTACACCGTTAGCTCCTACTCTCTTATATTCTTTGATATATTTGATAAGGAACTCTGTAGCTTTCTGAAGAACGATATGAACCATATCAGGCTCATCATAGCAGTAAACCAAAGCTTCGGATACATCGAGAAGTCTTCCTGCAAGTGAGAAAGGTCCGATAACGCCTGCAAGAACAGGTCTGTCTTCGATTAATTTTACTGCTTTTTCAATTGCTTCAATGTAAAGTTTACGACGTCCTTCGATTTCAGGAACTTTAAGCGCCTCAGCTTCTTCTTCTGTTTCAACAACATGTCCGATAACTGTAGGAACTTCGTCTTCTGATACACGGATTGTTGAACCGAAAGCTTCTGCTTCAAGTGAAAGGTCCATCATACTAACACTTGCTGCCGCATCTGTGTTATCAGCGATGATTTTCATAGCCTGAGCCTGAAGATCGCTGTCATTGATAAGTTTGTCAACTGTGATTCCCATTTTCTGAATTGCCGGGAATGACAAAACCGGCATAGCCTTCTTTTTGTCTGCTGCGAGTACATCTGCTACCCACTGTTTCATATTCCTTTTCATTGTTAATTATCTCCTCATTTACACTTTAAAATTTAAATATACTTAAGTTACACGTGTAGCTTAGGTTTGAATATATAACATTAAAAACTTGCCGGCAATTAGTTTTTAAAATGTTTCGTAAATTAATTATTTTGTAAATACGCCTGCTGCCGCGTCTGCTGCTGAAGCTGCATCTGCTGTGTAGATATCTG
>SVDN01000033.1 GCA_015057825.1 Lachnospiraceae bacterium
CCCATACTATATGCATTATCTATTACAAAGAAAGGTTCAGTGATCGAAAGGGTTGCATTTCGATTTACAATTTACGCTCCTAGGAGTTCTTTTTTCTATATAGCCATATATGTAAGATTCTATTCTTCTTCCATTTTATTTCTTGCAACAATCATCGCTCCGCCGACTGCTGCCAAGGCGCCGATTATAAGGTAAATCATCAGACCGCTGTCATCACCGGTTTGTGGGGTTTTCGGAGTTTGTGTTGTATCGCCCGATGTTGATGCATTGTTGTTATTTTCTTCATCCGATTTTGCATAGCTTACCCCATTTATGGCAACCGAAACTGACAGAAGCAAATTTCCGTTGTTTATAGCATAATTATAGTTAATCTCTTCCGGCAAATCACTGCCCCCATAACAAGCAAGACCTGTTGTTTTATCAAGCGTCCAATTATCTGATGTTATAGTAACTTTGTTTATATCAGCATTACTGCCTATAAATGTCTTCATATCAAAATATGTTTTTCCATCTTTGATAACCAAGCCGGCCTCGGAAGTCTGTCCGCTGCCACTGTAAAAATCATAAGACAGCGAGATATTGTCAGGCAAATCCAAAGAAGTTAAATGATTATTATCACAAAACAAATCTTCCATGTCTATATTCTTTGCAAAAACCAGGCTTGTCAGTTGATTATCTCTACAAGCCAATTTGCTTAATGCTGTATACTTTGTTAAATCCAAACTTGTCAATTGATTTCCATCACAATTTAAATATTCTAAAGCTGTATTTTTTGTTATATCCAAACTTTTCATTGCATTGTTCATACACAATAAATTTTTTAAGTCAGTATTTTTTGTCACATCCAAGCTTGTCAATGAAGTATTACTACAGTTAAGAGTTTCTAAGGCTGTATTTTTTGTTACATCCAAGCTTGTCAATTGATTATCAGCACATCCAAGAGTTTCTAAGGCTGTATTTTTTGTTACATCCAGGCTTGTTAACCGGTTATAAGCACATTCCAGATATGTTAAAGCTGTATTTTTTGTTATATCCAATTCAGTCAATTCATTAAAATAACACACCAATTCCGTTAAAGCTGTATTCTTTGTTACATCAAGGCTTGTCAGTTGATTATTTTCACAATACAATTGCTCTAATGCCGTAAAATACTCTATTCCTTTTAAGCTTTCAATATTTTTTTCACTGCAATTAATACTTACAATACTATTAATCTGCTCCTGAGTATAATATTTATCCGAGCCATCTGTCGTATATGTTGTGGTTTTTGACAACAAATAATCCCTGAAATTCGCATCCGGAAAATTTGTATCGTTTATATACACTTCACCCGCAGCTTTTACCTCTCCGCTTCCGACAACTGCCATTGGCACCGACAGTGCAAGGGCCAATGCAAAACCGATTAAAACTTTAAATACCTTTCTCATATTTTATCCTCCAAAATATATCATCATAATAAATATAACACAGCAATATCGCGCATTTCAACAATCTGCTTGGCTTTAAAAAAATTTTTTGACAATACTACCAATCGGTAGTATTATTATTACCATAAGATAGTTTAATGAAAGGTTATTATTATGGCAGACAGAAAAAAGGATATTATCGAAGCCACCTTAAAACTTGCATCGGCACATGGCCTGGGGACCGTTTCAATGCAACAGATTGCCAACGAAGTGGGCATCAGCAAGGCTTCCCTTTACAATCACTTTTCATCCCGCGATGAAATTGTTGAGGCTATGTATGAGAATTTACGGGCTATTTCCAAAGAAAAGTCCGGCGTAGGGAAAGTTGATTACGATTCTCTGGCAAGTGCCAAATCTTTAAAAGAGATTTTGTCGGGAGCTGTTAATTCATACAGGAAGATTGTGAGCGACCCGAATCTGCTTTTGTTCTACAAAATCATCATGTCTGAGAGGTCTATAAACACGGCTGCTGCAGAGATTATGGTTAAAGAAACGAAGACTATGATTGACGCAAGCAAAGCCCTTTTCTACGCTCTGCAGGTTAAGGGTATTGCGGATTTTAAGGATGCAGACGCTGCGGCTTTTTCCTTTACTATGGCTGTCCATTCAATCATCAACTATGAGTTTGACCTGAAAATGTCGGGAGCAAAGACGGATAAAAAAATGATGACAGATTTTATTAACGAATTTTGCCGTATTTATGCGAAAAAATAAGATTTGAAAGAGGGGTTTATTATGTATCAAAGTCTTTATGAGAATTTACTTAAGCGAATTAGTATAGTGGCTTTTATTTGCGGCCTATTGAGCCTTGTTTTTTACATTTTACACGATTACATCGGTGGGCTTTACTATCCCGGTTACGATAGAATGAGCCAAGCTGTCAGCGACTTAACCGCATTGGATGCGCCATCTTACGCCATTTCACGCAGTTACAGCAGCATCTACGGGATTTTTTGCATAGCCTGCTGCCTTTTGCTTTGTTTAGCATTCGGCAAAGCCCACAAGCTACTGAAACTTGGAGTTATTTGCTTCACTGTCATGCAGCTTGTTTCGGCTATCGGCTATTCCCTTTTTCCTCTTACGGGAAGCGGCTATGACGGCAGCACCGGCTCTTTTATCCACGTATACGTGCTTACCGTTGCGGTTGTGGCTTTGTCCATCCTTTCGTTGGTTTTAATAGCTATCGGCAGTTTTAAAGATAGGCTAAAGCTCCTTGGCATCCTTGCCATCATCGCCCTTGCCTGCATGTTCTTTGGGGCCGCGGGAAGCGGCAGTATAGCTCACGAATATTTCGGCATTGTCGAACGTTTCAGTACCTACAGTGCCGTAGCATTTACGGCAGTGCTTGCAGTGTTTGCATTATTCAAAAACGTAGCAAAAAAGAACTCCTAGGAGTTCTTTTTTATCTACTCTTCCTCACATTTGTTGCTTGCAACAATCATCGCTCCGCCGACTGCTGCCAAGGCGCCGATTACAAAGTATACGATTAATGCGCTGTCATCTCCGGTTTGCGGAGTTTGCGAGGTTTGCGCTGTAGCATTTGCCGATGTTATATCCGCTGATGTTGATGTATCAGTGTTTACTGCTTCTTTTTCGGCAATTGTAAATGTTGCACTTGCCTCACCGCCGTCAATAAAGGACACCGATAGTGTATGTTCACCGTTATCCAAACTATCCAAGAATTCTGCGGCAAGTTCCACATTTAAGCTACCTTTCGATAACTTAAAATACTTTTCATCAACAGACTGTCCATCGAGTTTTAGATCTTTAAACATCCAAAATGTTTCGGAATCGCAAGTCTCTCTCTTAAAGCTAATTGTTAAAGGCTTACCCGACTCTTTGGAATATTTGTATTCTGCTGCTGTCGGTGCGTATTTTCCGGCCTCAAAAGACACTGCAACCTCCAACTTCTTAGTTCCATTATTGGTATCGTAAGTATAGCTAAGTTCTTTTGGAAAATCTGTGCCTGTATAGCTTGCAATACCTGTCGTATTATCCAGTTCCCAGTTATCGGATGTTATGGTGACATTTGCAATATCTGCTCCACTAGCCATAACTGCTTTCATATCAAGAGACGTGTGCTTATCTTTTATGATTAAATCAGCAAGGGTCGTCTGATTTCCGCCCTGAAACGAATCATCCGGCAAACTGTTATTGTTAGATAGGTCTAAGCTTGTTATTTGGTTTTTTCCGCATTTCAAAGTTTGTAAAGCTGTATTTTTTGTTAAATCCATGCTTGTTATTTGGTTATAAGAACAATCCAAATTTTCTAAAGCTGTATTTTTTGTTAAATCCATGCTTGTTATTTGGTTATAAGAACAATACAAATTTGTTAAAGCTGTATTTTTTGTTAAATCCATGCTTGTTATTTGGTTATCAGAACAATCCAAATATATTAAAGCTGTATTTTTTGTTAAATCCAGGCTTGTTATTTGGTTATAACAACAATCCAAACCTGTTAAAGCTGTATTTTTTGTTAAATCCATGCTTGTTAATTGGTTTTTTCCGCATTTCAAAGTTTGTAAAGCTGTATTTTTTGTTAAATCCATGCTTGTTATTTGGTTTTCTTTGCAAAACAAAGCTTTTAAAGCTGTATTTTTTGATAAATCCAAACTTGTCATTTGGTTATTGTAGCAAAGCAAAGTTTGTAAAGCTGTATTTTTTGTTAAATCCATGCTTGTTATTTGGTTATAAGAACAATCCAAATTTGTTAAAGCTGTAAAATGCTCTATTCCTTTTAAGCTTTCAATATTTTTTTCACTGCAATTAATACTTACAATACTATTAATCTGCTCCTGAGTAAAATATTTTCCTTTGCTATCCTCATTACCAGTCAGCGTCGAAACATAAGCCCTAAAATTCTCATCCGGGAAATTTGTTTCGTTTATATACACTTTAACATCGTCATCAGCTTTTACCTCCCCGCTTCCGACAAGCGCCATTGGCACCGACAGTGCAAAAACCAGTGCAAAACCTATTAAAACTTTAAATACCTTTCTCATAATTTATCCTCCAAAATATATCATCATAATAAATATAACACAGCAAGTTTTAAGCTTTCAATAGCCTTGCATAGTACTTTTTTCTTATTGTATAAAGTATACATTTTGTGTTAGTTTCATTTTGTATATGTTTTTATGAGGAGGCTAAATGAAAAAAATTAAAAAATTATTATGTCTGATGTTGGTCCTTGCTCTTGCATGCACATTTTTCGTTGCTTGCGACAGTAAAGGCAATGCAAGCGGTGGTTCAGATACACAGGCTGCAAGCAGCGATGAGAAAGGTGACGGAACTATCACTTTCTACATTATCAGACACGGTGAGCAACTTTTTAATGCTACCAACCAGATTGCAGGTTGGGTAGATTCTCCTCTCACGGAGAAAGGTATCGCTCAGGCGCAAAACCTTGGTAAAGGTCTTAAGGCAGAAGGTATTACTTTTGACGCCGCTTATTGCTCGACCAGCGAACGTTCTGTAGATACTACGGACCTTGTTCTTGAAGCAGCGGGACAAAGTGACCTTAACGTAGAGCACTGCAAAGGTCTTAAAGAACTTTACTATGGTGACATTGAAGGAAAATACATCGACACTCTTTCGGAAATAATGGACAGTGATCCATACGAAACCGACGATCCCGATGGCTGGAAAGCCTATGGCGGAGAAACATGGGCTGAAACGGGAGAACGTGCAAAAGCAGTTTTGGAACAGGCTATCAAAGATAATGATGGTAAAGGCGGTAACATTCTTATTTCTACACACGGAATGACTATCGTTGCTCTTTGCAAAGCCCTTACTCCTGATTCCGATCTCTACAAGGATTTCAGAGCTGCAGGCGGACATGGTCTCAGCAACTGCTCTGTTACTATCATCGAATACAAAGATGGTCAGTATACCTTAAAAGATATCAATGACAAATCCTTCAGAGAAGCAGGCGAAAATCTCTAATTTATGCTTAAAATAAGCAAACTCGCCCTAAAGCAAAAATGTATTTAATGTATATGTAGCCAAAATAATATACATAAATAAAAACATATATACAACAAAGAACTCTCGGGAATCTCCCGGGAGTTCTTTTTCTTAATTCAACCTTAGTTAAAATGCTTATAATAAAACACCGCCAGCTGGGTTCTGTCTCTTAGATCCAGCTTTTCAAGAATTGTGCTGATATAGTTGCGCACCGTTCCTTCCCCGAGGAACAGTTTTTCGGATATCTCCTTGTTATTAAGACCGTCTGCCACAAGCCTTATAATGTTAAATTCCTTTTCGGACAAGCCAAATTCCGCGTAAGATTCACCTCCACCTTCGTTTGTCATAAGGTTTGGAATCTTGTTCATTATCTCGTCTCCAAACACGGTCTGTCCGTTAACCACTGCGGTGATTGCGGGATAGATTGAGTCGAAATTTTGCTTAAGGATATAACCTTTTGCCCCAAGTTTTAGGGCTTTTACTATATATTCATCATCGGAAAAGGTTGTAAGTAAGAGGATTCTTGCATCGGGATGGTTTTTAAGTATCACCCCCGCCGCATCAAGTCCATTCATCCCCTGCATCTGAATGTCCATAAGTAACACATCGGGAAAGTGCTTGTCGTACAGCTCGATTGCCTCATGGCCGTCTTTTCCCAGAGCCACTACTTCACATCCCTTTGCTTCCAATATTGTTTTTAATGATAATCCAACTAAAGAGTCGTCGTCTACAATCGCAATTCTCATCTATTATTATCTCCTAATTATTTTTCATTACCGTAACCATTATGTTAAATCCGTTATCGGTTGTTATTCGCAAATTTCCCCGCATCTGTTTCACACGGTCATTAATATTTGACAAGCCGATGCCTGAGGAATAATTGATATCCACGTCGCTTCCGTTATCGGAAAAGGTCAGCTGATAAAATCCCGGTTGCTCCATAACGGATATCCTTATGGTATCGCCGTTTGAATGCTTAAGGGTATTGTTGATGCCCTCTTTTATAATGGCGATAAATGCGTATTTAAGGTCACGAGGGATGTTGTCTCCCATGTCGTAGTCTATTTGAACGTCAAATCCTTCTATATCCTTTGTTAACTCCTTGATTGCCGATTCCAAGTTGATGGATTCGTCGTGCAGGTCGTGAACCGAGGATCGGATGTTGGTCATGGCCAGGTTTAGGGTCTCCGCCAAATCATCCAAAGGGCCTTCTAAGTTTTTATCCTGATTTACCACCTTGATTGCCCCAAGCTGCAGGATGGACCTTGTTAACATATGTCCCACATTGTCGTGGATCTCGCGAGCGATACGGTTTCGTTCCTGCAATGTCGCGGTATATACCATATCGTCTTGCTGCTTGGTTAAGGCGTTGTTCTTTTCTTCCAGCAACATCTCGTACTCTCTTGAATAGTCCCTTTGCTTTTTAAGGCTTGCGCTTACCATTTCGCCCTTTTCAAAGAATTGCGCTCCGATAACCGCCACAAAATAAAGTAACAGTGGCATCGCCGTTGTAGGGCTAAAGTAAGCAACGAAATTGTAGATAAGAGCTGCTATTTCAAATACTATTGATACTCTAAGTCCCATGGAAACCGAGCATATGCCAAGTAATGGGATAAAAAGCGAAAGTTCCGGCGCAGGACATGCCACAAAGCAAAAGGCGCAAAGGAACACTTCTTTAACCACCACGCTTACTTTGCCGTTGGTAAAGCGGGTAAAGCCATCAAAAACCACATCGATATAACTAAAGATAATACCGACCAACAAAAGCGTAAGATTTAAAATCGTGAAATCAAATCGTTCGAAAAATATGATTATGCTTAAAGCTAAAATTAAAACTCTAACTATATTATTTCCCATTTTTTCCCCATTTACAAACCAATAAAGTGTATACAAGAAGTATAAACCCAAATGTGACATTTGTCATCTTATGATGTGATTCGCGACACTGTTATTGGCATACCCCCTATTGTAATATAGACTCAACAAAAAACATGACGATCAATTTTAAAGGAGATAGAAATTATGAGAAACGCAGTAGAAGTTAACAACCTTGTTAAACGTTACAAAGAGCTTTTGGCACTGGATCATTTTTCACTTGCCATTAAGGAAGGCGAAATATTCGGACTCCTGGGGCCTAACGGTTCGGGAAAAACAACAACCATTAACTGCATTTTATCTCTCCTTAGTTTCGATAAGGGCGATATCAAAATCTTCGGCGAGGAAATGAAGCCGACCAGATACGACATCAAAAAGGACATCGGAGTTGTTTTCCAAAACGTAGCGGTATTTGATGAACTTACGGTTTATGAAAACATTGATTACTTCTGCGGATTATATATAAAAGAAAAGAAAGTCAGAAAAGAATACGTTGAAGATGCCATCAAATTCGTAGGCTTGGAAGATTACAAGAAGTTTCATCCAAAGAAACTTTCCGGCGGTTTACTCAGGCGTCTTAATATTGCATGCGGCATCGCTCACAAACCAAAGCTCATCTTCTTTGATGAGCCGACGGTAGCGGTTGACCCGCAAAGCCGAAACCGCATTTTAGAAGGCATTCAAGAACTTAATGCCAAAGGCGCTACTATCGTTTACACATCTCACTATATGGAAGAGGTTGAACAGATTTGTGACCGCATTCTCATTATGGATAAGGGCAAAGCAATTGCCATCGGCACAAACGACGAACTCAAAGAGATGATTAAAAACAAGGAAAAAATCACCTTGGAAGTACCTTCTCTTACAAAAGACAATTTGGCCGAGATTAAAGAGCTCAAGCATGTTTACAATGTTGACTACGATGACCCTCTTCTTTGCATCAGCTTTGACGGCGGCAAGAACAACGTGGTTCACATCGTAAATTACTTGGAGGAACGCAATCTTGTATTTTCCAAGCTTCACTCGCAACTTCCTACGCTTAACGATGTTTTCTTGGAAATCACGGGAACAGAACTTAGAGATTAAGGGGATTTAAAGATGTTTATTCACAATTTTAAATATGCATTAAAGCAAATGATACGAAACAAATCCGCCATTGTATGGACGCTTATTTTCCCACTGGCTCTGGGAAGCATTATGTTTGTTGCATTCGGCAATATCTACAATTCCGACAATGTTTTCCATACACTTAATGTTGCGGTGGTTAAGACAGAAGAAAACGAAAATTTCGAAACTCTTCTTGACGAGCTTTCAAAGTCCGAAGGTGATAAGGAAGCGATTTTGGATGTTAGTTATCTCGCCAAAGACGAAGCCGAAGCAGGCGCTTTGAACGGCGATTACGATGCGGTTATTTACGAAGGTACGGATATTACCTTAGGGGTAACAAAATCCGATATTCAACAAGAAATCGTTCGCAGCATTGTTGAACAATACAACAAATCCATGCACTTAATAGAAGATGCCGCTGCCAAAGATCCCACAAAAATAGCGGCGGTTATCGAAAGCATTTCCGACTATTCGGCAGAATATGCAAAGCAGGACACAACAACCGACGGCAATACAGATATGTACACCAACTATTTTTACGCCATCATCGCCATGAGCTGCCTCTTTGGTTCCTATGCAGCATGCGAGTTTTCGGAAAAAATGTCATTATCCGCAAGCGAACTCGGCAAACGACGCGGCGTATCCCGCTGTTCAAAGGGCTTACAAGCCATCAGCACATTCTTTGCCATGTGGATTATACAGGTTGCCGTTGAAATCATTACCATCTTTTACCTTAAGGCAATCGGTGTTCATATGGGAGATAAAATCCTTTATATGATTCCGATTGTGGCTGCGGGAACTGCAGTCGGTAATGCTTTGGGTACTCTAATCGGCTCTGTTCCGAAACTTTCCCAGGGCGGAAAGACCGGTATCTGCACATCCATAAGTCTGGGCCTTTGCGTAATGGCCGACCTTTGTGCAAGCGGTGTTAAAGATGCTTTGGAGCATGCCGCACCTATTGTTAACCGCATAAACCCGGCGGCCCTTATTTCCGACTCGTTTTATGCACTTAACGTTTTCGATTCTTACGACAGATATATAAGAAGCATAGTTTTGTTGGCCGTAATCGCCGCATGCATGCTATTTTTCAGCTATTTGATACTCAGGAGGGATAAAGGTGCAAGTATTTAAATTATTTTTTAAGATTTTGAAAGCAAACAGAATATTGATATTTATTTACGCCGGCATGTACATCGGTATCCTATTCGGTGTCATCATCCCTTTGCAAAAGGATAACAGCGTAAGCAGCTATATGGAGCAAAAATGCAAATTTGCCCTTGTGGACGAGGATAATTCCACCTTAAGTCATGAGCTTGCAAGAAACTTAAGCAGTGTCCACGAGTTGGTTGACATAAAGTCTTTTGAGAAGGAAGCTCTTCAAGATGAGCTCTACAATCAAAACATCGCCACAGCTGTATTTATAAGCGACGGTTTTGAAGATGCTTTTATCGAGGGAGATGCAACAGACTTTCTTACCCTTTACAATGTTCCGACGGAAAACAAGGCCATGCTTTTTTCAAACGATGTTAATGAGTATTTACGCTATGTTTCGGGCTATTTAACAGCCGGTTACGATTTGGACGAAGCCTGCAACAAGGCTTTTGACATCACAGCCGAATCGGTGGATGTTTCCGTACTGTCCGGCAAAGACATAAGTCAAGAATCCATTATTCAATACTATTTTAAATACTTGGGTTGGATATTCGTTCTTATGATTACTTGTGTCATCGCACCTATTTTAATAGCTTTGAACACTAAAAAGCTCAGAAACCGAATCGAATGTTCATCATTCCATTTTTCTAAAATAAACAGCCAGATTTTGCTTGGATCCGCTGTTTCGGGAATAGGCCTTGTGGCAATATTTTCCATAGCCGCAAAGATTTATTTCGGCGCCGAGCTAAGCGGCGTAAAGTTTGCACTTTTGAGTCTTAACATGCTTTGTTACGTGGTTGTGGCTCTTGCCATTGCTTTCTTTGTAAGCAGGATTACATCAAGCATTATGGTTATCAATATGATTGCCAATGTTATAAGTCTGGGAATGGCATTCTTCTGCGGTATTTTCGTTCCTTTCTACTTGCTTGGAAGCGGCGTGCAGACAGCCGCAAGATTCTTACCGGCTTACTGGTATGTAAATGCCATCAACGAAATCGACAGCTACACACCGGATGCGCTTCCGGCTATCGGTCAAAGTTGCGGAATCCAGTTGCTCTTTGCAGCGGTAATTATAGTAGCGGGACTTGTAATAACAAATGCAAAACGTGAAAGCAAGACTGTGAATTAATTATAAATAAAGTTCCTCAATAAAATACGGAGCAAAAACAATTGTTTTGCTCCGTGTTTTTTGTTTATCCTTTGATAATTCTTTTGCTGTTAAAAAACGTGATCAGGAAGTATCCGCCGTAAATCAATAAGATTATAATCGCCGTGATTATGATTGATTTCCACATGCCGTCCGTTCCCAAGGTCTCCATAACCTGTACTGTAAATTTCATTCCGAATGCAGAATGGACAATTGCCAACAAAAGCGGTATCAGGAAGAATATGCCTGTTTGTCTGAACAGGGATCTGTTTATTTCTCTTTCTTCCACACCTATCTTTCTTAGCATCTCATACCTGCTTTTACTGTCAACGCTTTCGGATAATTCTTTAAGAGCAAGTATAGCTCCGCAAGCAATGAGAAATACCAAACCAATATATAGTCCCAAAAATGCCACTATTGCGCCGAGTCCCGTTGCCGCCTCATAGATATCTGCCTTACTGTTAAATGTTAAAAAGATATTTGCGGCAACCGCATATTCATATACCGCCTCTTTGCGCTCTCTTTGTATCTGCTCTGCCTTTTCTATATCGGCCCGGCTTTCGCCCGCATAGTTGCCGATGAAATAGTTCTTGTTAATATTATCCTCCGAAACAACATCATCCGGCACAATATAAACTCCTATATTTAAATGTTGCGCGCCGATACTTATAAAACCGTCCAAACATTCATTGTATTTTGATTTAAGCTCTCTTCCGAATACGGTTATTTCCGAGCCCTCTGCCATGGCTTTGTCTCTGATTTCTTTCATGAAAGAATAATCGCATATCAAAATATATTCATCTTCGGATAATTCTTGTCTTTCCTTGCCGTACAAGCTCATAAGATCGTTGTAATCGCTTAATTTTATTATCTCTTCTTTAACACCGAAGTCCAGGAATTTAAAATTGCTTTGTATCTCATAGACATGCTCCCCGAGAGGTTTCTCCAATGTTAGGGATGGGTCTGTGTATGTATTAAAGTTAACATATTCTTTAAATCCATCTTTTATGTCATATCCGCAGTCTGCGTAAATTTTTTCCAAGTCGGCGGCTTCATACATTTCTACTTCCGCATCCGCAGGACACAGATTCTTTAAGTTTGTATTCAAAGAATTTCTGATGGAGAATGCCGCTGTCAGCGAGCATATTGTCACAAAAAGCAAAAGGCAAATAATGGTCATTGCAAAAACCATGGTGTTTACTTTGCTGCTTATCTGTCTGAATGTAAAGGCATTCAGCCCTTTAAAATAGCTTTTTTTCACAGACATCACTACTCGCAGCAAAAGTCCCGATACGGACCAGAAAACAAAAAATGTTGCCAGGCAAGCCAATACTATAAAAAAGATTATTTTCATTTGGCTATGTTGCCCGTAATTCCATATCACCTGATAATAAACATCTCCCAAACACAAGGCGGATGCTATAAAAATCAACACGCAAAGGATAGGATTTTTTAAGCGTACTTTCTCGGATTTTTTTCCGCTGTTTATCAGGTCGATTAATTTCATTTTGGAAACGGATGCGCTGTTAAAAAGCATAACAATCAAATACATTACCGCAAAAAAGATTATTGTCATTAAAAGTGCTTTTCCCGATATGCTGAGTCTGTATGCGGACATATCCGCCTCAAAAAGGTTTACCACCAATGCGCTCATTAACTGTGACAGGCCGATTCCCACAGCCAAGCCCACCAGCAAAGATCCTATGCCTATGAATACGGTTTCCGTAATAAGCATGGCGGATATTTTACCTTTGCCCATGCCCAGCAACATATACAATGCGAATTCCTTGTTTCTTCTTTTCATAAGAAATCTGCTTGCATATACTATCAAAAAGGCCAAAATTATCGCCACCAAAATGCTGACTCCGAAAATTGTTGTATTAAGCAGCTCCACAATGTCGTTTCGGCTGCTTGATACCTGCATCATTGCCGCTTGGCCTCCGATAGCATTAAAAACATAAAATATCGCAACGCCGATTACCAAGGTAAAGAAATATATAGCATAATCCTTTACGCTTCTTTGCATGTTTCTGAAAGAGAGTTTAGATAGCGTCATTTAAGTCACCCCCTAACAATGTCACCACATCTATGATCTTGTTAAAGAACTCCTTTCGGCTGTCTTCTCCTTTGGAAATTTCATGATATATCTTTCCGTCCTTTATAAAAATCACGCGGCCGGCGTAACTTGCCGAAAAGCTGTCATGCGTAACCATCATAATAGTCGCTTCATATTCTTTGTTCAAATATTCAAAACGTTCCAATAACATTTTCGAAGATTTTGAATCAAGTGCTCCCGTAGGTTCATCCGCCAAAATCAAGCTTGGATTGGTCACTATTGCTCTTGCGGATGCTACTCTTTGTTTTTGTCCACCGGACATTTGATAAGGATATTTCTTTAATACATCCGTGATTCCAAGCTGTTGGGCAACTTTATTAACGGCAGCATCTATAGCATTCGCAGGCTGCTTTTGAATCGAAAGCGCCAAGGATATGTTTTCATATGCCGTAAGGGTATCCAAAAGATTAAAATCCTGGAATATAAATCCCAGCTTTTCGCGACGAAAGCGGTTAAGATTCTTTCCCTTAAGAGATGTAACATCCTCTCCTTCCAAATAAATATGACCCGCCGTCACATTGTCGATTGTCGAAATGCAGTTTAAAAGAGTTGTTTTTCCGCTTCCGGAAGCGCCCATAATAGCAACAAACTCCCCTTTGTCAACTTTGAAAGAAATGTCGTCTATAGCCTTTGTGAGGCTTGATCTGTGTCCATAATATTTTTCAATTTCCACTACCTTAAGCAATTCCATAAATAAGGCTCCTTTCTTAAACGGTTTTTGTTTACGCCTGATAATATACAGAAATTTCTCAAGGCTGTCGTTTGTTTAACCTTACCTAACCTTACAATTTTGTAACCTTTATTTCATTTTGTAAAAATCGTTTTTCGAAAATACAATCCGCACTTCCGTATATTCGCCCACTTCAGACGAAATCTCAATACGATGACCCAGTCTTTCACAAAGATTTTTTACGATATACAAGCCCATTCCGGTAGATTTTCTGTCTTCTCTTCCGTTATGACCCGTAAATGATTTTTCAAACACGTAAGCCATGTCTTCTTTGGGAATGCCGATTCCGTTATCTTTAAAATAAAATGTTACCGCTTCATTAGTTTCCTTTGCATAGGCGCTTATTATAAGATTTCTCTCCGTCGATGAATATTTTATACTGTTGGCCATAAGCTGCCCTATCATATATTCGAGCCACTTTCCGTCAGTCAACACCGGGACATTAAGATCTTTTGCTTCTATTGTCGCATCCATAATCTGCAAAGCTTCTCGGTTTTTTACGGCAACACTTCCAAATATTTTTTGTAATGATACTTCACTTATAAGATAATCCTTTTCGGCATTTTCGCTGCGGGCGTAATAAAGGACATTTTCGATATAATCGTCTATCCTTTTTATTTCTCCTATCATTTTTTTATTTGTTTCGGGATTGTTGTGACACATGATTCTCAGACTTGATACGGGAATTTTTACCTCATGAACCCACATTTCTATGTATTCTCTGAAGGCTTTGCTCTGTCTTCTGTAATATGCAACATTTTCGGTCATGGACTTGTCGCAGTCTCTCAGTGTTTCAAGCAATATTTTTCCTTCGCAAAAACCCGGTTCTTCCAACAATTCCGGAAGCAGATATTTTTTGTCCAATTCATTTAATGAATATTTTAATCCTGAATAAAACGCTTTTTTTCTTAAATATTCCCACAAATCCAACAAAAAAGCCGCCATCGCAAACACAAAGGCAACCAGGATTATTGCCTGTATGTTTGCCTTAAATGCCGACATGAATATTATGCAGATTGCCAAAGCAACTGCTTTTATTATATATGCCGCTATGTGATCTTTTATATAATCCGCCAATCTCATTTTAATAAATACCCCTGCTTCTTTCTTGTTTCAATGGCATCCGCTTTTCCAAGCTCCGAAAGCTTATTTCTGAGCCTGCTGATATTAACGGACAAAGCATTGTCATTTAAAAACTCGTTATTGTCCCACAATACTGTCATAAGTTCGTCACGGGATACGATTTCTCCCCGACGGTCCAAAAGCAGTTGGAATATTATCATTTCATTCTTGGTCAGAACTTGCTCCTTGTTATCCTTAACAAGACTGGCTTTAAGGGTGTTCACGGTAATATCGCCGTAGCTTTGTGTTTGGCTGCTTTTTACGCCTCTTTTTAAAACCGCGCTTATTCTGAGCAAAAGAACCGTCGGATTGTAAGGTTTTGTAATGTAGTCATCGGCGCCATAGCTCATGGACAGCACTTCATCCACATCTCCTGTTCTGCTTGTAAGCATAATAACCGGCGTATCCTTTTCCTTGCGATATTTTTGAAGCAATACCTCGCCGTTTTCTTCGGGAAGGCTGATATCAAGCAATATAAGATCCGCATCGGCTTCTTTCATTTGCGAAAGCAGATCTTTAAAAACCTTAATGCTCAAAACCTCATATCCCGCATTTTTAAGCAATATTGACAACTCCTCACACAAGGTCATATCATCTTCAACTATCAATATTTTATTCATGAATAAATCCTCCCAAGGACATTTAACATTCTTCATTTATTATATAAAAATACGGAGCAAAAACAATTGTTTTGCTCCGTGTTTTTTCATTTATTAACGGCTTAAATTTCGTTGAAAAGCTCTGTCGGCTCCGAGCCTTCGGTCATTTCGCCAAGGATAGGCAATGTTTTTGTAAAATGCTCTGTTTTCTCATGAATTTTAAGGGCATCCAAGTCCTTCCAGCATTCAACAAAAGCAAACTTTTGCTCATCTTCAATACTCTGATTAAGTGTATAAAAGACATTTCCTTCTTCCGCATTGGATTTTGCAATCAAATCCCTTGCCGCATTTTTAAACTCTTCGATTTTTTCTTTTTTGACTGTAAGTCTTGCAACTACTTTTAGCATACTACGCCTCCTTTTCTTCGCCCGGCAACTTATCCTCCCGTATAAGTCTTAGCATAATGTCCGCTATTTCCGGATCGAATTGATGACCTTTATTTTTTTCTATCTCATCTATTATCTGTTCCTGAGGAAGTTTTTTCCTGTAAACACGGTCGGTATTCATTGCATCATAGGAATCCGCAACACAAATCATTCTTGCAATAAGCGGGATATCTTCTCCCGACTTGCCTTCCGGATAGCCCTTGCCGTCAAAACGTTCGTGGTGATATATGGCTCCTTCGCCTACGCAATCAATACTTTTGAAGCTTTTTAATATTTCGCCTCCGCGAACAGTGTGAGATTTTATTATTTCAAACTCTTCATCGGTTAACTTGCCCGGTTTTCCAAGCACATTGTCCGGAACACCGATTTTACCGCAATCATGGAGAAGTGCAATATAGAAAATCCTATCCAGCTCTTCTCCCTCAAAGCCAAGCTCTTTTGCAATGGCTTTTGTATACATGGCAACCCTTTTTGAATGGCCGTTTGTGTAGGGATCCTTTGCATCGATAAAACCCGTAAAGGTCTCTATTGATTCGCTGATTATCTCGTTATCTCTTTCGTGTCTTTCATTGTATTTTCTAAACTGTACGGATGTAATCACAAATACTATTATAGACATCAGCCATACAATCAAAGCAAAAACGGAAACCCAAAACAAAGGCTCGCTTGTTATCAACCTGTGGAATGAATAATCGATTTCCAAGGTTGACCCATCAAGACTCTCATCCATAGGCACATATATAATAAAACCCGGAGTCGTGCCTTCCATAGGTTTTATCGGCATCTCCATCGCATTGGCATCGGAGCTCGGGTAATACACAATATAATCGCCGGATTCCATCGGAATAAAGTTTTCTCCGTCAACCGTATAAAAATATAAATCATAGTCTTTCGGCTCATAGTCTCTGAGATCCGGAATCGTTGCCTCGTGCTTTTCGCCATTTACGCTTTGATGAATCTCCACCGCTCCGTTCCATGCCGAAGAAAGAAATATATCATGATCAAAAATCAACTTAAACGAAAAGCTCGATACCTCGTCTTTTGTACTGTTTTTAACCGCAAAATCGTAGGTAAAGGCCTGAAAGTTGTGCTCGCTGATACCTTCATTATTCATATCAAAAGCCTTTGACCAAGTGCTGCTTCTGGTTGATGCTTTTAGTATTAATCCTTCGCTTGTCGCTCCTTCATCGCTGAACAAATCGCTTCCCGAAATTGTACTGCTATGTACTTTGTTGTTGTAGGCAGCTGTTTTTATCATACCCACAAATAAAACACAGACAATAGCAATTATTGTAACCGTAAAAATGCAAAACGCTCTTTTTCTTCTTTTTCCCAAATTATTCATTTTTTTCTCCCCCAATTTATTTTACACCATCTACGATTTTTTTAGCAATAAGTAAACAAATCAAGCCCTTTAATACTTTTTCAAGCAAAAGCAAGTCCTTCTCCTACAGCATGATATCCTTTAGCATTTTTTCAATTCCTTTTATATCCAAGGGACTTTTCTCGCTTTCATATGTGAATAGTAGATTCTTTCCCGGATAGATACCGTGTTTCCTATATTCATCCAGCTTTAACAAGCAATTGGTTCTGTATTCTTCATCATTCAACAATCCAAAGTGTTCAAGGTAAATTTCCTCCCTTGTGACTATCTGCAAGATCGTAAAATCCGGATATCTTACCTTTCCTGATTTTAACTGCAGCGGTCTTTCGTAATGGTAAGGAATACCCAGTCTATACAACATATCTGCAAGTATTGCTTCCGACTTTGAGCGCACTTTCTCTCCTCTTCTTGTGTCATATATTTTCATTTCAGACATATAGGGGTTTGGCTTAAAAGACATTGATTGCCACTCTTTTGCATAGAGTAAATCTGTTAGAATATATGGCTTAACCAAAGACTTGCGGTGCTCGGAAAGTTCATCGTAGGCACTTTCCGCATTATTTCTTTCCAACTGCCTAATAGTCTTTTCAATCCTATCCAGTTCTTGTTGCGCTTTCTTAAGAAACTTACTGTTATAGTCTTTCCGGGCAAGTGCTTCCGCCAAATCCCTCTGTTCTCTTTTTAGATAGCTTTCCGGCAAGCTTCTGTCCTCCGGCACTTGAAAAAAACGAATGCGACCGTTTCCGCGTGAAATCCTCAAACTTCCCTCAGGGAAAGAGCCTTCATCATGTTTAGCGGCTGTTATTGCTTTTCTTAGCAAGTTGCCTCTATCCACCAGTTGTTCTATTATTTTCTTCATTGACTTCATCCTTTCCCTTTTCTCCAATTTTCTAATTTTTTCGGGGGGGTTGTACCCTGCGGTAGTGTTTTGGCTACGCGGAGGTACTTTTAACTTGCTTTTTGTACGCTAAAGCAAGTTGGGTTGTACCTTGCAGAATTGTTTTGGCTGCGCGGAGGTACTTTTAACTTGCTTTTTGTACGCTAAAGCAAGTTGGGTTGTACCTTGCAGAATTGTTTTGGCTGCGCGGAGGTACTTTTTTCCTGTTACCAGCACGCTATAGCAAGCCAATCTGTACCCTGCAATAGCGTTTTGGCTGCGCTAAGGTACACTTATGATATTTTAAACTGTGAATTTTTAAGATTTTTGTACCCCTGAACAATTATTTGCTCGAATTTGGGTACTTCTTAGCATCAGATGCGATGCACAAGACATAAAAACAAGAATTTTTGTACCCGGGCGGGCAAAAATCGCCCGCCCAGGTACAAAGTATGTTATTTTGAAAAACCGACAAGTTCAAAAACAACCATGTTAATCACTAACAACAATCAATCATAGCAATCAATTGTAAGTCAGTAACCGACGGCAAGCATTTCCTACAAACTCTTAAGCGTCGGGAAGAGCAACACATCTCTTATGGCTGCAGAATCCGTAAGCAACATTACAAGTCTGTCGATGCCGTAACCGATACCGCCTGTTGGTGGCATACCGATTTCAAGAGCATTTAAGAAGTCTTCGTCTGTGTGCTGAGCTTCTTCGTCGCCTGCTTCCGCATTGGCATCCTGCTGTGCGAAACGCTCTCTCTGGTCGATTGGGTCATTAAGCTCCGAATAAGCATTGCACATTTCCCATGTGTTGATGAAAAGCTCGAAACGCTCAACTTTTGATGGATCATCGGGTTTTTTCTTTGTAAGAGGTGAAATCTCGATTGGGTGATCCATGATAAATGTTGGCTGAATCAAGTTCTTTTCACAATATTCTTCAAAGAAAAGATTGATGATATCACCGCGTTTGTGGTGAGCTTCGTATTCGATATGATGCTCTTTTGCAAGAGCCTTTGCCTCATCATCTGTCTTGATTGTATCGAAGTCGATGCCCGAATATTTCTTAATAGCATCATTCATTGTCAAACGCTCGAATGGTTTGCCAAGGTCGATTTCGATACCGTTGTATGTAATCTTTGATGAACCGCATACCGTTTCAGCCAAATATCTGAACATTTCTTCCGTAAGGTCCATCATTCCGTTGTAGTCTGTGTAAGCTTGGTAAAGCTCCATTAAAGTAAATTCCGGATTGTGACGTGTGTCAACACCTTCGTTTCTGAAAACACGACCGATTTCGTAAACACGTTCCAAGCCACCAACAATAAGTCTCTTAAGGTATAGCTCCAAGGAAATACGAAGTTTTTCGTCCTCGTCAAGTGCATTAAAGTGAGTAACGAAAGGTCTTGCGGCAGCGCCGCCCGCATTTGAAACAAGCATAGGTGTTTCAACTTCCATAAAGTCTTTTGCATCCAAGAATTTACGGATTTCTTTGATGATTTTTGAACGTTTAACAAACACTTCTTTGCTTGTTTCGTTCATAATAAGGTCTACATATCTTTGACGATAACGTGTGTCCGTATCTGTAAGACCGTGAAACTTCTCAGGTAAAATCTGCAAAGATTTTGAAAGAAGTGTCATGCTTTCGGCATGGATTGAAATCTCGCCTGTTTTTGTACGGAAAATATATCCCTTTACACCGTAAATATCGCCGATATCGGATTTCTTGAAAGCTGCGTAATCTTCTTCACCGATTGAATCTCTGGCAACATAAACCTGGATTTTTCCTTTTAAGTCCTGTATATTGCAAAAAGATGCCTTACCCATAACACGCTTGAACATCATACGTCCCGCAATGGAAACCTGAATAGGACTTGCATCCATGATTTCTCTGCGTTCTTTATAATCAGCGTCGATGGCCGCCTTTTTGTCCTCATCGCTAAGACCTTCAACTTCTACGGGTTTTCGATCCTTTAAAAGCTCTTTTTCGTGAGCTTCGTAAAGTTCTCTTACCTCATCCGTGTGATGTGTCTGGTCATATTTTGTGATTACAAAAGGGTCTTTGCCCGCTGCCTGCAAATTTGCAAGTTTTTCACGACGTACCTTAAGTAACTGATTGATGTCCTGCTGCTGTTCTGCCATCTTTTTTCTTCCTTCCTGACTATCTTATTATTTGAAATAAGCGGACCTTTATGCCCGCTTATCAATACACTTATTATATTAGTTTTCCACTCTCTGAATATCAAGTACTTTGTATTTTGCTTTTGTACCGTTTGGAAGTTCAACTTCCGCTGTCTGGCCGATTTTCTTACCAACCAAAGCAATTCCTAACGGTGATTCGTTTGAAATCTTGTTTTCCAAGCTGTTTGTTTCGTTTGAACCCACAATCTGGAATGTAACTTCTTCTTTAAAAGTCATATCTTTTGTTTTAACGATACAACCAACATTTACTTTTTCAAGATCGATTTCGTCTTCATCAACTACTTCCGCGTTTTTAAGCATTGTTTGAATTTCTTCTATACGAGCTTCAATATCGCGCTGCTCATCCTTTGCAGCATCATATTCCGCATTTTCGGATAAGTCGCCCTGAGCTCTTGCTTCTTTAAGCTTTTCGGCTACTTCTTTACGTCTTACAACAATAAGGTTGTTTAATTCGTCTTCAAGTTTTTTAACACCTGTAGCCGTAAATATATTTTTCTTTTCAACTGCGTTTTCTGCCATGTTTTTTTCCTTCTTCCAATCTCTTTTTTCTTATAAACCGCTTTCCCCGATGTTTACTATAGTTGCCGTGCAGTTTAAAAATCGTAAAATAGGGAGAAAATAGTCTCCCACAATTCCGATATTATACAAAAAAGGGGACACTATGTCAAGTAAATAAACTCGCCCGAACTTATTTCAAATCCTTGCAAATAATATCCGCGATTTTTTTGGATGCCAGTCCGTCTCCGTAAGGATTTTTAGCCTTTGCCATGGCATTGTAAGCCTCTTTGTCTTCTATAAGTTCTTTAAAGTTTTTGTAGATGTTTTCCTGATTTGTACCCACAAGCTTTAAGGTTCCCGCTTCTATTCCTTCGGGACGCTCCGTGGTGTCTCTCATTACAAGCACAGGTTTGCCCAGAGACGGCGCTTCCTCCTGAATGCCGCCGCTGTCGGTAAGAATCATATAGCTTTGTTTCATGAAGTTATGGAAGTCTATTACTTCCAAAGGCTCTATAATATGGATTCTGTCACAACCGTCAAATATCTCGCTTGCGGCCTCTCTTACAGCCGGATTCATATGTATCGGATAAATGGCACATGTATCCGCATGCTCATCCAAAACTCTTCTGATAGCCTTAAACATATCTCTTAAAGGCTCGCCCAAATTTTCCCTGCGGTGAGCGGTTATAAGTATAAGTTTTTTACCCTTTGCGAAATCAAGCTCGGGATGATGATAATCTTTTCTTACAGTGGTTTTAAGAGCATCTATGGCTGTATTTCCCGTAACGTATATATTGTCCGTTTTTCCTTCTTTCATAAGATTCTCTGCCGCAAGAAGTGTAGGTGCAAAATGGTATTTTGCAAGCAAGCCCACGCCCTGACGGTTAAATTCCTCCGGAAAAGGACTGTATATGTCGTGGGTTCGAAGCCCCGCTTCCACATGCCCCACAGGTATTTGCATATAAAAACATGCAAGAGCCGATACAAAAGTCGTGGTAGTATCGCCATGCACCAATACAAGGTCCGGCTTTACTTCTTCAAGCACTTTCTTTAAGCTTTTCAAAATGCTTGTGGTAACATCAAATAAAGTCTGACGCGCTTTCATTATGTTCAAGTCGTAGTCCGGAACGATATCAAACGCATCCAAAACCTGCTTAAGCATTTCTCTGTGCTGGCCCGTTACGCACAAAAGAGTGTTTATTTCCTTTCTTTTTTTCAACTCCATTACCAATGGACACATTTTTATGGCTTCGGGTCTGGTTCCGAAAATAACCATTACAGTTTTCATTATTAATTGCCTCTTTTCAAAAAAATCTCTAATTACAATATTGATATAAATCTTCTATATGCTCGTCCAGATATGCAAATCGTGTCTCTATTGCGCTCTTAAGCTGACTGATTGCTTCTTCGTAGCTTGTTATATCTCTGTCGTCTCCCGATAGAAGATTCTTATAAAAAGTATAGCCCCAAACTTTATAGTTTCGATTAACCGCATCCCCAAGCTTAGTTGTAGTCGAGTCTATAAGCTCGTACATATGTTGCGTCGAAAGGGTGGTCTGTCTAAGCTCTCTGTATCTTATCACTACTTTGTCTATAAAAGCCTTGTCCGTTACGAGCCTGTCAAACCATGCCGTTTTCGGCAGATAAAACTCGCTGTAATCCTGGCTGAACCATTGATAGTTGTCATAAGCATTATTATAGTCCCATACCGCCATCATAAGTTTTCCGCCAAGTTCTTTGTAGGCATAGGTTGACAAACTTCCCGCATCATGGTTCATAACCACTTCATTTAATACAAAATAATCCGCAAAATTATCCGAGTCTATATATTTTTCGTAGCCCAATTCCGGATCTTTATAATTATCCCCATAGAGAGATATTTCAAAATCGCTTATGTCATCTTCAATCCATTTGTATTCTTTTTGAGTTATTGCGGCCTTTCCCGGATATTCCACATAAAGATTATTATATGTAAATCCCGCTGTTTTACCGTAGTTATTCAAAGGCTCGTCGTCCGTATCTTCACGGTCTCTGGCAACTATGTAGGCACAATCTCCACCCAGAAGACCGAATTTTGAAAGTCTGAGTCTTCCCACTCCGTTTGTTATAGGCTCAACAACCAAATATACGCCCTGATACTCTCCATTTACGAAAAGCTCGATATATTCGCACTGCGGCGCCCATTCCATAATCTCGCCGGCCAAATTATATACCATGTAGTTTCTTGCAAGAGTTTTATCAAGATACGGTCCGTGAAGCACCCATTCGTTTGCTTCTCCCATTCCCAACAAATCGTAATTGTAAGGATTCGACATGGATTTGCCTTTATAAAATTTTATTCTGTACTGCTTTTTGTCGAAATGTGCCGATGATGCGCCTCTGTAGTTTACTCCCGCATTTAATGTTATATCCGGAGTTTCTGTTATGTTATGTAAACTTCCGTCATTTGCATTGTTAAGGACACTAACCTTTCCTTGCACGGCTTCTATTGCAATGGAATCCTCCGTTTCGATATAAATCACCGGAAGACTTGTGTCAAATTCTCCAAGCTCATAATAGTCAAGGTATTCCTTATCAAGATTTGGCGTTTCCGCATTTGCCGACTTTTTGGCTTTTTCCTCGTCAAGATTGTCCTGCAAATATTCCCTTGCAAAAAAGCATATCAATAAAAGGCACGATATTATCAGCACTCCGACAATAATAGTTAATAACTTTTTCATATCTTACCTTGCTATGTCGTCCTGCTGTTCAACAATATTTACTCTCTTTACGCCTTCAATATGCATAAGACGCTGGGAAATTTCTCTGGTGTTGTGTTCGTCCGTTTTTCTCATTACGCCTTCTTTAACCGAATATACAAGTTCGCATTGTACTTCGTCCTGGCTTTTTGAAAGTCTGTGAGCATTTTTTCCGAATGTTTCGTCTATTATGGCTTCCGCTTCCGACTGAGCTTTCAAATCAGACTGAACCACAAGAAGCTGTCTGTTTGCACCGACGGATTTTTTTGTTACGAGAAGGAAGATAAATAAAATTACGCTTCCCACAGCTACCATAAGGTATTGCGAAACACCGCATCCGATACCTGCGGCTATGGACCAGAATATAAATACCGAATCCCTTACATCTTTTACCGCTGTCCTGAAACGGATAATCGAAAGAGCACCGACCATACCCAGTGACAATGCCACGTTGTTTGAAATAATGGCCATGATGGTTGATGTGATAATAACAATTGCACCCGTTGAAATGTTAAATCTTCTTGAGTATGCTGTTCCCGAATATGTTACTTTATAGGTAAACATTATGAAAAATGCCATTATCAAAGCAGCTATGTTGTTTATCACTATCTCCATTAGTGAAAATGATTCCGATGTCAGATTTTCAATTATAAATTCTCTCATTACTCTACCTTTCCGCAAGGACCTGCCTTGCTTGCACCTTTATATTAATTTGATTTATTTTAATTTGTTAAAAATCTCGCCTGTGAATATTTGCTCATTGCCTCCGGAAGCGAATCCAGTTTTTCAACTATTTGCTGCAAAGGCGTAACCAAAAAGTCGTTGTATTTTACTTCCAGCACTCCGTATCCCCCTATCATTGTGGGATATAGGCTGACATTTTCATTGTAAAGGCTGCCGGATGTCATGCTTGCCTTTATATTATGGTCGTAGGTTATTCGTACATCGCTTACGGGATATGTGAATGCCGTTCGGTCATAATCCACCACCGTCTTTGGCCTGTAAACGTTTCTTGTCATTTTGTCGTATAAAAACGTTGCCAAATCTTCCTTGTGGGAAAGCAAGACTTCAAAATGCCCTTTCTCAAGCTCCAAAGCCTCGGATTTTGTTATTTTAATGGACATTTTGCGTGAGTCGGATCCGCTTTTGCATTTGTATTCCAGCAAAGCGAAATCGCTTTTTATATCATATGTCCTTATTCTTATTTTTCTTTTTTCCATGACTCCGTCCAAATTGTCATGAAAATCTATGTCGGAAGCCGAGTCGAAATACAAAGACCTTACCCTGTATTTCATGTCTTTACTGTGGCTGTCCATCCTCATAAAAGCCATCAGCAGGGGCTTTAGCTCTATGAAGTTTGTTTCATGTATTACGTATTTTATCTCTTTTCTGAATACATTTCTCATATTATCTTCTATCCCCTATTCTTTTATTTCTTGACGATATAAGCTGAATTACAATGCCAACTCCTCCAAATACGCACATAACCCAGATGTGAAGGTCAAAGAGACTTGCAAGTCCGAATGCACCGAATGCCGCGGTTACAATGCAGGTGGTATATACCGGAAAAATAATTGTCATTACAAGGGCTGCTGCCATGCCGATTATTACTATCCAAAAACCAAATCCCAAAAACAGACATATTGCCGCCGCAAGCAAGACGTTAACAACTATAGCTCCCAGCATTTGTGCCTTATACAGCAAGAATGCAAATATTACTCCCACCACAGCCACAAGAGCAATGGTGTTTTGCCATGTGGTTACTTTTGACATGAAATAAGCTACCGCCGTGGCAAATGCCACGAAAAACACAAATGAGAACAATATGTTATACAAATATATTCCGAATACCAAAAGTAATCCGAACAAGACCAAATATATAATAATCTTATAATCGGCTATAAAGGAAAACTTTTCCCAGATATCCGTGAATTGTCCTAAAAATCCCCATACATTTTCAATAATCGCTGCCATTTTTTACTCCGTTACAAATCCGTTAACTGCTTTCGAATAGGACGCAA
>SVDN01000034.1 GCA_015057825.1 Lachnospiraceae bacterium
AAAAAACTACAACAAGGATGATTTTTATCCGTTGGCTTTTAACCCGGACAGCAAAGTTTCTTTGCAGGATGTAATGGAAATATTAAGAAACCGTTTTGAAGGTAGCGAATACAGTCCCGACGAGACAGGCAGAACCGATATGCGCGTTATAGGTTCGGATACGGCACTAAGCGTGCACATTGTGCAAATTTATCCAAAACTTCCGGCGGAGATTTCCTGTGTAACATGGGAAAGCACGGGACCTGCCGTTTATGGTGTATTTGTACCCATATCAAACGGGGCGTTGAGTATCAGCGAGCCTTATTCTCGCAATCAGGCTGCCGAAGATGCGGGGGTTTTCGATACGGCAAATTATCCTTATTATCGCTTCAAAGAGATAAATACACTGGCTGTTGAGTCATATACATACAAAACATACGGACTTCCGGTCAGAGCTTATTGGCATGAGGCCGAGACGGGTATGATTGAGGCTATGGCGCAGATTCTTGAAAATGCGGCAGACATGGAAAGCGAACAGGCTAAGCAGTATATAACTGAGTATTGCAATAATGTGCAACAGCAGGCATTTGATGATGCAGGTGTTATCCTCAATGATATAAAATATTATATGAGCTCCAACAGCAATACTTTTAAAAACGGCAGAAATCCCGAAACGGGTGAAATTTTGGATACTCAAAGGGAACTTGCTCCTTTGGAGGTCAATCTTGACAGCTCGCCTTATTATGCTATTCCGGAAATTCAGGCACAGGCTGAAAGCACCGACGAAATTACTTTTGCTCCGTTTTTGATTGCTTTGCTAATCGTATTGGCGATTGTTATAATAAAATTTGTATTAGATAAAGAAAAGAAAAACAAGAAAAATAATTAGTTTACATAATATAAATGGAGGAATTATGGCTTTTTCGATTTGGGTAGTGGTGGTTTCGGTTATCAACCTGGTTGTTTTGGAACTGTCAAAAAACATAATACTTGGATGGATTATTGCGCTTTTAGCGGCAATTGCCATGATTACGATACGTATAATACTTGTAAATCGCGACAAATTTAACAAGAAAAAAGGCCTTATTATGTGGCTGGCCTTTATTGCCGTGATTTTACTTAATCTGTCTCTTACATCCCCACCTTATAAAAGGGTGCCGGCGGTTGCAAATGCAAATCCGGATGTTACCGAAATTGTAAGCGTTGAACAGGGAGATTTGACGGGCGTTTACAACGAAGACCATTCTGTGAAAGTTTATGCGGGCATTCCTTATGCGGCGGCTCCTGTGGGTGAGCTTAGATTTAAGGCGCCGCAAGAAGCCGAAAGTTGGGATGGAGTGCGCGCTTGCGATCATTTCGGACCGAGAGCCATGCAGCCGGTGGATTCACCTTTTGTTGATTCTCTTTTCCACATTTTGGGATATCACGACTACGAGTTCAAATTCGGGGATGAATATGTGGAAGAACTTAGCGAAGATTGCTTATATCTTAATGTTTTTGCCCCGGAGCGCGAAGCGGGAGATACGGAAAAACTTCCGGTACTTTTCTTTATTCACGGCGGAAGCTTAAAAACAGGTACATCTTCATATACGGAATATCGCGGTGAGGATCTGGCAAAAGAGGGAGTTATTGTTGTTAACTTTGCTTACAGATTGGGCACTTTGGCCAATTATACGGCAGAGGATTTAAAAGATGAGAGCTTAAACGGTTCTATGGGCAATTATGGTCTTTTGGACCAGATTGCGGCACTTAACTGGGTTTATGACAATATCGAAGCCTTTGGCGGAGATAAGGATAAAATCACCATTGCAGGTGAATCGGCGGGAGCATCCAGCGTTAATGCTCTTTGCGTATCTCCTTTGACGGAAGGAAAGTTCAGATATGCCATTGCCGAATCCAGCGGTATTGTTGCATATGAGCCGTATCATACCTTCAGAAGCGTGGACAAGGCTTTGGAAGAAGGCGCGGCATTGAGGGAAGAGTTTGGTGTTTCATCATCGGCGGAGCTTATGGACATCCCTGCTGAGGACCTGATTAACAGCACAAGCGATCAAACGGCCATAACCATTGACGGATATGCCCTTACGGAGCAGCCTTATCTTACATATCTTAAGGGAGAAAACCACGAACAGGCTCTTCTTAACGGATTTAACGGAAAGGAAAGCGATCCGTTTTTGATGGATAAAGAGGCTACAAGTGAAAACTATGTTGAGCTTTTAAGAGAAGTTGTGGGAGATTATGCCGAAGAAATGGCAGAAGTTGTGCCGGCGGATTGGCCTGAACGTGATCAACACTTTGTAATTGATAAACTGGGAGATGCCAAGGGAGCATTAAACACGGTTTATTCCGCAGCATGGTTTAGCTATTCCCACGAGCTTTGGAATAACTACTTAGTAGCGCAGGGCAAACCTTGCTTTGAGTATTATTTTACAAAGACAAACGATTCTCTTTCTAACTATCATTCCGGCGAGATGCCTTATGCCTACGGCAATTTGTGGCGTCATCCGGACCTTTATGATGAGGAGGATTATGCTTTGTCGGACATAATGGTAAAATACTGGGCAAACTTTGTTAAGTGGGGCGACCCAAACGGCGAGGGCTTGCCAAAATGGGAGATGCGCACCGCTACGCAAAATAAGCTTCTTAAGTTGGATACAAACATAGAAATGATTGAAGACCCAAATACAGCCATTTACGATGTTATCGATAAATATCAAGATTCTTTGAAGACGGAGCAGAATAATGAATAGCGAAAATTATTTGGAGAAATTCGACAAAATTTTTAACCGCAAAAAAATTCTTAATATTGTGATTTCATCTATTATTGTGACGGGTGGAATTTTCGCCATATTTTACATGTTCAGCCTGGAAAACACCGGTATTTTGGCTCTTAGGTGGATGACCGTCGACGGCACAATCTACACCACTGTTTTGACTTGTTGTTGCCTTTTTATTAATATCTACGAAATTAAAAGGAAAACGGAGATTTCAAGGCGCGTTATATACTTTATCAGGCTTTCCTGCGCAGTGGCGGAGTGCCTTATTTTGGCGGTTGTGATGATTAGTCAATTGCCGGTTTTTGAAACACATTTGCATCTTATTAGGCCGGACATGTTCTTTATGCATGTACTTATCCCGATTCTTGCGATTTATTCCTTTACTTTTAACGATACGCCCATCGGAAAGCTAAAGCTTAAAAATCTGATTGCGGGAACGGCCTACGTGCTGCTTTATGCTGCTATTATCGTCACACTGATTTTGACCGGCGTTATTCACGGAAAATATATTCCTTACTTTTTCCTTGATGTATACAATTTGCCGATTTATATAACTATAATAAGCTATGTAACCATTTTCGCCATGGCCTTGCTCTTTTCAGCTTTGCTGTACAAAATAAATCGAAAATTGTATTGGAAATGGTATGAAGGAATTTTTAAGAGGAAATGAATATGAATATTGATGAAACCATGAATTATATTGAAAAAGCTGATGATGATACACTTTTCATTCTTTGGACCAATGCCGATGAAACGGCGGCCAAGCTTATGCTTTTTATGTATGCGGAAAACAGCATAAAACAAGGCATGTGGAAGGATGTTATGATTATTGTTTGGGGCGCCACAACCAAGCTTCTTGCGGAAAGTGAAGCCATGCAGGCTGAAGTTAAGCGCCTTAAAGATTTGGGAGTTAAGTTTTCCGCTTGCATCACCTGTGCCAAGGAGCTGGGAGTAGAAGATAAAATCGAGGCTTTGGGCCTTGATTTGATTAAGTGGCTTAAGCCTTTGACGGCGCTTATTAAGGGCGGAAAAAAGCTTATAAGCGTATAGTGTAAAAAAAGTTGAAAAAACTTGAAAAAAAGTCTTGCACATAAAAAGTTCTTGTGGTAATATAGTTCTTGCTTTGCGGGAGTGCTGGAATTGGCAGACAGGCTAGACTAAGGATCTAGTGTTGGCAACGACGTGAGGGTTCAATCCCTTCTCCCGCACTGGAAGTAAAAAAGCTTCGGACCAGATGGTCCGGAGCTTTTTTAGTTCAAGTCCGGACGGACTTGAACCCTGGGTTCAATCTCCTCGGCTGCATGCAGCCTCGTCGGTCTGTTCGACGGGAAAAAGGTCCACCGGACCTTTTCCTTAATCCGTCTCACCCCTTCTCCCGCCGTAGGGAGTGGATGCTTGAAATCCTGGGTTCAATCTCCGCTTCAACCCTTCTCACGCCGGGAAATATTTAGTTCAGTGCGGGAGAGGACAAAACATCACTATTCATTTTTGAGTAGGGTTGGGGAAATCGAAAAAATTGTCATTTTTTCTTGTATTTTAGCGGATTTGGTTATATAATTAGCTTAAATATTCTAATTATTTTTATATTTGTTTTAAAATAACAGATATATTCTTGGAATTAAATCTTTTATAACACGGAGGTAATAATATGGGGAACAGAAAGATTAATCCGCTTTCCACGACACTTTTTCAGACAGTTATTTTTAACATCGCGATTTTAGTCGCATTCATTCTTTATGTTTTGGTTACATCATCGGCCATGAAAGACATAACGGAATCGGCTAATACAGCAAGTGTTAATCAGTCGGATCTTATGTCTCAGGAAGCTACACTTAACGAAAAAGCTATTTTACTTTATGGTAATGCAAACACAATTGTAGGTACCGTTGTAGGTACGGGTAGTGTTGAAAATGCAGGTACTCTTGTTGATGACATGGTTACTACCGTTAATGAATTGGATCAATATGTTGAGTTTATTCAGAACAGTATTTTGGTTACACAGACTGCGGACGGTGCGGATCAGGCAGCCAGACTTGCTGAAAATGTTGAAGCTTTCAAAGAAGCAAACTTACAGATGATTGACCTTTGTAAAGCAGGTCAGGCAATGCCGGCTATCATGCTTTTGAGCGGTGACTATTCAACGGCTTACAATAACTTGACTGCTTCATTTGAGGAAGTTGAAGGTACTATTTCATACCTTTCGGGTAACTTGGGCAACTATTTTGACGGAGTAAGAGCAACTGCTTTACAGAAAGGTTATTTGTTCCTGATAATCGTTATTGCGGTTATAGTTGTCAGCGTTGTATTCAGCTACATGAGAATCAGCCGTACAATCAAACGCATGAGTGGCGAACTTAACGGAATTATTGATAACATTCAGACGGGCAACGGCGATTTGACCGCTCGTATAAGAACAAAGACCGGAACGGAACTTATTACCATTTCAGATGGTATCAACCACTTTATCGAAACATTGCAGAATATTATCCGCGGTGTTAAAGACGGTACTGTTGTTATCACATCTTCCGCAGAATCAATCACAGGACAGATTCAGCGTGCAAGCGATAACATTACAAATACATCGGCAGCTTTGGAAGAACTTTCGGCAACAATGGATACGGTTGCTACAACAGCAAACGCTATCGACCAGAACCTTGACGAAGTTAAGAATGCAACGGAAATGATTCATAACGAAGCTAAAGAAGGTAACAAAACAGCTGCTGAAATCAGAAAAGAAGCAGACGAAATCAAGAATCAGGCTTCCAAGAAGAAAGATGATACCGGCGCTAAGATGGAATCACTTTCCGAAACACTTCAAAAATCAGTTAAAGACAGTGAAAAGGTTAGCCAGATTAACGATCTTACAAACGAAATCTTAAGCATTGCAAGCCAGACAAACTTACTTGCTCTTAATGCTTCCATCGAGGCAGCTCGTGCAGGTGAAGCAGGTAAAGGCTTTGCGGTTGTTGCTGATGAAATCAGCGCATTGGCAGATAACTCTCGCCAGACGGCAAACAATATCCAGAGCATCAGCTCGGAAGTTACGGATGCTGTTAAAACTCTTTCGGAAAATGCTATCGAAGTTATTACATTCATTAATGAAAATGTTTTGGCCGATTACGATGCATTCGTTGAAACAGGCGATAAATACGAAAATACAGCAGTTCTCATGAACGACATCTTGAACAAGTTTGCAAGCCTTGCAGACAACTTAAACGAAATCATGGAAACAATGTCAGACAGCGTATCCGGTATTACACAGTCTGTAAGAGAAAGCTCCGATGCAATTACAATGTCGGCTACATCATCATCCGAAATCGTTGACGAGATTTCACAGATCGACAGCGCAATGGAAGAAAACAACCGTGTTGCAAAAGAACTTTCGAACAACACAAAGATGTTTATTTCACTTTAATAACAAGCTTACAAATTTCTTTGCACATATAATGAAATCACCAAGGGCAGTTTTGCTTTTGGTGATTTTATTATTTTATTTTTGTATTTTTTTATGCTAAAATAATTAAAAGAACCTTAGAGGTCTTTGTAGCTGGAGTAGGTAGCTTTTTAAAAGGAGGTAGCTACTATGGAATTACAGGGTTATGAGGAAGAATGTGCAAAAGTTTTTTTGGAACAACAAGACAGGCTTTTTGCCGAGCCCGTTGCAAGCAATTATGATGAGGCTTTGGAGTTTTTGGAGGACAGTTTCGCCTGCGTATTCGATTCTGCGGACGAAATAAGACAATACTGGGAGGAAAACGGTACTGACGCAAGCGGCATGAGTGATGAAGAAATCTTGGAATCTCTGGAAGTTTTCGAACTTCCTTGCGGTAAGTACATGGTAGTTGAAGCATAATGAGATTATTACATACAGGGGATTTACATATCGGAAAAAATCTCAGCGAGTTCTCTTTACTGGAGGATCAGCGCTTTTGCTTGGAGCAGATAGTTTCCGCGGCTAAGGAATACAAAGTCGACGGAGTTATTATTGCGGGTGATTTATACGATCGTTCCGTGCCTCCTGCCGAAGCGGTGAGCCTTGTGGATGAATTCGTCACAAGTTTGATTGATAGTGGTATTGCCATTTATTGTATCAGCGGAAATCACGATTCTCCGGAGCGCATAGGCTTTGCAAATGCGATATTGGAAAAAAAGGGTTTCTATATCGACAGCCAACTTGGCCAATCTCTTAAAAAAATAGAATATGATGACAATTACGGAAGGATAAATATTTATATGCTTCCGTTTCTTCGTGAGCCTTTAATGCGCGATTATTGCAAGAGAACTTTCGATACGGAAATAGCAAATTACGAGGAAGGAATTAAATGCATTCTTTCCCACGAAAATATAGATAAAAGCGAAAGAAACATTTTGATTACCCACTATTTTGTTACGGACAGCGGTAAAATAGTGGATTTTGACGGCGTTATGCAGCAAATAGAAGAAAAAGACTTGGGCGGCCTTGGCAATGTGGATGCAAGTGTGTTCAAGGATTTTGACTATGTGGCCCTTGGACACATTCACGGCTTTATGCGTATCGGCAAGCAAAATGTATATTACAGCGGATCTCCCGTTAAGTATTCTCTTAGGGAATACAAGCAGGAGAAGAGCTTTTTGATTGTTGATATTAACGAAAAGGTCGCTGACATGACAACGCATCATCTGGAAGGAAAAGTAGGCGAAGATATAAATGCGGACAAAAAGGGCATGACCATTACACGCTTCAAATTCAAGGCTCTTCACGATTTACGCCGAATAGAAGGAAAACTTGAAGATTTGATATCCGACGAGGTGGTAAATGCCGCAAATCCAAACGATTACATCGATGCTGTTTTACTTGATGAAGGGGATTTGTACGACCCGATAGGCAAGCTGCGAACGGTTTATCCCAATGTTATGCATATTTCTTATAAGCGTGACGAAAAGGTTAATTCAGAGCTTGCAAATCTTGAGGAAGGCCTGGAAGAGGGTACTCCTTTGGATGTTTTCAAAAGCTTTTTTAAATATGTTACAGACGAAGATGCAGATGAGACTTACGTAAAAATAGCAGAGGAAATCATAGATGAAACCGATATATCTTGAACTTGCGGGTTGGGGACCTTACAAAAACAAAGAAGTGGTAGACTTTGAAAAACTTGGCGGAAAAGGACTTTTTCTTGTAACCGGACAGACCGGTGCAGGAAAAAGTACTATTTTTGATGCCATTTCCTATGCTTTGTTTGGTAAGGCATCGGGTGAATCAAGAAAGGACCTTAATTTCAGAAGTGATTTTGCGGATATAGATGATGCTACTTATGTAAACCTCACTTTTTCCCATCACGGAAAGATTTACAGAGTTTCAAGAAATCCGGAGTACGAAAGAAAAGCCCGCCGCGGTACGGGTTCTACCAAGAACAAGGCGGATGCTTTGCTTGAAATCGGCGATGGAAAAGGTAATTTTGAAGGAGTTTGCTCCGGTGTTACGGATGTTACAAAAGAAATCGAAAGCTTAATCGGCGTTAACTACGACCAATTCAAGCTTATTGCTTTTTTGCCTCAGGGTGAGTTTCAAAAGCTTTTGCTTGCGGATTCCGGCGAGAGAAGCAAGATTTTCAGAGGCATTTTCAATGCAAGAATTTACAGCGACATTCAAAAGAAAATGAATGATAAAACAAAAGACTTAAAATACGCTCTTGCAGGTCTCGACGACTTTATTAACGAGGCCATCAACAATGCGGACGTTGAGGGCGATGAATGGCGCGAGCTTATTAATACCGAAGGCTTAAAAAACAGAAATACGGATAAGGTCATGGAAACACTGGCCGAAAGCATCAAGGCGGACAAGGATTTGGAGACATCTTTGGAAAAAGAGTCCAAAGATAACGACGCCTTAATCGAGAAATTAAGCATAAAACTTGAGGAAGCCGGCAGGATTGCAAATCTTAAAACAAATCTTGATAATGCAAGAAAAAGCAAAGCCGATTTGGAAGAAAAACGTGAAGAAATGAACCTTCTCAAGGATAAATGCCTTCTTGCGGAGACATATCTTCACATAAGCCCATCCTATGAGCTTTTCAAACAGACGGAGAAATCTTTGGCGGGGGCTAAAGAAAATGCAATAAAGCTTAAGGAAAGCTTGGAAAGCCTGGCTAAAGAAAAAGAAAAAAACGACGCCCTTCTTAAGGACTTTGAGGCAAAGCTTGAAAGCATCGAAGAAAACAAAAAACTGGTTGAAGATATTGATCAGCTTGGAAAATTTGTAAACAATTATGTTAAAACCGATAATAATTATAAAGCTGAGCTTGCTGTTTTTAAAAAGGCGGAGGAAGCCAAGAAAAAGGCTAAAGAAATTTATGAAAACGCCTTGGAAGCAAAGAGCCATGCGGCAATCGGACTTTTGGTTAAAAACCTTGAAGACGGCAAACCATGCCCTGTTTGCGGTTCCTTGGAGCATCCGAAGCCGAATAAGGCTTATGCCGAAGATGCGGTGGAAATAAGTGATGAAGAAATCGAAGAATATAAAGAAGAATTGGAAGAAAAAGAAGCTGTGGAAAAGGAAGTCCATGATTCCTGTGCGGGCCTTTATTCCCTTCTTACAGAGTATAAAAATCGCTTTTCGGGGGATGAATTTGCCCGTTTGAGAGGGCGTTTCTTGATTGATGACATAGAAGGCGCCAAAGCACGGGGCAGCGAGCTCTCGGCGGAAAAGAAAAAGATAGAGGCCGAACTTAAAGAGTTTGATAAAGGCTTGGAAAAAGCAAAAAAAGGCAAGCTTGAAAGCGAAAAAAACTACAGTGAATCAGCGGGTCGAGAAGCTGAAAACAAAAAAGAGCTTTCAAGGCTTGAAGATGCCCTTGTAAAAGATAAAGAAAACTTTGAAAGCAAGCTTAAAGAAAGCAGTTTCAAAGATGTGGAGGATTTTCTTGCGGCCAAAATGAGCGAAAAAGAGCTTAATGATAACAAGAATGCTATCGACAGCTTTGAAAAGGCCATTGTTGCTTTATCTCAGTCGATTAAGGACTTGGAGGCAGCATTGGAAGGAACTGTACAAATCGACACATCCGCTCTTAAAGAAAAAAAACAGGAAGCGGATGAAAAGAAAAAGCTGCTTTCCGCAAAGATTAAGACTATCCATGCAAGATATGTAAAAAACGATGGACAGCTTAAAAATATAAAAAAATACCGGGCACAAAAGCAGGAAAAAGACAAGGTTTATGAGAAATTAAGCCGTTTAAACAACCTGATGCAGGGCTATAACGACAAGAGAATCAAGTTTGAAGACTATGTTCTTATGATTTATTTTGAGCGTATTTTAAGGGCTGCAAACAAAAGATTTAAACTTATGTCGGAAGAACGTTACACATTTCATCGAAAAGATGATAATATAAGTAAGCAGTCCAGAGGCGCCCTTGAAATCGAAGTATTTGACAAATTTACGGGAAAATTAAGGCCCGTTGCTTCTCTTTCCGGTGGCGAGATGTTTAAGGCGGCATTGTCTTTAAGCTTTGGTTTAAGTGACATCATCCAGCAAAACGCAGGGGGAATTGAGATTGACACCCTCTTTGTGGATGAAGGCTTCGGAAGTCTTGACAACCAGTCTTTGGATGTGGCCATTGCGGCTCTTACAACGGTTTCAAAAGACAGCCGTTTGGTGGGCATTATTTCTCATGTTGATGAGTTAAAGACCCGTATCGATACGCAGATTTGCATCGAAAAAACAAAATTAGGAAGCAGGATAATACAGTGAAAAAAGCTTTAATAGTTATATTGACCCTTATAATGAGCATTTCTTTTGCGGGATGCGGCAAAGTTGTTTTTACAACGGGCATCGGTGAAGGCAATATTATGAAGCTGTCGGGACAGACCATGTCCAAAGGCGAGGCTTTGTTCGCCTTTTTAAAGGGTATTCACGAATACAATACATCTTTCGGCGATGGCATTTGGGACCGTGAAATCAACGGCATGACCATGGAAGATTATTTAAAAACCAACATCAAAGCAAGACTTTCGGAAACAAAAAGCATGTGCCTTTTTGCCGAAGAAAAGGGCGTTAAAACCGATTCCGCTCTTTTGGAGGAAGCTGAAGTGAGTGCAAACGAGTGGATTGCGACTTTGGGTGAAGATTATTTAAATGAGCATGGCGTAAGCACTGATGATGTTAAGCAATTTTTTGTTGATGAGCTTTTGAGCAAAAAAGTTTACAACACGCTTATTGCCGGAGTTGACTACGAAATAAGCGATTCGGAAACAAAAGTTATCGAAGTTTATTACATATATTTCGGAAATGATGAGGATGCGCAAGATAAGGCAAATGAGGCTTTGACAAAAGCAAAAGCCGGAGAAGATTTTGTAAGTCTTGTTAAAGAATATTCAAAAGACGAGGATTATGACTACATTTTCGGACATAACGAAAGCTACAAAGAGTTTGAAGATGCGGCATTTGCCTTGGCTGACAGCGAAATTTCCGATATTGTATCATGCGAAAACGGCTATTATATAATTAAATGCATTGAAGATTATATGATTGAGGAAACAAAGGCGAATCGAGAAAAAATAGTTGAAAATTTAAAGAAGAAAGCTGTTGAAGAGGAATATATTCCTTTCGCCAAGGAGCTTGCACTTGAGTTTGACAACGATTATTGGGATTCCTTAAAGGTTAGTGATTATGAGTAAAACTGTGGATATTATTGTGCCGTGTTTTAATGAGCACGAGGTTCTTGGGCTTTTTTACGAGCGCACAAAAGGGGTAGTTGAAAAGATAGAAGGATATGATTTTTCTTTCATCTTCGTGGATGACGGAAGCAAAGATGCGACACTTGCGGACTTGCAGGCTTTGGCAAAAGATCATCCGGAGGTGAAGTATCTTTCTTTTTCGAGAAATTTCGGTAAAGAAGCGGCTATTTATGCAGGACTTAGCCATTCAAAGGCAGATTTCGTCATTTTGATGGACGGAGATTTGCAGCATCCGCCGGAAATGATACCGGAATTCGTTAAAGGAATCGAAGAAGGTTACGATTCCTGCGTGGCAAAAAGAAGCAAAAGAGCAGGAGAAAATCCTTTGAGAGCTCCTTTTTCCAATGCATTTTTCAATGTAAATAACAAGATTTCAACGGTTAAGCTTGAAAAGGGCGCCGTGGATTTCAGAATGGTTACGAGACGAGTTGTGGATACGGTCCTTAAAATGAGCGAAAAAGAGCGCTTTTCTAAGGGGCTTTTTGCCTGGGCCGGATTTGACACCAAATGGATAGATTTTGTCAGCGAAAAAAGAGCCGCCGGCAAGACAAAATGGAGCTTTTTCGGTCTTGGGCTTTACGCATTCAAAGGTCTTACATCATTTTCCAGAGCGCCTCTTGTGTTTGTAACGGTTTTGGGATTTATTATTTCCATAGTGGCTTTTATCTACATCATTATCACTTTGGTGCAGACGCTTATTTACGGAATCGATGTGCCGGGCTATGTAACAACCCTTTGCGCGGTGCTGTTTCTTGGAGGAATAATAGAAATTTCCATCGGGATTTTGGGTGGATATATCGGCCATATTTACATGGAGACCAAAAACAGGCCGATGTATGTGTTAAAAACTACTAATATTGATAGGGAAGAGACAAGTGAAAAATAAACTGACAGGGTTTTTAAATAATAATAAAGCATTTATTGTGGCATTTCTTGTGCCGGTTTTGATAATGCTTATTGTATACATTTCAAAAGACATTTATCCATTCGGAGAAATGTGCTATTTAAGGAGCGACATGTATCACCAATATGCGCCTTTCCACAAGGCTTTGTGGGAGCTTTTGCATGGTGATGGGAGCATCCTTTATTCTTGGAACATAGGTCTTGGTACGGATTTTGTAAGCCTTGCGGCTTATTATCTGGCCAGTCCTCTTAATTTACTTCTTTTGTTTTTTACGGAAGCCCATGTAATCGAAGCAATGAGCATATTCATCATCTTTAAGATGGGCCTTTGCGGACTTACTTTTTCCGTATATTTAAGCAACAGATTTAAAACAAAGAATTTGTTGATTGCGGCTTTTTCGGTATTTTACGCACTTTCCAGCTATGCGGCCGCATTCAGCTGGAATCTTATGTGGGCGGATTGCCTATGGCTGCTTCCTCTTGTGGCAATGGGAATAGAACGTCTCATTATAGAGAAAAAGCCTCTTGTATACGGCATAAGCCTTGCATTTTGCGCTTTTTCAAACTATTACATTGCGATAATGGTAAGCATTTTCTCACTTCTTTATTTCTTTGTTATTCTCTTTACGAGAAGGGGACTTAAGCTTAAAGATGTGGGAAATCGCATAAAACTCTTTGTAATTTATTCTTTGATTGCGGCGGCAATTGCGGCGGTAATGATTTTACCGGCTTTCTTTACATTAAAGCTTTCCGCATCCGGGGACATAAGCTTCCCTACAAGCCTAAAAGAGTATTTTTCGGCCCTTACGGGTATTTCAAGGATGTACATGAACGAGCCGGTATCGATGTTTGAGGCTCATACACCGAATTTGTACTCCAGCGTTTTGGTCTTTATCTTCATTCCGCTTTATGTTTTGAACAGAAAAATCGATATAAGGGAAAAGATAGGAAAAATCGCCCTGCTTGTGTTTATTTTCATAAGCTTTATGTTTAATGTTTTGGACTTTTTGTGGCACGGTTGCCATTTTCCAAACAGCCTTGCGGCGAGAGAATCCTTTATATTCATATTCTTGATACTTGCCATGTCCTTCGAAGGCTTTATGGGACTGAAAACCTACACCAAGAAAGAAATTGCCCTGGTGTTTGCGGGAGTCATAGGCCTGCTTGTGCTTATCGATCATCTCTTTGTGGGGGATGATTTTGACGCAAGTATCATATACGTAAGTGCCATATTTATATTCTTGTACTTTATTTTGTGTTTCGGCTTCAGAAAGAAGTTTAAATATAAGAATTTGATTGTATATGCCTTGTTTGTGATAACCATTATCGAGGCATCGATAAATACCTCCGAAACCGCAGTGGGCACCGTGTCCAGGACGGATTATTTAAGGGACAACGCCCAAATCGAAAGCTTGCTTGAAGCGGCGGATCATCATGAAGATGAGCTTTTCTACAGGGTTGAAAAAGAAGAAAGACGTACCAAAAACGATGCAAGTTGGATTGGCTACAAGGGAGCTTCGATTTTCAGCTCCACCGCAAATGCGGGTGTAAGCAAGTTCTACGGTGATATGGGCTTGGAAGAATCGGCAAACGCCTATGCAATTTACGGCGCTACGCCTTTAACTCAGGCCATGCTTAGCGTTAAATATCAACTTAGCGACAATGACAAAACAGATGATGATTTCTACACCCTTATTGACCAGGAAGGGGACAAATACATCTACAAGCACAAATACTGGCTGTCTCCGGGCTATATGGTGCCAAGCAGCTTGGAAAACTCCGTTGACATGGATGCTCTTAATCCTTTTGTTGTTCAAAATGCTTTTGCAAGCGCGGCAACGGGTTACGGAAGCATATTTACAAACGTCAAAGCGGGGCTTATGGGAGATTCCGTTTCAATGCAGGCTTACGAGTCCGGCAGATATTATACTTATATTTCCACAAGCTTGGACAGCGTGATTGTGACATATTACGACACGGACGGAACTTATCTTACATCAAAGACCGTAAGCAGCATGACTCATTCTCATATATTGGATCTTGGCGAGCTTGAAAGCGGTCAGTCGGTTTCTTTGATTTCAAACGATTCCGAGGTTGTGGCCTTGTCGGCAGAATTCGCAAAAATAAACGAAGAAGCCTTGGATGCGGTAATGAGTGAGCTTTCGGATGAAATGTGGCAGATAAGCGATTACGACAATACCCATCTTTCGGGAACGATTGATGTTAAAAATGACGGCGTGTTCTTAACATCCGTTCCTTACGAACCGGGTTGGAGCGTTTATGTGGACGGCGAAAGAGTCGAAACTCACGCATTTAAGGGCGCTTTTGTTTCCTTTGATTTAAGTGCCGGTCATCATGAAATCGTTATGAAATACATGCCGCAAGGATTTATTCCGGGACTTATTATAAGTTTGGCGGGCGTGACAGCCATGATTTGTTTGATTACTTATAGGGTAAGAAAAAGTAAAGGCGAAAAGATGGCTTTGACAGATGAAGGCCCAAAGGATAAAATTGAACAAGTGAATACAAATTAATTAAGGTATTTATTTAAAGGGAGATTTTTTAAGAATGAAATTAAAAAGAATATTGGCTTCAATTTTTATAACATTATCTGCGATTTTTTGGATGGGACCCGCTTATGCTTTTGCATCCGATGGGGAGGCTGCCGCTGAAACCACGGAGACATTGACGGATGCGGCCGACGCGGCGACTCAAGATCCGAAAATGCAAAAAGCTCAGTCGCTTATTTTGCTTGCGATTTGTGTTGTTATCGTAATTCTTCTTGCCAGAAGAAGCAAACAAAAACAAGAGCAGGACAAAGACTTTGGCGGCCACAATCCAAACAAGACCCCGGACCATTTGGACGACGAGAAAAAGGGAAATCATTTCGGATTTTAAAAAAATTGTTGAATTTATTGTCAAGATATGGTAGTATTATACGGCTAGCGTTATGCTGGTCGTATTTTAGTGCGTAAACTAAAGAAGAAACTAAAAAATTCACATGTGATTTAGTGCCAAAGGTGCTTTTATCGAGGAAAGTTTGCGGCATACAAGGAATTACATGGAAGAAAAACCAAACGGAGGTACGTGAAATGAGCGTAATATCAATGAAACAGTTACTCGAAGCAGGTGTTCACTTTGGACATCAGACAAGAAGATGGAACCCTAAAATGGCTCCATACATCTACACAGAAAGAAACGGAATCTACATTATCGATCTTCAGAAATCAGTTGGTAAAGTAGACGAAGCTTACAAAGCAGTTTTTGACATCGCAGCAGAAGGCGGCACTGTTCTTTTCGTAGGTACAAAGAAGCAGGCTCAGGATGCTATCAAATCAGAAGCAGAACGTTGCGGAATGTACTACGTAAACGAAAGATGGTTAGGCGGTATGCTTACTAACTTCAAAACAATCCAGTCAAGAATTGCAAGACTTAAAGAAATCGAAACAATGGCAGCAGACGGCACATTCGATGTTCTTCCTAAAAAAGAAGTTATTGAACTTAAAAAAGAATGGGATAAATTAGAAAAGAACCTTGGCGGTATCAAGGAAATGAAGAGACTCCCTGATGCAATCTTCGTAGTAGACCCTAAGAAAGAAAGAATCTGCATCCAGGAAGCTCACAAACTTGGTATTCCACTTATCGGTATCGCTGATACAAACTGCGATCCTGAAGAACTTGACTATGTAATCCCGGGTAACGATGATGCTATCAGAGCAGTAAAACTTATCGTTGCTAAAATGGCTGACGCTGTAATCGAAGCTAACCAGGGCGCAGAAGCTTTGGAAGGCGAAGAAGCAGTTGAAGAAACAGAAGAAGCAGTAGCAGAGGAGGAATAATTAATGCAGATCACAGCAGCTATGGTAAAACAGCTCAGAGAAATGACAGGCGCCGGCGTTATGGCATGTAAAAATGCCCTCGTTGAAACAGACGGCGATTTCGATGCAGCTATTGATTTATTAAGAAAAAAAGGTGAAGCTACAGCAGTTAAGAAAGCAGGCAGAATCGCAGCAGAAGGTGCTGTTTTCGCTGTAGTTAAAGAAGATAAACACGCAGCAATCGTTGAAGTTAACTCTGAAACAGACTTTGTTGCCAAAAACGAAAAATTCCGTACATTCGGAGCAAACGTTGCAGAACAGGTATTGGCTACAAATGCAGCTGATATTGATGCATTCATGGCAGAAGCTTGGGTATTTGATACGGCTAAAACAGTTAAAGACGAATTGGTAAGCCAGATCGCTGTAATCGGTGAAAACCTTACAATCAGAAGATTTGACAAAATCGAATCCGAAGGCGTTGTAGTTCCTTACATCCACGCAGGCGGAAAAATCGGTGTATTGGTTGAATCATCAACATCAAACACAACAGACGGCGCTAAAGAAGCTCTTAAAAACATTGCTATGCAGATTGCAGCACTTAGCCCAAAATACACAAGCAGAGATGAAATCTCAGCTGACGAACTTGCTAAACTTCGTGAAATCACAGTTGAAAGTGCACTTAATGATACATTTACACTTCCAAAACCAATTTTACAGAAATTAATTGATAAAGCTGTAAATGACAAAGTATGGAGTGATTCTGAAATTGCTGTTTATGAAGAACATAAGAGCAACATGAACTACCTTCCAAACTTCCTTTCAAACGAATCAAAAGCACAGCTTGCAGAGCTTGCGTTAGCTGACAAAGCTGAAATCGTTGATAACAAAATCTTCAACGGACTTGTTGAAGGACGTGTATCAAAACAGCTTAAAGAAATCTGCTTACTTGACCAGACATATGTAAAAGCAGAAGACGGCAAACAGTCAGTAGCACAGTACATTGCACAGGTAGCAAAAGAAACAGGCGCAGACTTCGGAGTTAAGAGATTTGTACGTTTCGAAACAGGCGAAGGCATCGAAAAGAAACAGGAAAACTTCGCAGAAGAAGTAGCAAAACAAATGAACGCTTAAGAAACAGCAAAGCGCGAACGAGAGAAAATAAAAGAATAATGATCAACCTCGCGTAGCGAGGGGGATAAAATAATAAAAGGCGACAGGACAATGCTTGCATTGGGACTGTCGCTTTTTGTTATTTTTCCACCCCGGCCGTGCTAGGGGTGATTATTATTCTTTATATAATCTCTACCGTGAGCATTTTGCGCTCGGCGCGTTCGCGAGCACACTTTGTGTGCGAGAGAACGCTGCTCGCGGCCCGAATGCTTTGAGCACGAGAGAACGCTCCCCTGCGCCCCGAAAGCACTTGCAAAAGTCATATGAAAAATGTTAAAATAATTACAAAAGTCATAGGACTTTTGTGAGGAAGCAAATATGAAGAGAGAAATAATTAACGATTTAATTAAATGGAAAGACAGTAGAAGAAGAAAACCGCTACTTTTAACCGGCGTTCGTCAATGTGGCAAAACACATATATTAAAGGAGTTAGGAGAAGAATACTTTGAGAATGTGTGTTATGTCAATTTTGAATCCAATGAAAAATATGCGGAAATATTTGAGTTTGATTATGATGTTGAACGTATTATCAAGGAAATAGAAAGACTTGAGAAGACGAAAATTGTTGAAGGAAAAACGCTCTTGTTTTTTGATGAAATTCAAGAAGCACCAAGAGCAATCACATCCTTGAAATATTTCTGCGAAAACAAAAGAAATCTTCATGTGGCTTGTGCAGGCTCTCTTTTAGGTGTTGCCTTAAAAAAGGATAATATATCATTCCCTGTGGGTAAGGTTAACAGAATGCAAATGAGACCTATGAGCTTTAAAGAGTTTTTAGTTGCCTGTGGGGAAGATAAATATTTAGATATATTTGAAAAATGGGATTTGAATAGAGAGATTCCGGAATTATATTTTAAACCTTTAGAGAATTTGCTTAAAATATACTATATTGTGGGAGGTATGCCGGAGGCTGTAAAAGAGTATGTAGAAACAAAGGATTTAGAAGCGGTTGAAGAAATCCAAAATGAAATATTATTGGATTATTCCGACGATTTTTCAAAACATGCGCCTATAGCGGAAATAGAAAAAATACGTATGATATGGGAATCCATACCGAAACAGTTAGCCAAAGAGAACAATAAGTTTGTCTTTTCTCATGTTAAAGAAGGAAAAAGAGCCCATGAACTCGAAGCAGCTTTGCAATGGTTAAAGAATGCCGGCTTGATTTACATTGTTGAAATGGTTAAAGACGTTGAAATGCCAATTTCTGCCGCTGCCGATGCAACTTATTTTAAAGTATATATGTCCGATATAGGACTTCTTTGCAGAAGACTTAGGTTGAGCCATGAAAGTATCGTAAATGGAAATGATTCTTTAAAGACTTATAAGGGTGCTATTGTGGAAAACTATGTTTTAAATGAACTTTTATACCTTGAGAAAGAACCATATTTTTGGCGTTCCGGAAACACTGCGGAGCTGGATTTCCTTTTTGAAGATGATGGTGAAATAATTCCGGTTGAAGTAAAAGCAGCAGCTAATACGCAAGCTAAAAGTTATAGACAGTTTTGCAAGAAATATGATATAAATACAGGATATAAGATGTCTTTGAAAAATATTGCATCAAATGATTGTGAGGGGACAAGAACAATAAGTTTACCTTTATTTTTGGCGTGGAATATGGATGAATATCGCTAAAAAGCATAAGAAGGAGGTTTATTAAATGAAACTTAAAAAAATTATAACACTTTTATCTCTGTGTACAACTTTATCTATCTCATTTATTCTCACCGGCTGTGAAGACAAGAAGTCGGAAAAAACAGAAACACAAGCTGAAACACAGATAACAACAGAAATTGAAAGCGAAACAACAGGCGAGGCAACGTCTGATGAAGATATGTTTGGCGGAATCAGCCGTTCTGAAGCAGTAGAGAATGTTAAAGAAAGAATAGGCAGCGGAGGCCAAATATTAAACGTAGAAAAGGGAACATCACCGGATGGATTAGATTCATGGGTGATAACGGTAGCACCGGTAACAACGGAAGATGGTCCGGAAACATTGAAATACTATTCAGGATATTTATTCTGTTACTCTGAAGAATGAAAAAAAGAATTATAACATACGTCCTTGGCATGATTATCCTTGCCCTGGGCCTTGTACTCAACACAAAAACAACACTTGGCGTTTCGCCAATTATCTCCGTAGCATATACGACTTCGGATATTTTATCAATAAACTTTGGAAATATGACATTTTTGTGGTATGCTATACTTGTCTTAATTGAAATATGCATACATATAAAAAGTCGGGCAGGTAAAAAAGCAATAATAAATGATTTGCTGCAATTGCCTTTAAGTCTGGTATTTACCAGATTTATGAATATCTTTGTCTATATTTTACCGGTTTTTGCAAATGATTTTGAAGGAAAGGCTCTGGGTAGCCTGCCATCAAGATTTATATTCTTGTTTATAGCAATATTGCTAACCGGAATAGGGGCATCCCTTACAATGGATGCAAAGATTGTACCTAATCCGGGAGATGGCGTGGTGCAGACGATTGCCGAATTTACCAATAAAAATACTGGGTTAATTAAGAACATAGTAGACATTACTTGCGTTGCAACGGCAATAATAATCGGACTTGTTGTAAAACACAAACTTATAGGAATAGGCGTTGGAACAATCCTGGCGGCCTTGCTTATCGGCAGAGTTATATTTGCGTATCATAAGATATTAGAAAAGATAAAAAAGGAAAAAAGCTTATGAAAAAAAGAATTTTGTGTTTTGGAGATTCACTAACTTGGGGATTCAGTCCCGAATTCGGCATACGATACGATGAAAATACGCGATGGACGGGAGTTCTTGCAAAAGAGCTGGGCAGCGATTATGTCATTATAGAAGAGGGACAAAACGGTAGAACCATCGCAACGGACGACTTTCCAAAAGGAGAAAGAAACGGTATTAAATATATTCAAGCTTGCATGGAAAGCCACAGGCCTTTTGACATGATTATTATAATGTTGGGCACAAACGATATTAAAAAGAAGTTTGGATATTGCGCTGTTGATATTGCTGATGAAATGCAATTATTACTTGAAAAGATTGTTGCATTTAACAATTTCAGACAGGAAGGCAAAGCAAAGATTGTGCTTATGTCTCCGCCGCTTTTCGGCAAAAAACCGAACAGTATATATGCGGATCCCTGCTATGATTATGAAGAGGCAAGAAAAATAACAAAGGAACTTGCAGAGCTTTACAAGCAATTGGCAGACAAGTTTTCCTGCGAATATATAAATGCCGCATTATATGCTAATGCCGACGATTCCATAGACGGCTATCATTTATCGGGCAAAGAGCAAACAAAGCTTGGATTGGCAATTGCAGACATAATAAAAAAGGATTTTACATTTTAATTAAATCCGACAATCAGATTTACAAGTCGGTTCAGCCGGCTTAGCCAAAACTTGTCGACAAGATTAACTTGTGATATAATCTTTTAGGCAAGTTTTTTATTGGATGTTTTAATCCGTAATTGCTTGCAAAAATCAATCGTCGCCCAAGCGACTTTTGCAAAAAAAGAAGGAATTTAATATGGAACTTCAAAAAAACCCGATGCTTACTGCGGAAGAAATATCGGAAGAGCTTAGCTCAAAAATCGAAAGACTTGAATTTATGCCGGGGGACAAAATCAGCGAAAACGAGCTCAGCGCCCACTACGGAGTAAGCCGTCATGTTATAAGAAATGCCCTGGCAGATTTAAAGTCAAGAAGACTTGTGGATGTTTTTCCTCAAAGAGGTACATTTGTAAGCCTTATCGACATGGAATTGATTGCGGATATTTTGTTTATGCGAGTAGCCATAGAGCAGGAAGCTATAGCGAGAATCATCGAAATGGATGATATAACAATGCTTCTCAAAAACTTAAAAGCAGCTTCCGCAAACCAGCGTAATTTGGACGAAAATACAAAAAATTTCAACGAGAAATTTTATGAACTTGATAATGAATTTCACGCACTTTTGCTGGAAGCGGTAGGGCGTCCCAATGTGGTAAACATCGTTAAGGACCCTTACATACATGTAAGACGCTTCAGAAATTTTGAAGTAAGAACAATCGAGCGAATGCATGAGATTTTAATTGAGCATGAAAACATTATAAAAGCCATTGAAAACCGTGATAGAGTTGCGGCCAGAAAATGCATGGGAATCCACATTGATACAGTTGGAAGAGGACTGGATCTGAAACTCAAAGAGTCGCAGTATTTTATCTAATGAAATGTTGTAGCTGATATTACAAGTGGATATTTGTGAATATTAAATTAAAAAGGATGGTTTGTTTACGTCTTTAGCCCTGCCCGTAAAAACGGACAGGGCTTTTGATATTATAAAAATAAACAGTATTGATTTGGTAATTTAATTAAATTACCTCTTGACATTTAAAGAAAAGGATTGTAACATTATAATGTAATTTAGCTAAATTACCAAATGGAGGATGTTATGGTTCTTGTTAAATTGAATGAAATTATTGAGTTTAGTTTAGGAAAAAATACAACTCGAATAAAAGAGCAGGATATGGATATTTACACTCCTGAAGATTTTGAGCAGGACTTATCAAGTGGAGCTAATGATAGCAACACGAGCGGTTGCATCATTAATTTGATTAAATCGAAGGCAGCACCTATATCAGGTAAAACCGAATCGAAATTAATCACACAGAATTTTTTAAAATGTGCACTTGATGAGACAAAGATTCTTCCATGGTATTTTTGTTATCAGTTCAATGAAGGAAAAGATTTAGAGCAACAAATTTCAATGTACCATCAGGGAACGACACTGAGTGTTAAGAAACTAAATGTAAAAATAATTGGAGACCTGCAAATAAAATTGCCGGGCTTGGATAAGCAAAAACTCATAGGAGACACATATCGAAAATCAATATTGCAGCATGAATTATATATAAAACGTGCAAATGATATAAAAAAATATACGCTGGAAATGTTAAGAAAAATCGAGGAGGACTAACGATGACTGAGAGTAAGGATTTATTACAGGTATTATGGAGCGGAGCCGATGAGCTTCGAGGAAAGATGGATGCCAATGATTATAAAACATATCTACTTGGATTAGTATTCTATAAATACTTATCTGATTCGTACCTGGCAAAGGTATACGATTTATTAAATGATGCAACACCGGATAGTCTTGACGAAGCGCAGAAACAGTATGAAGAAATAATGAAAACATCTGATGCTGAAGATTTGCTTGCTGAGTTAAGACATTCAATGCATTACACACTTGATCCGGATATGACATATGTAAGTATGTTAAATGATGCGAAGGAGAATCGTTTTAATAGAGAAAAACTTCAGGCAGCATTTAATAGGATTCAGGAATCAGATGAGCTTTTCAATGGATTGTTTGCCGGTGTAGACCTTTATTCAAACAGCCTTGGAATCGGAGATCAGAAGCAGAGCACTACAATTGCAAATGTAATTAAAGTACTTGATGGCGCAGATTTAATTCATGCTGAAGGTGATGTACTTGGAAATGCATATGAATATTTGATTGGTCAGTTTGCATCTGAAACCGGAAAAAAAGCAGGAGAATTCTATACTCCTCATGGTCCGGCACAAATTCTTTGTCGTATAGCAATGACCGGTCAGGAAGAAAAGAAAGGTCTGCAGGTTTACGACCCATGTATGGGCTCAGGTTCTCTTATGCTTAGTTGCAGAAATTATTCAAAAGAACCGGATTATATCAAATACTATGGACAGGAATTAATGCCATCTACTTATAATCTTGCTCGAATGAATATGTTCTTACACGGAGTGCTCCCGGAAAATCAGCACTTACGTAATGGCGATACATTGGATGCTGATTGGCCAACAGATGAAGAAACAGAATTTGATGCGGTTACAATGAATCCACCTTATTCTGCTAAATGGTCAGCAGCAGAGGGATTTAAACAGGATGAAAGATTCATGGACTATGGTGGGAAACTTGCGCCTAAGTCAAAAGCAGACTATGCATTCTTATTACATGGTTTCTATCATTTGAAGCAGACGGGTACTATGGCTATCGTACTTCCTCATGGAGTTTTATTCAGAGGAGCTGCAGAGGGTTCTATTCGTGAAACACTTTTGCAGAATGGTTCAATTTATGCTGTTATAGGATTGCCTTCTAATATGTTTTATAACACACCTATACCTACATGTATCATTGTTTTAAAGAAACATAGAGAAGGAAGAGATGTATTGTTCATTGACGCTTCAAATCTGTATGAGAAAGATAAAAAGCAAAATATTATGAGAGATGAGCACATAGATAAGGTGCTGGAACTTTACAATAATAGAAAGAGTGTAGACAAGCAGGCTTACCTGGCAACTTATGAAGATATAAAAGCCAATGATTACAATCTTAATATCCCTCGTTATGTAGATACCAGTGAAGAAGAGGAAGAGATTGACTTGAAGAGTCTAACAGCTGAGATTAAGAACACAAATACAGAAATAAAAAATGTCAATAGCCAGTTGATACAGATGCTATCTGATTTGACATTCAATTCAGCCGAGACAGAAGAGGCAGTACGTGGATTTATGAGTCTGTTTGAGGAGGTGTAAAGAATGGGAAATACACCTAATATAAGATTTGCTGGATTTACTGACGATTGGGAACAGCGTAAGCTATCGGATGTAACAGAAAGCATTAAAAATGGTTATACATATAAGGCGGATGGAAGCCGAG
>SVDN01000035.1 GCA_015057825.1 Lachnospiraceae bacterium
CATCAGACAGGATATAATCTTCAAACCACGCTTGGTATATTGTGGTTGCTTGCTGAAGTAAATTATCGTTTATCTTGTTATTTATTATTATTTTTAAATCTATAGCTGTCAGAATACCTGCAATTTTTTCTTGCTCTTTGTGCCCAAAATTAGGCACAGAATACTTCATAATAGCAATTTTATCCCCTCGAGGCATTTTTGTTCCTTTAGATGTTGCCATTGAATAATTAAAAAATGCATCATCAGCAAGAACATAATAAAGGAATCGACTATTTACCCCATTTTTAGCGCGAAACACTAGAACATCATTAGAGCATCCACCATCAAATTCAGCAAACCATATTTTTTTAAAATATGGTCTAATGTTTGACACTAGCACATCTCCTGCACAAAATGACTGTGTCTGCAAAACCGTCGGCAAGGTTGCCGCCTTGGTAACTCCAACCTTATTAGGTAACATATTTTCCGTTGATATATAAGTATTGTCATCTAATAGTGCAACGTCAATTTTCCCTTTAACATAATCACATATGTTTGATAAACTAAAAATCATACCCAATAGCCCCCAAGTTTTTCCTAATCTCATCTTCCAACTCGTGAGATTTTGCAAACAAGTCAGAAAGTTCCGTTGTTAATCTTCCCATCTTTTCTTCAAATGGTTCACCATCATCTTCCTGCTCTTCAATCCCTACATATCTACCCGGAGTGAGTATATAATCCTGTTTTGCAATTTCTTCTGTTGTTGCAACCTTACAGAATCCCTTTACATCTTCAAGCGTTCCATTTTGGAATGCCTCAAAAGTATCTGCCAATTTCTGAATATCTTCATCATCAAAATCACGATGCTTACGGTCAACCATATGGCCCATCTTACTTGCATCAATAAACAGAGTCTTTCCCTTCTGCTGTTTATTTTTAGAAATAAACCATAGTGTTACCGGAATAGTAACGCTATAGAATAACTGAGTTGGCATTGCAATTATACCTTCAACCAAATCGTCCTCTATAATATTTTTTCTAATCTCGCCTTCGCCACTTGTCTGTGTTGAAAGTGCACCATTAGCTAGGACTAATCCAATCTTTCCATTTGGAGCCAAATGATGAATCATATGTTGTATCCACGCGTAGTTAGCATTGCCGGCAGGTGGTATCCCGTATTTCCATCTCACATCATCTAAAAGCTTTTCCTGATTCCATGGATGATAATTAAATGGTGGATTTGCAAGAATAAAATTTGCCTTCAAAGTTGGATGCAAATCATTTGTAAATGTATCTGCCTGATAAGGTCCAAAGTCTGCATCAATACCACGTATAGCCATATTAATTTTGGCCATTTTCCATGTGTCAGCATTTGCCTCCTGACCATATACCGATATAGCGCCTCTATTACCTGAGTGTGCTTCTATAAATTTTGCACTCTGAACAAACATACCACCCGATCCACAGCAGCAATCATATACACGGCAGTTTTCAAATGGTCTAAGAATAGAAACTAATGTCTTAACAACACTTGATGGGGTATAGAATTCTCCGCCACCTACGCCTTCTTTTTCTGCAAACTGTGCAATACAATATTCATAGGTACGTCCTAACAAATCTTCACTTGCCTTAATATCACTCATATCAATATTGTTGGTAAATATATCAACAACTTCGCCAAGAATTCTCTTATCCAAGTCCGGGCTAGCATAGTTTTTAGGCAAAACATTCTTAAGCACCCTATTATCATATTCAATCGCGCGCATAGCATTATCGATTACTGTTCCTATTTCCGGTGTATGAGCTGCAGCTGCAATCGTGTTCCATCTAGCTTCTTCAGGCACGAAGAAAACGTTTTCCATTGTATATGCATCCTTGTCGTCTTCGAAGCCGTCGCCTTCTTCAACAAGTTCTTTATATCTCTTTTCAAAGGCAGCTGATATATATCTTAAAAAAATAAGCCCAATGATAACCTTTCTGTATTCTGCAGCAGGAATATGTCCCCACAAAACACACGCTGCATCCCAAAGCTGGTTTTCAAATCCAATGTTGGCATTTGTCTTATTTGCCATTAATCGTTTCCTCCAAAATAATCATTACTTTTATTATTATTTATTGTACTTCCTACCAAACCTGATACCCTTGTCTCCTTGCCGAATCATACACCGGCCGCATGTTTTTCTCCAATATGCCGTAAAACTCGTCCCTCGTGTTTCCCTTGCGGTAGAGTTCCCGGTCAGCCCATATGGAGTGCAGATTGTCTCTGAAACACGCCTCATACTTTTTGTGTATTTCCGGCAAGCTTTCGTCGTGTATCATTTCATACATGATAAACTGGTTGTTTGCAAACTTCGCAAAGAAAGGATCCCACTTTGGCAGTTTGTTGCTCTTTGCCGAGTTCAAAGACGAATCCATCGGCATCAGATTCCACAGTTCATCATTCATCACAAAGGACCATGGTATAAAATGATCCACGTCATAATCTTTCCGGCTTATGGTGCTTCCTTTGAACACATCTTCTATCTTGCGCTTTTCCATTATCGCATCCCAGAGTTCGTGCACTTTCTTTAGCTTGCGCATTTTTTCGTCCATAGGCGCCAATTTGTACACAAGCCCCGGCACTTCGGGATTGTTGTTCTGCAGCCACTTTACTTTTTCGTACTGTATCCAACCAAGTATCGACACTGTATTGTCTTGAATCATCTTTATCCAGCTTGGATTAAAATAGACTTCTCTTTTAAGCTTGGCTGATTGTCCCAGTGTATAAGGCAAAATCGTTACTTCGTTTACCTTTTCGATGTAGCTTACCATTCTTCCGATTCCGTTCCAGTTGGGTTTCTCATCGAATTTATCGAAAAAGCCCGCAAGTGCGCGATATGGCACCATGTTGGTCAGCTGATCTTTGTATGTTTTCAGCTCGCTTTCATGCTCTTTTATGGCATTTTTTATTTCAACCTTCGAAGCATTTGCCGGCAAATCGCTTATTTCCTGCAAGGTCAGCACACAACGCTCCAATCCGTCTTTTATATCTCCCGCTATCATTCCGCTTAGGTGTATATGAAATTCCAGCACAGAATACCAAGCGTTTGCTATCATTTCATCAATAATGTCGTTAAATGTAGTTTCCACCACATCTTCCGATATCAGATTAACAATCGCTTCCAACCAGTAAAATTTATAGCTGTAGGATGGATCTTTCATCATCAAGGAAAAAGACTCTATGTCAAGACTGTTTACATAATCTCCCTTGATGTTCGGTCGACTATCTATTTTCGCAAAATCAAATTCAGCCACTTTTCTTCTCCCCTGTCTTTTCGCACATCTACACTAATCCACATTTCTTCTCTTTCAAAAGCGATTCCTGCAAGCAATTTTGCTAGTGCTTCTTCGGTCATGTCGCTGTAATATCTTCCTTTTCGTTCCCCTTCAAATTCCCCGTATTTAAAGGACGCATAGATGATGCCGCCTTTCTTTAGCGCTTCGTGGGCGACTTTGAATGCTTCCCTTAATTTATTTTTTTCCAAATGCAAAAGCGACGCACAGGCCCAAATCCCATCATATTTGTCCCTTGCTTTTAGTTCCTCAAAACTTTGGCATTTTACTTTTATTCCCGTTTTCTTGCCGGCATAGTCTGCCAGCTTTTTTGATGCATCCACTGCATCCACATCATATCCTGCTTCCAAAAAAGCCTTGCTGTCTCTTCCGCTTCCGCAGCCCCAGTCAAGTATGTAGGCTTTTTCGGGCAATTTATCAACAAACTTTCCTCTCAACGCCGAGACATCCGCATCTTCGGTATCAAGCACGAATCGTTTTAAATTCTTGTTGTAGTAATCTATTGTTTTTAGGCTGTTCATTTCTTCTTTGCCTTTTAGCTGTTTTATCAGTATTTATGCGTATTTGAGATTGTGGACTCACTGAGTCCAAAATCTGTTTAAGTCACTATCTATTTTATCAAAAAAATAGCTAGATTTAAAGCAATTTTGCGAGTTTTTATCTTCTTTTCCCATCCAAGTTTTGACATGTTATCTGCCACAATATTGCTAACACTATAAGAATCAATATAATCATATCCTTTTCCTCCTTCTCGCTGCTTTATCCAAGTAACATATGCTCGCAGGCATTGAATAATACCGCAAATGCTATCACGACAATTGCTATGATTACCAATCCCACTATTGCATCGACCCTTTGCTCCGTCACGCTTACATCGCCGCAGGCCTTTCTTACTTGCTTCCACAATATACAACATACTATTATCCAAAATATCAGTGAAATCATTTTTCCGGCCCTCTTTTGCTTGCCTTATCTCGGCTTTCTGTCAAGTTCCTTTACTATTACACTGCCTATAAATGCGAATACTACTAGCCATATTATAATCATATGCGACGCCTCCTTTGTTCTATATCTTTATTTTACTCGGGTGGCGTCCTATAATTTGGACAGCAAAAAACCTGCGCTTTCACGCAGGTTTTTTAGCTATTTTTAATATAAAAAATTCTTATTTCGCAAGATTCTTTTGCTATGTTAGTCCTCAGGAATCATGTCCGCTGGGAGTTCGGAGATTATTAATGCATCTTCCTTAGACATCCCTCTAGCAATGCAGGTTTTGTACACTTCCAGCTTTGTTTCTAACTTGCCCTGTTCAAAGCCTTGTTCCAGTCCTTGTTCAAGGCCTTGTTCAAGGCCCTTTTCCAATCCACTATTAAAGCTTTCTTCTTTAATCATTTCTCTATATCCGCGTTCTATTTCTTCTTTGCTACCAAATAACATATCCGTAACCTCCAACTCGTGCTGCGAAAGATATTTTTCCAGATATCCACACTCTTTGCAAATCCGAATAACTTCCTTAACCGCCTCTTTAGTTATACCATGAAGTCTAAATTGCTCATTAAGCACTTTGCAAAACATGATATACTGCAGAATAATGTCATTTTTCCTGTTTTTGTCCAGTATCACCTTTACTTTTACGTCAATTCCCACATCTTCTCCATTAAAAAACTCATCTTTTAAAGATATAACCCTTGACTTTACTTCCTCATCCCCGGTATAAATCACGTACATCTCAGGCTTTGGAATGTCTATCTTTTTATTAGTATATATCTTTAATTTTAAATTTTCATTTGAAAAAATGTAGTTCCTATATGTGGTGGCAAGATACAAAAACATCCTGACAACTATATTTACACTCCATGTGCTCTGCGCCTCAACCAAAACTATCAGCTTGCCACGGACTTTAAATCCCAAGTCATTGTAAATACCATTTGTAAATATATTTTCAATGGTTACAAGTTCCAAATCATCCGCGCTTACCGATTTATCTTCCGGGTGCAGTGCCTGATATAGCTCCAACAAGTATTTCTTGTCTTCGCTACCAAACAAAGAAGTAAATACGGTATCTTTACACTTTCTGTTTGCATTATTCTTGTTGTCTGTTTCTCCAACAAAAATAGATTTTCGAGTTTCTTCTGTCTTAGTATTTTCTGTCATACTCGTCCTTTCCTTGATTATAAACCAAAAATAAGGCTTAAATCAACATCATATTTTGTTTTTATTTTTGCGTAAATTCGCCGATTCGGCATTCTTTACGAAAGCATTTCTGCTTTTGATTATTGGGTTTTGCAATTAATACAAAACTTTTTTTAGATTTGATTTACCGCTAATATATCAGGATTTTTTAAGATATGCAAGCAGTTTTTCCGGATTATATGCTGTTTTGACGTACTATTTTTATACAATAACGCAAAAACCTCGGAAGTTTTCATCTCCCGAGATTTTTGTTAAAGGTGGTAACTAAATATGAACGAATGGTATCTGTAACCATTATCTATTATTCTACGAACACGCAACCAGTGAAAAATCAAACAATTCTCCAAGGGTGCATCCTATCGGTGTCGACTCCATAGCTTCTTTTATCTTCTTTAAGGTCGTGCTGAATTTTTCTTCATCTCTGAATATATTTAGCAATTCCGCGGTGTTTCTGGCATCATCCAACGCATCATGCGCACGCCCTTTAAAATCGATTCCCGCCATTTCAAGCGCCTTCTTTAATGACACCTGGCGCTCGAATCCCAGATTGCTGTCAAACTCTTTTTGAAAATCCGACCACTTGTTGTCCAAAAGTGTTTTTTCATCTTCCGAAGCTTCATATTTCTTCAAGATCATTTCGCCTTTTATCTGATTATAATCAGTATCGCTCCACGCGTAGATTGTCACATCATCGCCTGTTCCGAGACACCAATTTGTAAACATTTTAAGCGCCTCATTAAACTTTGGCGCATTGGCAACCATATCATCAGTGATTCCCGTAAGATTTGATATTTTCTTTTCTATAGCATCGTTATACTCCGGCTTAACATAGGTCCTGAATGATGCTATTTCCTGCAAGTTGTCGTCTAGCATAACTGCGCCTATTTCTATTGTTTCCATCCTTGATATTCTTTTTGCTTCGGTGTTTTTCTTAACATTATTCATTTCCAAATCAACGACGATATGTTTCATGCTTTATCTCCTCTTCCCATCCAAATTTTGACATGCTATCTGCCACAATATTGCTAACACTATAAGAATCAATATAATCATACGCGACGCCTCCTTTGTTTCTATATCTTTATTATAAAAAAAGAAAGTCCTATAATTCGGACTTCCTTTATTGCTGTGAGTTGTTTAGTTCGTCTACATCGGAGTCCCGACTTCGATTAGATTTCCGTCCGGGTCGTAGAAGCGAATCAACTTCTGCCCCCAGCTGTGTGTCATTAACTTGTTCACATACTTCACTTCCGGATACATGCTTTCCAGTTTTTCTACAAAGCCTTCAATATCCGCTTCTTCAAAGTACAGCTCGCAGGAATTGTTCTCATGTTTGATTTCCCTGCCCAGAAATTCTTTCCAGATCTTTTCATCCTGTAGCACAAGTCCTTCCGTCAATATCATATTTCCATCATTGTCCAATATCATCTCCAGCCCAAAGAGGTCGTGGTAAAACTTTCTTGATTTTTCTATGTCCTTTGTAACTATCAGTACGTTTTTTAGTTTCATTGATTGTTCCTTTCCGTATGGTGCGCTTCTGCTCATATAGCAAAAGCCGCATATGCGGCTTTTTTGCTTTTATTGCTCATAAAATTTTAAAGTCTTGATAAGTATTTATCGTAATCACTTTCCGGAATTCCCAAAGTTTCCATTGCTTTTTCAGCTGACACTTTTAGGCTCTTCATCACATTTCTAACCAGCACAAGGCGTTCTTGATCTTTACCCTGCTCAATACCACGCTCAAAGCCTTCTTTTTCGGCTTCCTGCTTCATGATTATTTCTTCTTCCCATTTCTGCATATATAACACACCCACTTTCTCGCTCGCCTTAACCTGTCCGACCCTGTCTACAATCTTTTCCAGGTTTGGTGCTGAATCTGTTGTCTTATCTATGTCTTCATTATATTCGATAAACTTCATAAGTGCAATAAATTCCGGCGAAACATCGTTGACATTGGTTCCATGTGTGTTAATAAAAATCCTTTTCGCACCGTCATTCAGCTTTAATGTCGGATCTTCCTCGCATCTTTCATCAAAGGTGTAGATAAATCGTTTCTGCCCAAAAAGATCAAATGGAGTTATCATTATTATTGTGGTATTTTTCATATCATTATAATTCGGTACACCCGGTTCTAAGAGCGAAGAGTCTATCAAGCCCTGATAGTATCTACTTCGTTTTACTAAATCATTTCTCCACACCTTTTGCATCTCAGTACTAAAGATGTTGAAATCGTCCATAGCAAATACATCTACTCGTATAGAGCGAAGCCATGGAGCTGTCCTCAGCTCTTTTTCAGTTTGAGATGGAGACAATAGCTTCAGCTCTTCATCACCTAGAATTATCCTGAGCAATGCTTCGTAGGTTTCGGTATCCTCCATGGTTTGGTCAAACAAAAAGCGGTCTAAAAGTGTTAATTCTTGTAGTGTCTTCAATGGCACTGCCTCCTAGTAAAAATATTTCAAATGCAGCTATGCACAAGAAAAATAAAATGTAATTCAAAAAAATTACACTAACCCAAATCATGTGTCCTCACAAAACTTCTTCCAAAACTTCATCCAAATCTTTATTCAATTGTCTCTCCAAGCGAAAAATGGCCGAATCGGCCTGATGCATAAAAGCATTCGATGTATGGTAGTATAGCATTATCTTTGATTATGCGCAACTTTATTTTTGCTTATTTTTTGATTATGCGCAGGTTTGTTTTAAGAAGTTTTTTGATTATGCGCAGGTTTAAAATAACGTTTTTTGATTATACGCATATAAAAAGCCGCATAAATGCGGCTTTTTCCTTTGTTATTTACTTTTCAAAATTTGCTTTTTTAAATGTCATCGCCAATCCAGCTCCTGCTGCCAAAGCGTCGATTACAATGTATGTGATTAAGGTGCTACTGTCGCCGGTTTGAGGTGTTGTGCTTGCGCCAAGGTTGTTTGCATTGCTGTCCGCATTTTCATTCGTTCCGCCCAAAGCCGGAAAATCTTCCCACTGGGCGTAAAGTGTCATATCGCCGCCCGCATCGGCTCCGGTAAAGACGGCTCCATCCGCAAAGCTTACTCCGCTGCCGTCTGCCTTGGTGTTCCAAGAAAGGAATCTTTGGCCTTCCTTTTCATATGCATTTGGCGGAAGCGTTATTCTTCCGTATCCCCCATTAACATCCTGCCAAACATATGCATCATACATTGTGCCGCTACCGCCGTTTGGGTTGAATTCGATCTTATTGGACCATCTGTACACACTTCTTCTACTGTACTCGAATACTCCTATCTCTCCTCCGCTTCTTACAAAGTTACTGCCTCGTACCAGTACATCTATTTGCCTACTGCCAGTTATATTTCCTACTATGCTACCTCCATATAAATAAAAATCGCCCTCAGAAATCACTCCATAATTGCTGTTATCGGATATCGTGCCGCCATACATATTAAATGTCCCCCAATTACTCACCCCGGCTTTTACATATCTGGTATCCATGTGCCCATTTTGGCTTATGGAACCGCCATACATGTTGAATGTTCCCTCCGTATCTACCTTCACACCTGTAGGGCCGTTGGTAATTGTACCACCATACAAGTTTACTGTTCCGCTTCCGACACACAAAATATTATTTATAGAACTATTATCCGACAATCTTATTGTCCCTCCGACTGTGTCATAAATATTCAAGATTACATTTTTATTTTCCAACAAAATTCCTGCTTTGGCCGAACTGTTATCTTCTATTGTAATAGTCTTTCCGTTTAGGCAGAGATTTATGCATGCATCACTATCAAGGCGAACATTTCTCAACACTACATCACCCATCAAAAAATAATTACCTGACCCAGTAGGTATTGCATCTTGTAAGCTCCATGGTTGAAACTCTATACTGTGCTCCACTCCGTCCGTATCGGTGTATACGCCTGTCGATCCATGCATAACCATTTGGTATGCTTGCGTCTGCGCCTTTACCGGCGCAGTCGTTATAAACATGCTGCCTGCAAGCACTACTGCTGCAATTGCTACTGTACTGATTAGCTTCTTAATCGTTTTACTCATAAAAACCTCCCGTGCTTTTACAACTCTATTTAACTATTATACATCTTTGTTGTCCTCGCAGTCCACAACAAGAAAGCCGCTAATCAGCGGCTTTTCTTTTTTTATTTCAGTTTTTCCATTACCATATCAAACACCTTATCTGCGCGCTTTACGTACGTTGCTAACATTTCTTCCGCGCGGCCATTCAACTCTACGGCTTTGTCGCGGTCCTTAAGCCCTTTGGTGTTTATGAACACATTTAGGCTTACGGCCTTTAATGCCGCGCTAAGCAAACCGGCTGCGGCTCCCGCGTCGCTTACTGCAAGGACGCTTCCCTTTGCAGCCATGACTTCTACTATCTCGATGGCTCTGCAGCATTTTTCCATTATTTCAAGGGGTACGCTGCATGCATTTACGGATTCGCGCTCCAGCACTTCTTCCTTATAAGCTTGTTCTTCCGGCGTATCCTTTGGCAGTGAATATGCCTTTGCCAGTGGCTCAAAGCTTTTGGCGTCTTCGTCCATAAGCCTTAGAAAATCTTCCTGCAGCTTGTCGCACTCTTGCATCAAAGCCTTTATCTCGTCTTCAACCTCGGCATACTTTTTCTTGCCTACTGTGAGACTTCCAACCATATTGCCAAGGGCCGTGCCCACTGCTGCCACAAGGGCGCTTGCTCCGCCGCCTCCGGGAACCGGTGCTTTGGATGCCAGTACCTCTATAAATTCTTCGTTTTTCATTTCAGAAAAAGCCATTATAATACTACTCCATCTTTTATTATTTTAGTTAACATAACTCTAAAATGTTGATTCCCATAATCATTCGAATCGCTGCTTCCTAGAACAATCCCGATATCTTTCCTGTGCTGTCTACATCAATCTTCTCCGCTGCAGGTACTTTCGGCAGGCCCGGCATGGTCATAATATCGCCGGTTAAGGCTACGATAAATCCTGCGCCCGCGGATACTTTAAGATTGCGTACCGTTACTGTAAATCCTGTCGGTGCGCCAAGCAGGCTTGCATCGTCAGATAAGCTGTACTGTGTTTTTGCAACGCAAATCGGCATCTTGTCAAAGCCAAGCTTTGTAAGGCTTTCGGCCTGTTTCTTGGCCTGCGGCGTAAGAACCACGCCTGCACCGTGATAGATTTTTGTTACGATTGCGTTTAATTTATCTTCAATACTTGTTCCCTCAAGTTCGTATGACTGTGTAAAATCGTTTGGCTCTTCGCAAAGTCTTACCACTTCTTGGGCAAGAGCGATGCCGCCTTCGCCACCCTTTGCCCAAACTTCCGAAAGTGCTACGTTTACGCCCAGTTCCTTACATTTAGCTTCCACCAAATCAAGTTCTGCCTTGGTGTCTGTAGGGAATGCGTTGATTGCCACTACGCAAGGAAGTTTGTATACTTTTGTAATGTTTTCCACATGGGCAAGAAGGTTTGGAATACCTTTTTCCAATGCTTCCAAGTTTTCGTTATTTAAGTCTGCCTTTGCCACGCCGCCGTGGTGTTTGAGCGCGCGCACAGTTGCTACCACTACTACCGCATCCGGCTTAAGACCTGCCATACGGCATTTAATGTCCAAGAATTTTTCCGCGCCGAGATCCGCACCGAAGCCGGCTTCCGTTACTGCGTAATCGCCGAATTTAAGAGCCATCTTTGTTGCCATGATTGAGTTACAACCGTGTGCGATATTGGCAAAAGGACCGCCGTGGATAAAGGCCGGTGTGTGCTCAAGTGTCTGTACAAGGTTTGGTTTTAAGGCATCTTTAAGAAGCGCCGCCATTGCACCCTGTGCCTTCAAATCTCTTGCTGTTACAGGCTTTTCGTCTCTTGTGTAACCTACGATTATTCTTGCAAGACGCTCTTTCAAATCATCTATATCAGATGAAAGGCACAAAATCGCCATGATTTCCGATGCTACGGTAATGTCGTATCCGTCTTCGCGAGGCACGCCGTTTACTCTGCCGCCAAGGCCGTCCGTGATGAAACGAAGCTGACGGTCGTTCATGTCCACGCAGCGTTTCCATGTGATTCTTCTTGTGTCGATGCCAAGCTCGTTGCCCTGGTGAATGTGGTTGTCAAGCATTGCCGCAAGAAGGTTGTTTGCTGCGCCGATAGCATGCATATCTCCCGTAAAATGAAGGTTGATGTCTTCCATCGGTACAACCTGCGCATAACCGCCGCCTGCAGCGCCGCCCTTGATGCCAAAAACAGGTCCAAGAGATGGCTCGCGAAGTGCTACCATTACGTTTTTGCCGATTTTTCTAAGACCGTCCGCAAGTCCTACGGTTGTGGTTGTTTTTCCCTCTCCCGCAGGTGTCGGTGTAATGGCTGTAACCAAGATAAGTTTGCCGTTTTTTGTATCTGTGTCATTTAAAATGTTATAGTCGATTTTTGCTTTGTATTTGCCGTATTGTTCTACGTAATCTTCCGGAATACCCACTTCCTTTGCGATTTCCGTAATCGGAAGCATCTTTACTTCCTGTGCAATTTCGATATCTGTTTTGTAACCCATATTATCCTCCTGTTTACTGTTTTTCCACAACTTCCATTACATCATTTATCATATACAAAGAGCCAAGACACATAACTATTTCGTCGTCGCCCTCTGCCTTTGCCTGCTCAATGGCGGCTTGCACGCCTGCTGCCACGCTGTCATAAGCCTGCGCAAGGCCCGCCTGCTTCTCATTTATAAGAGCCGCAAGCTCCTTTTCATCCATGGCTCTTGGATTGCCCGGTTTTACCGCATATACTTTTTTTGCATATGGCAAGAAAACATCCGCTATCTCACTGACATCCTTATCCGCCATAACGCCGAAAACAAATCTGCATTTTCTGCCTTTCGCAAACTCCGCCAGGCTTTTCATCACAACCCGCATTCCGTGAGAATTGTGAGCGCCGTCCACAATCACCCTTGGATTTTTATAAATCGGCTGAAAACGACCTATCCATTTGGCATTTCTTACGCCATCCATCACGTTTTGCGGCGATATAATATAACCCTTATCCCTCAAGGCTTCTATTATTTCTATTGCCATGGCGATGTTTCTTAATTGATGCTCCCCAACAAGGCTTGTATGCATGCGGCCGATGCCGGTGTAGACAAACTCGGATCCGTCAAAGTCTGCCTTTTCAAGCCTTAATCGTCCGTATTTCGGTCTTTCAGGCGTGATTCCCAACTCCTTGCAGCGTTCTTCAATCACTTCAAAAGCCTCCGGATTGGAATCATCCGCCACCACTTTGGCTCCCGCCTTTATGATTTTTGACTTGGTGCGGGCAATGTCTCTAACCGTGGGTCCCAGCTCCTTTACGTGGTCAAGTCCTATGGATGTAAGTACGCAGACATCCGGATTTTTGATAATATTTGTGGAGTCGAACTCGCCGCCCATGCCCACTTCCAGCACCACTATGTCGCATTTTTCTTTGGCAAAAAAGTAAAATGCAATGGCTGTGTTCAGCTCAAATTCCGTAGGGCAATCCTCCAATTTGTCCGCAAAGGACTTTACGTAGGACGTTGCCTCGGATAAAGCTTGATCGGTGATTTCTTCGTTGTTTATCTGTATTCTTTCGTTAAAGCGACGTATAAAGGGCGATGTGAAAAGCCCCACTTTGTAGCCCGCTTCCTTTAATATATAGGATGTTACGGCACAAGCGGTTCCTTTGCCGTTGGTTCCCGCAACATGCACGAATTCAAGCTTATCTTGAGGATTTCCCATAAGGTCCATGAGCTTTGTGATTCGCTCAAGTCCCAGTCGTATTCCGTTCCATCCGGTCTTTTTTATATATTCAAGTGATTCTTCGTAATTCATTGTTTCCGGCCTCTTTTTGCGATTTTTCAAAAATCGCGTACATTTAGATTATACAAAAAATAGCTATAATTTACAACATTGGCCGTGGCAAATAACCTTACGTAAACCGCCTTGGTTGACATTATTCAAAAACATTTTATAATTAAAATACTACTAGGGGGAATGGTTATGATTAACGCTTTTAAGCAAATTTTTGCGATTTTCAAAAGCGACGTTAAAGGAATTTCAAAAAACTTTTTTGCACTTACCATTGCTATCGGTTTGTGCCTTATCCCACCGCTTTATGCGTGGTTCAATATCTATTCCAATTGGGATCCTTATGCTAATACGGGTGCCGTCAAAATAGCCGTTTTTTCGGAAGACAAAGGCTATACTCTTGATGACGGCAGCACGGAAAACATGGGAGATTCCGTCATTGAAAATCTTAAAGAAAATAAAAAGCTGGGTTGGACTTTTACAGACTCAAGCGAGGAAGCCATAAAAGGTGTTGAAAGCGGCGATTTCTACGCTGCTATTATTATTGGTGACAATTTCAGCAGTTCCATGCTGGATTTTATTGAAAATGATATGGAGCGTCCTTCCGTTACATATTACGAAAACGCCAAGAAAAACGCCGTTGCCAGCAAAATCACCCAGACGGGTATGTCTTCTTTGCAGGAGGAAATCAATAGTCAGTTTATCGCAACCGCAGTTACTTCCATACTTGAGACATCGTCCTTAAAAGGTGTTTTGACGGAGAAGGCCATTCCGGATGCGCTTTCAAAATTGCAGTCACTGCAGAGCAATTTAAACAGCTATCACAACACGATTTCTGCTTTCATTGAAAGCGACAAACGTCTTACAGACAGCATAAATACAACGAATTCTTTGATTGCTTCATTGCAGGAAAAATATTCTTCCGATGTTTTGAACGAGTCGAGACAGTCTGCAAAAACAAGCATTGCGGACTATATTGCAAAATTCACCGAGGCTTTGAACGGCCTTGTGGCGCTTAACAATCAAACCATCGACAAGGTTAATAATGTAAGTGACCTTATCGACCGTTACCAGGCGGGTGATCCGGATGTTAGCAAAGAAGATATTTTGGATGCTTTAAACGATCTCATAAATGTTTCGAATGCATCAAGCACTCAGGCAGATGCTCTTAAGGACGAGCTTAATTCCTTGCTAAACGGAAGCGAATATGCGGATCTTGGCTTGTCCGGTCAGGCTTTGGATGATGCCCAAAAGACCATTTCCGATTCTTTGGCAAATGCAAAGGATTACTTGGTAAATTCGCCGGATACTGATGCGGCTTTGGTATATCTTGAGGCCTTGCTTGATGTTGTTTCTTCCAATTTAAACGAAATCAACAATGTTTATAATGAAAACTTTGCCACTGCCGTTTCCAATGTGGATACCTTGATTACAACTTCCATTGACTATGTCTACGATTCACTGATTACGGCATCGTCGGACTTAAGCTATGTAAGCCGCGCCCTTACAACCACAAGCAATTCCCTTGGAAACATCAACTCCGTCATGACTTCCATGGACGAATTGGTTACGGATGTTTCGGCGAAAGTCGGCAATTACATAGATGCATTAAACTCATTTATGGTTGGTGCGGGTTATGAGGCATTAAGCAATCTCCTTGGCAGCAATCCAAGCGAGTTTGGGGATTTTTTCTCATCGCCGGTTAACATAAAAACCGTCAGTGTTTACGACGAGCTTAACTACGGCAGCGCTGTTGCGCCATTTTACACCACCCTTGCCATTTGGGTTGGCGGTCTTATTTTAACCGCCATTTTAAAAACCTCCCCGGAGGATAAAAAAGAATTTGCCGATGCGCCTTTGTTTGTGCAGTATTTCGGCCGCTACGCCCTTTTCTTTGTAATGGGTCAGGCCCAGGCCATTATCACCGTAGTCGGAAACTTAATTGTGTTTAAGACAATGTGCGCTCACCCTGGAATGCTTATTTTTACCGCATCCCTAACGAGTCTTACATTTTCTCTTCTTATATATACTTTGACACTTGCTTTCGGAGACGTGGGCAAAGCCCTGGCGGTTGTTATCGTTGTTATACAGATAGCGGGCTCCAGCGGAACCTTCCCGATTGAGCTTTTGCCGAACTTTTTCCAGCAAGTTTACATTTACTTCCCATTCCCTTACGCAATCAACGCCATGAGGGAATGCATAAGCGGTTTCTACGGCGCGGATTATTTAATTTACATCTTAAAATTGCTGATATTTGTGGGCATTTCCCTCTTCCTGGGTCTTGTTATCAGAAAACCGTTTATGAACCTTAAAGAATACATGCATTCGCGTATGCATGACACGGGAATGATGTAGGAGGAACACTTATGATGCGACAGCAGCATAATTTAAATGTGTTCCGACGACATGCCGCCGACTTGAAAAGGAGGGGGCGATTCGCAGTAGGAGGGCGTTATGGATAATAAAGATAAAGCTTTTGAATTAATAAAAAATCATTATAAAAAAGAACATGCCGACAACAAAGCCCGAGTTAAATACGGAATATTCGTACTTTGGCTTGTTCCCATCACTTTCCTTATACTTATGTTTTTGGTGGACTCATCAAAAATCGTATTCCTGGTTTTGTGGATAGTTTCGCTTTTTATAATCAGCGTTTATCTCATTTCCGTAGAATACAAGGATTATATGATGTGGAAGGATTTAAAGGATGTTCTTGATATTGACGATGATGAGAAACACCTGGTGGACAGGCCGAAAATCGTCAGCATTGCAAAAGAAGTTACACACAATATTTTAAGCGAAAGGAATAATGACAATGAAGATGATATTTAAAATATTCCTTCGCGATTTGCGAAATATACGTATTAATATAGTTGCTTTGGTGGTTGTAATGGGCTTGGCTATACTGCCTTCTCTTTACGCCTGGTTCAACATTTTGTCCAACTGGGATCCTTACGGTCCCGAATCCACGGGCAATTTAACCGTGGCGGTGGCTTATGACGACATCGGATTGCAGCTTGGGGAAACCAGGATAAACATCAGCGAGAGCATCATCGAGGGTTTAAAAAGCAACAACTCCATAGGTTGGGTCTTTACCGACAGCTCGGAAGAAGCCATTAACGGCGTTTGGGCCGGCGATTACTATGCGGCTCTTATAATGCCGGAGGATTTTACTAAGGATATGATTAGCTTTTTATCCGACAGCATTACTCATCCGGAGATTGTTTATTACACCAATCAAAAGAAAAATGCAATCGCACCGAAGATTACCGACAAGGCCAAAACCGCCGTGCAGGCCCAGATTAACGAAAGTTTTGTAAGCACCCTAACCAAAGCCTTGGTAAATGCGGCGGCGACCTCCAACTATGCCGGCGATTTAAGCGCTCTAAGCGGCGACGGCGAGTATGGTCAAGGTGCTACACTTGTGGATCTTTTAATCGGAAAACTGCAGGTGGCAAGGGCTCAGGTTTCTGCCCTTCAGTCGAGCTTAAATGCCATAAGAGCTTTGATAAGCACCGGTGAAAATGTGTCGGATTTGACAAACACGATGCAAGCCGGGGTGCAGGCCACAACAGCCGAAAAACAAAATGCCATTAATGATTTTATGAGTCAAATTGCGGCAAGCAAAATCTCCGAAAGCGAAATATTCGGACAGTTGCAGCCAAAGATTGACGAACTGAACAATTATATTACGGAACTTGAAAATATTTACAATGTTTCAAAAGCCGATATTGACGCTTTTTCCAATGCCGTTTCTTCCATGGGACAAAGCATTGACGGAACAATCGCCTTGGTTGACTCACTTTGCACGGATTTGGACACTGCAATCGACGGTCTTAGCCGTTTCAGAGACAGCGGTACTTATGCTCTTTTGCAAACCGCTCTTACTCTTGACTCCGAGGATCTGGCAAACTTTGTTTCATCTCCGGTAATTATCGAATCGAAAGTTCTTTATCCGATTGATAATTACGGCTCGGCAATGGCTCCATTCTATTCGGTTCTTGCCATTTGGGTGGGCGCCCTTATATTGGTCGCCATTGTGCATGTGGATGTTAAGCCTTTTAAGGATGGAAGCAAGTTTAACCATGTGCAGGCATTTTTCGGAAGATATTTGATATTCTTTGTTATAAGCCAGGTACAGGCTTTGCTTATCAGCTTCGGCGATATGTTTTACATTAGGATTCAATGCGAGCATCCTTTTAAATATTGGTTTGCTTGTGCCTTCACCGCTTTGGTATTTTCACTTATTGCTTACTCACTGACCGTTGCTTTTGAAAACGTCGGTGAGGCAATCGTTGTGGTTATTATGGTTATCCAGGTTGCGGGTGCCGGCGGAACATTTCCGATACAGTTGCTACCTGCGATTTACCAGGCAATTTACAAGTTCCTTCCTTTTACCTATGCCATGGATACTTTGCGAGAATGCATAGCGGGAGAGTTTGAGAACTACTATTTACAATGTATTTTGATGTTAACCCTTTATATAATAGCTTCGCTTTTGATAGGACTTGTACTTGCAATACCTTGCAGGAAGTTAAATAAATTGATTGCGAAACATAAGAAGCAATCGGGAATAATGATTTGATGTAAAAGGACCTCCGGAAATTCCGGAGGTCCTTTTTTAATAGGTTTATTTAAGATTATTTCTTATTAACTATTATTATTCTTCTACACGATTTTTTCTGTAGATTGTGTAGCCTGTGATTGCTGCTGCAACTGCTACGATAAGGATGATGAGCCATAACCATGATGTGTGGCTTTCATCTGCTGCGCTTGCCTGTGGTACTGCTTCATCGCTTACGTTTTCAACCTGTTTAGCACTTGCCTGTGGTACGTTTTCATCTGCTACGTTTTCAACTGCAGGTGCCTGGTTAGCTGCTACAGGAGCCTGTGCTACAAGTAAGTTAGCGTTCATTGCAGGAGCTGCAACTACTTCACCATTGTTGAATGCTACAACATCCTGGATTATCACCTGATTTGCAGGTCCGTTTGCATCAGGTGTAGGTGTTACGTTGTTTTCGTTGTTATTCTCTTCTTCAGGAATAACTACCGCTTTTGCTCTATCAACTTCACCCTGGATGAAACTGATTGAACCTTCGATTTTTGTTACTTCTTCGCCTGCTGCTGCGATTGCATTGTCATCATCATCAAGTTCTTGAACTTTGTTATTATAATCATTTGTTGTATTTGTTACATCGTTTGCAAGGCTTTCCAAATTGCCTGCTACTTCTGTGAAGAGTGCTGTTAAATCTGTTGATTTAGCAAATACTACTTCTGACCAATGTTGTGGTACGTAAGCCTCGCCTTCCTGTGTTGTTGTAAGAGTGTACTCTGTAGCTCTGTAAACTGTTGTGTTGATTACAACATCTTTTGCTGTTGAATCCTCTGATTCATCAACCCACTCATCTTTAACATCTTCATATCTTGATGAATAACCATTAAACCACCACCATTTTCCATGGTCTACTTGTTTGTATGTCCAATGACCCTTTTGTGTATGTGTCGTCACATCAGCTGTTGTTGTTGCTACGATTCCTGTTTCTTCGTGTGAAGCTGTTACATTGTTGTAGTCATCTACCTGGCT
>SVDN01000036.1:0-1538 GCA_015057825.1 Lachnospiraceae bacterium
CGATTTGCTATCATACCCGGAATGTCCTTTAGCACTTTAATCGGCACTTTTTCGCAGTTTTCGTAAAGCTCATATACGACGTCAAAATCCTCTTTGGACATATTTCCAAAGTAAGACAATTCCGCAATGGGAATCAAATGGCCCGGATTGTACCAATGGCAAATCATGGTCTTTGCTTTTCTGCTTTCCGGAAGATTTGCTATCATGTCAAAAAGTTTAAGGCTTGATGTATTGCTGGCAAAGATTGTGTTTTCATTGCAAATCTTGTCCAGTTTTTCAAACAAATCCTGCTTAAGTTCAAGCTTTTCAGGTATTGCTTCAATGACGTAATCCGCATCTTTTGCCGCCAATTTCAGGTCGTCGAATAATGATATGTTGTTTAGAGTTATGTCAACCGCACCGGAATCAATATAATCGCATTTGACCATCAACTCCAGCTCGGACTTCATCTTATCAAGAACCGTATTTCTCACATTCTCGAAAGATTCATAGATATTTGTTTTGTAACCGTGCATGGCAAATGTAAGGGCGATGGTGTGCCCCATGGTGCCCGCACCGATAACCGTAATGTTGTTAATCATGTTTTGTTCCTTTTAATTTTTACTATTTACCGATTTTTATCTCAACTTCCACAGGTGCTTTAACAAGACTTGCAAATTTGTCCGCATCTTTTGATGAGCCCACAATGCTTCCATAATGCACAGGAATGGCAACCTTTGGCTGCATTTCATTAATAAGTTCCGCCGCCTTCTTAGCATCCATTGTATAAGTACCGCCAATAGGCACAAGAGCAATGTCACATTTAACTTCCCTTGCCTCTTTTGTAGCATCGGTATCGCCGGCAATATAGATGCGCTGTCCTTTTACTTCCAAGATGTATCCGACCCAGCCTGCGCTCTTTGTATGAAAAGGCTTAAGGGTGTTGTAAGCAGGAATCGTCTCGACTTTTAGCCCCGCGATTTCTTTTGATTCTGTCTGTTTAACAGTCACAATTTCTTTAACAAGCGCTGCCGCTTCATTAGCCTTTTTAGCCATCTTTTCCGGAACAACGAGGATTGTGTTACTGTTTGCAACCTTTGCAATGTCCTCCGGTGAAAAATGGTCGTAATGATCATGGGTAACAAGAATAAAAGCTGCATCTTTAGGACTATCATTCAATTTGAAGGGATCGATATAAACAGCCCCCGACTCAGTATTAATCATAATACTGCTATGTGAAAAAACTTTTATAAAATCAGTCATCAAACAACCTCCTCCGCCAGTCAAATCTAATATATATTATAACAGAAAAATCAGAGCTTTACGCTCTGATTTTTATTATAGGCATGCGGAAGACGAGACTTGAACTCGCACGCAAATACTTGCACATGAACCTGAATCATGCCTGTCTGCCAATTCCAGCACTTCCGCTTATATAAGGGATTTTGCAATCCCTTTTAAAACTATTTTGTTGTTGTCTCCGTAGTTTCTTTGGACTCGCTAGTCTCGCTTGTTTCTTTAGTTTCAGTAGTTTCTTTACTGTCACTGTTGTTTTTATT
>SVDN01000036.1:1638-18707 GCA_015057825.1 Lachnospiraceae bacterium
TCAAGTATTTCGCTTAAAGTATCCACATCAGCTGCAATAATGGCTGTATAATACTTTTTAACAAGCTCGGTAATTTCCTCGTTGTCATCGATTGTAAACTCGGTCTGATCCGCAAGCTGTGCAATTTTTCTTGATGACAGACTGTTGGAGGCAACACCCGCAACAATGGCAATAACAATCACAACAGCAACGATAATACCGGCAATTTTCAAGCATTTTAACTTGTTGTTAAGGAAATAATTGTAAAGATCCTTTAAAGTGTTTTTTGCACCTTTGTTTTTAACACTTGAGCCCAAGTCCTTGGCTTTACCGGAGATTCCTTTGAAGGTACCTTTTGCGGCACCGCCCAATCCGGAAAGCTTTTTGCCTACACTTGCGCCTGCGGACTTTGCCTTGCCCGCCGCAGATTCAAAAACAATCTTTTTCTTTTCTTCTTTATGGGCGAATTCTTTTATTTCAGGCTCTTCTTTTGTTGATTCTTCATCAATTTCTTTATCGGGTAAATTGTCAACGTAATCCGACTTCTTTACCTCATCCATAGTCTTTTTGACTTCTTTGGCAATCTCGCCGAATTTTATATTAGAATCATCATTATCCAAATCGAATACTTCGATATCGGATAAATCATCATTTTTATTATCTGTACTCATAAAAAGCTCCTAACATTTTTATAGTTACACCCTTTAATACGCAAATCCGTATTATAAACCCACACTCGCTATATTTTATCAGAAGATGTTATAAAAATCAAGTTTTGAGCCTTTTTTCCGCAATTTTGCGGCAACGAAAAGCTTTATGACATAGATATAAAACAACAAGGGCGATGCAAAGCATCGTCCTTAATTTTATTCGTTAATGTAGTTTATAAGGCCTTCGGCTTTAATGATTTTCTGCATAAATTCCGGGAATGCCTGACCTTGATAGCTTTCGTTTTTTGTGACATTCTTAATCATACCGCTGTCAAAATCGATTTCCACTTCATCTCCGGCTTCGATTGATTTTGCGGCCTCAGGACATTCGATAATTGGAAGACCGATATTTATTGCATTTCTGTAGAAAATTCTTGCAAATGTCTCAGCTATAACGCAACTTACACCGCAAGCCTTGATAGCAATCGGTGCATGTTCACGGGATGAACCGCAGCCAAAATTCTTTGTTGCAACTATAATGTCACCCTTTTTAACCTTGCCCGCAAATTCTGTGTCGATGTCTTCCATGCAGTGTTTTGCAAGTTCCGAAGGATCGGGAACGTTCAAATATCTTGCGGGAATAATTACATCAGTATCAACATTGTCGCCGTATTTAAAAACTTTTCCGTTTGCTTTCATATCTGTTTCCCCCTATAATCCTAATTCTTCCGGTCCGGAGATTTTGCCTGTAACAGCGCTTGCCGCTGCAACAGCCGGACTTGCAAGATAAACTTCCGAATCCGGATGACCCATACGGCCAACGAAATTACGGTTTGTTGTTGCGATTGCACGCTCGCCTTCAGCCAAGATGCCCATATGGCCGCCAAGGCAAGGACCGCATGTTGGTGTAGAAACAGCCGCACCCGCTTTAATAAATGTAGACATAAGGCCTTCTTCGATTGCCTGTAAATAAACAGCCTGAGTTGCCGGAAAAATGATGGTTCTGACACCCGGTGCAACGTGGCGACCTTCAAGAACCTTAGCCGCAATTCGCATATCCTCGATACGGCCGTTTGTACAGGAACCGATAACAACCTGATCTATCTTAACATCGCCGACTTCGTCGATAGTCTTTGTATTTTCCGGAAGATGTGGGAAAGATACAATAGGACGAAGTTTGCTTAAATCGATAGTATATTCTTCATCATATTCGGCATCCGCATCCGCTTCGAAAACTTCGAATTCGCGGTTTGAATGCTCTTTCATGTATTCGATAGTCTTTTCATCAACAGGGAAAATGCCGTTTTTGCCGCCTGCTTCGATAGCCATATTGGCCATTGCAAAACGGTCATCCATGGAAAGATGAGCAATGCCGTCGCCCACAAATTCCATTGAACGGTAAAGTGCGCCGTCTACGCCGATAAGGCCGATGATGTAAAGGATGATATCCTTGCCGCTTACCCATTTGGCAGGTTTGCCCGTTAAGTTGAACTTAATGGCCGACGGAACCTTAAACCAAGCTTCTCCCGTTGCCATGCCGGCAGCCATATCGGTACTGCCCACACCTGTTGAAAATGCGCCGAGAGCGCCGTATGTACATGTATGTGAATCTGCACCGATTACCACATCGCCTGCAACAACCAAGCCTTTTTCAGGTAAAAGTGCATGCTCGATACCAACCTCGCCTGTTTCATAGAAATGAGTGATATTGTGCTCATGAGCAAATTCACGGGCACATTTAGAAAGTTGTGCCGATTTTATATCTTTACACGGAGTAAAATGATCCATGACCAGGGCGATTTTGTCTTTGTCAAAGACATCTTTCTTATTCATTTTTTTCATTTCGCCAATGGCAACAGGTGCCGTAACATCGTTGCCCAAAACCAGGTCGAGTTTAGCCATGATAAGCTGTCCCGCTTCAACCTTTTCTAACCCCGCATGTTTTGCAAGGATTTTTTGAGTCATTGTCATTCCCATGTTAGTTCCTCCTTGAGTCTCGTTTGAAAAGTTTTTTACCCTATAAATTAAAATGACCCTTAAAGGTTGGGCGGGAAGAATAGGAAGAAATACCCGCCCCTTTAAAGGCTATAATTTAATAACAAAAACTTTTCATATAGTATTGTATAGCCTTATGTGGTATAATTCAAATAAATATATTTTATGCAAATGTATAAGTTGTACTTATATTGCCTAAAAACTATATACATATTTTACTTCAAAAAAACAAGGAGAACAAGCATGTCCGACAATCTTAATAACTTTGAAATCTTTTGCGCAGTAGCCGAAACAGGCAGCATATCAAAAGCAGCAAAAACTCTTTATTTAAGCCAACCTGCCATATCGCAAGCGGTTAAGAACCTTGAAAGTGATTACAATACAAAACTATTCGTGCGTCATCCCAAGGGAGTTAATCTCTCCCCTACCGGCGAAAAGCTCTACGCCCGCCTGGCCCCTGCTTTTAAAGCAATCGATGATGCAAGGGATGAACTTAAAAACAGCGCGGGAGGCAGTGTAAGCCACTTAAGCATCGGTGTAAGCACTACCCTTTGCAAGCATGCCCTTTTGCCACATCTACAAGAATATATGAAGCAAAACCCAAATGTGCAAATCAAAATCAACTGCCAAGCAACCAATGAAACCCTGAAAATGCTTAATGAAAACGAGCTTGATTTGGGGCTTATTGCAAAGCCGAAGAATATTAAAGGATTGCACTTCACTCCACTAATGAAGGTTAAAGATACATTTGTGGCATCGCCGGAATATTTGGAAAGCTTATCAAACATTGTTTCCTTACATGCCGAGAAAACGCCGGATAAGCTTATTTCAAAGAACGCATCCAAGTCAAACGTGCATGAATATGATTATTTGAATGATGCAAATATCATGATGCTTGATAAAACCAACCTGACCCGAAGATACTTGGATGAATATTTGGAATCCAAAGGAATAGTCTTTAAAAATATCATCGAAGTAACAACCATGGACTTGATTACGGAATTTGCCAAATGCGGACTGGGTATCGGCTGTGTCATCAAAGGCTTTGTAAAAGACGAGTTAAAATCAGGGGAACTTGTGGAAGTAAAAGACATACTTCCAACCATTAAGATGCGCGAGATCGGCTTCGCCTGCAAGCAGTATTCGCTGAAAAACGCAGATGTTGCGAGGTTTATTGAGATGTAGAGATACTTGTAGGACTTTCTCTCAAAATACAGAGAAAGGAAATCCAAGATTTAAAATTGCAGATACAAGGTCATTTTTGCTATTAATCCATTCCTGTTTGTTGTCGTTCATATGAAACTTCTTTGTAACAAAACGCCAAAAAACGTGAAAATCACAACATTTTTCGCTTGTGCTTAGAACGTAAGTTTGGTATAATATATATACGCTTACTTGCGCTATGCGCAACAATGTATAGTCTTGGATACGTGCGTGGAAAGCATGACTCCAAGACAGAGAAATAGACCGCCAACCTGTTAGGTTTACGGTCCATTTCAAAACCTTAAACTTATAATCAGGCAACCGTCTACGGTATTGCCTTTTATTAATTATAATTATAAACATATTGATGATTTTGTCAAATTAGAATAATGTTACATTGTTGCTATGCGCGCCTTTTATATTTCTTCTGTTTCCAATTTTAGTTGTGGTTTCATCCAACAAAAGTAATTACCGTTTTTTGCCAACTCAAATCTTTCGTCAAAATCTATTGCATTTTTAATACCATAGAAACATGCATCATATAACTGTTCCAGATTAAAACTATATGGTGAGTCTGACATTCTTATTTTATCTATTTTTCCATCTGTGACTCTGGCAATCTCTTCCCCGGCTAAAATTAATTTTATTATTTTCATATTAATTCCTCGTTATAGTTAAATTAAAACACTGATTAAAGAATATTCAATGATTTTTCGCAGTGTCAATCACAATTATTTCATCAAACAAGCAAAAAAACTGTCCCTCAACTTCTTCATCTACATGGAAATGTCCAAAGTACCATGCTATGAAATCAGTTGAATCCGCAATGCGCTGAAAGTATCGACGCACTTCAATTTCTTCATCAGTAAGTTCACCAAAATTAATAGCCGCACAAACTTCGCGAGGAGCCGTATGAGTAATGATATAATCAACCTGAAAATCATTTTTTTGTAAATTAAGCCATCCTTCTTCCATCTCTTCCTTTGTTGGAATTTCCTCCTCGAACCATGTTATTCCGGGAATGTGATTGTCTTTGTCTATGCTACTTGCTCCTCCAAAAGTAAAAAACTTCAACCCATTAATCTCAAAAACCTGGCCTCGCATTAAGTGAATTATATTATTATCTACAAAATGGACTTTCCCGCCATTCCATTCATCAACCGGATATGAATTTAAATGTTCGAAATTCTCATGATTGCCGTCAACAAATAGGGTTGTAACAGGCAGATTTTGAAGTGTCGCTCTTGTCATAGACTCATCATTCGGATCAAAGCCGCAAATTGCTACATCTCCACAAATAATCAGATAATCATCTTCATTGTATTCACCATCATGTTCATCGAAAAATCTTACAACCTTAGCAATATCCAGCGAGCCATGAGTATCTCCTGAAATAATAAAGTTCATAGCAATCCACTCATCCTTAATATTAAAGCTGTGTTAATAATAATTACGAATCAATTATATAAGCTGTCCAATGTAACATGAACAGTAGGTGCTACATCCCAATCATTTCCCAAGCCCCAGCCATCATATACTTCTACGCTTCCGTCGTCATTTATCTCGAACTGCAAATCTTCGGTTTTTATTGATTCATAATACTTATTTTCCGAGGAATTCTTTTTACCCCAGGAAGAATCATATATCTGAGGATATTTTTCCCTTAACTTTTCACGAATTTCATTTGTAAGTTCAATTTCACTTTTCCCGGTAACATCTATCAGGTTCAACTCTTTGTTTGTTTTTTTATCATAGGTATGATAGTCATTAAACACTGTTTTATGCCCCATCAAACTTATATCTGACTCTGTTTGTACAACACAGTATATTACACCATTATCAAAAACGGTTTCCTCAGTACTTGTATATCCTGCATTTGGATCAAAGACTGTTGTTTCAGTTGTTTCCGGCGCTTCTGTAACATTGGTTGTAACTTCGGTCAAAGGATTACTATCCGTTTTATCTTTATTTGCCTTATTTATCAGTTTTATAGCACATAATACAAATACGATAATAAAGATTATTATTCCAACCACTTTAATAATGCCCCATAACGTAATAACATCCGGTTCAATAGTACCTATAATCTTTCCTTTTTTATTTCTAATATTGTTTTTCTCATCAATAGTACCTATTATATTTCCATTTTTATCTCTAAAATAATTTTTCTCATTCATTTCTCTACATCCCTATTACAATATAACAATTGTTCCTATCTCAATATTATTCAAAAGCCAAAGCAAATCAGATTTTGAAACCCTTATACATCCGTGCGTTGATGAATCATTTGCGCCTATCTGTTTATCCTTGCTTTCCGCTTCAAAGTCGGTTTTATCCGCTTCTCTTGTATATAAACCACTGTGGATAAAATAGTCTTCAAATATCACAAAATATCCGAAAAACTTCACAGGCTCATCTCCATAATAGCTACTCACATATTCATCATGTGATTTATCCAAAATGCAAAAGATTCCTTCCGGAGATGGTGTTTTGCTTCCACCGAATATACAAGAAAACTCTTTAATCAAGCTAAAACCCGCAAATCCATCAAGTTTATAATCACTTTTAAGCGAATAATATTTCCGAATCTCCTCATTTGCCAACTGCTCAAACACACATAGTTTGCTGTTAATTCTATCCAATTTAAGAATATATTTTGATGTATGAATTAAATTCCTATTAAGAATAATCACTTACATAAACCTCCATACTAATTAAACATATCAATTAAAGTAATAATTGCACTTACGGTCTGAACCGTACCGACAATTGTTATTATTGCCGCTATAACTCCCCACACACGACTTGTGTGTCTTGACTGTTCCTCGCTGATATACTCAATCTTGTTTTGAATTTCTTCCAATGATTCATCAATACCCGTCATATCACAGAGTTTTCGATAAGTTTCACAAATATTATGCCATCTGGAAACTTGAGAGGGTGCAATAGTACCGTTTACATTAAACATTAATGCCTGCATTTTCAGATTAACTATTTTCCTTTTTGAATAGCGAGAGTATATATCAAGCGCACCTTGTAATTTTTCCTTAAGCATCGTACACATGCTTCTTTGATACATAACAAGCATAGTAATCGGCAATCCCTCATCTACAAGTTCTTTTATGAGTTTCTCACTGATTTCCGCATTTTCACTTCCGTAAACATACGAAGCTGACTGAGAAGAAATGCAACAGCACCACCTGTAGGTTTCTTTTTCAACATCTCTTCCGCCATAAGTGTAATAAATATCTCGTTCGGAAACATCACTAAAGTCTCGTGAAACATCTATAATTCTATGCGTATTGTATGCAAGACGTTCCATCGTTTCAGTATGCTTAAAACGCTTTCTTACAAGGGCAACATCATGAGTAAAAGTTTCATTAATAATTGAATCTTCACTACCATAGGGGCTAAGTAATCCCGCTACGTCATTAATCTGTATTTTCGAAATAAAACTTTCCAATTGTTTATGAAAGTCAGAAAAGTCGCTGTTCATGTATCCCGGATTTATCAATTTATATGCATATTCACTTTCAGTATTTTTATATACTATATATACATTTAAAAATGCAGCTCCACCGTTAAATAAATACAGTTCTATCTCTTTTATACTATTCAAGAAGCCTTCCTTACGAAACAAGTCAACATAAGATGACTCAAATCTGAACCGATGTGCAAAGTTACTCCCAAGCTTACACTTTTCATTTAACAAAAAAGAAAAGTCTTCTGAGTAGAAAGCCACATCATCGGCGCCTTTAACCGCAGCTCTACCAACATCCAACTTTTCTTCATAATGAAGCTGATATATTATAGTCGTTGCTCTGACAGCATCTTTATAAAAACTGTTATTTTCAAAAAATTCCTCAGCCATATAAAAAATCCTTCTACGCTTTCAAAAAACTCATTCTGTTTTCAATGAAAGCTAAAACAAGATTAACAAAATCATCCATATTTTCTTCATTTAGCAACTCATATCTGCATTTTAGATCCTGTGAAAACAAAGAATAACCTGTTGCATATATTTGAAAATCTTTGATTTTTGTATTATCAAAAACAAACTTGCCATTTTCTTTGCCAACGACATAGTCTTTAATTATGTTACTTTTCTCATTAGTATTAGGATACGCTATATCAGTAATATATGATGCACCTTCATTTGGGTTTCCGGCATCCTTACCATTTTTTGAAATCATCAAGCAAATGCGTCCGGGATATGTATGAATATTTTTTGTCCCACTATCAATATCGAATGAAGTCATACTCAAATAAAATACCGTTAATCCTGATTCATTCTCGAAATTTATTCCCAGATACATTTCTCTGTTGTAAGAAGGACGCTTACTTTTTGTTATTTTCAGCTGCGATTGTAAAATAGGAAATATAATCAACTGATTATTAATTGACGTAAATATATCCGTTCTTATTGATGTAATATAGTCTGTTGCATCTTTCCATAAGTCATTAATGCTCATGCGCTATTCTCCCTATTCAAACAAATAATCCGCAATTGTATCGTGAAATATTGATATATAGCTCTCAACATGTTGAAATAGCATATTTTCCGGATATTGAAGTATTAGCTGAAAAAATATAGCTTTTTCATCAAGCAATACTGCTTTCAGTCCTGTTATACTAAGATTCATAGTATTAATGTAATCCAAAGCTTGTCTTTCATCAAATTCATCCGTATCATCATTTTTAAAGCTTTCTTTCACTATACTTTTGCCTAATTTTGTACATAAATTAGCTTTTTCCGGATGATAATTATCAACGTCAAATGATACATAAACGTTAATGTCATCATAAGGTATAATCACCATTTCCTTCTCTTCATCCGCTAAAACATTTTTCCAACCTCGCATTGTCAAATACTGTTTGAACCTTTCAACTTTGCTCATCGGCTGCTTCTCGTACATCTTTAGTCCCATACTATACGCCTCACACTGTCATTAAACATTTGCCCTGCTATTGGAATAATCCTGATAATAGCCGGTTCCACAATATTTACATACATAATTTTGACGGTAATTCCTTCTTGTACCGGGAACATATTGATCAACTGTTCCCGTTACATCACCATGCAAATTTTTAACTTCATGCTGAACTTTAACAGAAACTTCTTCACTACCTAAAAACTCTACCCCGTTCTTGGTTATTGCAAAAAATTTTTTACATGACTTGCATCTTGTTGGCCACATTATTCCAAAAAATACAATCAAGAAAACGATTCCAAAAAATATAAGTCCGGCAATAAGAAAGCCACGTCCCATTGCCATATCTGACGCATAATATTCCGAGTCTGATCCCCAAAAATTAGCCGAACTTATTTTTCTCTTTGCTTCACCAACTAAGGCGAATGCAATAAGTGCTAAGATTACTGCTGCTATCCACATTAAAACCTTTTTCATTTCGAATCTCCCTTTACCAATACTTTTATTTATATAGTGTAGAAGCTACTGTCAAGTAGCTTCTACACCTGCTATACGTAGTATAGCAGGCGTAGAAGCTACTGTCAAGTAGCTTCTACACCTGCTATACGTAGTATAGCAGGCGCGCGAGCGCGTTTTTTGACTGCGAAATTTTGCCATTTTTTGATGTTTATTTGCATAAAAAAGGCGTGCATTGCACGCCTTTTATTCATATCCCCCTGTTTTAAGTATGTTTTTCTTCATCTTCCCAACATCCTTAAATCCTTTGTTTTTCAGCTCTTTAGCTGCATCCTCAAACGCCTTTTCAAGTTTATCCGCTATATTATCAAAAGCCGAAAGGACAGTTTTTGTAGATAATCCTACTTCTTCCGCCAGCGTCTCAAAGCTTTTTCTCTTTATCTTTTCAAGCTCTATTTCGTCACCATAGTAAAATGACATTTCGCTCGAACCGCCGTAAATCCTTGTTGCCACCATGTCATAAGCAGGAGCAAGTCTAACGTATTTTAGGCTTTTATCATATAACAAAGAATAGTTTTTTATATGACTGTCAGTATTCCCAATCAAATAATTAAAGATTATTATATCCAACATTTTCTTCTGATCTTCAATAGGATTTGCCGACTTCTTTCTAAGCAGGTCAAACATTTGCCTTAAATAGCCTGATTTTTCATGCTCATACTTTTGTTCTGCCGCTATTCCCAGGGCTTGCGCAAAATCTTCCTGATGTAGTCTGTATGGCCTTGCAAGCTTGCCTATATTTGTTTTCGACATAACTCTGTCATATCTTTCTGTGGCAAAAAGAATATCTTCGTCTCTGCCTTTTCCCACGTTAATAATAAAGCTCTTAGGTACGTCTATTCCCACATTCTTTGCTGCCATGGTACACAATTGCTCATTTATTACTATTTTATCGAGTCTGACGTGGCTTTGCTTCACTATGTGCGTGCTTGGCGCATCGCCTTTTGGAAGATACCAGCCATCATTCTCTTCATCATAATAAAGCCCCACCTTACCCGAGGCCCCCGTTAAAGAAAGATGCGTTTTCAAGAGTATTTGTGTGGATTTTGTAGCCCCTTCGGATGCAAGTTTTTTTACTTCTTCTAAGGATAGTTTTTCATAAGCAGCTTTGTCATTCTTTTCGTTTTCGATAATTCTTACTGCTCCGAGGCACTCTTTTCCCAGCTGACCAAGTATCGTCAGGTAGTCTTTTTCATCTGTTTTTATCCATTCGGCAACTGCTCGTCGGGAAAAACCTTCCGGCAGAAGTCCTTCAAAATAGTTTCTTGTCTTTGAACTGTCAAACTTTTCCTCCTGCAAAGGCATGGATATTGATATTGGCGCTGCTTCATCACTATTCAAATAATCTTCGTCATAAGAGAAGGTTGCATCATTATAGTCGTTCCCGGATATTACGCCAACTTTTTGTTCCTTACCATCTATCTCAATATAAACCTTTAGATTTCTCATATTAGTTTCTCTCTTTCATTTCAAAATCTAAGCCCAACATATTAGCCAGTTTCAGTGCTTTCTCGAACTCTATAGTTGGCTTTCCGTTTTCCAGGTCCGAAATAAAACTTACGCTAACGCCGATAAAGTCGGATATATCCTTTTGCGTATATCCAAGACTTTTTCTCTTTTCCCGTATTTGTTTACCAAAATCTGCTGCACTGTATATTATCATATTCGCATCCCCATTTCGCCGTTCGGCTAAATTTTACTGTTTTTTTAAAAATATAGCCGTACGGCTAAATATTTATAATCAAATTATAAACTTCGCCGTACGGCTTTGTCAATATTGTTTCTTTACTCCCAATTCTTGCAAACATCTACCCAGCCTTCACATTCGGATACTTCTTCAAGTTTTTCCGTTGTTAGCTCTATTGCGCTGTTTGATGAACCGCAAGCCGGATAAACCGTTTCAAACCTTTTTAAGGATTCATCCAAATAAACCTTAACATCATCATTGATGCCAAAAGGACAAACGCCGCCGACTGCGTGACCCACCATGTTTTCACACTGCTCAGGCGAAAGCATTTTGGCCTTTGTATGGAACTGCGCTTTAAACTTAGGGTTATCAACCTTTGCATCACCCGCAGCAACCACAAGAATCGCCTTGTCATCCACCATGAAAGATAAGGATTTTGCAATGCGCTTCCCTTCGCAGCCAAGTGCTTGTGCCGCAAGCTCAACCGTTGCGGAAGAAACATCAAATTCCATTATCTTGTCATCAAGACCATATTTTTTAAGATATTCTCTTGCTTTTTCGATAGCCATTTATTTCCTCACATCTAACAATAATTAAGATTATTGTAACTGAAATGGCTTTGAATTACAATATTGGCAAAACAATCACAGAGCAATATTGACGAACTCGATATTTAGGGTTATTATAATAAACGATTTTCGAATTATATATATTGCGCAATACCATAATATCCGAATTACAATCTCGCCGTAATCGGCAACCAATCAATTATTAATAATTCAATATACTTAGCTATTTTAAAGACATTGATTTACTGTGTTTAAAAAAATATAGCTTTTATTGTAATTTAAATTTATAATGAAAGGAGAAAACTATGTCGAAATGGGACAAATTAATCAGTAAGCTGTACAAACTTGATTCAGGTCTTAGATTTAGTGAACTGGAAAAAATCTTGGAATTCTTTGGATATCAAAAAGTTGAAACAGGAAGTAGCCATATAACCTTTAGGAAAGAAGGCAAATCACCGATAACAATTCCAAGACATAAAAATATAAAAAAAATATACATAAGACTTGTCCAGCAAGCAGTTGTTGAAGAAATGGAGGCGGGCGAATATGAAGACAATTGACTATTATATGCAGTTACCATACAAGATGGAAATTATTCCGGATGTTGATGAGGGCGGATATACTGTCAGATTTCCTGATTTGAAGGGTTGCCTAACCTGCGCCGAAACGATTGAAGAAGCCGTAAAAAACGCAGAAGATGCAAAACGCGCTTGGTTTACCGCTTGCTTAGAAGATGGTATTAATATCCCCGAACCTCAAAGGGAACAATTTGTATAACAGTAAAGGCGTGCATTGCACGCCTTTTATTCATCCTCTCCATCCAAACCGTAATATAGTATTTCATTATACCTTGCATTTGCCTCTTCTGCAGCCTTTTTATCTTTCCAAGTCTTAATATCACTGCAGATTGCAAGCATTTCATCCACAACCAGTTCCACGCTTTTAGGTTTTTCGTTATATAAATATCCAATCATGCGCTGCATTGCTTTGGGGCTTCCCAACTGCTTCGCAATCTCATCGCCGAGTTCCTCAGGAAATCCCAGATTCTTAATTACAGAAACAAGGTCATTTTTGCTTTTAATCCATTCTCGTTTATTATCGTTCATATGAAACCTCTTTAATCTATGCGAATAAATAATAGCCACCTAACCTGACAAGTTAGCGACTACATTATATTTTAAAATGTTATAACTAGCAACCTTCTATAATATTTCACATTTTTTAACTTTAATTTGCCAAATCCTATTTAATCGATTCTAGTCTTTTTTTAAACTCAGAATTCTTTATATTTCTATGAGAGTAATAATTCAAAATTGGAACACAGTTATCGATTAAAGTCTCACCAACAAACTGTTCCACACCCCTTCTTGTGGTCAAAATCAATTTTTCATCAACTTTAAGAATTCCTCTATCACTATTACTCAATTTTAAGTCATAAATAACTATAGCTTTATCTTTATCCCATTTCCAAACTTCACTTGATATAGTATCGCTGCTTTTTAAACATGCATTTCCAAGAATCCGTGGAGTGCTATAACGCGATTCTCTATCTATTTCAGAAAAAACCAAATCATTTATACCGGCGCCAACCACTGCTACATGTCCACTCTTTGTAAAAGAAAGAAATATAATGCTTTTATCCATTATATTATTTTTTCTAAATTCTTTAATTTTGTTATGATTTTTTATCACTTTCACAGTACATAAAACATTTTTCTTTTTTAAATTTTTTTCTAAAATTTCTTTTATCTTATCTATTTCTAATATTTCATGTCTTGCCTGTTCTAAAGCTGTATCAATTTTGATATAAAAATTGCTTTTTCCCCGTGGTTTAAAATCCCACTCATTCTCTATTCTTGTTTTTTTCATATATTTTACCTAAAAGCCGATGCATATCTATCAGTCTCACTCTTACCAATAGCATATTTTTTTGCTAATTTCCTCCAGTTATTCTTAATAGTATCCTTTACTAGTTCAACCTCTTTGGCTGCTTGTTTTTCATCAACTCCATAGTATTCCGCCGCCTCTACAGCCAAGTCAAAATCAATAATCGAATTATCGGAATCCACATTAAGAGAGAGATATTCGCCGTACAAATCAGGATTTACATCATATAAAGGTGATAATTCCCAGCCTTCCGACGACAAAATGAACCCATGATTTCTGAAATGATCATCCGTATTTGATACAGCCATACTAAATACTATTCTTTTCCACAATTCGAGCAAGTCTCTTTTTGGCTTAGCACCATTTGCTTTTATAAAAGATGCAATTTCCAGATAACTGCTTCCATCCGTTGCGTCCGCACCGTCTTTTTTGCCAAGCATTGTCATCGCGGACGAAAAATGAATACGTTTCGTTCCGCATCTGTCAAATCGCTTGGAAAGGAATGTAGAACCAAGTTTAGAAAACTTTTCAAGCTTGGCTTCCGGCACATTCAATCCACACATTTTAGCCAAATCATGAACCACCATCTCCCATGCTCCAACATTTGAATCATCGTTTTTTGACGGAAATTTTGCTATCCAAAGAGAAGCATCCGGTGCCAAGACAGATGCTTTCGGACGCGCTCCGCCTAACGATGAGCCCGGTGCAAGAAGCTGTTTTAACCACTTCTCGTTTAGCTTATTATCATCATTTTCAAAGGCAATTGATGCCTGCTCCAATTCTCTGAGAGATGTCCAAGGAGGAGTAGCAAAATCTTTGTCGTTGGATAAAAACTCACCATCGATTTCGCTTTTAAACCTTAATCCGCCCATTCTCGCTTCGTCGTAAACACCAAGTAAGTAATCACTTTCCAATAATTTCTTAGGTCTTTCTTTAACGTTTTTTGCTCGTAATTCCTCTCTTCGCATCATAAGACGTCTTCCCCATCTATCCGGGCAAGAATCGGCAAACACTCCGAAAATTGTCTTATCATCTGATACAAACTGTCTTCCACCATACATATGCAAGTCGGGGTCTAATATAGTTTCGTTTAATGCAAGCCATTCATCTGCGTACTCGAAAGAATAGAACTCTTTACCTCTCACATTTGAGACATGGATAGTTCCAACCAAAGAATTATCATAATTTAGAAAATCCGCAAATACATATATCAACTTTTCTCTATCCATTTACTTTCCTCTTTTCCACTCTTTTCTTTACTGTTAAATTCAAATCCTGCAATTTTCTGCCAAGTTCATCATCTTTCGCAACAAGAAGCAAGTCTTTATCCATATAATTTAGTGCATGCAAAACCGCCGCATAATTGCCGATTGCAACAGATGGCGAGCCCTTTTCTATCGCTACAAGGGTTGCTCTGCTTATACCCGCTCTTTCTGCCACAAGCTCTGAAGTCAGCTTTCTGCGCAGTCTTGCATATTTAATTTGTAATCCCATTTGGGATAATATTTCTTTTGTCTCAGGTAATAATACATTCGATTTTTTTGCCATATGATAAATCACCTCACTATGTAAATTATGTTATACAAAAATTGCATTTTTGTCAATTTTTATTGACATAGGATACAAATCAAAAATATAGCCGTTCGGCTAAATTTTATAACTAAATTATAAGCTTCGCCGTACGGCTTTATCAATTCTTATTTCTTTACTCCCAATTTTTGCAAACGTCCACCCAGCCTTCACATTCCGACACCTCTTCGAGTTTTGCAGGGGTCAGCTCTATTGCGCTGTTTGATGAACCGCAAGCCGGATAAACCGTTTCAAATCTTTTTAAAGATTCATCCAAATAAACCTTAACATCATCATTGATGCCAAAAGGACAAACGCCGCCGACTGCGTGACCCACCATGTTTTCACACTGCTCAGGTGAAAGCATTTTGGCCTTTGTGTGGAACTGCGCTTTAAACTTAGGGTTGTCGACCTTTGCATCTCCTGCTGCGACCACTAGAATCGCCTTGTCATCCACCATGAAAGACAAAGACTTTGCGATACGCTTTCCCTCGCAGCCAAGAGCCTGTGCCGCAAGATCAACCGTCGCCGATGATACATCAAATTCTAAAATTTTATCATTAAGACCATATTTTTTAAGATAATCTCTTGCTTTTTCGATAGCCATAATTCATCCTCGCTTTATCAATAATCAATGATATTTTAGGCTATGAGGATGAAAATTACAATGGTAAAGGAACAATTTGTATAACACTAAAGGGCGGCACCTCACGGTGTCGCCCTTAAATCTTATAGATATATATTCAATCTTATAAAAGAAACCGGCTTAGCTTTTATACTTTAACAAAAGAATCCAACTACTTATTAAGCCTTTATTCTTTTAATCTGATTATATTAATCTATATTATTCATTAACTCTTCTTTTTACAAATACAACAGTTGCAATTCCTGCGATTGCCACAAGGCCGATTGATACAAATGCTGCAATGTTTGCATTGTCGCCTGTAGCAGGTGTGGTTGCAGGAGCTGCGCCTTCATTTACTGTTAATGTTGCTGTTGCAACAGATACATTGTCATTTCCGTCATTAAACCATGCTTTTACTTCATATTTGCCGGCTGCTAAAGTTTTTAAGAAGCTGTTATTAAATGTAATAATAGTACTTCCTTCTTTAACCTCGTAGTCTACTCCGTTTTCAGGAACTACATATTCACCTGTTGATGTGTTTAACAACTCCAAGTAGTAGAAATAATTATAATTCATATTCCATCTAATTGAAACATCATTACCTGATTCCAAATAAAATGTTTGATTATCCCCGTCTAACACAACATCATCAACTACTTCTGCCCATTTTGCTGTTAATGTTATTTCAGCAAGATTTTCAGGTTCATTAGTAAACACATACCAACCTTCGCGATCCGGATATAACTCATCATCAAACCACCAGCCGCGGAATTCATAACCTTCTTTTGTAGGCTCTGCAGGTTCTGTAAATAATGTTCCCATGATAACCGACTCCGAAGCAACTTCAGTTCCACCGTCAGAATCATAGTTTACGGTACTAAATTCAAATTCCATATAGAAATGACCGTTACTTATATCCCAATCTGCATGCAATCCGTTTATTGTTACATAAGGATTTTCCGCAATTTTAGCTGCATCTTCAGGATGCATTAAAATCATAAGCTTGTAATCGCCATCTTTTTCAAATACATCATCAGGATCCATTGGTAAATAACCACCCGATTCTTCACTCCATGCATGCATTGATATTGCTATGCTATCAATTTCTTCAATAGCTTGTGTTCCGTCTGTAACGAATGAAATATCATTGTCCTCCATTACGCTTCCTGCTGTTTTTCCAACCTCAGGCATAGTACCAAGCGTAATTTCAACATCAGCAATATCTCCGGCCGGACGTGCCTTAGCAATACTAGGCAGCACCCCCCCTATGGTGAGTAAAGCAACTGCGAAAGCTATAAAAAACGCAAGCAGTTTTTTGTGTGAAACTTTTAAAGTTCTAACCATGTTTTGTCCCCCTTAAAAAAATTTTTTGTGATATTTGTTTATATTTATATAAAACTATCACTGTAAATATTATATCATTTTAGATTATTGCAAGTCCAGTTTTTTTATTTCTTC
>SVDN01000002.1 GCA_015057825.1 Lachnospiraceae bacterium
TGTGGTGATTTGAGATGAAAGTTTTGGTGTTCTATGCCTATTTTAATACATTTTAATAAAAAAGGCTCTAAACTTTGTTTGATGGAAAGTATCTCTTACCCCCATCTTTAGTTTAGAGCCTTTGTTTATACAATATAAAAGACTGAGCATTTTTTTGCTCAGTCTTTCATTGTTAGACCAATAACAGTATTATATTTATCCTCTGTAATAATTGATTAAGCAGCCTTTAAGGATAATATCTCTTTCATCCGGTGTTAATTCACCCATCTTAAGGTTGATTTCCTTAAGGTCACTTCCCTTAACCACGTATGCTTTGATATCCGTAAGCTTATCTTCAATGGCCTTTCTTATCTGCGGAATGAAAATGTAATCGCCATTTGCAAATGAGAGTTTTTCGTGATCTTCCTCTGTAATGAATGGCAACATACCCCAGTTAATAAGGTTTGAACGATATCTCTTTGTTGCATATTCGTTGGCAATGTTTGCCCATCCGCCAAGTACTTTCTGGCAGCTTGCAGCCTGCTCTCTGGCAGAACCGTCGCCCGGTTTGACGGCAAAAATAGTACTTCCTATTCCAAGATTTCCCTTGCCGGCTTCAGGGAAGACTTTATTTACCGCTTCCATAACCGGCTTAATTTCAGGAACCGCTTCTAAAGGACAAGTGCCTGCTTCAATAGCTTCCTGTGCTTTTCTTACTTCTTTTGCACGACCCACGTATGCAGGGTCTTTTCTTGAAAGTGCAAATTCCGCAAGACCGATAGGGTTTGAACGATATGACGATGTTTCACCCGAAGGGATAAGCTCATCCGTTGTTGTAACCGGATCATGAATCTCCGAAACGACCTTAAGCAACATGTTTTCAGGCAATGCGCTCATTGCCGGCCAGTCCTTGATGTTTGGTCCAAATTTTACTTCAACGCTTGGGTCTGCCTTGCCGTGACTGTCAAATACACGGTTTTCGTAAATAGTTTTATCAAAGAAGTATTTAGGATTTGTGTATTTTGCGTCAATGTCGGTTGCTGCTGTTAAGAAGCCTTTGTTTGCTGCTGTTGCCGCAATTGAACGAGCATCCATAAGAGCAACGGAAGCAATCTGACCGTTTTGCAACTTAGAACCTTCACGGTTAGGGAAGTTTCTTGTTGAGTGACGAATTGAAAATCCGTTGTTTGAAGGAGTATCGCCCGCACCAAAGCAAGGTCCGCAAAATGCTGTCTTAAGCACCGCACCTGTCTGCATGATTTTGGCAGCCGCACCGTTTTTAACAAGTTCCATATAAATCGGCATACTTGCAGGATAAACGCTTAAAGTGAATTCATCGGATCCGATGCTTGCACCGTCCAAAATATCGGCTGCTGCGCAGATGTTTTCGAATCCACCGCCGGCACAACCTGCGATAATACCCTGTTCTACATAGAACTTACCGTCAACAATTTTATCCATAAGGCTGTATTCAACCTGTCCGTCTAAACTTACAAGTGCCTTTTTCTCGCAGTCTGCAAGTACATCTTTTAAGTTTTTGTTAACTTCTTCGATTGTATATGCATTGCTTGGGTGGAATGGCATAGCAATCATCGGGCGAACTTTATCAAGATCGATATATACCATGCTGTCATAGTATGTCACATCTCCCGGATTAAGTTCTTTATAATCTTCACTTCTGCCGTGAATATCGTAAAAATCTTTAATCTCCGAATCTGTTCTCCAAATAGATGAAAGACATGTTGTTTCCGTTGTCATTACATCAACGCCGATTCTGAAATCTGCACTTAAGTTAGCAACACCCGGTCCTACAAATTCGAGTACTTTGTTATTTACATATCCGTTTGCAAACACTGCTTTGATTAAAGCAAGGGCAACGTCTTGAGGACCCACACCCGGTATCGGCTTTCCGCTTAAATAAATGCCCACAACCTGTGGTCTGTTAATATCATAAGTCTTATTAAGAAGCTGTTTTACAAGCTCAGGACCTCCTTCACCCATAGCCATGGTACCTAGTGCACCGTAACGTGTATGTGAGTCGGAACCCAAAATCATCTTTCCGCCGCCTGCAAGCATTTCTCTTGCAAACTGGTGAATAACTGCCTGATGAGGAGGTACATAAACTCCGCCGTATTTTTTAGCGCATGTAAGACCAAAAACATGGTCATCCTCGTTAATAGTACCGCCAACAGCACAAAGTGAGTTGTGGCAGTTAGTTAGAACATAAGGCATTGGGAACTTTTCAAGTCCCGATGCTCTTGCTGTCTGAATGATGCCGACAAAAGTAATATCGTGTGATGTTAATTTATCGAATCTGATTTTAAGCTTGTCCATATTGCCGCTTGTATTATGAGCTTCCAATATGGAGTAAGCCATTGTATTTTTACAGGCTTCTTCCGGTGCAAGGTATCTTGAGCCGAGTTTTGCCTGAACTTCTTTAATATCGTTAACTTCAATTACATCCTTGCCATCTACAAGATAAGCAGGAGTATTACTTAATCTAACCATTTTATCCTCCTGAATGCTACATTAATTTATATTTTCATTCTTAAATAGAATACTTATTTTGTTCATAAAAGTCAATTTATTTTGCTAAAGTAGATACGGATTCTCAAATAAATTATTTTTAATTATGGTAGCAAGGCTTTCGTTATGAGGAGCATGATGTTAGCTGACAAAGGAGCAGTGTTTGAGCGAAGCGAGTTCTGCGGTTGTCAGCGGATAAACGAATGCGACGAGTAGAAAACGCAGCGTATAATTAAAATAATATGTTTGAGAATCCGTTTTAATACTAAACTAAATTACCGGAAGCACAAAATACTTCCGGCAATTTAATAAAGCAAAAATATGAATTAATGTATTGTAACCTTTCTTGTCATGACACCCTCGATAGGTATCGGAATGTAAGCTGTTCTGGTACAAACCGTAAGCTTAACATCATGCTCACCCGGTGTAAGACCGCCATCCATAAGAACTCTGACGGTAGCCGGTGTGCCGTACTCCCACTTAATGGTGGTAACGGTTTCCATCTCCTTAAGAGTAAACCAATCAAATTCATCAACGGCGATTCGTAAATCCTCACGTGGAATTTTTTTGCCGTCAACTTCAACATCCATGTAATTTACCATGGAAAGAGGTATTCCTCTGTAATATGTAATATGGGTCTGCATTTCAATTCCGATTATCTTGCCGTTTTCTTCGACATTTTTACAACTACCCTCTATAAATACGTTATTATCAAACATCTTTTTTCCTCCTTAAGCTTCAAGCTCTTTAATAATTCCCTGAATGTGTTTTTGATGAGCACTAACCTGCTCTTTTTCGGGAATTTCATTGCCCGGAAGAATCCATCTGTTTCCTTCGTACTCTGTTGAAACATATCCTTCGTATCCAAACTTGTGCAGATATTCAAGCACTTCTCTGAAGTTAATTGCGCATTCCGTGCCGTCTTCTTCCATACGATAAAGTTTGAAGTGGAAGTGTTTAATATATTTTTCAAGACCATCCATGCATGAAAGCGGCCTGTTTTCATATCCGTTAAGGTTTCTTGCATAAAATTCATCACCCGGACACTTAATAAGAGATTTAAGCTTCGGATCCATTTCAAGTCCGATTTTTTCCGATATTGCAAAAAAGTCCGTACCGCTTGCAAATACTTCATCAACATATTTTACAAGATCCGGATTAAGGCCAAACATAGTATCGCAATATTCTGTTACAATCTTAGGAGCCCTTCTGCAGAAAAGACTTGTATCCGGAACAATACCTACATATGGAGAATCTAAACGCATCATTTCATTAATATATTCCTCGGTCTTAGGACAGTCGAAACCTAAGCCCCCATGAATCTCAATGTTCATGGATACATCGTACTTTTCTGCAGTTTCAAGGCAAGGTGCGAGAATCCAAGCAGGTATAAAGGACACAAGTCTCATTGCTTTGAAACCAAGGCGGTGTGCCATGAGGATTTCCTGCTTCATTAAATCAACGCACTCTCTTTTAGTAAGGGTTCTATTCAAATAAAGGTTAGTATTCAAAAAAATATCATCACAAGCAAGTCCGATTTTGTGTTTTGCAATGATTTTATCCCACATCTCGTAAGTTTCCTCACTTGGTGTAGGTGTTCCGTGAAGCATCTGATCCGGCAAAAGCTCGATACCGTCAGCTCCGATTGATTTAACGAATCCTATTATTTCGTCAAGATTCATTTTTCCAAGAAGATATTGATATTGTAAACTGTATAAGCTTACACTTGTTTTAATTCCCATCTTTACATCCTCCGTTATGTTTATCCACTGACTATTTTATGGTTTGCCGACTTTATCCTCTATTTAAAATTTGCTATATTTTTACCGATAGTTTTTTCATAAAAATCTTTAAAGGAAAAAATATCGCTAAAATAAACAAAAATTGTATTATATATTTTGTTTTATAAAAACAAAAAACAAGCCTCACCTATTAAAAAGGTAAAGCTTGTTTTTTATATTAAAAACCACAATTATATTTCTTTGTTTAAATTCTGAATCTTCCGTCAAAATTTGCTACTTTTGCATAGCCGTAATCCGATGGGATTCGCTGGTCGTAAATCTTGCCTTTATATGAGAAGCAAGCTCTTCCGCTTTCTTTGGCGTTGTATAATTCCTGATCCGCCAGATTGTATAAATTATCAAATCTCACGCTTCTGCTTGGGCTCGTGCAAATAAGCCCGCTACTAACCGTTACGTAAGGTAAAAAGTTTTTACTTGATTGAGTAATCATCAGATTTTCGATATTTGCTTTTAATCTCTTAATCCAGGTTACCGCATTGCTTGCGGATATATCACTTAAAACGATTAAGAATTCTTCTCCGCCCACTCTTGCGGCAAAATCTATGTTTTTGCGAATTGCCGATCTTATTTCCGAGGATACCTGTCTTAGACATGCATCGCCTTGCATATGACCGAAAGCATCGTTATATTTTTTGAAATTATCTATATCAAGCATTATTACGGCAATATTTGTTTTGTTTTGTATCCACATTTCCCATAAATCGTAGACACCGCGCTCCAAGCCTCTTCTGTTTAAAAGTCCGGTAAGCTTGTCGGTCTCGGACTGTCTTATTGCCACATCCAATTTCGATTTGTATCTGAAATTGAGTCTGTAATTATTGTAACGAATCATTGAAGTCATTACGCAAATACATAAAAACATTATTCCGTAAACTATCTCCGAAAATGTTATTTTTTCGAATACCGCACTTATAAGCATTGCTATAATCTGAAGTCCCGCAAGTACGCCTATTTCAAGCTTATGAAAAATCGGAAGCATGGCAAGAGATACGATTACTATAAAAATCGGCATAAATGCACCAAAAGGTCTTGCTGCTTCCAAAGAAAATACTTCCGCAATAAATATCAAATAAACCCAAAAAATAAGGGTTAGTATTTTAAATTTACTTTTTTGCTTTTGTTTAATTAATAATCTTGAAAGAAAGGCAAAAATAACAGAAGAAACTATCTCGGTTATTACTATTCCGAAATACTTTGTGCTTGCCATATTGTCATTTATTCCGCTTTTTGATATTATGGCGAGAACTATGCCAAGAATTATAAAGATAAAAGAAGAGTAGTAAATACGTCTGACATTTTCTTTTGAAATTGCCAGATTGCAAAGATTATCGTTATATTCACTAAAATCTTTAATATATCCGTTACTCATTATACCACCCTAAAGCATCTTAATACAATTATAATGGACTTATAGGGCTTAGTCAACAAGAAACCACAAAATATTGGGGTGTGTTCTTTAAAAAACACACCCCTTTGTAGTTGGATATCAATCCTTTTTATTCTTTAAGATATAATTTTCATATCTTTTTCTTGCAGCCTTCATTTCTTCCGTTTCTTCAATGATTTCTTCGCCATCTACTGCGTTTTCTTTAAGCTGCTCATTGATTTCTTTTAAGTCGTCTTCGTTGAAAAAATCCATAAAACACACTCCTCTCGCTTAAGTCTGTACCTGACTATTCATTTCCCCCGTCATTGTCGCTTGTTTCCTCATCATCTTCAGATTCTTCAACTTCATCTTCATGATAAGTCTTGGCCATTCCGGCAACTTTGACATCTTCTTCCAACCTTATAAGCTTAACTCCCGATGTGCTTCTGCCTATAACATTAATATCGGCTGCAGCCATTCTTATTATGATTCCCTCATTGGTGATAAGCATAATATCGTTTTCATCGGTTACCGCTTTTGCAGCAATAAGATCGCCTGTCTTTGGAGTTATCTTATAACATTTAACGCCTTTTCCGCCTCTTCTTTGTGGAGAGAATTCCGACGTTTTCGTGCGTTTGCCCATGCCGTTTTCACTTGCGAAAAGTAAACAATCACCCTGAATTTCAAGCTGCATTGCAACCAATTCGTCATCAACTCCGAGTCTCATACCGATTACACCCATAGATGTACGTCCGGTTTGTCTTACATCCTTTTCGTTGAATCTGATTGCCATACCCTTCTTGGTTACAAGGAATACGTCATTTTTACCGTTTGTATATTTTGCCTCTATAAGTTCGTCGCCTTCACGCAGTGAAATGGCTTGAAGACCGTTTCTTCTTATCTTGCTGTATTCCATAAGCGGTGTTTTCTTAACAATACCGTTTTTCGTAGCCATTAAAAGATACGAATCTTCATCAAACTCATTAAGAGTAATTACGGCCGTTACCTTTTCTTCCGGAAGAAGCTGGATAAGATTTACCGCAGCGGTACCTCTTGCGTTTCTTCCTGCTTCCGGTATCTCGTATGCTTTAAGTCTATACGCTCTTCCCAAATTTGTAAAGAATAATATATTGCTGTGGGTATTTGTAAGGAAAAGATCTTCCACATAGTCATCTTCTATTGTCTGGATTCCTCTGATACCCTTGCCTCCACGGTTTTGAGCCTTGAAATTATCCGGTGTCATTCTCTTAACATATCCGAGATGTGTTGCGGTAATAACAACTTCTTCGTCCGGAATCAAGTCTTCATCGGTCATTTCAAGTTCATCATATCCGATGGATGTTCTTCTGCTGTCGCCAAATTTGTTGGCAACTACAGCAAGTTCTTCTTTTATAACAGTTAACAATTTTTTCTCATCCGCAAGAATTGCTTTCAATTCGTTTATTAAAGCCATAAGCTCTTTGTATTCGTCTTCGATTTTTTCTCTTTCCAAGCCTGTCAACGCTTTGAGTCGCATCTCAACAATGGCATTTGCCTGGGCTTCCGAAAGATTAAATCTTTTAATTAAGCCTTCTCTTGCTTCCTGTGTATTTTTTGAGCTTCTGATTATCTGGATTACTTCATCGATATTATCCAGGGCGATAAGCAATCCTTCCAAAATATGAGCTCTTTCTTCCGCTTTGTTTAAATCATATTTTGTTCTTCTCGTTACAACCTCAACCTGATGATCGAGATAATATGAAACCATTTGCTTAATATTAAGCACTTTCGGCTCGTTGTTAACAAGAGCAAGCATTATTATACCGAAGCTGTCTTGAAGCTGAGTATGTTTGTAAAGCTGGTTTAAGATAACATTTGCATTAACATCTTTTCTAAGCTCTACTACAACTCTTGTTCCTTCTTTATTCGACTCATCGCGAATATCCGTGATACCGTCGATTTTCTTGTCTTTATGAAGCTCGGCAATTTTTTTAATTAAATTGGCCTTATTAACAAGATATGGAAGTTCCGTAACAATGATTCGGTTTTTGCCGTTATCCAATGTTTCGATTTCGCACACGGAACGAACTCTTATTTTTCCGCGTCCCGTTCTGTAGGCTTCTTCAATACCTCTTCTTCCAAGGATTGTTGCACCGGTTGGGAAATCAGGTCCTTTGATGATATCCATGATTTCTTCGATTTCGGTTTCTCGATCTTCCAAAACCTTGTTATCGATTATTTTCGTAACTGCGGCAATTACTTCTCTAAGATTATGAGGAGGTATGTTTGTTGCCATACCTACGGCAATACCTGTCGTTCCGTTTACCAAAAGATTCGGAATACGTGCCGGAAGTACGGTCGGTTCTTTTTCCGTTTCGTCAAAGTTAGGTATGAAGTCAACCGTATCTTTGTTAATATCTGCAAGCATTTCCATTGAAATCTTGCTGAGTCTTGCTTCCGTATAACGCATTGCGGCAGCGCCGTCGCCATCCACGGAACCGAAGTTTCCGTGACCGTCAACAAGCATATATCTCATTGACCATTCCTGAGCCATGTTAACCAAGGCCCCGTAAATAGAACTATCGCCGTGTGGATGATATTTACCCATTGTATCACCGACGATACGTGCACATTTTCTGTGTGGTTTGTCGGGACCGTTGTTAAGTTCTATCATCGAATATAAAATACGTCTTTGTACGGGTTTCAAACCGTCTCTTACATCAGGTAAAGCACGAGATGCAATAACACTCATGGAATATGCTATATAATAGTTTTCCATGGTTTTTTTCAAATCGACTTCTTCTATCTTGTCGAATATATTTTCATCCATTTAGAATTACTCCTTGCGATTATTATCCTTGATTAAATATCAAGATTCTTTGCAAATTTTGCATTTGCTTCTATAAATTCTCTTCTCGGTTCAACATCATCACCCATAAGAGTTGTAAATGTTAAATCAAGTTCGGCTTTTTCTTCTTCGTCTATTCCGACTTTCAACAAAACTCTGCTTTCCGGATCCATTGTTGTTTCCCAAAGCTGATCCGCATCCATTTCTCCAAGACCTTTGTATCGCTGAATTTTGTTATTGCCGTCTCTTCCGATTTCCGTCAATATGTCATTTAACTCTTCATCGGAATATGCATACCAAACCTTTTTGTTTTTGGATACTTGATAAAGAGGTGGTTTTGCAAGATAAACATAACCCTGCTTTATAAGTTCCGGCATAAATCTGTAGAAGAATGTAAGCATAAGTGTTGCAATATGAGCTCCGTCAACATCGGCATCCGTCATTATTATGATTTTGTGATATCTAAGTTTGCTAATATCAAAATCTTCATGAATTCCGGTACCGAATGCCGTAATCATTCCTCTTATTTCTTCATTTCCAAGAATCCTGTCTATTCTTGCTTTTTCTACATTTAAGATTTTTCCTCTTAAAGGTAAAACAGCCTGTGTTGCTCTGTTTCTCGCTGTTTTTGCGGATCCTCCGGCAGAATCACCTTCGACTATGAATATTTCACAGTTTTCCGGATTCTTATCGGAACAATCCGTAAGTTTTCCCGGTAATGATGCGGAATTAAGAGGAGTTTTTCTGGTTAATTCTCTTGCCTTCCTTGCTGCATCTCTTGCGCGCTGCGCGAGAACGGATTTTTCGCAAATAAGTCTTGCAATATTCGGATTTTGCTCAAGATAATATGTAAGCTGCTCTGTAAATACACCTTCAACCGCTCTTCTTGCTTCGCTGTTTCCGAGTTTTTGCTTTGTCTGACCTTCAAACTGAGGATCTTCGATTTTAACGCTGATAATTGCCGTCAAACCTTCTCTTATATCCTCACCCGCAAGATTGTCGTCTTTTTCTTTTAATATATTGTTTTTTCTGGCATAGTCATTTAATACTTTTGTAAGTGCACGCTTAAATCCTTCAAAATGGGTACCACCTTCCGGAGTATTGATATTATTTACAAAAGTATAAACATTTTCCGTATAAGCATCATTATGTTGAAGGGCTACTTCAACAAATACTTTTTCTTTTTGTCCTTCAAAATAAAGGACATCATCATAAAGACCCTGTTTACCCTTGTTAAGATATGTTACAAACTCTTTTATTCCGCCCTCGTAGTGGAATATTTTTTCCACAGGCTCTTCTTCTCTTACATCGCGAAGTATGATTTTTATTCCCTTTGTAAGGAATGCAACTTCTCTTAATCTTACCTTTAATATATTGTAATCATAAACGGTATCTTCAAATATTTCCGGGTCCGGTAAAAACGTTACAACCGTTCCCGTTTCATCTTTAGCACATGTTCCTACTTCTTTAAGAGGATACATGGTTTTTCCTCTTTCATAACGCTGATTGTATATTTTTCCGTCTCTTTTTACCGTAACTTCAAGCCATGTGGAAAGAGCATTAACAACGGAAGCACCTACACCGTGAAGGCCGCCGGATACTTTGTATCCTCCACCGCCGAACTTTCCGCCGGCATGAAGTACCGTAAATACTACCTCTACAGCAGGAAGGCCTGCTTTTTTGTTAATACCTACGGGAATTCCTCTTCCGTTATCTTTAACGGTTATGGAATTATCTTTATTAATTTGTACATCAACTTCGCTGCAAAAACCTGCCAATGCTTCATCAATGGCATTATCTACGATTTCGTATACAAGATGATGAAGACCTCTTGAAGATGTACTTCCTATGTACATACCCGGTCTTTTTCTTACTGCTTCCAAACCTTCGAGAATCTGTATATTGTCAGCTTCATAGCTGTTTTTCTCGACGTTTGTGTTATTCATGTTATCGCTGCTCATGAGCTTTCTCCTTCCAAAACTTTTCCGTTTTCTATTTTGAAAAGTTTGTCTATTTTAAATCTTTTATTTACAAATTCATCAATGCCGGTACATGTTATAAAAGTTTGAATACTTTTTAAGTTATCAAGCAACATTTCCTGTCTGTCACTGTCAAGCTCCGACAAAACATCATCCAATAAAAGTACGGGCTTATCACCGGTCATCATTTCTATAAGTTTTAACTCAGACAATTTAAGAGATAAAGCGCAGGTTCTTTGTTGACCCTGGCTTCCGAATATTTTCATATTATTGCCTTTTACGAAAAATGATATATCATCTCTGTGAGGTCCGATGTTTGTTGTTTTTAATTTTTTATCTCTTTGCCTTGAATTTACCAATTCTTTTTCAAAATCGTTTTCATCAACGCAAAAATCATATTTTATAACTAATTCTTCTTTTCCATCCGTTATATTGGAGTGGATTTCTTTAACAATCTCATTTAATTTATCAATAAACAATTTTCTTGCTTTAATAATTTCTTTTCCGAACTTTACAATTTGCATATCCCATATATCAAGGGTAGTTTCAAGCTCTTTGTCGTTGTAGATGTCTTTCAAAAGCTTATTTCTGTTATCCAAAGCTTTGTTATAATTAACAAGATTGTTTACATAGATTTTGTCTATTTGGCAAAGCTCCATATCAATAAATCTTCTTCTTATTTGAGGAGCTCCCTTAATTATCTCAAGATCTTCCGGAGAAAAAACAACTGCGTTCAATATTCCAAAAAGCTCTGCCGCCTTTTTTATTTTCAAGCCGTTTATGGCAATTCCCTTTGATTTGTTTTTCTTAAGATGAATATCAATTCTGAAGGGAATATTATTTTTTAAAACGTTAATTTTTATATGTGCTTCATCTTTTTGAAACTTTATAATGTCTTTATCCTTTGCCCCTCTGTGGGACTTGCTTGTTGCACACATATAAATTGCTTCGATTATGTTTGTTTTTCCTTGAGCGTTTTTCCCGTATATAATGTTTGTTTTATCCGTAAACTCCAAGTATAATTCATCATAATTTCTAAAGTCGACAAGCTCTATTTTATCAATTATCATTTTTCTATTTTTATTTCATTTCCTTCAAAATCTACAATATCTCCGGCATAAAGCTTTTTTCCTCGTTGAAGCTCTGTTTTTCCGTTAACCTTAACAAGTCCTTCAATTATAACTTCTTTTGCTTCAACGCCGGATCCGACCAAACCCGCTGCTTTTAGAGCCTGGCCAAGCTTTATGTATTCATCTCTTAATTTTATTGTTTCCATTTTATTTTCCTTAAATTATTATTTAAAAACTTACAGGGAGAATAACATAATTGTATGAATTATCATCATCTTTAATTACACAAGGATGTTTTGCTCCCGAAAGATATATGCTTATTTCTTCATCATCTATTACTTTCAAAGCATCAATAAAGAACTTAGGATTAAAGCCTATTACTATATCATTTCCTTCTTTGTTGATTTCAAGATTTTCTTCCATGGATCCCATTGATGAAACGATGTCCATTTTTAAAGTAGATCCTTCAATATTCATAACAATAGGTTTTTTATCCACCTCTACCAAAAGCGATGCTCTTTCAATACAGCTGAAAAGCTCTTTTTTATTGATTTTTAACTTTGTGCTGTAATCTGAAGAAACCATTTTTTCAACCGAAAAATACTGGCCCTCTATAAGTCTTGAAACAACTGTTGTTTTGTCAAATTCAAAAACAATATGATTTCTTGTAAAATAGATTTTTACAATATCTTCCAATCCACCGGTTAAAATTTTGCTAATTTCACCGAGAGTTTTTCCGGGAACAATTACTTCCATTTCTCCGAAATCTTCTTTAAGTTCCAACTCTCTTATAGCAATTCTGTGACCGTCAAGTGCGGCAACTCTTAATCTGTTGCCGATTATTTTAAACAGCTCACCTGTCATTATCTTATTATTATCATTTTCATTTATTGAGAATAATGTTTGTCTTACTATTTCTTTTAATGAAAATTGTGAAATATAAATGCTTCTTTCTTTTTCAACATTAGGAAGAAATGAAAACTCACTTCCGTCTCTTCCGCTTATATTGAATTTGGCTTTTCCGCATTTAATATTTACATTAAATGAATCATCCGTGCTAATTTCCACATCACCTTCAGGAAGTCTTCTTATAATTTCACTGAAGATTTTTGCATTAATTGCAATCAATCCTTTATCTGATACTTCACCTTCAATAATTGTTTCTATTCCAAGTTCCATATCATTGGCTGTTAATTTAATCTCTCCCGATGTGGTATCGATTAAGATACATTCAAGAATATTTAAAGTAGTTCTTGTAGGAACCGCTTTTAATACAATATTAATCCCGCTTAACAAATTGTTTTTTGTGCATAAAATTTTCATAACTTCCTCCTCGAAACAATATAAATATATATTATAAATAAATCAGTAGTAGTAGTAGTAGAGGATGTTTATAAGTGTATAAGTCAAAAAATCCTCTTAAAATCAAGCTTTTTTTAATATTAATTATCCCTTTTTACGGTGTATAAGCAGTTAATAATTCGTGTATAAAACATGGCTTATCAACATGCTTAAAAATGTCTAAATAATTAATAAAGAATAATCAACATCTTATCCACATTAAAAAATGCATTAAAGTTTATAATATGTGGATAAGTTTAACTTGGATTTATTTTCTTCTTCAATATCTCTATTGTGGTATTAAGGGAATCGTCTTCCTTAATATCATTTTCTATTTTTTCAACACCGTGTTTAATGGTTGTATGATCTCTGTTTCCAAGATTTCTTCCGATTTCTTCAAATGAAACATCAGTAAGATTTCTGCAAAGGTACATTGCAATTTGTCTTGGATAAGCAATGTTTTTGCTTCTTTTAGAAGAAATCATTTCTTCCATAGTAAGTTCGTAATGTTCGGCGACTGTTTTAATAATGAATTTTGGTGTTATTTCATTATTCTTATCATTTGAAATAAAATCTATAAGTACTTTCTTTGCAAATTCTATATCGATTTTACTTTTGGTAAATTCGGAGTATAGTTTGATTTTATTTAATGCGCCTTCAAGTTCACGAACGTTTGAAACAACATTATCGGCAATAAAATGAAGTATTTCGTCGCTGATATTTAAGTTTAATTCTTCTGCTTTTTTATAAAGGATTGCAACTCTGGTTTCATATGCCGGCTGTTGAATATCAATTGTCATACCGCTTAAGAATCTGCTTATCATTCTTTCTTCGAGAATTTCCATCTCTTTAGGTGGTTTATCCGAAGAAATAACAATTTGTTTGTTATGGCTTTGCAGATAATTAAAGGCATTGAAAAACTCCGTTTGAGAGCTGTCCTTTCCTATAATAAACTGTATGTCATCAATGAGAAGAACGTCCACTTCTCTGTATTTATTTCTTATATTTGCTTTATCGTTTTCATCTTTCATGTTACGAATCATGCTTACAATGTCATTTACAAATGTTTCGCTTGTAACATAAAAAACCTTTAATTCCGGATTGTTATCCGCTATAAAATTACCGATTGCATGAAGCAAATGTGTTTTACCGAGACCCGGTCCTCCGTACAAAAAAAGAGGATTATAAAGTGTAGCCGGTGATTCCGCAACAGCCAAAGATGCGGCTGCAGCCATGTTGTTATTATCGCCGATTACGAATGAATCAAAAGTATATTCGGGCTCCAAACCTTCGGAATTGTTATTTTTTTTGATTATTGGTTTAGTTTCGTCAGATTCAATTTTACCGCTTGAAGAAATTATATTAACCGAGAAGTCGGCATCCAATGCATCATTTATACAAATCTGCAATGGCTTTAAATACTTTTTCTTTAAAATATTAAGACCTATATCCGAGTCATCATAACCAAGCGTTATTACATTATCTTTAACGGATACGATTGTGAGAGGTTTTAACCAGCTGTTAAATGATACTTCCGTTATATCTCCTTCAGAACGTAAAGTATTTAATATATTATCCCAATTCTCCCTTAATTTATTTAACATTAAAAGTATAGCTCCTTTTTATTTTTGCTCAGCAAAAAAAGTGTGCAAGGCACACATCTATAATACCAAAATTTAGCCCATTTTTCAAATGTTTTATTTCCTATTATATATAAGTCGGAGAATAATTTAGAGAGGCCTATATGACGTTTACAATAATTAATTTTAATGTTTATAACTTTTTAGACTTTAAAATATTGATTTTAAAACATTTTTTAATTTTATAAACATATTATACCACAGTTATAAACATAGTTATCCACAGTCTAAATTATGATTTATGTTAATTATGTGGATAACTTAAAGGTTAATTGTGGATAAGTTATGTAAATTAATTTTAATAAAATACTTGACTATACATTTATAAATCAATATAATGTTAACTGATATTTTCTTGTTTAACGATAAGGAGGTGAATGTTTATGAAGATGACATTTCAGCCAAAGAAACGACAGAGATCTAAAGTACATGGTTTCAGAGCGCGTATGAGTTCTGCAGGTGGCAGAAAAGTATTAGCTGCAAGAAGAGCAAAAGGAAGAAAAAAATTATCAGCTTAGACCGCAGTTTCTGTGGTCTTTCTTCTTATTAAAATAAAGGAGAAAATATGAGAAATATCAATTCTCTAAAATCAAAAGATTTTAAAAAAGTTTATGAGAAGGGTAAATCTTATGCAAATAAGTACCTTATTATGTATTTATTAAAAGAAGAAAATATCGGGGAAAGAATTGGTATCTCAGTAAGCAAAAAAGTTGGAAACAGTGTCGTAAGGCACAGAGTTACGAGATTAATTAGGGAAAGCTATAGATTAAACAAATGTTTAATGCAGTATTCGGACTATAGCATTGCTGTAATTGCAAGAAATACAGCAAAAGATAAGACATTTTTTGAAATTGAAAGTGCATTTTTGCACCTTTGTAAATTACATGGATTAATTGAAAATGGAAAATTCGAAAATAACAAAGATTAATTTGCCAAAAAGATTTTTATTGGCAGGAATAAAGTTTTATCAATATAATTTATCTCCATATAAGTCTATAACACATTGTAGGTTTATCCCGACATGCTCGGAATATGCGGCGGAAGCCATTAAGATTCACGGGGCTTTTAAGGGATCAATGTTGGCAGCTTATAGACTTCTTCGTTGCAATCCTTTCAGTAAGGGAGGATTAGATTTGGTTCCACTCAAGGAGGATAAAAGGTGAGTTTATTTTTAATGGCACAAAGTAGCATTCCTATTATAGGACCTATTATCGAGCTTATTGCCAAGGTTTTGGGTTTTGTAATGGAAGGCGTTTACATGCTGTTTGATGCGATGGGAATTGCAAGCATCGGTCTTGCCATTATTATCTTTACAATTATTGTAAGGGTAGCTATGACACCGCTTTTTGTAAAACAGCAGAAATTTTCACGTCTTAATATGGTAATGAGTCCTGAACTCAGAGAAGTTCAGAAAAAATATCAGGGTAAAAGAGACAATGCATCAATGGTTGCAATGCAGGCCGAAACAAAGGCTATTTACCAAAAATACGGTACATCACCATCAGGTAGTTGTCTTCAGTTACTTATCCAGTTACCTGTACTCTGGGCAGTATATTTGATTATCAGAAATATACCTTCATATGTAACAAAATTACAGGATTTATATCTCATTATTTATAATGGATTAACAACAAAAAATATAGATTTTATCTTAAGCAGAACCGTTAAAGCAGATAAAATAGCAGATTTATCGGATACAGACAGAATGCATACAGCTATTAATAATATGGCTGTTTTAAATGACAATCAATGGGAAGTTGTTGGAAAAGCTTTTGAAAACAACGGCGGCAGTCACGAAGTATTTACCGATACTTTGAATCAGATTCATTCAGCAAATACATTCCTTGGAATGGATATGTCTCAATCAGCATGGTCTCTTATGAAAGCCGGAGTTATTTTTGCGGTAGCTCTTCCTATTATTTCAGCTGTGGTTCAGTTCTTGAGTATGAGACTTTCAATGGCAAGAACACAGAAGCTTAAATCCGTTACACAGCAGGTTACCGCAAACCAGGCAGATCCAATGCAGTCGTCAATGAAATCAATGAATTTCATTATGCCTATCTTCTCACTTTGGATTGGTTTTACTCTTCCATCCGGTGTTGCGCTTTATTGGGCAATAGGTAGTGTGGTTCAGGTTATAATCCAGATTCTTGTTAACAGACATATGGATAAAATCGGACTTGATGCTATTATTAAGAAGAATCAGGAAAAAGCTGAAAAGAAGAGAAAGAAAAAGAAAAATTACATTTCAGCGCAAACAGTTGCTCAAAATGCTCAGTTTAATACCAAAAAGCTTTCAAACGCAAATGCTCAGGTTAAAAAAGCAAATGAAGCAGCAGATTCACGCGCCGGCAAAAAATTCAAAGAAGGCAGCCTTGCAGCTAAGGCAAATCTTGTAAATGAATTTAATGAAAAGGGTAAAAAATAAAAGGAGATGAAAAGCATGGAGTTTAAAGAATTTACAGGTAAAACTGTAGATGATGCTATTACCGAAGCACTCATCAATTTAGAAACAACCAGCGATAAAATAGAATACGAAGTCATTGAAAAAGGTAGTTCGGGTCTTTTGGGTATGTTTAACAAACCTGCAAAAATCAGAGCAAGAAAGAAAGCTTCAATGACAGACAATGTAAGAAAATTTATTGAAGATGTACTTTCATCTATGGGAATCAGCGCAGAGCTTGATATTAAATTTGATGAAATAGAAAAGTCTCTTGAAATAAACATGGAAGGTCCGGAAATGGGACTTCTCATCGGTAAAAGAGGACAAACACTTGATTCTTTACAGTATCTTGTAAGCTTGGTAGCAAACAAAGAATCCGAAGATTATATCAGAGTTAAGCTTGATACCGAAAATTACAGAGAAAGAAGAAAGAAAACTCTTGAAAACCTCGCTAAGAACATTGCATTCAAGGTTAAGAGAACAAAGAGATATGTTGCTTTAGAGCCAATGAATCCATATGAAAGAAGAATTATTCATTCATATCTTCAGAATGACAAATATGTTACAACAAGAAGCGAAGGTGAAGAACCTTACAGAAAAGTTATCATCAGCTTAAAGAAAAACTAGTTTTAAGATACCTTGGACATTTGTTCAAGGTATTTTAATTAACTTGACTTTGTAATAAATGGTTGTTAAAGTGTATGAGATATAAGTTGATTATTATGGTTAATGGTGATTTAAATGGATAATACATCTACAATTGCAGCTATATCCACGGCTCTTAGCAATTCCGGTATAGGAATTGTAAGAATCAGCGGTGAAGATGCATTTGAAATTGCAAATAAAATATTCAAACCTTTTAATGAGACTCAAAAATTCACGGATTTTAAAAGTCATACCGTTCATTATGGCTTTGTTCATGATGGTGATAAAACAATTGATGAGTGCCTGGCCCTTTTTATGAGAGGACCTCATACTTATACGAGAGAAGACGTAGTGGAAATAGACTGCCACGGCGGCGTTTTGGTTGTTAAAAAAATACTTGAAACGGTTTTAAAAGCGGGAGCAAGACCGGCAGAACCGGGAGAATTCACAAAAAGAGCCTTTTTAAACGGACGAATTGATTTGTCTCAAGCGGAAGCGGTAATGGATATTATAAATGCCGAAAATTCCTATGCCCTTGATTCTTCCGTAAAACAACTAAAAGGAGCGGTTTCCGATTCAATAAAAGAAATAAGAGCTATTTTGATTAACAGAATTGCTTATATTGAATCTGCCTTGGACGATCCGGAACATTACAGTTTGGAAGGATTTCCAAAGGAGTTGGCAGCGGATGTTAAATCCTCAAAAGAAAAAATAAGCGGACTGCTTTCAACGGCAGATAACGGAAGAATCATAAAAGAAGGAATAAAAACCGTTATTCTTGGCAAACCAAATGTGGGTAAGTCTTCTTTACTTAACAATCTCTTGGGAGAAGAAAGAGCTATAGTTACGGATATTGCCGGTACAACCAGAGATGCTTTGGAGGAGACCCTTAAACTTAATGATGTTTTGTTAAACATTATTGATACAGCCGGAATCAGAAATACGGATGATTTGGTAGAAAAAATCGGTGTCGAAAAAGCCAAAGCTTATGCAGATGAAGCTGATTTGATTATTTTTGTCGTGGATTCATCCAAACCTCTGGATGAAAACGATGCGGACATAATCAACATTGTAAAAGATAAAAAAGTAATAAGTCTTCTAAATAAGAGCGATCTTGAAAGTGTTGTTAACAAAGAAGACTTGGAAAGATTGCTTGATGGCCCGGTTATTAATATTTCAGCCTTGGAAAATACGGGTATTGAGGAATTAAGCAATGAAATTAAAAAGATGTTTTATGAGAATAAAATATCTTACAATAATCAAATATATATTACGAATGCAAGACATAAAGCCTTGTTATCCGATTCTTTGGAAAGTTTGAGATTGGTTGAAAAAAGTATTGAAGATAATATGCCGGAAGACTTCTTTTCAATCGACCTTATGAATGCATATGAATCTTTGGGTCTTATTATAGGTGAGGCCGTTGAAGACGATTTGGTTGAAGAAATATTCAGTAAGTTTTGTATGGGAAAATAATTTCCCGAAAGGATAGAAAATGCCATATTTAGAAGAAAATTACGATATAGTGGTTGTTGGTGCCGGACATGCCGGATGTGAGGCTGCTTTGGCCTGTGCCAGAATGGGTCTTAATACGATAATGTTTACTGTCAGCATTGACAGTGTTGCTTTGATGCCTTGTAATCCGAATATAGGTGGAAGTTCAAAAGGTCATTTGGTAAGGGAAATCGATGCACTTGGCGGCGAAATGGCAAAAAACATCGATAAAACCTTTATTCAGTCAAAGATGCTTAATCTTTCAAAAGGCCCTGCGGTACATTCTCTACGTGCGCAAGCCGACAAACAAGATTACAGTCGAGAAATGAGAAAGACTTTGGAAAATACCGAAAATCTTACCCTCAGACAGGGAGAGGTTTCCGAACTTATTATTGAAAATAATATTGTTAAAGGAGTTAAAACTTTCTCAGGTGCCAGATATTTTGCAAAGGCTGTCGTTTTATGCACCGGAACATATCTTAAAGCAAGATGTATTTACGGTGATGTAAGCAATCCGACGGGACCGAACGGATTACAGGCGGCAAATCATCTTACAGATTCCTTGATAAATAATGATGTTGAGATGTTTAGGTTTAAAACCGGAACTCCGGCCCGTGTAGATAAAAGGTCTATTGATTTTTCAAAAATGGAAGAGCAAAAAGGTGATGAAAGAATCGTACCTTTCTCGTTTACAACAAATCCGAATGATATCCAAAAAGAACAGGTTTCATGTTGGCTTACTTATACAAATGAAGAAACTCACAAAATAATAAGAGAAAATATTAACAGATCACCTTTATTTTCCGGAATGATAGAAGGAACCGGTCCGAGATATTGTCCTTCAATCGAAGATAAAGTTGTAAAATTCGCAGAGAAGAACAGACATCATGTTTTTATCGAGCCTGAAGGAAATTATACAAATGAAATGTATCTTGGGGGTATGTCATCATCTCTTCCTGAAGATGTTCAATATGCAATGTATAAAACCGTTCCGGGACTTGAAAATGTTAAAATAGTAAGAAACGCATATGCCATTGAATATGATTGCATTAATCCGAGACAGTTAAAGGCTACGCTGGAGTTTAAAAATATTGAAGGCTTATTCAGTGCGGGCCAATTTAACGGCAGTTCGGGTTATGAGGAAGCGGCGGCGCAAGGTATCATAGCCGGCATTAATGCATCAAGATTTGTTCAGGGAAAGGATCAAATAATAATAGACAGATCACAAGGATATATCGGTGTGTTAATAGATGACTTGGTAACAAAAGAAAACAAAGAACCATATCGAATGATGACAAGTCGTGCCGAATACAGACTTTTGCTCAGACAGGATAATGCGGATTTGAGATTAAGCGCAATCGGTCACGAAGTGGGTCTCATTGATGATGACAGATATAATTATGTTGTCGAAAAAGAACGCCTTATAAACGAAGAAATCGAAAGATTGGAAAGTATAAGCGTCGGCGCATCAAAAGAAGTTCAGGATATTTTGAAAAAATGTGGAAGTGCTCCTCTGGGAACAGCCGTAACATTGGCAGAACTGATAAGACGTCCGGAATTAAATTATGACTTGATATCCGAGCTTGATCCGGACAGAAAAGAACTTCCGGCAGACGTTATCGAACAGGTAAATATAAATATCAAATACGAAGGATATATCAAGAGACAGAAAAAACAGGTAGAATCCTTTAAAAAAATCGAGAGTAAAAAACTTCCTCTTGATATCGATTATAATACTATTTCGGGTCTTCGTCTCGAAGCGCAGCAAAAACTTAATTTGTTTAAGCCTGCATCCATTGGCCAAGCATCCCGTATAAGCGGTGTCACACCTGCTGATGTATCGGTACTTTTAATCTATTTGGAGTCAAGAAAGGAAAAAGCATAGAATTGAAATACAATTTGGATAGTTTTAAAAAAGGATGCGAAGCTCTTGATTTAAAATTAACGGATAAGCAATATGAAAATTTTATAAGATACTATGAAATGCTTATAGAAAAAAATAAAGTAATGAACCTTACTGCCATTACCGATTTTGATGAAGTGTTCAATAAACACTTTTTGGACAGCCTTGCTATCAATAAGGTATATGATATAAGTAAAGTTCAAAGCTTGATTGATATCGGAAGCGGGGCAGGATTTCCGGGTCTTCCCATTAAGATTGCTTTTCCTCATATAAGAGTTGTGTTACTTGATTCTTTAAATAAAAGAATTGATTTTCTTAAAACTGTTATTGATGAACTTGGCCTTACAAATATAGAATGTGTTCATGGAAGGGCAGAAGATTTTGCTCGTGATGAATCATTCAGAGAAAAATTTGATTTGTCTCTATCAAGGGCTGTTGCCAACTTAAGAGTTTTACTTGAATATGATGTTCCTTTTGTAAAAGTCGGAGGGAATTTTGTTTCATATAAGGCAGCGGATGTGCAAGCGGAAATCGAAGAGAGTAAAAACGCCATGAATGAAATGGGCGTATCTTTGATTGAAAAAGAATTGTTGATTCCCGGAACGGAGTTAAAGAGGAAATTCTTGATATTTAATAAGACTAAGAACACAAATGAAAAGTATCCCAGAAAAGCGGGTGTACCACAGAAAAAACCTTTGTAATTTAAATCTAAAATTCTGAGTATAAAAAAAGAATGTTTCACGTGAAACATTCTTTTTTTGCTTTTGATATTTTATAATAAATCTTTAATTTCCTCGGCAAGATGATACATACTTTCGTAATCATCGATGGTAGCTGTATCAACCGTTAATTCGCTGATGGTTTTGGTTGTTGTTGTGTTTAAAAATCCTGCAATCTTGCTTGCGAGAAAATATTTACCATCTTTGGCAAAAGGTAATCCGGTAAGGAGACAATACATGTTGTAAGCAAAAGTTCCGTATACCGGAATGAATATTGCTTTTCTTAATATATCTCTGAGCCTTGAAATGTTTTTAACGCCGATTTCTTTTTTATAATCAGGCTCAACCAAAACAAGTTTTTTAAAGTTAGCTTCTTCCAATGTAGATGCCATCATAGTAATGGCTGCGGAAGTTTTTAAAGAAACAACAACACAAGATTCTTTAATAACATCTTTAATAAAGTCGTTAATCAATTGAACATAAAGATAATTGGTATATATAATAGGAGGTCTTTCGGAAACTCCGCAACCTATTAAATCTATATTGTAGACTGTATAATTTTTTTCCAACTCATCTTGTAAGTCTTTAAGTGAATCGGATGATTGATCGTGAAGCAAATCATGTATCAATAAAATAGGCATGCCGGAACCGGACTTGGAATATGATATATCACCATGTTTCCATTTGTAAGTTTTTTCCGGCAATTTTAACTTGCTTTTAAACCTGTATTCCAGAAAAAGATTAATACCACCAAATAAAACGATTGTAAATATAAAGAATTTAATTAATTTTTTTAATGCTCTCATTGCTCTTCTCCTTAGCAAATTCTTTAATTAATTATATATCATAGGAAAAAAATAGTAAAGTGAACTTTAAAATGTTCATTATATAAATTCCAATTTTAAATTTTTCGTGGTATAATCTTTTCTAGACATGAACGAGAAAGTTTTGGAGGTTTAAATGAAAGTCAATTTGGCAACAGCCTTTGTTCAGCCAATCACTCTATTCGGCTTGGAATGTATGTTTTCCGACATGCCGAATTATCAGCTCGTCAAGGAAGTATATCGTTTTGAGGAACTTGTAGATTTGTCAAAATCCACGGAAGTAGATGTCATTATCGTTGATGTGGACGGTATGGATGTTGAAATGGTGGAAGCGGCTCGCAAACTTAAGAGTGATGCAAGAAAGGCCAGGATTCTTTTCTTTGCTTCAAATAAAAGTATAGATCAGCTTACCTGGATTTTGGACTATGGTATTGAAGGTTATTTATTAAAGGCATCAGAATTAATACAGATAAAGAAAGCAATCGATACGCTTTATAATAACGGAAATCACATCGAGCCGTCACTTATACCGGCGTTAAACAAAGCTTTACTTGATCGCTCGAAACAGCAAAGCGCAGTCAGAAATCTCACCAGAAGAGAAATGGAAGTGCTTAAGCTTGTTGCGCTCGGAAGCTTCAATAAAGAAATTGCGGATCGTTTAAATATCAGCGAGAGAACAGTTAAAAATCACGTCTCAAACATATTTAAAAAGATAAAAGTATCCGATAGAACGCAGGCAGCTGTTTTTGCAATCAAAAATGGAATAATAAACATATAATGTTTCACGTGAAACATTTCAGAAAGGGAATAGATGAGTAGAATAATAGCAGTGGCCAATCAGAAAGGCGGGGTTGGCAAAACGACAACAGCAATCAATTTAGCAGCGTGCCTGGGTGAAAAAGGCAGATCTGTTCTTATGATAGATGCCGATCCACAGGGAAATGCAACAAGCGGATTGGGACTTAACAAAAACGACTTGGAAAATACAGTTTACGATTTATTCATCAGCGACAAATCCGCGGAAGAATGTATCGTGAAGGACGTAATTAAAAATGTAGACGTATTGGCCTCCAACGTAAATCTTGCGGGAGCGGAGTTGGAGCTCATCGGATATGAAAAAAGAGAGTTTATATTAAAAGAAAAAATAGAAGAAATAAAAGACAACTACGAATATATTATTATTGACTGCCCACCGTCCTTAAACGTATTAACGGTTAACGCCATGGTGGCGGCAACTTCGGTGCTGGTACCTATTCAATGCGAGTATTACGCGCTTGAGGGACTCAGTCAGTTGGTACACACAATCAATTTGGTAAAACAAAGAATCAATCCGAAGTTGGATATCGAAGGCGTTGTTTTTACAATGTACGATGCAAGAACAAATCTTTCCTTGGAAGTGGTTGAAAACGTAAAAAACAATCTTAAGCAAAATATTTACAAAACAATCATTCCGAGAAATGTAAAACTTGCGGAAGCGCCAAGTCACGGATTACCTATATGCAGTTACGATCCGAAATCGGCGGGGGCGGAGAGTTACAGATTACTTGCCGAAGAAGTTATTAACAAGGCAGAACTTATAGAAGTAAAAGAAATCAAGGAAAGGAAAAGAAAATAATGGCAAAAGCGAAAAAAAGCGGTCTCGGAAAAGGTCTTGATTCTCTTATCCCTGACTCTTTGGGAATAGAACACAGTGCGGAAGTTAAACATGAGCCAATCATGATTAAAATAATAGAAATAGAACCAAATAAAAGCCAGCCAAGAAGAGAGTTCGATGAAGAAGAACTCGAAAAACTTGCGGACTCCATCACACAGCATGGAATCATTCAACCGATTCTGGTTCAAAAAAGAGATGACTATTATGAAATAATTGCCGGCGAGCGCAGATGGCGTGCGGCTAAAAAAATCGGACTCAAAGAAGTCCCTGCATTAGTCAGAGAATATTCGGAACAAGAGCTTTATGAAATTGCTCTCATTGAAAATCTTCAAAGAAAGGATCTTAATCCGATTGAAGAAGCCCAGGCATACAAGCATCTTATTGATGAATACAATTTAACGCAGGAAGAAGTTGCAAAGCGTGTTTCAAAAAGTCGTGCAAATATTACAAACATGCTCAGACTTTTAAAACTCAGCGATGAAGTGCAAGAACTTGTTTCCGGTGGAAAAATCTCCTACGGACATGCAAGAGCTTTGCTTGGTATTTCGGATAAGAAAACACAGGCAGATCTTGCAAAAAGAATTGTGGATAAGCAATTAAGCGTTAGAGAAACAGAGCAACTTGCAAAGAAAGTTGTGGATGAAAAGAAAAAGAACAAGCCTAAGAAAAAAGCGGAAAAAAGTTTTGTATATAAAGATATTGAAGAGAAAATCACGGAACGCATGGGTACCAAGGTTGTTATTAACGAAAAAGAACCGGGCAAAGGCAAACTTGAGATTGAATATTATTCAGCCGAGGAACTTGAACGTATTTATGATTTACTCATGAGCGTATCACAAACTTTATAAGGAGATTTTAAATGGAAAGTCAGATTTTATCAGCTATCGGATTGGATTCAATCGATCCGGCAATATGGATTATAGGTCTTCTTGCTCTTGTAATCGTTTTGCTTATAGTTATTATAGTTGCATTCGGAAAAATCAAAAAAGTCAATGCAAGATGCGATAATCTTTTGAGAGGTAAGACCGGGGAAAGTTTAGAGGGAATATTAACAAAACGTTTTGATATAATCGATAAACTTGAAGAAGAAGATGCCGTTAAAACATCTTCCATAGATACAATCAACAAAAAGCTTATCGGATCATTTCAGAAATACGGAATCAGAAAATATGATGCATTCAGTGAAATGGGCGGAAAATTAAGCTTTGCCCTTTGTCTTTTAAATGAAAAAGATTGTGGTTTTATAATCAATGCAATGCATAGCAGGGAAGGAAGCTATACCTATATTAAAGAAATAAAAAACGGAGTGTCACAAATTGCACTCAGTGAGGAAGAGGAAAAGGCATTAAGCAGAGCTCTTTCAATGTAAAATAAATAATGAGGAAGAAGTATGAATTGTAAGAAAACAACAGAACTTCAAGGCAATGAATATTTAACAAAACAAGTAATAAGCAGCAGTGGGGAACTGCTTATGTCAGAAGGTACGGTTCTAAAACCCGAGTATATTAAGAAACTTATACAACACGGCATAGAATATGTAATTGTTGAAGAAAACTATGAAAAGAAGCGCAAAGCGAAGGAGATGCGTATACATTTTGAGAAGGATATCAAGGCAAATGTGCAGGATATCTTGGAACAGCATGTGTACGGAAATGCAAAAGAATTGTCACAGCTTTGCAATGTTGCGCAAGAATTAATGGATGATGTCATTCAAGATGATAATTTGGCCGCGGAAATAGCTGAGATTAAAGAGCATTCCGCCGACATATATTCACATTCCTTAAATGTTAGTTTTTTAGCTACGCTTCTTGCTTCAAAAGCGGGATACGATAAACAGACCGTTAAGGAAGTTGCAACGGGAGCTCTTTTGCACGATGTTGGACTTCGTTACGTAACGGCGGATTATACAAGTGTGGAATTAACCGATGAAAAATCAAAGGATGCCGCAGAAATTCGTCAGCACGTAATATTCGGTTATGAAGTACTTGAAAAAGAAAAATGGCTTTCGGATCTTGCAAAAGAAATTGTTCTTTGCCATCACGAAAGGTTGGACGGTAAAGGATTTCCGTTTAAATATGAAGGAGCCCAAGTAAGAAAAACAACACAAATAGTTGTGGTTTGCGATTTATTTGATAGATTGATATGCGGTATGGGTTGCAAGAAAAGGTCCAAAGGTCAGGCGGCAAAGGAAATAGAAGAAGGAATCGGAACAATTTGCGAAGAAGATATAATCAATCTTTTCTTTAATTTTATTGCCATTTATCCTGTGGGTTGCGAAGTTAAGTTAAGCAGCGGCGAAAGAGCGGTTGTTCAAAGGCAAAACCCGGGCGAAGCAAAATATCCGGTTTTGATGGTAAGAACAGACAATAAAGGAAAAGCTGTTAATCCATACAGCATGGATTTAAGAGATAATAAAAATATTAAAATAGAAGAACTTATAGGTTAGCGGAGGAATAAAAAATGTTAGACATCAAGCTTTTAAGAAACAATTTTGAGGAGGTTGAGAAAGCCCTTTCCACAAGAAACGAGGACTTTGATCTTTCAAAATTTAAAGATTTAGATGAGAAAAGAAGAAACTTGCTTGGAGAAGTCGAAAAACTTAAAAGTGAGCAGAATGCAGCATCAAAGCAGATTCCTGTAATGAAAAAAGAAGGAAAAGACACAAGCGCTTTGATGGAAGAAATGAAAGTTTTAGCCGGAAAAATCAAGGAACTTGACGCAAAAGTTTCGGAAGCGGATGAAGAATTAAATGCTTATATGCTTACAATTCCAAACATTCCTCATCCATCTGTTCCTGAAGGAAAAACAGACGAAGACAATGTTGAAATCCGTAAATGGTCAGAGCCTACAAAATTTGACTTTGAACCAAAGGCGCATTGGGATTTGGGTGCGGAACTCGGCATATTGGATCCTGAAACAGCAGCAAAAATAAGCGGTTCAAGATTTACCGTATACAGAGGTTTGGGCGCAAGACTCGAGCGTGCAATCGGAAACTTTTTCCTTGATTTGCACACATCAAAACATGGATATACAGAAGTTTTCCCACCTTTCATGGTTACAAGAGAAAGTATGACGGGTACGGGTCAGCTTCCTAAATTCGAAGAAGATGCATACAAAGTTTACGGCGACGGAAAAGAATATTTCCTTGTTCCGACAGCGGAAGTTCCTGTTACAAATATGTACAGAGATCAGATTTTGGATGGATCGAAGCTTCCTATAAAACATTGCGCATACACAGCATGTTTCCGTGCGGAAGCAGGTTCGGCAGGACGTGATACCAGAGGCCTTATTCGTCAGCATCAGTTCAACAAGGTTGAGCTTGTTAAGTTTACAAAACCTGAAGATTCTTATGAAGAACTTGAAAAGCTTACAAAAGATGCGGAAGAAGTGCTTCAATATTTGGGCCTTCCGTACAGAGTTGTAAAAATCTGCATCGGCGATCTTGGATTTACGGCTGCAATGAAATACGATATCGAAGTTTGGATGCCAAGCTACGGCAGATATGTTGAGATATCAAGCTGCAGTAACTTTGAAAGTTTCCAGGCACGTCGTGCTAATATTAAATACAAAGATAATGCAAGTGATAAAGCACAGTTTGTTCATACACTTAACGGAAGCGGTGTTGCTATCGGCAGAACCACAGCCGCTATTATGGAAAATTATCAGCAGGCTGACGGAAGCATTCTTATTCCGGAAGTTCTTCATAAGTATATGAATGGTGTTACAAAGATTGAAAAACAGGAGATCTAATGCATAACTATTTAAGAGCCATTGGTTTTAGTGAATATTTAACTAAATCAAGAGTTGATACTTTGCTGAATATGGTTATTGAAAGCCCATATGTTACCCAAAGAATCAACAGCGTTGGTGAGGAATCACTTATCGAAATCAGAAGAGAGTTCGGTGAGGGTTTTGGCCTTATGGTACACGGAGTGGCAAAAAAAGACCAGAAAATCGAGGTTGAATACTACTTCCCATACATAACGGGCAAAAGTTCTCAGGAAAATAAAGAGATTTTGATTGAAAAACATATATCAAAAACCTCTTTTGCCGGAGCATGTGATGATTATCGTGTAGGCGTTTCTTTGGTTTTTTATTTGCAAAATGCCATGGAGTATATAGACTCTTTGGTACATGAAAGGTTTAAAAAAGGCCCTTATGATGTTAAGTTTTCGGCACTGTCCACTTCGGGAACCATTCTTTTCCCGATTCAAAAGACTCAGGTGCAGATAAACAATGCAAAGAAAGACCTTCGTAATCGTCAAAATCTTATGGCCGCCGCAAAAGAAGGAGATACGGAAGCTATAGAAACTCTTACTTTGGACGAGCTTGATACGGTATCAAAAATATCAAGGCGAATATTAAAAGAGGACGTATTTACCATTGTGGAATCCACATTTATGCCTTATGGAGTGGAATGTGATTTATACAGTGTTATAGGAGAAATCGTAAACATTTCCAAGCAAAAGAACGATTTAACCGATGAAGAAGTCTATATTCTGACATTGGACTGCAATTCTTTAATTTTCGATGTTGGAATAAATGCCAAAGATTTGCTTGGAGAACCGAGAATCGGCAGACGATTTAAGGGTCCGATTTGGCTTCAGGGATACGTTGATTTCGAGAAACGAAGGAATAAAAACAAGTAGGAAAAAGCACAGTTATATGATATAATAGCTGTGCTTTATTGTTCCCTTAGTTTAACGGATAAAACAAATGCCTCCTAAGCATTAGCTGTGGGTTCGATTCCCGCAGGGAACGTATATATCGCATTTATGCGAAAAAGAAAGAGCTCCGACGGAGTTCTTTCTTTGATTAATTAATATTTAGGCATAAAAAATGCGCCTCCAGGGGCTCGAACCCTGCACACCCTGATTAAGAGTCGTTTTGATAGGCTCTATAAACCCCATAAATAAAACGTTTTTTGAAAAATTGACGAGTATCTGACGAAATAATTATATAATAATAGTGACTATTACAGCTGATTTACACTTTGTTTTTCAGCATTGAAAATTTGATTTAATTTACTTTGTGTCTGCTCACGTTCTTCGTCTAAATGGCTATATACTTCTAAAACCATTTTTGTATCTGCGTGTCCCAAGAGCTTGGCTGTTTCCTTAATACTTACACCGCCGTAGTAAAGTAAGCAACAATAGTTGTGACGTAATATATGAGGTGTGATATCAGTTAAAATAAGATGTTCATTTCCGCCCATTGCAGCATTAACCTTTTTTATAATATTAGTCTGAAGAACTCTAAAAGCACTTTTTGTTATAATACTGCCGTCAGCGCAGGTAAATAGATACAATCCCTTATTCTTTTTTAAATATAGCTTTAAGACTTCTTGTAAAGCTTCCGGCATTGGAACACTTCTATTACCGGCTTTACTTTTTGGATCTTTTAAAATTGCATCATTTCCAACATAAGTTATTGCTTTGTTAACAGTTAAAAGTCCGGTTTTAAAATTAATATCCTTACGTGTAAGAGCTAACGCTTCTCCTCTTCTTAATCCGCAGTAATAAAGTATCAAAATAAAGGCTTTTTCTCTTTCTGTAAAATCTGCAGACAGTATAGCAGCTGTTTCTTCTTTGGTTAATGCGCGCTTTTTTGATTCTTTTTTCTTTGGCTTATCGATACCTTTACAAACGTTTCGTGATAAGATTTCTTCTTCGCAGCCAAATTCTAAAATTTGCTTTATCGTTAAAACAATGATTTCGCAGGTTCGTTGTTTCGCATAGTTTTCATTAACCAGGTTTTGAATATCTGACTTTTGAACATCTTTTAATTTTAGCATTCCCAGGCTTGGAAGTAGATAATTGTTAACGGCAGATTGGTACATATCATATGTTTTTGGTGACTTATTAGCCTTAAACAACTTCAGCCATCGATTTGCATAGTCTCCAAATAAAACATCTGAGCTTCTGAGATAAGATGTTTTATTTAAAAGAACCTCGGCTTTTTTTCGTTCAAGCTCATTTTTGGATTTAGCATAAAGATGCTTATATATTTTTTTGCCTTTTTTATCATAGCCGATAAAAACAGCTGTTTCATACCTTCCGTCTTTTCGTTTAGAATAATGCGGCATTTTTAATTCCTCTACAGTGTTTTATGTTTTTTTTTAAGAGTTTTTACAGTTGATAGTTTTTCTATATGCTTGTCTGCCTTAAAATAATCATATAAGATGTCATCTTGATTTGTAACAATGACCGGATTATTGGCACTATCACGTTGTAAAGAAGTTTCACCGGGATGAATAATGTATTTAGATTTTATTTCAGCATCCGGATATATTTCATTAATAGCTTTCTCGACTTTCCCGTTTAAAATAGACCAATTTTTGTTATATGTGCTTACATTAGGATCCAGCTTACATTCAAACAGATATATTTGTTTTTTCAAAGAATCATCATTCTGAACAATTGCAATATCAATCTCAAAGTTTTCGGCAAGGCTGGATTCAATAAAATAAATGTTGTCTATTGGAAGCTTTGAATAATACATATCAACCATACAATTTGCTTCGTAGAGCAGTCCTTTAAGGGACGAATCCTCGAAATCTGCAAAAATAGTTTTTAAAAATTGATATGTAATTGCCGGATTAACAATGTAAGTTTTATAATCTTGCTCCAGGGAATAATCGGCTAACTTATTTTCTCTTTGAAAGAAGTTCGGTACTTTGATTATAACACCGGCTTGATTTAAAATGTTTGCAACCAAATCCACTTCTGAGGGATTAACAAATGTATAATCAGGATCTATATTTAGACGATCAAGAGCAGCTATTGATTCCTGCGATAAATTGTAAAATTTTATCTTTGTGTCAACAATACTGCGAATTGCTCGGTAGAAAACAGTGTAAATTAAAGTGCCAATTTTATTTTCATCAACCAAAGAAGATGAACTTTTTACATAGGCACGCAAATTATTTACAATTGAGTTGTCAATATAGCTTTTCATGCTGTCAGCATTGTTTACAACATAATCTTCAAAAATACCACCTTCAGTGAGGAATTTCTCACAGTTGTTTTTGTTTGGTTCTTTGTTAAAGATCCTGCAATATTCCGAAAATGACATATGATTGGTTTGAATGGTTGTTGTACGGTGGATGAGCTCGCCGCCTTTTAACGCTTCAATACATAAAGATTCTGTGCCGGTAATAATAACTTTTTTACCTTGTTTTGTAAGTGTATCTAAATATGCGTCAAGGATGTTTCGACCTTCGTTATCTATCCAACTGTATTCATCAATACAAATTATATGCTCTTTTACTCGATTCAAAAGATTTATTATTTCTTCCGGGTTAACCGCAAGGTTTGATTTTTCAATAATAATATATACAGCATCTCTATCTTTTATTGATTGAAGGATACCTACACTTTTCCCGGTTCCTCTAAGGCCACTAATTAAAAGAACTTTTTGAAGAGGTGATTCAATGTATTTTTCTACATCAAAAACAAAATCGCGCTTTATCCATTGGTTGGATATGCCCTGAGATATCAAATATTCATTGTAATTATCTTTGTTAACAATCGTATACATTATAATCCCCCACTTCTTTAAAGAGATTTATTCTTCTTTAGGTTATTCGCTTTTGTTGTTCCTTCAAGGCAATTTTCAAAACACCAACTTGTAAGAAGATCTAAATCGTCGTCTTCGTAGTATTTTACAAGTAGTTCTTTAAAGATTCCGTCCTTTTCTACAGCTACATTAAATAAACCTTTGCCGTTTTCTATTAGAATTTTATTAATAGCAAATGAACCAATTCGTTTATTTCCGTCTTTAAAAGGTTGTGTTTTCATAAGCCAAAGTCCGGTTTTAATAGCACGCTCTGTAATGCAAGGAATATTTGCCTTGTTTAACAGTTCAGAATGTATTAAATCTGCATTTGGCAAAGTTGGGCGCCATGAAGTACCGCTTATAATTACATCTTCTGTCCTTAGTTTTCCAAGATAAGAGTAAGGAACATCAAATCTGGCTACTATTTCATGTAATTCTTCTAAAAAGACTAAATCAAGTGGCTTGTTAAGATTATTTAAAAGGTATTCCCAGCCGTCCTTAAGGCAACACACTTTATTAATTTCTGTTGGAGTCAAAGAAGCAACATTTATATTGTTAATAATATCTGTAGTTTGTGCAAATGTAACGGCAATTCCTTCAAGGTTAGCGGCCTTATAAACCGCATCAACAAGAGTTCTTTTTGCACAAAAAATGTTTTCTTCTTGTGTCATATCATATATGTCGTTAAAAACCATTTAAATCACCTTTATTCTAAAGCTTTTTTATCTATTCCTTTATCTCCCATATTTATTATGTAGGCATTGCCTAAAAATAAAGTGTAAGGAAGTGAAAAATATGAATTATAAGGAATTGATAATTGAGTTAATCAATTCAGTAGAGCTTTCTGAAGAAGTTCTTAAAATGATATATCGTTTTATAGTTAAGTTGATATAGCATTTATATTATTAGAAAATGCAGCAGTAGTTTATTCTTCTGTTGCATTTTCTTTTTCTAATCGTTTTTTTCTTTCAGCAAGGGCTTTTTGAATTGATGGCAGTGCTGCAACCTTTGTAGAGAATTCAAACATGACAGCCCACTCTTCCATTGTTGTACACGCAAGCAATTCAATTATTTCTTGTTTGTATTTGAACTCCTGGTCTTTTAAGAGCTCAGTCATGAAGTCTGTAATTATTTCGCTTCTGTCACGCGTGATAAACATTTCGCCCTCGCCGGTTCGAAGCCAATCTTCATTTACATTAAATTTGGTGCAAATGAGAGAAATTGCTGTGTTGATAGGAACGCGTCTTCCTTTTTCGTAGTTAGCAATTGTAGCTCTTTGAGCCCCAATTGCGTTTGCAAATTCTTCTTGTGTTAACTTAAGTGTTTTTCTTAATATTTTAATTCGTTCATTCATTACTAAAAATTCACATTCTATCTTTTTCTATGATTGGTTTTGGTAATAGTAGTTTGGATGTTTTTCTTGTTGTCATATTTATGTACAGACTTATAACTATCTATTTTTTTATATTTTTCAGGATTAAGATTTTTTTGTAAATCTCGCATTTCTTCAAGATAACGTTGTTTATCTTTTATTACGAACCTATTCAGATAACGCATTATATAAACAACAGCTTTTGGTGTAATTGTTGTCTCCAATCATACTTGAAATAATTACATTAGTATCAATTACAGCAAATGCCTGAACAATTAAATCACTCATTGTTAATCCTCATTTCTGCACGTACTTCTTCAATTGTTTGGTCTATCTCTTTTATAGATAACAATCGCTCGTGTGTTTTTAAAAAATCTTTTCTGGCTGCGTCATCTAATGCACGTATATCACATTTTTGATTTGTTTGGTGTATTCTTCTAACTTCTTCAAATAGCTCCCTAATGTTTTCTTCCATGGTACCAACTCCTTAGGCTTGGTGTTATATACGCGTAGTTTTAATATAGCTTTTACTTTGATTTTAAACATTGAAACAGAGGATGTCAATAAAAAGTTTCTTTGAAACATAAACGCTTGACAAAAGGTTTCGACGAATATTATAATTGTTTCAAAGAATACAAGGAGTGTTGTTTATGAATCATATAGTACATGGAATTGATCTAAGCGAAGAAAGCGTATTAAGAACAATTGCAGAAGTTCTACCGGAAACAACGCTGGTAGAAAGAGCGCTAATTAAAGGTTTGGGAGACGGAATGCGAATTGCTAAAAGAACACCACTGCCGAAAGAAAGTCCTCAAACCAAAGAAGAATCAACGGAAAACTAGCGCGCTACGCGCGCGATGTTATTCTACGAATAACATAACGTTGTAATTCTTGACAGAATTACAACTATATAAAAAAAGTATTAGGAAAGGAGAGCGAAGCGATGCAGCAAGAAGTATATAGCCTCGCCGAAATGGCTAAATTAGGCTACTCAAAACCACTATTATTAGAGCTTATTAAAGAAGATAAAGACAGAGAGTTTTCGTGGAGAGCATCACCTGCAAAAACGTCAAAATGGCTTATTCACCGCGAAAAATTTGAAAGTTACCTAAAACGAGTATCTAATCATTAATAATTTAGAGAGGGGGATATTAATGACATATCCAAAGCCTGTAATGTCTGTCAGCGAAATGGCTAAACTTGGGTTTTCAAAGGATTTTTTGTATCAGGCGATTAACTCACGTTGGGGATCCACATTCTCAAGAAAAACCAGCTCAGCTAAGAATGCAAAAATCTATATAGATACCGAAAAATTTAACAAATTGTATGAAAGAGGCGTCTTTGAATAAGGCGCAAAATCTTAGAGAAAGAAGGTAAATAACATGGAAAACAAAACACCTAGAATCATTGTGGGAGTCGATCACGGATTTAAAAACATCAAAACCGCGCATACACTTTTCCCTGCGGCAATCTCAGAAATAAAAACAAAACCGGAAAATCTTGAAGACATTTTGGAATACGATGGTAAGTTATATTCGCTTAACGGAGAACAAGTTTATTTTGTTGATACGCAAGACAAGACACAAACAGAGGATTATTATCTTTTAACGCTTGCGGCAATTGCAAAAGAAATGAAAGCAAGAAACCTTACCAAAGCAAATATACTTCTTGCAGTTGGTTTGCCTTTTAAATGGTTTGATAAACAGAAAGATAACTTTAAAAACTATCTTATGAAAAATTCGGAAGTTGTTTTTAAGTTCGAGGGAAAACGATATGTAATTAGCCTTGAAGCATGCAAAGTTTTCGTACAAGGTCATTCTGCTATCGCGCCGAATATTAGCAAATACGCAGAGGGTCATTGTGTATTGGTAGATATTGGCGGCGGAACAATGGTTGTTCTCCCGATGTTTAAAGGAAAACCGCTTATTGAAGAATGCATGATTGATACCAAAGCATCTCTCCATCTTTATACAATGATTAAGCAACGCATAGAATCTGAATTTTACAACGAAATCAGCGATTACGACATTACAGAAGCTATCAATAGCGGTAAGCAATCAACAAATGACGAATACTTAAACATTATCCAGGAAGAGCTTGAAAAGTACTCAGAATACGTTTTCCGTCGCCTTAAAGAATTTCGTATTAACCTCGAAAGAACACCGGTTGTTTTTATGGGTGGCGGTTCAATGATTATTAAGAATTTCGGTAGTTATAATGCCAACAAGACAAGCTTTGTTCTTGATCTTAATGCGAATGCAAAAGGATATGAATATATTATGCAGCAGATGCTGAAAAGAAAGAGGGGATAATCTATGAACGTAATATTCAGAGTTAACGAGGAAAAACATCCATTAATAGCGCAAATGCTTTCAAATCCTCAAACAGTTGGTTTTGATAGGAAAACGGATTTGATTATGGCAGCGCTCTATAAACTAGCTGATAAAGATAGGCTGGTTGAAAAACCCGAAGAAAAAATGCCAAAAGAAAAGGACAAAGCTCCAAAACCCTCAGTAAATAAAAAGCAAAAAAAGATAATTGAAGAAACAATTGAAGATGAAGAAAACTCAGTTCTTGAAGATCCGCTTGATGAAGAAGTAGAAAACATAAGTCTCTTTGATGAAATATATGGAAGTTAATAACTGTAACCTTATATCTCGGTGGCGGAATAGGTAGACGCAGGACCCCCTTACCTTTGCCGTAAGGGTCACGCAAAGAACGGCATGTAAGGTGCAAATCCTTACCCGAGATATTTAAAGGGTTCGATTCCCTTAGGCTTCTTTAAACACAATGAAAGGATGGATTTATCAGCATGGAAAACGTAAAAATTAGAGTTACTGATGAAGAAATAGCCTTTGCAAAATCTATTTCCTTAACCGGTCTTGCGCGTTCTTATGGTCTTACGCCTGTAAGAGTAGGGCATTACTACTCGCTTAAAGAATTCGATTCAATAAGAATATATGAAGATAAAACATATTCTCGCTTTTCTGACCATACGGGTGGCTCACAGATAGATTTTGTTATGAAAATTTTGGAACCGGGACTTTCATTTACAGAAGCAGTAAAAAAGATTTGTGATTTAAATTTTCACGAACCACTTCAACAAACAACTCTTGAAAAATCAGAACATATAAAGCAAACAATAAACTTTGTTCCGCCACAGCCGGCCGATGATTATAAACGGCTGTATGGATACTTGATAAAAAAAAGACACTTATCTAAGCGTGTAGTAGATAAATTTGTTTATTCCGGAAAAATTTATGAGACAGCAGAATACCACAATATAGCGTTTTGTTCTAAAGCATCGGATGGTAGTGTAAAGCACATAGCCTTAAAGGGTACGTCATCTTATAACGGCAAGAGTTTTAGAGGAGATGCTGAAGGTTCAGATAAAAGCTATGGTTTTTCTGATGTTAATAAAAGCAGCAAAAAGCTTATTGTTTTTGAGGCGGCGATTGATCTTATGAGCTATATAGATATTTCAAACGATTATACTTCCAACAAGCTTGCAATGAATGGCTGTGCAGATAATCCGCTTGAAACGTTTTTAAGGGATTATGACGGCATTGAGGAAATTGTATTTGCTCTTGATATGGATAAGCCGGGAATTACGGCAGCAAACGAGCTTTCAGAAAAATATTCAGCCCTTGGATATAAAGCTTCTATTTTAGAGGTTCCGGGTGGCGCAAAAGACTGGAATGAATATTTGACACTTATTGACAATAACAAGCAACTGAAGAAAGGTAAGTCGCTTTAGGGCGAGTGATGGCAATTGAGAGAACACAGCAATGATTTAGTATTAATTGCGCGCAATATAAATTCAGCAAGATTACAGCAAGATATTACACCGGTTGTTCTAGAAGAAAAATGTGGTGTAACAATGAGCACCATATATCGAATAGAAAGAAACGAACAAGAAATAAGCTTAAAAACTTTATTAAGTCTTGCGGTTGCTCTTAATATGACACCTGAAGAAGTGTTTAAGGGGACTTCCTTGGATGTTAATAATCAAGACATAAGCATTTTTAAGAAGTAGGAGAGACATCAATGATACAAAGTAAAACAGTGCCAAAGGAAAGAGCAGCACAGGAGAACTACTGCCACATAAAATGCAATGAGTTAAATGTAGAAATATGTGACTTAAATAATCCATTAATAACAGATATATTAAATGAATTTGCGGATTTAAATAATCCATTAGGATATAGTGATGAAGTATATTACCAGGGCATTAGCGATGCAATGGCTGTGGTTAAAAAATATTTATAACTAAATTTAAACCGGGGGAAAATCAACATGAATTTTGAATACTATTACAGCGAAGAATCGTCCCAATTTAAGCATTTATGCATACCTATGGATTTGTTTGATTCGCCTTATTTTGAGCATTTATCAAACGATGCAAGACTACTGTATAGCATTATGTTAGATAGAGTTAGCTTATCTAGAAAGAATGGGTGGGTCGATGATCAGGGAAGAGTATTTATCTACCTAACACTTGAAGAGGCATGCAAGAAAATAAAAGTAGGTTCTACTAAATGCGTAAAGATATTTGCCGAGCTTGATTCCGAAAAAGGAGTAGGATTGATAGAAAGAAAAAAACAAGGTCAAGGAAGACCAACAAAATTATATGTTAAAAACTTCTGCAAAGTACTTTCTAAACTTGACGATAATTCTTCTGATTGCGAAAGTCTAAAAGGTGACAAACCGGATGATGAATCTACTTTTGATACTGTAGAAGGCAGTAATAATCATAGATATTCCAGACTTACAAAAAATGAAAGTCTAAACTTTCAGAAAAAAAATCCCCCTAAATGCGAAAGTCTAGACTTACAAGAGAATCTCAGACTTTCGGAAAATGAAAGTCTAAACTTTCAATATGCGAAAGCAAACCATACTGATATTAACCATACTGAGTTATATAATTCAATCAATCAATCAAGTAATAATAATATATATATAAGCGAGCAGGAAGATGATCAATTGATTGACGAAAGGCAGGTTGATGAAACGCAAAGAATAATAAAAGCCAACATTGAGTATGACGATTATATGTCTGTTGCAACAATTAAAAACAAAGAGCTTTTCGATGATTTATATCGCATTATGGTTGATATTGTTTGTTTTAACCGGAAAAGCTTTACAGCAAGTGGTTGCGAAATACCGGCCAAACTTCTTCGTGCAAAATTTTTAAAGCTTAAACGCCAAAATCTCGAATATGTAATTGAGAACTTGAACAGCGTAACTACAAAAATAACAAATATTTACTCATACCTGGTGGCGGCGTTATATTCCAGCGACACAGCGATAAATGCTTATTGGCATCAAATGGTCCAGCATGATCTTTATGGCGATAAAACACAGTCTTTAAGCAGCAGCTTAAGCGGCACAGAAGAGCCGTATATTGAATATAATAAGCTTGAGTAAGGGGTGTAACAATGCGAAAAAAAATATACCCTGAAGTATTTAAGCTGCGCCTTAAGGAATCAGACCGTCAAAAGTTAAAAAAAGCCGCTGCTGAAATAGGGATTACTGAAAGTCAGTACATAAGGCTTTTGATAAATCAGCCGCATATTAAACGCCTGGATCAGCAAAGTTATGTTGCTATTAAACGTTTGGTAAATGAAATTAACAAGATAGGTGTTAATATCAACCAGATCGCCAAAAACAACAACTCTCAGCTTTATTCGGAAATCGATAAGCGCGAGTTGTTCAAATATTTGAAAAGGCAAGATGAGTATGTGTATGAGTTTTTAAGCAAACTAAGAATGGAAAAATAGAAAGCGAGGAGTAATTATGAAGAAAATATTAGATGCCTGCTGTGGGAGCAGGATGTTCTGGTTTGATAAGAACAATCCCGATGTTATCTTTGCTGACAACAGAGAATTAGAAACTACTCTATGTGATGGCAGAAAACTCGTTATTAAGCCAGATGAAAAGATTGATTTTAGGAATATGCCTTACCCGGATAATAGTTTCAAACTCGTGGTTTTTGATCCACCACATCTTATCCGTGCAGGAGAAACTAGTTGGCTGCGTGCAAAATATGGAGTGCTTCCTAAAGATTGGTCAACATATATAAATCAAGGAATGCATGAATGTATGAGGGTTCTCGAACGCGATGGGATTCTCATTTTTAAGTGGAACGAAGACCAGATTAAAACAAGTGAGATTTTGGCCAACATTGATTTTAAGCCGCTTTTCGGAGACAAGCGCTCCAAAACTCATTGGATGTGCTTCATGAAAAGTGCATCGGAATGTAATTTGACCACACCCAAAAAAGTAAATGTATTATGTGAGGAAGTCAAGGAAAGGAGTAATAAGGGGCATGAAACAAAGGCTCGGTATAAAAATAAAATTTAACCCTAAAAATATATACGGCGAAGAGCCTTGTTGTTGTCAGAAGGGATATCTAACAAAGTTTACCTGGAGCACAGTTTATTGTTTTATATGCAATCTATTTTGTTTAAGAAAAAGATTAAAAGTAAACTCCTTTTGTAAAGAGCACGGATGGGCAAAAACTTGTACGACTTGTAATCAGTATGGAACATATAATAATCCGAGAAACGGGAAAATTAGGTAGTTTTAATATTTGTAAATATCTAATATAATATTTAATAACAAGTAATTAACGGAAGGGAAAAAAATGTTAAGTTCAAAAGAAATAAGTTTAAGCATTAAGCAACAGCTTTTAGAAGATTTCAGAATTAACAACAGAAAAGGACTTTATGCAATAACTCAAAAAATAATGGCATATAATTCAAACAAAATTGAAGGAAGTACACTAACATCCGAGCAGACAGCGTCCTTATTCGATACAGGAACACTTGTATCTAATGGTGTTGAGGTATATAAAGCAAAAGACATTGAAGAAATGAATGGACACTTTAAGATGTTTAACGAAATGCTAAAAAAAATTGATGATCCTTTAACAGAAGAATTAATTATGTCGTTTCATTATCAGCTTAAAAATGGTGTTTTTGAAGATATGGCCAACGGATACCCGATTGGAGCATATAAAAACAAGGCAAATATCGTATCTGATATTATAACGGTACCACCTGAAGATGTGCCTATGCAAATGAAGAAATTAATTGATAATTATAATAATTCAGAGAAGAAACTAATAGACATTATAGAATTTCATGCAAAATATGAGAGTATTCATCCGTTTCAAGATGGCAATGGCAGGACCGGAAGAATGATTATGTTTAAACAATGTATCAACAGTGGAGAAATACCAATTATTATTCAAGATGAAACGAAGAGTGTTTATTATAATGCTCTTCATCGGGCACAGGTTGATAAAGACTATAGTCTGTTATTAGATTATTGTAAAGAGTGTCAAGATTTGTATTTGGAAAGAATAAAAGTATTTGTTGATAATAGTATAATCAATAATAAACCAAAACTAAAAAAAAAATAAGCCCAAGAGAATGTAGTTTAGAATAAAGGTAAATATTATGAGCAGTATATATTTATTGATGAATAAAGACAATCCGATAATTGAGTTTTCGCTGGAAAGCGGAATGTTGGATTATGTTTGCAAAGAAACAAACCGTTATAAAGATAATCTTCCGTGCTGGTTAAATGATATTGATGCATGGGTAGAATCAAGAAATTATGCAAAGCACAAAGAGCATTTCAAAAAATGGCTTAAAGAGTGGGGAATAGATAATAAGAAGGGCTTTATTGAAATAACACATGCATTGGGCTTAAATGATACATTATGGATAAAAGGAAAATCATCAAAGCTTACATGGGAAGAAGTAAATTTATATAATAATGAGTTTACTGACGTAGCTGAAAAAACGGCTTTTGAAACAGGACTTGCAGGCCTTAAACTTTCTTCATCTTCTCCGGAGATAACAGCGGAAGGAAGCTTTGAGAAGTGTTGGAAAAAACAACAAGATAACATTTATATATACAAAAAAGGATCTAGCGGATTTGCCAACGCCGGCTTAGAACCTTATTCTGAATTTTATGCATCTCAAATTGCAAAGACTTTTGATAAGAAAGCAGTTCAATATGATTTAGAAATGTATAAGGGCAGCCTGTGTACAAGGTGTGGAATGTTCACGTCTGAAGATGTAGGGTTTGTTCCTTTTTATAAGTATCATATTGGTGAAAATACTACAATGCAAAAAGTGTTTGAAGCATGTAAAGAGTTAGGATATGAAGCAGAATTTAGAAAAATGATAGTATTTGATTCTATTATTTTTAATCCGGATCGCCACACCGGAAACTTCGGATATCTAATTGATAATGAGACGTTCGAAATAAAAGCGTTCTCGCCACTATTTGATTATAACTACAGCCTTTTATGCAGAGCTATGTCAGATGATTTTGAAAATATCGAAGCTTATTTAGACACACAGGGGCATAAACTTGGCGGTTCTTATGAATATGTGGCAAAAGCCTTTATGAGTGCTGAGTGTGAAGATATAATTGAAAGCCTGGGAACAATAAGATTTCAAAGACACAATAAATACAATCTTGAGGAAAAAAGGTTGGAGACGCTTGAAAGAATTTTAAACAAGCAAGCCAAAAGCCTTATAAAAAGAAATAATTATAGTAATAAAAAAGGAAAAAGATTATAAAAATATTGTCGCGCGCGCAATTTACCTTTATGTTGTAATACTTTAAAATATTATTATCAATATAAACAGCACGAAAACAAAACTCACAATTTTAGTTGCTTAAACAATATGTAACTTGTAGGAGTTTATATTGATACTTTTTTCTCTAAGAGGAAGGCGGGTTTTTCCACCGCCTTCTTTTTTTGATTGCAGAAATAAAAATACTGTCGCGCACGCAATCCTTAAGAATGCTGATAATTGGTATAATTATAGTTGGGAAAGGCTGGTGTTTATATGGCAATAACAAAGATTTCATACTGTAAAATGTCAAAGAATGGTTTTCATGATCATCTTAACAAATTAATAGAATATATTAAAAATCCCGGCAAAACAGAAGAATGCAAATATGTGAATAGCTTTAACTGTACCACGACAAATACGTTAAGAGAAATGGTTGCAACACAAAAATCATATGATAAGGAATTTGGAAGAGATGGCTATCAAATTATTATTTCGTTTTCTGAAGAAGAGAATGTCACGCCGGAAACAGCATTTGAAATAATAAACGAATTTGCGGAAAAGTACTTAGCAGAGAACCACGAAATAATAACAGCTTGTCACGTTGATAAAAAACATGTTCATGGGCATATAGTCTTTAATTCTGTACGCTTCACAGATGGCTTGAAATTCAGATACAACAATGGAGATTGGGAAAAGTATATGCAACCTTTAGTTGATAAACTTTGTTTGGAGCACGGCTTAGAGCCTCTTAAATATAAAAAGTTTAACAAAGATAAGTTAACCAATTATAAAGAATATATTAGAGAAATAGTAGATGCAGCTATTGAACAGTCAAATAGCTTTGAGAGCTTTTTAGAGGCATTAACAGCAGCCGGGTTTAGAATCAAATATGGTAAACACCTTGCGGTTAAATGTGATGGGATGGAGCGTTATAGAAGGCTATATTCATTAGGTGTGGGATATTCGGAAGCAGCTATAAAGGAAAGAATTGCTATGAAGTTTAGAGGAGTTGATAAAACACGGCTTAAAGCACCGGGAAAGAGCATAGTAAGCATTTCGTTTGGTGAAAGGAATTATAAAAGATATAAGCAGATGACATATTATGAAAAAATACATTTTAGAAGGATGTTAAGTCTCCATGTTATTAAAAGAAGGACGCCTTCCTGGATCCAAAGCGAAGAACAAAAAGAACTAAAAAAAGAAATGATCGAGCTGGACGTAATAAGAAAGTATGGGATATCAAATTTAGCTTCTTTAATTGCGGCCAAAGCAAGATTGGAAGAAGAAATATTTAAACACCCGGTAACAGATCCGATGTTTGAAGAAAATATTAAACCGTATGTTCCGGCAATTAATGATTATAAAAAAATGATTAAGGCTGAAACTAAGGCGCTTCTTTTCTTAAACGGAGATAAAAACTATGAAAAAGAATATCTTTTATATTTAGATCTAAAAAACAAATTTGAGTCACACGGAATATCCGATTCTGAAGTAAAGCAACTTAAATCGATGAACGATGATTATTATAAACTGAAAAGAAAAAATAGCTATCAGAAGAAATTAGAGTTGTCTGCGGTAAACAGGTTAATAAAAAAGGAAATCATTAGAAGCAAAATGAAGAAAGATTTAACTTTAAGGTTGTAAATTTGTATATACAAAGCAAAAAAGACTTGTATATACAGAAAAATGCAGTAATAGTGCGTCGTTCAAGAGTTGTATATACGAAAGTGTATATACAAATGCGCCGGAAACAGGCTTTGTATATACAAAAACGTATATACAAAAATCGGGATTAAGCTTTGTATATACAAAAATGTATATACAAACTATAAAGCAAAAATTTGTATATACAAATGTGTATATACAAGAAAAGGCAGTGAAATTGCGCCTTGTAGCGGTCTGTATATACAGTTGGAAAATAATGGTGTATATACAAATTGAATTTGTATATACATAGGTTTAACAAAGTGTATATACAAAAAAACGCAGTAAAAATGCAAAGTACAGCAGTTTGTATATACAAAACCAGCTGAAATGTATATACGTTTTAGCGAAACAGGGGTCTTAGGGGAATTTTCCCCTAACAAGATGTATCTGTGGGTACAGATGCGTATCTTGCAATACGAATAAAAAAGAAAAAAGCTGACAGCTATGGGAAAAAATAATTTGTATATACAAATATGTATATACAAAAGTGTATATACAAGCGAAAAACGTATATACAAATGTGCATATACGAACACTTGTTGTATATACAAAATGCATTTGTTAAAAATGTATATACAGGCTCAAAGCCTGTTATTTCAAGGAATAGGGCACTTGTATATACAAATCTAAAAACAAAAAAATGTATATACAAAAACGTATATACAACATATGTTTGTATATACAATAAAAATAATCCAGGCTGTTTAAGCCCGGAGAAACCCCAGTCCGTAGACACAATCAATATCGAACGAGATTTATAGAAAACCGAACGATATATTGACAAAACCATACGATTATAATATTATGAAATTAGAAGAATACAGAAAGGAGAAATGAGTATGTCTATTACGGCCACAGAATTAAAGAGTAATTTAGGTAAGTATTTGCTGCTTGCAGAAACAGAAGATATTTATATCACAAAAAATGGAAAAGTCGTCGCAAAATTATCAAATCCTCACCAGGATCGTGTCGATATTGCAAAATCTCTTTTCGGGGTAATACCAAATGATATAACGCTGGATGAGGCGCGGGAAGAGAGGTTGAATAAAATTTGAGAGCTTTGCTTGATACTTGTATTATAATTGATGCTTTGCAATCACGCGATCCGTTTTCAAATGATGCACAGGCGATATTTATGAGCGCTGCGAACAAGCAATTTGAAGGATATATAGCAGCAAAGTCAGTGGCAGACATTTATTATATTACGCATCGGAACACACACAACGATGAGGAAACCAGGAAGATATTAAATAAAATTTTCGCACTGTTTGGCATATTAGATACAACATCGCTTGATTGTCGAAAAGCAGTTTCTTCGGAAATGAAAGATTATGAAGATGCAATCATGGCAGAAACCGCAATGCGCACTGAAATGGATTGTATTGTTACAAGAAATATAAAAGATTTTAAAAATGCATCAATAAAAATTTTAAGTCCTACAGAGTTTATAAAGATGATATAGAACAAATTTAAGCAGCTGACAAGGCTGCTTTTTCTATGCCAAAAATAAAAATATTGTCGCGCGCGCACACCTTAGAAAATACAGCCTGCTTTATAATTAATATATCGAAGGTACCACGATATATATCACTCAAATTTATAAAGAAAGAAGGATGATTAATGACAGCAAAACAGTTGGCAGAAATGATAAAGGAAGAAATTGGAAATTATATTGATTTAGGAGCTTACGGAGTTGGAGAAGTAACAATCCATGAGGTGATGAAAAACAACGAAAAACTTACAGGAATAGCCTTCAAGCCGAAAACAAATGATATAGCGCCTTCTATTTACGCAGATTATTTTGTTGATTCTTTTGAAAACAGTGAAAAAGGTAAGCAAGAATTATTTGAAAAAATTCAAAATATTCTTAAGGATAGTTTCAACATAAAAGAAAATCAAGTTTTGTTCTCCGGTATTTCAAATGTAGCAGAAGAGTGTTTTACACAGGAATACTTTGAAAAAAATTTAAGATTATGTGTTATGAGCACTGAAACGAACAAAGAGTATCTTTCAGAAATTCCACATAAGAATTTTTCGGATATGAGCTTATATTACAAGATTATGGTTGGAAAAGAAGCATCTATCACGGTAAGAAACGAGCACCTTAAATATGTGGGAATAGACGAAAGACAGCTTCATGCTCTTGCCGTAAAGTCACAAAAGGAAAATGTTTCATATGAAGTAAGAGATATGAAAGAGATAATTAAAGGAATTTTTGAGAAAAAGGGTTTTGAGGTTGATGAATACTTTATTGAAACAATACCTTCCAACCTTAAAGTTATATCAAACAAGGAAATGCTCTTCGGCGCAGCTTGTATATATGATGATGATCTTATGTCAAAAGCAGTAAAAGACATGGGTGAAAACCAGGCATTTGTGCTTCCTTCAAGTGTTCACGAGATTATTCTTGCTCCTTATAATGAAGCAGAAATTGAACGTTTTCATCAGATGGTTTGCGATGTCAATGCTACAGAAGTAGCTCCGATGGATAGGCTTACTGATAACGTTTATATGTATGATGCAAACAGAAAAGAACTTATTCAGTTAACAGGTCTTAATAACAGCAATACGCTTAAAAACAAAAATTCACATAGTATGTAAGAATTAACACAGGTTAAGGGCAGCCTTACAGGTTGCCCTTCTTGTATTTAGTAAAAAAATAAAATATTGTCGCGCGCGCAATTTACTTTTGCAAAATGCGCTAATACAATTTTATAAGAATAACAAAAGGAGAGTGATTTTTTGGGAAGTAGCAAGACAGAAGTAACACTGGAACAAGTAAAAAAATATATTGTTGCAAAAGAGTTTTCAGAAGAAGAAGCCAGGGCTGTAAATGACTTAGAAGCCGGCCCTGTACAAAAATATATATACGCAATAGCTATTCGACAATTTGGATTAGAGTCTGAAAAGACATACTTAATAAAAAACAATCTTTATTTGGAAGACAAGGTTGTTAATGAAATTTTTTTAGCATTTCAAAAGAAAGTTGATGCAGAAGATGTTGAAAAAGTAATAAACGAATTTGGAGCAGATATTAAGCCGCATTATATTACTAAGCTTTATAATCCCAAAGTGAATGAAAAGCCGGAAGACAAATTCTTTAATCAAGTTATGGATGAAGCTGAGAAACAAAATGAAACAGATACAGAAACTCAAAGCAATGATTTGTTAACCAAAGAAGATACTTTATATGAAGCAGAGACTAAACCGGATTTATCAGAAGAACAGGCGGAAAAAGGCAAAGAAACACAACCGGAAGATGTAAAAACAGAAGAATCTTCAATCAAGGAAGATGAGAAAGAGAAGACGAATCAGAATCTTTCTCTTTATGAAAAAGAAGAAATGAATCCGGTTGATCAAAAACTAAAGAGGCTGCTGGAATCAAACGAAGAAATAAAAAAGAAAATAGATAGTATTAATCTTGAAATAAGGCAGCTTCAAACACAATTGTCTAATGTAGCTAATAATAAGAGAAGAAAGATATCGGTATTTACAAAAGAAGAGTCGATTTCTAAAGAATCTCTTTTATCTTATGTAATTAGAAGGCATTACAACCCAAAAGTCTTAGATCTTCTAAATAAGCAGTTTAATTCCGGAGCGAAACCGGAGCAATTAAAAGAAATACTTGATAATGAAGAAGATGAAGAAAAGTTGTTAGCTCTATTAAAAATGACATTATCCCAAAAATAAAAGGAGAGTGAAAACATGCAGGAAGTAGTGGAAATAGTGAGAGTAATGATGGATGGAATTGCGATGCCATTTAAACTTGTAGGTGGAATAACAACTCATTCTATAGAGATTATCCAGGCTTTTATGAAACAGTTAAAATTCATGGACGAAAGAAGAGAAGCAAACCTTACAAATCAGACAAAAGGAATAACTTCTTTTTATAACCTAAAAACAAGAAGTAATGGGCAAATTACAATACTAAATATTCCAAAGGAAATGGTAGAAGATGGCAAGCCGGATTTAACAGGAAGCACGCTTGATAGATATGCTAAAAATAATGGTGTGCTTTGTTCGGTGTTATATGATTTTAATACAGACGATGATTTTAAACAGATTGCCATAGATTCAAACGATGCAGGAATGTGGAGACCTTTTATTGCAGAATGTACAAATAGGTTTCATGAAAAAAACCGTGCCGTATCTGAACAAACAAAAATAAAAGCAGATCAATTATATAAAAAGGCTGCGGAAAGTAAGGAGCGCGCAGCGTTTTATTATGAAAGAGGTGATAAAGAAAAAGCTGTAGCATTTGATAAAGAAGCAAGTGAATACACAGCTGCAGCCGATGAATTAAATGCTTTAAGCAAAGCCCAAGCTGATCAGGAGACAAAAGTTGAAATAGATATTGAAGACTATTATAAAAACTCTGAAGGCGGAGCTGTAAATATAGATAATAACTTGAAAGAAGTAGAAGCCGGATTACCGCAACATGGGGAAATATCCATAGAAGAGGCAATGAAACTTGACACAGTTGAAAGTAATAATCCGGGAGATGTTGTTTATATTTATGATCCATTAAATCCAAATAACTATATCAAGGGTACATGTTCCGAAGCTAAAAATCCGATAACGGATAGAACATATAACAAAATGGATTATGAGTCGGTTGAAAAATCTTTTTCACCGGATGGATCCGTAAACGTAAAATCAAAAGGATTTGTATCTGATGAAAGAGATTCCTTTGATTGGGAAGCAAAAAGAGAAGCTTTTTTACATACAGCAGGATTTAAGCCGGAAGAAAAAGTGGTAGTTGAAAAATCCGAAGATGTTTTATCAAAGAAGCAGGAAATCTTTGAAGAAACAAAAAAAAACAAAATGAATGAATCATTAAGAGATATTATGCCGAAGGATAATGTTATTGACTTTGCAAAAGCAGCCCATAAAAACGACATGGACAACATAACAACTAAAATAGAGTTCGATAATGCGTGTGTCGTAGGACAAGATGCTTTGAGCATTGAGGTAGTTACAGATATAAATAAAGATTCATACGAAACAATGAAGTTGCCACGCAGTTCGATTAATGAGCCGGGTGTCTATAGAATGTTTGGAAATGAGTTTTTGGAAAAAACAAAATATGATGCAGAAGGTAAAGTGATGCAAGTTGAACAAAAGAATTTTTCAATCGAAGAATCTAAACAGCAACTTGAAAGAACACGTAGCCTATTAAAAGAACAAATAGAACGAGTTGCAGCAAAGATGAAGGAGAAAAATAATATTGGAAAAACAAAGAAATTATAAAAGGTATTTAATTATATGGCTTGTTTTCTTAGGCTTTTTTCTTTTAATCGGATGGAAATTGGGAGCTTCAATGCACGAGGGATTAGGTTTAAGGAGTTGGGGTGACTCGGTGACAGCCTGGGCAAAGACATTACCGGCAGGGTTGATACCTCATGCCGATGAGTTTAATGGAAGGTACACTGCTCTTGGATTAATACTTATGTTTATGGTCTGGGCATTTATGGTTGCTGTTGGAATGTGGAATTGGGGAAACTATATGCCCGGTAAGGAGTATGGTTCGGCAAAATGGGAAGATCCTAAGAATTTAACAAAAAAATATGCAGATAAAAAGGCAGAAAATATATTAAAAGGGATTAAACATCCTTTTAATACGCATAATAGGATAGTATCTCAAAACTTAAGAGTTTCATTGGAATCGGCGTTATCAAACAATCATACACTAGTTATTGGTGGATCCGGAAGAAGAAAATCAACCGGATATGTTCTTGCAAATCTTTTGTCGCTATTGGATTGTTCATCAATTACTACGGATCCAAAAGGTGAATGTTTAAGAATGGCCGGACCTGTACAAAGAGCATTTGGTCATACTGTTAAAGCTTTAATGCTAAGAAATGCAAAAGACCTTAAAAAAAGTGCTCATTATAATCCTTTTATTTACATAGAATCTGAAGAAGATTGCGTTGAGCTTGCAGAGATTTTTATGAAATCAACAGAATCACAAAAACAGTCATCTGCAGACCCTTATTGGGTAGAAGCCGCCGGCTATTTACTTCAGTCCTTCTTTTTATATGTATGGAAGTATTCGGAAAAGAAGACAATGCGTTCGGTTTGCGATCTATTAAACGATTTAAAGATTGAGGATGATCCAAACACCGGTGGCAGAAAAATAAGTCCAACAGAGAAGAAGTTTCATGAGCTGCCGGATCAAAAAGATAGTTGCGTGACTGCATTTGACAAGGCGGTGCAAGGTCCGACGGATACTATTAACTCTGTTGTGGCGGTACTTAATTCTCGAATGAAGTATTTAAATATGGATTCAACATTAGAGATATTTGACGATGATGATATTGCTATTCATGAGTTGGGTTGCGGCGTTGACTTTGATGGTAAAACAATAACGGACTTGTATCTTGTTATTAACGATCAAATCACTGTTAATCCATACAAATTTATTGTAAGTATGCTATATATGCAGCTGACAAAAGTTTTATATCGATATGCGGATACCTATTATGGCGGTAAATTACCGATATCGGTTCAATATATGATGGACGAATGGGCAAACGTTGAGACAGGTGCAGGTTTTGTAAACGACCTTACAACAATGCGCTCAAGAGGAATGTTTGTATCGGTTATTTTGCAGTCTTTAACTCAGGCAAAGACAAAGCTTAAAGATGAATGGGAAACGCTTATGGGTAACTGTGCAACAATAATTTATTTGGGCGGAAATGAACCGACAACCAACAAATATTTTTCAGAGGATATCTTGGGTGAACAAACAATAGACAAAAAATCAAGCGGTGAAAGTCTAGGGTCTCATGGCTCTACATCTCACAATTATGACAGGCTTGGCAGGAAACTCAGAACTCCGGCTGAAGTACGAAAACTTTCAAAAAAGAAATGTCTGGTAATCCTTGAAGGCGAAGATCCGGTTATTGATTATAAGTACAATTTATTTTCTCATCCTTTAATTGGATATTCCGGATATAAACAAAAACCTTATGATTATGATGCCTCCAAGGAAAGGAATTTGGAAATGTCAAATTTTAAACTTCTAAATGACGCCTCTTTGAAGGCATATAGTGGTATAGCTACAGAGCAGGGAAAAGATATCGTCTATACAATTGATGTTAATGATCTTTTGGCATTAACGCCGGAACAGGTAAGTAAATTTAATAAAGAATTACCAAATCTATATGATGATGAGATACTCCAGGAAAACAGGGAAAGAATTCAGACCCTTATAAAAAAGAAAAAGGAAACAACGGTTGATATTTCATCGTTAACCAAAGAACAAACCATTACAATTATTAAGCTCAAACACGATGATTATTCGCCAAAACTGATTAATGCACTCTTCCCGCTTGTTGAAAACAATTGGTCTTTTGAAAAGATTTCGGAATTATTTAATTCATCATTTGATGCGGATGAGGCTACAGAATATGTAGCAAATTTAGTTTAACAAAAAGGAGATATAACAAAATGAAAAATGAAAAGAAGAAACTAATGATAACAACAGCTGTAACGGCAATGACAGCGCTGGCAAATACTTCTCAGGTTTTTGCAGCAGATAACGGGTTAATTAATCAAGTATTAGAACCTCTTGTTTTATTAAAAACGTTAATCTTTGCGGGGTTAGCTGTAGTTGGCGGTATTATTTTTGCGTGGAATGCTTTCCATTTCGCCGGAGCGCTAAAAGAGAAGGATCAAATAGGTATTTCATCTAATCTTTTAGGCATGCTTGGAGGCGGAATAATGGCCGGCATTGGAGCGGTCGTATCGTTTTTAGGCATTGGTTAAAGAGGTGAAGATTTATGTTGTTAGGTGGATTAGGAAATATGGGACAGTCGATAATGGAAGCATTTGGCTTTTCTGGAGATTGGCAAAGAGTTACGTGGATATCTAATGTTATAAACGGAAATAATATTTTTAATCAGCTGGTTAAATATGCTAAAGATCTTTTAACTACAAATCCTGCAAACTGGAAGACGGATGCATGGAACTTTGTCAGTGGTCTAAATGCTGCGATGGTAGCGGTTGGGTCCGGGTTAGTTGTTTTTTTCTTTTTATATGGCTTTTTTACCTCTAGTATTGATGCAAAGAATGAGCTAAAGATTCAAAATATGATAAAAATGCTTATTAAGCTTGTATTAGTTAATGGAGTTGTCGTTTTTAATATGTACATAATAACGGCAATAATGAAGTCAATAATGGCTATTATTGAGTTTATACCAACGCAGTTGACCGGGACTACAAGTGATGCTCTAATATCAAATTCTACAGTAATATATGACGACTTGTTTGTCCGAGCAATTGAATCAGACAGTAATTTTTTTGACACAATACTGGGTAGCATAATTACTTTTCTATATCTAATTGTTATGGCGGCAGCCGGGGTTATTATATTGTATTACGCTTTCACAAGGTTTCTAAAACTTTATAGCATAATTCCTTTTGGAGCAATTGCGCTTGCTACGTTAGCAAGTGATAACAAGGATATATCAATAACCGGAGTCTCATATTTCAAATATGTTATAGCAACGTGCTTAGAGGGTGGCGTGATGTTAATAGCCATATGCTTGTTTCCTTATATCATGGCGGCAGGGGATTCAGATCCATTCCTTTCCGTTGTTGAAGGAACAACAGCAACGACACCTCTTATTTTAGTATTTACGTTAAAATATATCATTTTAGCTGTTTTATGTATTGGAGCTGTTAAAGGAGCTATGACATTGATTAACAAGGCTTTTGGAATCTAGGGGGGGTGATTATATGTCATTGAGGTTTGATATATCAAAAAATGTTGATGATTATAAAAGTGCAATTGCGCTGGGATTGGGTGCGGCAGAAATCGCTGCGGGTATAATTTCAGTTTCAATAGGCGTATTTATAATTTTGCTTTTGTATTTCTTAATTGGTATCCATATTGTTGTAGCAGTATATATGGGAATGCCGGTGATAATAGCGCTGTGTTTTTTAACAATTAGAAAAAAACATGGAAAAACTTTTTTTCAAAGGCTAATTGCCGGAGAATTAATCGGGCATAAAAGAACAACATGCAAGTATGCATCTAGCGAATCTTTGGATGCAATAAAGGCTGTTCGGGAAAATAGATTAAAAAAGGAAAAGGAACTTGCAAATGTATTACCGGAAGATGCAACAAATATCCAAATAATAAAAGCTGCGCTCAAAGAAACATTTAGGATAAAGAGAAAGGATTAGAATAAAATGGGAATCATTAAAAATAACGTAAAAGAGCAAATTAAACCAAATGATTTTTTGGTGTCTATGCCAAAAAGTGCGCAACAAACTCTTGAAATTAAGAGAGTGGGTCCGGGTGGAATTTTTGAACATAATGCCGGTATATATTCAAAAACATATCTATTTAAAGATATTAACTATGAAATGTTTTCGGATGAAGAAAAAGGAGATGTTTTAAGTCCATACATAAGTTTTTTGTCGTCTTTAACAGCACGCACGAAAATTACTATCGTTAATAGGAAGTTAAACAGCCAAGAAGTTGACGAGCACACATTATATCCACTTAAAAATGATGGATATGATGAAATTAGAAATATGTGTAATCAACATATTCGAACCAAACAAGCAGAGGGGAATGAAGGGCTTGAGCAAAAAAAGTATATTACGTTTACTACAGAACGTCCGGATTATAACGCTGCAAAGAGTCACCTTAATACAATAGAAGCGGGGTTAAGGCGTGATTTTATGGCGCTGGAAGCAGAGGTAAGAGCTCTTTCAAGTGACGAAAGACTTGAGCTTCTTTATGATTTTTATAATCCTGATGAAGAAAAGAGATATCTATTAAGTATTGATGAATACATTAAGAATAATCGCGACTTTAAAAACGATATTGTTCCTGTAAAAGGAATAGAATTTAATGATGAATATGTGAAAATTGGTGACAACTATAAAAAAGCTGCGTTTATATCCTTTTTTCCAAGCTCGCTAACAGATTTGTTTTTTCAAGAATTATGCAACTATAGAGCAAACGCTATTATAACTGTCGATATAATACCAATTGATAAGCATGATGCACTTGATTTATTGGAAGATAAATATTTAGAGGTCGAAAAAAAAATAGAAAAACAGCAGGAAACAAGGAATCGAAGAAAAAATTTTACGAGTGATATTTCAAAAAAGGTTCAGGATGAAAAAAAGGCCATCTTGGATGAAATCGATCAGATAAATATTAAGAATCAAAATTTCTTTTATGGGGGAATAACAATAGTTATAAGCGCCACCGGAAAAGAAGAAATGGAGCATACTTTTAAAGAACTGAGAGATTTATGTGATAGGCATCGATGCAAACTTAGCTGCTATTACGGTGCACAGGAACAGCGCGCGGCTATGAATACAGCGTTACCTCTAGGAGTAATGCAGGTCGATTATTTAAGAAGCTTTTTAACCAGTGATATTGCAGCGTTTCAACCTTTTCATGCTCAAGATATAAAAGAAAAAAAAGAATTTTGTGTTGTTGGTATAAACCAAATCAGCAAAAGAATTATTTCTATCAACCAAAAGGTGTTAGTAAATGGTAATGGTTTTGTTTTTGGTGTTTCCGGTGCCGGAAAGTCGTCTTTTATAAAATGGTATATAACATCGTTATTAGTAAATACTGATGATGATATCATCATTTTCGATCCCAAAAATGAGTACCATGTAATTACAGATATGTTTGATGGAACAAATATCATTTTTTCAAATAGAAAAGACAATCGTCTTAATCCTTGGGAAGTTGATTTAGAGGAGCTTAGAAACGGCAACACTTCCAAGATAATTACGGATAAGTATGAGCTTATGATGGCAATAGCAGAGAATGCATACAGAGGGTCGATTGATCAGATTCAGGATTCGATCCTGTCACGTTGCATAAAGAAGGTGTATGAGGATTTGGCAAATTCCGACGATGATAGGCAGATTATTTGGAATGATATATACGAAGAGCTGAAAATGCAGCCTGAGCCTGAAGCAGAAAAATTGGTTTCTTCTTTTGAGCTTTTTGTAACCGGTATTTTAAATAAATTTAATGCTGAAACAAACGTTGATATGACTAACCGCTTAATTGTTTATGGCATCGATGATTTAGGTGAACGTCTTGAAAATATTACAATGGTAATAATTTTGGAGCATATGTCACAACAAGTTATGAAAAATTTTAAGGCGGGTAAGGCAACAAGGTTAGTGGTTGACGAATTTCAAGAATTTTTAAATAAGCCATTTACGGCAGATTACATGGAAAAATGTTATGCTAAATTTAGATCTTATGGTGGGTTTGTTTTGGGAATCACTCAAAACATTGTCAATTTGCTAAAAATGTACTCGTTTAGTACCATGCTTTCAAATTCTGAATTTGAAATTATTCTTAAACAATCTGAGATGGATGCCGGAGAAATATGTAATTACATACACGGATTTACGCCGGCAATGATGAAATATTGTTTTAATTGTCCACCTGGAACAGGAATAATAAGATACGGAAATTATATAGCGCCATTTGACAATGTAATGTCGGAATCAAACCCATTATATAATGTATTCGACACAAATATGTGGCATAAATAATAGGGGTAAATATGCAGGAAGCAAGAGGAAAATACAGCGGTTTTCTAAGTGATAAGATATATTCTGATAGTGATGAAAATATTGTAAAAAACAAAGATAAAGACCTATTTGAAAAGATTAAGGAAGCACGTGAAGAAACACGTTTTAAAGGGAGTCGTGAAAATAAGAAGACAAAAGAGTTAGATGTATTTGAAACAGGTAGAGATGCAGCCTATAAAAATGCTATTAATTCCGAAAAAATAAGGATGTCAAAAGATGCAGCGAAAAAAACTTTTGATAAGATTAAATCGGAAACCAAAGAGGCTGTAAATAATGTTAAGTCAAGTGCCAAAGTGCCGATAATGCAAACTTTTGGAACGATTAAGACAGATGCCCAGGCGGCGACAAAAGATGCAAAAAATAGTTTTTCACAAGCCAGTAATAGTCAAAAGGATTCATTTATTAAAAATGAAAACATGGAAAAGCTAGCCGGCAGCGCCACCGGAAAAGTTGTTACTAAGTCTATTAAGGCAGTAAAGCGAATGGCAGATGTTGCAAAGTCTTTGGTTAAAGGGATATTAATAGCGATTTTCCCACCAATTGCAATAGTGTTTTTAATAATAGGGTTAATATTCTTGACGGTAATTATTATCGTTATTTCTATCATTGGATATGAAATGTCAAACTTATTCATTCAAAGTCCGATTAATCAGGCGCTTATTTGGGAATATATGTCAGTTGAGTATAAGTATTTTAACAAACATGGCTATTTGGACATAGAACTTGATGAAGGGGAGTATATCTTTAACGATAATATAGGCGATGCGCTGTTAATATATTTAAGTAAGTTCCCGGAAATGAAAGATGCTGAGGAAATATCCGAGTCGGCAAGACAAACTATGAATGATATTATTGAGCAGATGATAGTTGTTAGCAATAATGATATTGAAGGGAAAAGCATCTCTTTTCACACTATGTCGGCAGAAGAGTATATAGAAACATATGGGTTGTCGCCTGTAGAAATGGACAATTACAATGCATTTAAGGGAGAGAACTTTAGAGGTTCTTTAATTAACAATCCGGAAGCAGTAGGACAGGCTGTCGCAAATTATGCAATTGCCTGCGTTGGTAAACCATATAGCGGTGAAAAAAGAATGATGACCGGTTACTATGATTGTTCATCCTTGGTATTTAAAGCGTATGGTTCCCAAGGTTATGTTATTCCTTCGTTGGAATGCCAGCAAGCAAAATATTGCGAAAAGTATGGTGAAGTTGTAACAAGCGCGTCTGATATGATGCCGGGAGACCTTATTTTTTATAAGGATCCCGATAATACAGAGTGTTATGAAGGGATAGGGCATGTTGGAATATACATAGGTAACGGTGAAATGGTGGAAGCAGCCGGAGAAAAACAAGGGGTAATAAGACATGGCATTTATTATGGAAATGCAGTAATGGTAGCAAGACCCTATAAAACAGCGATGCTTTCAATGCCATTGGATAACTACAATTATATTTCTACATATTATGGTTGGCGAGAATGGGATCAAAGTTTTCATGCCGGAATGGATTTTGCGGTAGCGGAAGGAACTCCAATAAGAGCAGCGGCTTCGGGAACGGTTTTATATTCTCTTTATACGTCTGATGCCGGAAATTTTATTGTAATAGATCATGGAAATGGATATTATAGTGAATATATGCACGCATCCGAACGCTATGTGAAACGTGGAGATTATGTTGGTCGAGGTGATGTAATTGCTACGGTTGGATCCACCGGATATTCAACAGGACCGCACTTACATTTCGGACTTGTAAAAAGTAACACAGGATATACCACAGATGCACGAATTGATCCGGCGCCATATTTAGGCATAAAAAATCCGAATAATGATAGTTAAAACCAAACTTGTGTGATAGAATACATAAGAGTTACCAAAAAGTGGTAAGTGGTTAGCCTTTCATTCGAAAGGTGGTGATGCTTATGGAAATAGAAAGTCTTCTAACAGTTTTGGGTTATACCATTACTGTTTTTGCCTTTGGTATTGCCATAGGTAAACACATAAAAAAATAACCACGCACCGACCAAAGTTTGTGATTATTTTTATTAATTAACATTTACTTTGAAAGGCTACCACTTACTAGGTAACTCTTTTTATATTTATATGATAAATCATTATTATTTGATTGTCAATTTTTAACACAAAAAAGCCCGAGGCTTATTGGCATTGCTCGGGTCAAAAATCATGATATAAATACAAAAACATATATTTGCTTTACAAATTTAAAAAAATGCTTTACAAATACAAAATAATGTGTTAAAGTTTGTATATACAAAAGGAGAGTGATATATATGGTACAAGTTATTTATCGTTACAAAAAATTGAGATTTGCAGATGAATTTGCAATCATGTACAAAGCTGTCAGAGGAATAAGATTGGAAGATGACATTGCAAATGTTATTGACAGATCTTATTCAAGCAAAGCAGAATATGTCAGATCAACATCGGAAGAAATTGTAAAAAGAATTTCTGACGAGTTGTTTTTGCCGGCCGTAATTTTTAAGAAAAAATATGGCTTGGAAGAAAGCTTTTTACAGAAAGCAGTATAAAGAAAGGATGTGATTATATGGCATCGATTAATGTAAGAGTTGATGACAAGATAAAAGAAAAGGCGGAAGCAGCGCTTAATGAAATGGGGCTTAACATTTCTTCCGCTATTACAATGTATCTTGCAAAAATTGGAAATGAAGGAAGAATTCCTTTTGAAATCGAAACGATTGATGCAAAAAGAAACCGCGAGGAGCAGGCCCGGCGTTTCAACGCTTATGCGGAAGCGATTGGTAAGTTACAAAAACCGAATGAATAAGATAAATTAGTCACACTCTTTTTTGGGTGTGACTTTTTGCTTTTTGGAAAAAAATAAAAATATTGTCGCGCGCGCAATTTACTTTTGTATATTGTGCAAATAAAATGATAACAGATGCAAAGGAGAAAAAAGTTATGATAATCAATTATAAAGGAAGGCAATTAGACTTTGATGAAGAGTTTTTAAAGATTTATAAAGAATTTACATTTAAAAACTTGGAAGAAGATATCAATTATGCGTTAAAGAATATGGAAATTGATAATCTTTCAGAAAAAGAAATAGTAAACGCATTGAAAAAAGAAGTTATCGGACAGATTGAACTACTAGATTGTCCGATACAGGAGTTTATTAAAAAGAGAGAAATATAAAGTGGAAAAATTTCAACAATATGGAATTACAGTAAGCTTTGATATTCCGAACAAAGATATTTACAAAGATATAGAAGCAGGCTTAAAACTTATAAACGATAGTATAAAAGGGAAAATACCCGACGGTGAGATTTTTGTTTATGCGGTGTCATGTAAAGAAAATATATTAGCTTGTTATGCAACATCCAGCGAAGTAGAATTTGCGATTATTGAAAAAGGGGTTGTAACACAGAACTGTTCAATGTTACAGTTTGAAAACATAACACTGGAAGATTACGAAACACTAGCATATAGGTTTGAAAATATAATAAATCGCTTTAATAAAACCGGAAAAAATGAGTCTTTGCAAAACCTAAAAAAGGCGTTTATAGAATACAAAGGGATAAAAGCACAAAAAATATCACAACCGGTAAAAAAGAGGCCCAAAAGATTATAAGGAGAAAAAAGTTATGAAAAAAGATAATTTAAACGAACAAAAGGACAACATGAAAGAAAAATCTACATTAAGACAAAAGCTGGATAAGATAGACGAGTTTTTCTTTAAAAAGCATTTTAAATTGACATCAGTAATAATTGCTGCCATGTTTGCTGCGGTAATTATTGTGCTTGCTTACGGAAAATATGTTAACAACAATATTCTTGAGGAAGAAAAAGTCCAGGGAATAATCGATGCGCGTGTACCACAGGAAGAAGGAGATCGTACCAGCAAACAGATAGTACACGGAACAATTGAAGATACAGAAACCGGGCAGAAGATCACAACAAAAGACGGTCGTGTTTATTTAATTGAAAACGGCGCATTTTATCAGCTTGAAGCGGATGGCAGCAAAACAAAGCTCACAAACGATTTAAGCCTGGTAACTGTATATGATGATAAAGGAGATAAAAACACCGTAGTTGACGGAAGACTTGTTGCAGAAGTAAAGGCTGAAGAAGAAACCACTACACCGGCTGCAGTACCTGCAGAACAAACAGTTGGTGAGGCAGTAGTTGCTCCGGAAGAACAGCAGGTAGATATCGGGGAAGATGTCGGAGTAACACAGCCGCCACAAACAGATCTTCCGTGGATCTATCCTTATCCGACACAGACTGGATATTATAAAAATGATGAAGTTGGATGGGCAAAAAACGTGCCGCATGGAAACAATGTTGGATTTACAGCAGAGCAAATTGCAAGAATGGATGAGCTGGCATGGGCAGTAGCAACAAATGCAATTGATGAAGATGAGTTTGATGCACAAGTTGCAGCGCTTTTTGGTAAGGGCGAGCTAGCACCGGGCTTATGGGATGTTCAAACGAGTATATGGAGACCTGTCAAATTAACAGTAACGGAAGTTCAAGAAAAAATTGCAACACAAGGATATTATTATGATTATGGGTATAACGAGGAGCAACCGGGATACGTGAAAGCAATAGTTTATTATGATGCTGGTACAGATACGGCATACCTTACGTTAGTTTCAGATTGGGGAGAATAAAACAATGCTTATGGTTATAAAAGAATTGTCAAAATTTAAGGCTTTGATTGTTATAGTTATGTTTTTTGCTGTCATTTTTGCCTTGCCGAGTGTAAAAACATATGCAGCACCGGGGTGGTATGCGGAAAATGCCTATGCCTATGATACAAAAGGAAATATAGCTATTCCGTCAAGTGCAAGTAAAGGTGGAACAGCTGCCACAAGGTTTGCAACTGTAGGATATAGAATTACTTTTGGAAGTTATAACCAGTATTATGTGGATTTAGCAAAAAATAAGTATTATACAATGTATGGTGGATTACAAACACCTGAAATAACGGTAGCTGCAAGCCGCCAAGGAGTAACAGAAATTGCATATGCAGAAGAAGGAAATACTGCATTTAGCTTGTTCCTCGTTGATTATAGTACATTTCTTCGTGCCGTTGTCGGCAAATATGGTGCCGGATCTGATGCATATAATTATATTTCTGCACCTACAAGTGGAACAAGAACAGTAAGACTTTATCTTGATCCGATAATGACAAGTGCTCATATATCTGATTACGGCCAAAGTGTATGGCTTGCAAGTGGTCAAGCTCATGTTGATAGCAGATATCAGATTGCCTGGGATACCGGTAATTATTATGGCACAAGAGATGGAATGCTTTATTATTGGGGAACATTAACAGGTAATTACAGTAATCAAGATATTTATTATTCATATGGCAAATACGTTGATATTTATATAGACTCAGGGACTCAGAAGTATACGCAAACAACTTATCATCAGAAAAAAAGTGCACAGACAGGTAAATATCTAAGCGCGTTTAAAACCGTCAAGGAAGATATTCAATATGGAGCAAGATACACTCCGGCATATACAACAGTTCCAACCGGCTATGTAAAAGGTGGCATAACCGCTGCATATGATGTAACAGGTGCACATACAAACTATGCTTACTACAACCCTATAAGCTATACGGTTAATTATCAGCCAAATGGTGCAACCGGTGGCTCCATGAACTATTCAACCTATTGGTATGACTGGTCTCAGCCTTTGAGTAAAAACCAATATGAAAGAAAGTATACGGTAAACTTTGATGGATCACTTGGAGAAGTTGAAACCGATAGTTTGACTGCTGTATATGATTTTAATGGTTGGAATCTAAGAACAGACGGAAAAGGTCAAAGCTTTACGGACGGACAAAATATATTAAATTTGACTTCAACCAATAATGCAAAGATAGATATGTATGCACAGTGGACGCCAAACGGAATAACACTTCCTAAGGCAGCAAGGGAAGGTGGTTATGAATTTCTTGGATGGTCAACTTCAAACGAAAAAACTGTTATCTATGACAAGGAAACAGAAGAGCTGCCAACATTAAAAGAAGGCGATTACTACATTCCAACAAAGAATGAAACATTGTACGCCGTATACTATGCTATACCGCCAACGGTATGGGCTCCGGAGAAAGAGCTTGATTATGGCGATGAAATGACAGAGTATTGGCTTTTATACGATTCAACCGCTGAAGACGCAACCGGAAAGGATATATCGGAAGATGTATTTATTTCTGATTTAGGCGGCTTGCAGCTTAATATATATAATCCTTACAAATATTATGATGTAGAATATTGTGCCGTTGCTCCAAACGGTGCAAAAGGCTATTATACGGCGAAAATAAGGGTGACATACAGATATGTACGCTACATATCGGCAGAATATATAGATACCCTGGAGCCGGATAGTAAATGGTTGACTGATCCTAAGCTTTATGCAGAACTTGTTGACTGCTTAAATACGGAAAGAGATCCGGTGCAGATTTGGGAGTTTTCAAATGAAGATAGGTTAAACATACAAAGATACATGACAACACACGCACCTTCGAGAGAAGCCATTGATTGGTTTTTGGAAAACTACTCAGACAGAAAAGTTTATGAAGATTTAGGACAGGCTTATTTTAACGGAGTGAAAGGAAGTGAACTTGGATATTGATGAACAAAGTTATACTGATAGGAAGACTTACGAGAGATCCTGATGTTAGATATACATCAGGGGAAGACGGTGTATGCGTAGCACGTTTTTCTTTAGCTGTAGATCGCAGATATAAAAAAGATGGAGATGCACAGACAGCAGATTTTCCGTCTTGTGTTGCATTTAGAAAGACCGGCGAATTTATCGAAAAATACGCGAAAAAGGGAACAAAGCTCTGCATTGAAGGTCGTCTGCAGACCGGTTCTTATACGAATAAGGACGGTGTTAAAGTATACACAACAGATGTTGTGGTTGAAAACTGCGAGTTTGCGGAAAGTAAAGTTGCAGCAGGTGGTAGCAGTGAGGAAGGTGCGCCGGAGCCAACTGTAGATTCGGATGGTTTTATGAATATACCGGATGGATTAGACGACGAAGGCTTGCCTTTTAACTAAGAGGTGAAAAAATGCGTGCAGCACTAATGGGAATATGTTTTATATTTATCTTTGGCTTTAGCACCATAACACAGTGCGTAATAACGGATGTGGCTACCAGGTGTGATGAAGTTAAAATGACTTTTGACGATTCCGTAAGAGACACGATGCAAGCCATGCTTTGCACAAAAGCTTACTCTATAGACGAAATCGATGATTTCATGGCGGATTTTATCGAAACATTTATGTTTGAAAATAGTGCAAACAGTAAGTTTAAAATTGAAGTTAGCAGCATCGATGCCGAGGCCGGCATTGCCAATGTACAGGTATCATCTTATTTTAAAGTAGCAAGTGGCAAATGGAAACAAATTACTGTTGAAAATGCGGTTGTATTTAACCAATGGTAAACAGAAAGGAAGTGAAAAAATGGGACACTTATTTCATCAGTTCAGAGGTGTGTTTATCGCTGTAATAATTGCAATTATCATTTTGGTCATGGCGTTAGCAGTTGGTGCTTGGTTCAAGAGTAATACCACAAAGCAGCTTAACAGCTTTGATGCTATTATTGATGAGCAAATGCAAGAAGTTAATGCGTACAAAGAAACAGGAGAATAGGAAATGACAAATATATTGGAAAATTTAGATCTATCCGAAATCGAAGAGTTTCTTGAAGACGAAAACGTAACAGACATTGATTGGAATGGCGAAGATCTGTGGACAGACAACATTGTGCTTGGCCGGGTAAAACAAGAAAAGAAGTTAAGCGCTGAGTTTGTTGAAGGGCTTACAACCAAAATAGGCAATTCGCAGAATAAAACCTTAAATAAGCATAATCCGGTTCTGGAAGCAGAATCGGATACTTTAAGGTTTTCCATACTTCATGAAGAAATTACAGGCGGCCTTAGAAGCGTTTCAATAAGAAAAACGCCGGCAACAATGAGACTTTCAAAAGAAATGCTTATTGAAACAGGGTATATAACAGAGCCGCTTTTTAATTTTTTTGAAAATGCAATAAAAGCGCATTGCACTATTGTTATATGTGGTCTTCCGGCAGTTGGAAAAACAGAATTTTTAAAGCTTCTTACCAATACTATACCGCCTTATGAGAGGGTAATAACAATAGAAGATAGGAAGGAAATCCATTACAAGCAGATTAATCCGGGAAAGGATTGTGTAGAGGTAAAGATAAGTCCAACACTTGATTTTCCTTCTGCTATATCGTTTGCATTGAGCCATAATGCCAAGTGGACTATTCTTTCCGAAGCAAGAGGTGCTGAGGTAGAATATCTTATGAATAATCTTTCTTCCGGTACATTTTGCCTTACAACGCTACATACAAACGATGTAAGGAAGATCCCGGATAGGTTGGCTAATATGTTGCCGGGCGGTGAGGAACATACACGTTTTATAAATGACGTTTATGATTTTATTGATATTGGTGTTTTGATTACTTCAAAAATTCAAAACGGTAAAAGTATTACAAGACGTATCGAACAAGTCGGACTCTTTTCAAGAGAACACGGTCAAAACCAGGTTTCGATGATTTATGATGACAACAAATTTATCGCGGAGAATTTATCGCCGGAGATCGTAAGAAAGTTTATGAAAGCCGGCATAAAAAACCCTTATGTTGCATCCAAAGGAGAAGATTAATGAATAAATTTATTGCGAAGATTGAAAGTTTGGGTTATACGTTTTCGCCTGGAACACTTATATTAATTGCCGTAATAGTTGAGGCTTTTACAGTGGGAGTGTCTTTTCTTTATTTGTTACACTTGCCATTTGCAATAGCTCTTATGGTTTTGGGAATATTGGTTGTTCCTTCGGTATATTACTCAAGAACCAGGTATAAATACGAAGAAAATCGCTTTTCTGCGTTATGCACATATATGGAACAGATGTGTTATTCATTTCAGACTATGCCAAAAATTTACAATGCGTTAAAAGAAACATATACTATTTTACCTTCCGGTGAAATGAAAGCAGCTGTTAGCGCCGCTATAAAGTATTTTGAAGTGGAAAACGGCACGTATGCTGATGCCTTGAACATCATTGAGTCACGTTTTTTGTGCAAAAAACTGGCTAAATTACATAGATTTTTTATAAAAATCGAAGAAGAGGGCGGCGATTATAAATACGCATTAGGACTACTGTTAACAGATATATTAAAGTGGCGTGAGCGTGTACAGCTTTACCAGCAGGAAAAGAAGACATTAAAGGTAGCTTATGTGCTTGCGATAATCTTTTCATCTATCGCATGCGCATTTGCAACACTTCTTGCAGTTGTAGGAAAAAAAGAAGGAGATCTTCTTACGACATTCTTAGATATAACCGGTGTTCCGGTATATCAGATGATAGCCTTTGTATTTATAGCAGCGTGTATTATATCATTTTATTTTATAGAAAAACGATATACAAACAGTTGGATAGAGGATAAGAAATATACAAAGTATGAGCTTATTGACTACGACATAAGTATTAATTATGACTATATATCCGATACACGGAAAATGCTAATTCCGGCGGTTGTAATAGCCGGCGGCTCAGTGATTTTATCATTACTTTTTACGCCACTATGTTTAATTGGTTTGATTCTGGCTATTCTATTAATTGCAACGCCAAGGATAAAATACCAGGGCGCAAGACAAAGAACTGTTTCGGAGCTTAAGGCGGCTTTTTCGGAGTGGCTTGTGGATCTTGAATTAAACTTACAATTTTATAATAACCACAAAGCAATTGAAAAGTCTTTGGATTCAGCCCCGGAAATTTTGAAAAAACCGATAAAACAACTAATATTGGATATTAATGATAACTTATCGGGAATAGAACCGTTTAATAACTTTCTTGGAGAGTTTGACATCGAAGAGGTTCGCTCATCGATGCGCATGGTCTATTCCATGAAAGATTTAAATTCGGAAAACACATCAGAACTTCTTTCAACGATTGTTGATAGGAACTATGTGCTTATGGATCAGACGGAAGCGGAAAAAAATAAAACGAAAATAAGCAATCTTAAAATGCTTATTTTAACGCCTGCAGGTTTTGGAATTTTTAAACTTTCCGCAGATTTAATGATCTTTGCTGCAACTTTCTTTAATGGAATGTCAGACGTTTCACAGTTTATGTAGGGGGTTATTATGCACAATTTATTTGAAGAGTTATCTGCGTTTATGTTTGTCCCGGTCATTGTTGCGGCAATCATTGTCTTTGCGAGAATAATGATGTCGGTATAGAGAGGTAGTTTATGTCATATTTATATGAACACTTTAGCAAGTTTATAGTAACCATAATTGGCGCTGTAGGTGTAATAATCGGAGCCATAATAATTTATTTGAATTTGGATTCGATTTTAAGCTTCTTTACGAAAGGATTTTTAGGATAATGAGAAACATAATTGAAGGATTTATTATTATTCTTTTTATTGGTTTTATTGCGTATGCATCTCTAGGTTTCATCAATATGAATAACCAAACAGCAGATGCAAGGGGCTTTTTAGAGTCTGCAGTAACGGATATAGAAAGAAGCGGGTTTTCTGATACGGTAATAGGCGCCTGGCAAGATAAAGCACAAGATTGCGGATATGAGCTTGTAGCGTCTGATGCATCAACGACAATTATTGATAAAAAGAAACATTGTATTGAAATACAGCTTAAATATACAGCAAACAATCCATTCTTTAGAATTAAGGAACAAAGCACGATTAAGGAATATGCGAGGTAGAATATGGGCAAGTTTATAAAAGAGTATAGTGCCGTTGCAGTCGCAGTTATTGTTTCAATATTTATATTGATAGCGGCAACCAACGCATCAAAGTCTGTTAGCAACGTATCTGAAAAACAGACGGCTGCGCTTGAAAACAATGCTGCGGCTTGGCAGGTTGGTGATTCTGCAGATTTTGAAACTGTAGGAGAACTTACAGACGTAGAACAAACACAGTTAGATGCAATGCAAGCCAAGTTGGATGCAATGCAAGAGCAAATAGATAACTTTGAAGGATTTGACTTGGATAAAGCTTATCCTATTGGTTCAATTTACATTACTATGTCTTCAGCAGATCCCGCAGATCTTATGGGTGGAACCTGGGAAAGAATGGAAGACAGAGAGTTAATTGGAGCCGGTAATCTATATACTGTTGGAAGCGAGCAAGGTAGCAGCTCCGTTAAGTTGGCAGCTACGCAGATTCCTTCTTTATCGGTAAGTGGCAGTACCAATAGTGCCGGAGCACATACTCATGTTATTGGTATGGGACCTGCCAAATGGAATTATGGCAGTCAAGCCTGGTATTCTGATACTGTAGGGCCACCAAACCAACTTTTTGCGCCATATGGATATGGTATGGGAAGTGGTGGTCCAACAACACACGCAGGTTATTATAACCAATCAAATGGTACAAGTACATATTCTTCCGGGACTCATACACACACAGTAACAGCAAAATATACAAACAACAATCAAACATCGGTCAGTGTAATGGATCCAACCATAGCAGTTTACATGTGGAAGCGTGTTGCCTAGATTATATAGTCGCTAGTTAAAAAAGAATGTAGTATTCTTGTTGATTCTTTAATATAATAAAAGAAAAAATATATTTTCGAAAGGAACAAGATACAAATATGCTCGTAGAAAATACAAAAGAAAATAGGGAATTACAGGAAGCGGTAGCAACGCTAGCAATTGAAGATATGTTTGTAGAGGAAGCATTTTTGAATGAATTAATGCAAGTTTCAGAAGGAAAAAAAACGACGGAAGAGCTTAGGAGAGAGGTTATTAAAAAGTATGCAAGACGTTAAATACTGTTATCCTAACTCAGATGTTTTAAAAAACAAGTTAAACATTAGAAACTCAGAAGATTTATATGAGGCAGAAAAAGAACTGACATTAATTCGAATAAAGGAGCTTCAAGCGCGTCCGCTGATGGGAAAATTTGACTTTCAGCATTTAAAAAATATCCATAAATATATATTTCAAGATTTATATGAATGGGCTGGTGAGGTCAGAACTGTTGAAATTGGAAAAGGCAATCTTTTTTGTACAACAGCATGTATAAACGAATACGCTAAAATGGGCAAGTTTATTAAAGAGTACAGTGCTGTTGCAGTCGCAGTTATTGTGGCAATAATAATATTGATAGCGGCAGGTAACGCATCAAACTCTGTTCGTAACTTATCTGAGAAGCAGACAGCAGCACTTGAAAAAAATGCTGCGGCTTGGCAGGTTGGGGATTCTGCAGATTTTGAAACTGTAGGAGAACTTACAGACGTAGAACAAACACAGTTAGATGCAATGCAAGCCAAGTTGGATGCAATGCAAGAGCAAATAGATAACTTTGAAGGATTTGACTTGGATAAAGCTTATCCTATTGGTTCAATTTACATTACTATGTCTTCAGCAGATCCCGCAGATCTTATGGGTGGAACCTGGGAAAGAATGGAAGACAGAGAGTTAATTGGAGCCGGTAATCTATATACTGTTGGAAGCGAGCAAGGTAGCAGCTCCGTTAAGTTGGCAGCTACGCAGATTCCTTCTTTATCGGTAAGTGGCAGTACCAATAGTGCCGGAGCACATACTCATGTTATTGGTATGGGACCTGCCAAATGGAATTATGGCAGTCAAGCCTGGTATTCTGATACTGTAGGGCCACCAAACCAACTTTTTGCGCCATATGGATATGGTATGGGAAGTGGTGGTCCAACAACACACGCAGGTTATTATAACCAATCAAATGGTACAAGTACATATTCTTCCGGGACTCATACACATACAGTAACAGCAAAATATACAAACAACAATCAAACATCGGTCAGTGTTATGGATCCAACCATAGCAGTTTATATGTGGCAGCGTGTTGCCTAGAAGTAGTTCAACCGACATCTTAAAAAAGAATATAGTATTCTTGTTGATTCTTTAATATAATAAAAGATAAGATATATTTTCGAAAGAAAGCGTGTCGATGTAATTACGAAAGAAGAAGCTTTGCGCATAATGCCAAAAACTATAGAAAGGGAAAAAGGTTCTTATATATGAACGAAAACACTAGAACAAGCAATGTCGAAGAAATGTTGCCTTCTTTTTTAAAAGAATCTATTGATAAGTTTGTAGAAGGAAAAATGAAAAGCGAAGCCGACAAAAGCTATATGCAGTTTGACTGTGATTATTGCGAGCTGCAAAGTGATATAAATGTTGCGGAAGTGGAAGGAATTATTTCATCGGAAGAAGCTTGGAATTTGAGAAAAAAATATTTAGGAATTAATAAGGGAACAATAGATTGATGATTGATTTTTCAAAATGTGAACATAAAAATAAAACATATTCGGGTGCAAATGGTAGTAAGATTTCGGTTGTTTATGATAATGGGTTGTATATGCTTAAGTTTCCGTCAAGGGCACCAAGAAATGATGATATAAGCTATAGTAACAGCTGCTTCTCTGAATATCTAGGTTGCAAGATATTTAAGGAAATTGGTATTCCTGTTCAAGACGTAGTTTTGGGAACATATACAACAAATAAAGGTAACGAGAAAATAGTTGTAGCTTGTAAGGATTTTGCCGTAAATGGCAAAGTATTACAGGATTTCGGATCTTTAAAAAATCAAATTGTCGATTCTGAAAACAATGGATATGGAACGGAGCTAGAAGATATTAAGGAAACATTTGAGTTACAAACCATTGTAGATCCTATAGAATTATCAAAAAGATTTTGGGATATGTTTATTGTTGATGCTTTAATTGGAAATTGGGATAGACATAACGGAAATTGGGGATTTCTTTACGACTCTATGGCTGACAAAAACGAGTTAGCACCTGTCTTTGATTGCGGAAGTAGTTTATATCCACAGTTGGATGAAGAAAAAATGAAGCATATCCTTGTGGATGGTAAGGAAATAAAAGCAAGAGTATATAATATCCCTACATCTGCAATAAGAATAAATAGCAAAAGAATTAACTATTATAATTTCATTCTTTCCGGAGAGGAAATGGGTTGTAATGATGCATTAAAACGTATTGTTCCTAATATTGATACAGACAAGATTTTTGATATTATTGACAATATGCCAATTATAGGTGATGTACATAAAGATTTTTATAAGCAGATGTTAATACAAAGATATAATTTGATATTGGTAAAGTCGTATAAGAACTTAAACAAACTTTACAATATTAAGAAACCAAAAAGATTATAGGTATATGGAAGAAAAGAAATTAAGTAAGAGACAAGAAAAAGTAAACGTTTTACAGCCTATATTATGTCCGTTTTGCGGCGGTTTGATTAGCATTACAGAATTATCATTTGGTTGTCAAAATTGCAATAGTTTTTTTGACAGATCCAAAAACGATGTTAGCCAGGTTTTAAACCGGGCCTTAACAGAAGAAGAAATTTCGGATCTATTCAGCATCAGGGGATTAAAGGTTGTAGTTGATAATTCACTTAAATATGAAGCATATAATTTTAAGGCAAATACACGTTTTGAGAATCCTGAGATAGAAACCATACCGCTAAAAAAACAAAAGCGAAGACACTTTAGATTTTAAAAAATATTGTCGCGCGCGCACACCTTAGTGCGTGCGTTTTTTTGTACAATTAAGGAAAAGAAAGGAAGTGAAATAATGCCGGAAAATTTTATTGTATTACAAAACCCGGAAGATTTAGTTGACTGGGCAAACAAAGGAAGTGCAGCAAGCATATCTTTGGAAGAAGCACAAATCATGTTTGATTACGCAAAGAGTAAAGAATTGGATCTTGCGGTTAATACCTCAAATCAGTCTCTTTATTTAATCGACCAGGACGAGATTTATGCGACAAACTATGACGAAGTGGTGGATTATATGTGCCAGCTAAATTTTGACACATTAAACACTTTAAAAGAAAGTATGAGCACTGCTTCTGAAGAAGAAAAGATTCTTAACAACATGTTTTGGAAAACAAAAAATGGTATAACGCTTGCAGCTATTATAGAATCTAAACCGATTGTAGTTTTTGAAGGCGAAATGGATGAGAAGATAAAGGAAAGTGCAAAAGAGCAAATAGAAGCATCTTACGTAACACAAAATATGCGCGAAGAGAGAAAGCGACAAGAAATTGAAAGAGAAGAAAATAAGAAAAGGAGTGCGAAACTATGACAGATTTAGAAAGATTTGCGAAAAACCTGGGAGTTGATTTTACGGAGTGCGACTTGGATGAAGAGCCTGCAGAGGTTTTGGAGTATATTCCGGGCGGTGAAAACGAATGAAAAATGAATATGAATTTATTTTAGAATCCGGAGAAAAGGTTGTTTTAACTCTTAAGGATATGGAAGAAATTTCGGAAAAATATAAAATCTGCAATATTGCGGAGTGGCTTAAAACATACAAAGATATTAATTCTCCAAAGAAAGCAATGGAAATTGCAGAAAAAATGAAGTCAATAATCAATAAATACAAAGTAACTCGTCAAATGGCTTATGAAGCAGCCAAGGCGATTAAATAGGGGTGATATCATGGCAAAACTTACAAAGACAAGGGAAGAAATTCTGAAATCCTTTAAAAATCTTCTATCGAATGATAACGCTGATCTAAAATGGCAACAGACTTTTCGAGGGACAGGTCTTCCTTATAATGCTGTTACCGGAAAATCTTATAGGGGTACAAATCGAATCGTATTAAATATGCGTTGTTTTTTCAGGGGATGGAGCGACAATCGCTTTGTGACTTTTAACCAGGCAAAAAAAGCGGGATGGAAAATAAAAGCAGAATCTAAAGCAACACCGATAGAGTTTTGGCAGTGGTATGACATAAAAGAAAAGAAATACTTGGATTACGAAGTTGTTCACCGCCTTATAAAAGAAGGAAGGGAAGAAAAAGATTTTAGATTATACGGAAATACATATTATGTTTTTAATGCGTCACAGGTGGAAGGAATTCCAGAATTAAAGGTTGAAAATGAATTAGACGTTCCGGTAAATGAAGTCATTGACAAGCTTTCATTAAATATGCACGTGCCTATTATCTATGATGAAAGAGGGCGTTGTTACTATAGCCCCCAAAAAGATGAAATACATTCGCCAAAAGTAGGCGACTTTATCGGTGAACATGAGCTTAATTCAACACTTTTACATGAGCTTGCACATTCAACCGGACACCCAAGCCGCTTGAATAGAGATATTGTAAATGCGTTTGGAACAGCATCATATGCAAAAGAAGAGCTGCGTGCAGAGATTGCATCAGCAATTTTATCTTCTTATTTGCCAATGGAGTTTTCCGAAAAACATATGCAAAATCACAGCGCCTATGTGTATAGTTGGATGCAGGCAATCGACAAAGATCCAAATGAGCTTTTTAGGGCTATTAATGATGCGGAAAGTATTTCAGATTATATGCTTGAAAAAGCAGAAATAAAAGAGCTTAAATTTGAAATTGCAGAAGTTAAAGAAACTACAAACACATTTAAGCCGAAGAAAAAAGCGATGTGAGGAAGTGATATATATGAACAATGAAACGCGACTTAAGATTAAAAAAGCGATTGAAAATTATTATAATGTTGTTAATTACGATCAATCTTTTTTTAGCGGAGTATGTAAGATAAACACGGTTGATATTAAGAACATAGAAGAAAAGAATGACAGCTATGTTGTTGATGTTAAACATACTGTTGGACAGATTACTTATGATGCCAGGGGAATCGACATTGGTGGACCAAATGACTATAAAGAAACTATGGATTCCTATATCAAGCTTGATAAACAGTCTTTAGATATAATTGAAGATTACGAAAAATATGCTATAGAAATGGCCAAATGGAGACAAGAAAAATTTAAATATGATTTAGAGTATTCGTTAAACGAAAAGATAACACAATCTCCTTTTGATGATTTTACTGGCTGGTTGATTGTTTCTCCGGGAACATATCCTAGAGTGTGTAAAGATGATATAAATTTCGACAAAATAGAAGAAATACTAGAAGGTAATATTGAAGTTAGACGGTTTTTAAAGAATGATCCAGGAGTTGTTTTTTTGATGAATGCGGATAGGGAAGAAAAGGATTTTCTTAAAAATCGCGCGATAATTGATGATGATAACAACGTAAAAGAAGTTATTAAGGGAACCTTTATTATTGCATCAGCCGGAGAAGACGGCATTATTCATCCTCTAAGTAAAGAAAAATGTGAGGAATACAAAACAATGTTTTATTTCCCGGAAAGATTTTTTAAAGATGAAAAGCACAACATCATTGTTGATCCGTATAAGCCGGCATCAAACAAAAAAAGATTGTAGGGGGATATTGAATGGGTAAAAGATTATTTGTTGATATGGACGGCACGCTCGCAGAGTTTAAGCCTACTTCAAAATTGGAAGATCTTTATGAGAAAGGTTATTTTTTAAACCTGCAGCCATTGCCAAATGTGATTGATACAATCAAAAAAATCAAAGAAGAAAATCCGGATATTGAAGTATTTATTTTAAGCGCGGTTCTTACGGACAGTAAATATGCGCTGCAGGAAAAAAACGAATGGCTGGATAAGTATATACCGGAGATCGATGATGAGCATAGAATCTTTCCGCCCTGTGGAGAGGATAAAAGCAAATATATTGAAGGTGGCGTAACGATGGACGATTATCTTTTAGATGACTACACGTTTAACCTTAATAGCTGGGATCCACCGGGACATGGCATTAAGTTATTAAACGGTATTAATTTTACTAAGAAGACTTGGGCTAAAAGCAGGGTGGACTTTGAAAGCGATAAACTAAAAGACAGTATTGTTTCTATTATCCGGGATGATGTTGTTATTGTTGACATGGTTGAAAACATAGCCGAAAAACCTTCATTAAAAGAAGTTGTTTTCAGAGCAGAAAAAAGAGCGCAGCAAGAGTTTGCTCATGCGAAAGCTGTATATGATGGAAGTCAGGAATCAGATCTTAGACTCATGAGATATCAATATGTAGCTAACGCACTTAATGATATAGTCGTAAGCAGCCATTTAACAAATGAATATAACAGTTGGAAAAAGCAACAAAAAGCCAAAAGGAAGTAAAAATAGAGAAACCCAGGCACTCGCAATGCCTGGGTTTCTTGTTGCTGTTAACATCTTATGTTATTATTTCTTTTGCCTAACCACATTATAACAAACAAAATTAATTTATCAAATATAGAATTTGATATAACATGTGAAAAAGTTTTTGGCCAAATAGCGGTTTTAAAAAGCAACGATTTTATCACGTTTTCAGCCACTGTTTTTGACGAATTTTTTGACGAGTATTTGACGAATTTTGAAGATAAATTCGTTTGAATTTCGTCAAATTACGAACATTAGTTTCTGATACTTTCGGATACTTTCCAATACTTTTTGATAATAAAATATCCACTGTTTATGCGGCTTTGAGACCTGTACAACAGTGGATATAAAAAATGCGCCTCCAGGGGCTCGAACCCTGCACACCCTGATTAAGAGTCAGGTGCTCTACCAAATGAGCTAGAGGCGCAAATCAAATTAGCAAATGTTATTATATGATAAAGGGTCAAATAATGCAAGCACTTTTTTAGATTTTATGATATATTAATATTGTTAGACTTAATCTTAAAAATAATTCGGCAAAGGGCCGATTTTTATATTTCGGAGGAGAAAATGTTTAAAAACAAATTGGATAAAAATCCAAAGTATTTTACGGTATGTTTTTATACCGTTATTACGGTAATTATATGTGCGGTATTTTTGAAAATCCTATTTAACTGGGGCTCATTCAAATCCGGTGTATCGGCCGTTATTTCGGTTTTGGCTCCATTCTTGATAGGTATTTTTATTGCATACTTGTTTTATCCTCTGGTTATGCTCTTTAAAAAGAAAGTTTTTATGAGGGTTTTTCATGAAAAAGTTTCGTTGACATTGGGCATTATAGTTACTTATGTGTTAATACTCGGTCTTTTGGCAATAATTATTGCATACATTATTCCGCAAATCGGTTCTTCTCTTATGGATTTGTACGGAAAGGTAACGTCGAATTACGACAGAGTGCCCGAGTTTTTTGATTGGTTGGGCGAGCAGTTCCCTAAGGTTGACTTTACGGGAATCAAAACCTGGATACAGGAAAACATCCCGACTCTTGTTGATAATTTAAGCAATTACATAACCGGCAGTATTTCGGACATTTTATCCGCATCCGTTACGGTTATTAAATGGATATTAAATGTAATTATTGCGGTTATAGTATCTATATACTTTATTGTGGATAAAGACAGACTTCTTCGCGGATTCAGAAGACTTGTGTTTGCCATTCTCAAAAAAGAGCGCGGATCAAAATTCATGAGCGTGGGCAAAAATTGTAACACAATATTCGGTAACTTTTTGTACGGAAAGATTATCGATTCCATAATAATCGGAATAATTTGCTTCTTTGCAATGTGGATTTTGGGTCTTCCTTTCTGCTTGCTTGTCAGTGTAATAGTGGGAATAACCAATATTATTCCGTATTTCGGACCTTTTATCGGTGCAATACCCGGTGCGATTATTATACTTATGGTAGGTTGGCAGGAAATGCTTATATTTATCATATTGATTCTTTGTATTCAGCTTTTTGACGGCTATATTTTGGGACCTAAGATTTTGGGTGACGGAACGGGTCTTCGTCCTCTTTGGGTAATTTTCGGTATTGTGGTCGGAGGCTATATTGCGGGGCCTATCGGTATGTTTCTTGGTGTACCTACGGTTGCGGTTATTGCATATCTTGTAAACTTAAAGACGGAAGAGTCCTTAAGGAAACAAGAAATCGAAAGTCTTACCAACGATAAAGACAGTCATAAGGTTGATAAATTCAACGTTAAGGATATGTTTAGAAAAAAGAATACAAAAAAAGAAGATAAATAGGATAAAGTATGAGACTCAGAAATATAAAGGGCTCAAGGGAAATGATTGCCGACAGCCCTTACACAATAGATAATCCGGCGCAGTACAAAGGAAAATGGCATGAGTTTTTTGGAAACGATGCGCCAATCAGGATTGAAGTGGGAATGGGAAAAGGCAAGTTTATTTCAACACTTGCCATGCAAAATCCCGATATAAATTATATAGGAATCGAGAAATATTCCAGTGTTTTAATCAGAGCAATCGATAAAAGAATAGAAAACAACATCGAAAATCTTTACTTTTTGCGTTTCGATGCCGTAGATATATTGGATATATTTGACGTGGGAGAAATAGATAGGATTTATCTTAATTTTTCGGATCCATGGCCAAAAGACAGACATGCCAAAAGAAGACTTACATCGAAGCAATACTTAAAAAAATACGATGTTATATTAAAGAAAGACGGCATTGTGGAGTTCAAAACAGACAATGACGACCTTTTTTCTTTTTCTTTGGAAGAAGTGCCTCTTGCCGGTTGGGAGATAGTGGCTCAAACTTTTGATTTACACAAGACACCGGAGATGATGGAAGGAAACGTTATGACGGAGTACGAGGAAAAGTTCTCCGCCCTGGGAAATCCTATTCACAAAATGATTATCAGAAGATAATTCGATACGGAGAAATGAGATGAAAAAACTAACGGCATTCTTGCTTTTATGTTTGATAGTATTTGCATCGGTTTTTGTTCCCGCAAAAGAAACAAAGGCGGAAGGCGCATGGCCTGAATGCGCTGATATTGTAGCGGAAGCGGGGATTTTGATTGATGCGGATTCAGGTGCGATTTTGTATGATAAAAATGCGAACCAAAAAATGTATCCGGCCAGCATAACAAAGATAATTACGGCAATGGTGGCAATTGAAAAATGTTCTTTGGACGAAACCGTTACCTTTTCCGAGAAAGCGGTAACTTTGGAGCCGGGAGATGCAACATTGGGATTTGTTGCGGGAGAGCAAATTAGTTTAAGAGACTGTCTTTACGGCTTACTTTTATATTCGGCCAATGAGTGTGCCAATGCCATTGCGGAGCATGTAGCCGGAAGTTACGATGAGTTTGCAAAGCTCATGAATGCCTACGCAAAAGAATGCGGGGCAATCAATACAAATTTTACAAATCCTTCGGGTTTGTTTGATGCCAACCATTATACAACTTGTTATGATATGGCGCAGATGTCAAATCATGCCCTTAAAAATTCCACATATATCTCTATAGACGGCACTACAAGCTATACAATCGGAGCAACGAATAAGTCGTCAACGCCAAGGGAGATTTATCATCGTCATAAAATGCTTTTTTCAACAAATGAAGTATACTACGAGGGAGCAATCGGCGGAAAAACGGGCTATTTGGATGAAGCGGGCAGAACCCTCGTAACATTTGCAAGTAAAGAGGGAAAAACCTTAATAAGCGTGGTAATGAAATCCACAACGGAAGCAGTTTATTCAGACACGGCAACACTTTTGGATTACGGATTTAATAATTTCCATTCAATAAAAGTAGCCGACAACGAAACCAAATTTTCCACGGAAGCTTCCGTCTTTGCGGGAAGCTTTGATTTGGCAAGGATAGATACCTCATCACTTGTTACGATTCCTTCAAGCATTGCATTTTCGGATTTAACCCTGGAATACAATATGGTGGAGGATGAGGATTATTTTGCCTTGTTAAAATATTATTACGGCTCCCATTATGTTGGAAGCGCAAAGCTTTCCATTGCAAAGTCTACCACAGAGTCGCCTTATGCACCGGCTCTTCCGATTGAAGAAAGCAGCATAGCGCTTCAACTTGAAGACAATATATTCATAAATGTTAAGATTTTTGTTTTGATAATTGCCATTATTGTAGCCGTAATTGTTGCAATCTCGGTACTGAGGCGATTTGATATCGAATATCATTTTATTGATTTCGACACTACAAGACTTAAGAAAAAAGTGAACAGATTTAAAGAAAGAAAATACAGAAACAGAAGTCGAAAAAGATTTTAAAACAGAGCAGGGGAATTAAGCCTCTGCTCTGTAATTTTTTGGAGAAGTCCCATATATTTCTTTGAAACTGTTATAAAAATAACTGCTGTTATTGTAGCCGATTTTCTCCATTATCTCGTCAATGGATAGGCTGCTGTCTTTTAAATAATAGCTTGCTTGTTGAAATTTTCTTGTTTTCAACAAATCCTTAAAATTTTTACCGGTGTATTTTTTCAAAATACGGCTTAGCTGATATGTGGGCATTTTAAGCTTATTTGCGATTTCTTCCAATTGACCGTCTTTGTAATTGGTATCAATATATTGAAGAACACTGAATATGATGTGTTGATCGAACTGGGCAGGATCGTCTTTTTTTAATGTCTCCGAATATTTGGAAAGATTCATAAACAAAAGGCCCATGGTGGTTTGGATGGTTGTGTTGATATTTGGGGTTTTGTTAAGAATCATCCAAATCATGTTTTCAATCAAATTACTGATGGGAAGAATGCCTTTCGTTTCAAAAAGAAGATAACTTAAGCCCTCTGCCTTATCGGCGATTGAAGCAATCAAAAAATCGCGAAGAACGTTATCGTTTTCAAGCATTGCAATGGATTTGGTAAAAAACTCCGGCAGTATAATAAAGTTTACCGCAATATCATCCTTAGCGGAGGGAAGGATTTCATGTGAAACATTCTGGCTCAAAAACAAAATATCTCCCTCTTTTAGGGTAAGATTTATGTTGCCGTTTATAATATGCTTTGTTTTACCGCTGCACATATAAATCATTTCCATATAGTTATGACTGTGGCTTGGAAAGTGCACAAATCGGGTGTGGGGGCGAAACTGAATAAACTGTCCCTTTTCCAAAAGCTTTTTACTGTCAACGACAAAATCCTTTTCGTTTGTATAAAGACTTTGAGAAACGGAAGCTTTTCCCTTTAAATATTGTTCTTCTTCTTTTGTAATAGGTTTTAATTTGTCTAAAACTTCTTTGTTCATTTTAGTCCCCAATTAATTAATAAATGATTTTTGCTAATGACAAAACGGGTTAATACTAACTAAAATAATAATAAAACAAAAAACGAATAATTGCAAATAAGGTCCCTAAATTTTGCATATAAAGACCTTAAATGTCATATAAAAAAGGTTTATCTTTAGTCTAAGGAAAACATCGGACATATTACCACAAAGAAAGGCAAGCATATGAAAGACTATTATTTGGCCGTAGATATCGGCGCATCCAGCGGCAGGCATATCATAGCGGAAGTTGATAACGGAATAATAAAAACAGAAGAAATATATCGTTTTGATAACCGTATGGATGTTGAAGGTGATGTAAAAACCTGGGATTACAAGTATCTTTTCAGAGAAATATTAAACGGATTGAAAAAATGCAAAGAAAAAGCTTGCGAACCTAAAATGATGGCTATTGATACTTGGGGCGTTGACTATGTGCTTTTGGACGAGGCGGACCAAGTAATCGGAAAAAGCTATGCTTACAGAGACTTACGTACAAAGGGCATGGATAAAAAGCTTTATGAGACAATAAGCGAAAAAGACTTATATGCTCGCACGGGAATTCAAAAGCAGATATTCAACACAATATATCAGTTAATGGCAGATAAAGAAAAAGAGCCGGAAAGACTAACAAAAGCAAAAAGATTTTTAATGGCGCCGGAATATCTTACATTTTTACTTACGGGTGAAAAGATAAACGAATATACAAATGCCACAACCACGCAGCTTGTAAATCCACAAACTTTTGATTGGGATTACGAGCTTATGGAATTGATCGGAATACCGACTGAAATCTTTAAAAAACCGGCAGAGCCCGGAACCGTTGTGGGAGGCTTTACAAAAACCGTAAAAGAAATAGTGGGATTTGACTGTCTTGTGGTTCTTCCGGCCAGTCATGACACGGCCTCGGCGGTTGTTGCGGTTCCCAGCATGAGAGAGCATCCGCTTTATATCAGTTCGGGAACATGGTCTTTAATGGGCAGTGAAATAAAAAAAGCGACATTGTCGGACAAAGCAAGACTAAAAAATTTTACAAACGAAGGCGGATATGAGCACAGATTCAGATTCTTAAAAAATATAATGGGCCTTTGGATGATACAGCAGTTAAGGCACGACTATAATGATGAATTCAGTTTTGCCGAGCTTTGTGAAATGGCGGAAGAAAACAAGGACTTCGAAACAAGAGTCGACGTAAACGACGAAAGCTTTTTAAGTCCCGCATCAATGGAAAAAGCATTGTTTGATTATTGTGAAAAGCATAATCTTAAAAAACCCGAAACTAAAGGGCAAATGGCGGCAATGGTTTATCAAAGCCTGGCAAAGTGTTATGGAGAGACGGTAAAAGAAATCGAAGCCGTATCGGAAGTGTTAATCGGAGAAATCAATGTTGTGGGCGGCGGTTCAAAAGCAGAGTATTTAAATAAGCTGACCGCAAACTACACAAAGAAAAAAGTTGTGGCCGGACCGGGTGAAGCCACCGCAATAGGCAATATAGGCGTGCAAATGATAGCCGACAAGAAGTTTGAGGATATATACGAATTAAGAAAAGCTATCGCAAAATCCTTTGAAATAAAGGAATATTTACCGGAATAAAAAAGAAAGAAGAGGAATAATATGACTACAAAAGAAAGATATGATTCAGCCAAAGAACTCTATAAAGAAATCGGTGTGGATACCGATAAAGCAATCGAAAGCCTTAAAAACTACAAAATTTCCATGCATTGTTGGCAAGGTGATGATGTAATGGGCTTTGACAACGACGGCCCTTTAACAGGCGGCATCCAAACAACGGGTAATTATCCGGGACGTGCAAGAACACCGGAAGAACTAATGGCGGATATTGATAAGGTATTATCATTGGTAGCCGGAAAACACAAAATTAACCTCCATGCTTGCTATGCAATTTTTGAAGACGGCAATCGTGCGGACAGGGACGCCATCAAACCGGAACATTTCAAAAAATGGGTGGAATTTGCAAAGGAAAGGGGTCTTGGTCTTGACTTTAATCCAACATTCTTTTCACATAAAATGGTAAAAGACAATCTCACTCTTTCATCACCGGATGAGGAAGTGCGCAAATTCTGGATCAGACACGGACAGGCCTGCATAAAAATTTCGGAATACTTTGCCACAGAGCTTGGTCAGCCTTGCCTTATGAACATCTGGATTCCGGATGGTTACAAAGATATTCCTGCGGACAGAGTGGCACCGAGAAGAAGATTTAAAGAATCTCTTGATGAGATATTAAGCATAGATTACGATAAATCTAAGGTACTTGTTTGCCTTGAGTCAAAGGTATTCGGTATCGGCGTTGAAAGCTATACGGTAGGATCATCGGAATTTACAATCAACTATGCGGCATCAAAAGGAATTTTGCCTCTTATGGACAACGGTCATTATCATCCGACTGAAGTGGTTTCGGACAAGATTTCATCCATGTTGTTGTTTAACGATAAAATGGCTCTTCACGTTACAAGACCGGTACGTTGGGACTCCGATCACGTAGTTTTGTTTGATGATGAAACAAAGGAAATCGCAAAAGAAATCGTAAGAAACGATGCAATGGATAAAGTACTTGTGGGACTTGACTATTTTGATGCAAGCATCAACAGAATCTCGGCTTGGACAGTGGGATTAAGAAACTTCCAAAAAGCAATGCTTTATGCACTTTTGTCACCGAACGAAAAGCTTAAAAATTTACAGGAAGAGGGAAAACTTACGGAACTTATGATGCTTCAGGAAGAAGTAAAGACATACCCGTTAGGAGCTGTTTGGGATTACTTTTGCGAAACAAACGGCGTTCCGCAAAGAAGCGAATGGTATAAAGAAGTAGAAAAATACGAAAAAGAAGTATTATCAAAAAGACAATAAAAGAAGAGGGATTGAAATGGAAGTATTGGAAACAAAATTTGTAAAAGACTTTATAAAAATGTGCAACGACGGCTGGGAACAGGGCTGGCACGAAAGAAACGGCGGTAATTTATCTTACAGAATAAAAGAAAGTGAAATCGCACAAATCAGCGGAAAACTTAACTTAGACTCAGAATGGAAAGACATCGGCACAAGCGTACCGGGCCTTAAGGGAGAATATTTCCTTGTTACCGGCAGCGGAAAATATTTCAGAAATGTTATTTTGGATCCGGAAGATTCCATCTGCATCGTAAGAGTTGATGACAAGGGCGAAAAATACCAAATCTGTTGGGGCCTTGTAAACGGCGGCAGACCAACAAGCGAGCTTCCGAGCCATCTTATGAACCACGAAGTTAAAAAGCGTGTAACAAACGGCAAACACAGGGTAATATATCATGCTCACTGTACAAATCTTATTGCTCTTACATTTGTTCTTCCTTTGGAAGATAAAGTCTTTACAAAAGAGCTTTGGGAATCTGCAACCGAGTGCCCTGTTGTATTTCCGGACGGCGTCGGTGTCGTTGATTGGATGGTTCCGGGCGGAAGAGATATTGCGGTTGCCACAAGCAAACTTATGGAAAAATACGATGTGGCAATTTGGGCTCATCACGGAGTGTTTGGATCGGGTGAAGACTTCGATCTTACCTTCGGCCTTGTACACACGGTAGAAAAATCAGCGGAAATCTTGGTAAAAGTTCGCTCAATGGCAAACTCCAAGCTTCAAACAATAACATCCGATGACTTTAGAAAACTTGCAAAAGATTTTGGCGTAACTTTGCCGGAAGAATTTTTGCAATAAGACAGAGAAAATACTAAAAACTTGCGACTTTGACCTTATCATGGTAAACTAAATGTGGTGTAGACTGCACCGCATTTGGTTTATTTTTTTAATCCCGAAATGAACAATAGGCGAATTTCGGAGGTTTTTGATGCAAAAGAGAGATAGTAATGAAATTCAAAGCAATAAAAAAAGTATTCGACGGTAAATACATCAACCGATATGATGTAGTTTACGAAACAGAAGATAAAAAGGAAAAAGTTTACGAAATAATAAGCAGGGAAAAAAACCTTACAAACCAAGAAGAGCTTAAAGGCGAAAAAGCGGATTCCATCGTGCTTATATTAACAAACGAAGAAGGAGACAAGCTCCTTGTTAACAAAGAATTCAGACTTGCCACCGGCGAGTGGATATATAACTTTCCGGCAGGATTAATCGACCCGGGAGAAAGTCCGGAAGAAGCCGCAAGACGCGAGCTTAGGGAAGAGACCGGCTTGGAGATTTGCGCTATTGACGATGTTTTGGGAATAAGCTACAGCGCAATAGGTTTCAGTAACGAAAAGAATTTAACTTTTGTGGGCAAGGCAAAAGGCAGCTTTCATAAAAGCAGTGATACAACGGAAGAAATCGAGCCTCTTTGGATATCAAAAGAAGAAATGAGGCAGCTTTTAAAAACAAAGAGATTTGCGGCAAGAACCCAGAGTTTTTGCTATCTTTGGTCAAAAGAATAAAAGAAAATTACGATAGAAAAGAGAGAAAAAGTGAGTAAACATTACGAAATATTAAAGCAGGCATATGATGCCATAAGAAGCAAAACCGACTTCGTTCCGGACGTGGCCCTTATTTTGGGCTCGGGACTTGGCGGATTTGCGGATAAAATCAAAGTGGAAACAACTATCGATTATTCCCTTATCCCAAACTTCCCAATCTCAACAACACCGGGACATGCGGGAAGATACATCTTCGGTTATGTGGGTGATACCAAAGTTGTTGCAATGCAAGGAAGAGTCCACTACTACGAAGGTTATGACATTCAAAAAGTAGTAATGCCGACCCGTCTTATGGGAATGATGGGAGCAAAAGCCCTTTTCCTTACCAATGCGGCCGGATGCGCAAATCCGGATTACAACGCAGGGGATTTTATGCTTATAAAAGATCACAATCTTTTGTTTTATCCGAATCCGCTTCGCGGAGAAAATATCGACGAGTTGGGCGAGCGTTTTCCGGACATGAGTGAGGTTTATACAAAAGACCTTAGAAATATTATTAAAGATGTTGCAAAAAGAAACGATATTGCCCTTAAAGAAGGAATTTACGTACAGCTTCCTGGACCGAGTTTCGAAACCCCGGCAGAGGTTGCGATGCTTGGAAAATTAGGCATGGATGCAGTGGGAATGTCAACTGCATGCGAAGCTGTGGCAGCAAGACATATGGGCCTTAAGGTATGCGGTATTTCCTGTATTACCAATAAAGGTGCGGGCCTTCTTGATGTGCCTCTTACCTTTGACGAGGTTAAGGAAACGGCAGATAGGGTTGCGCCTTTCTTTACAAAGCTTGTATGGGAAAGTATCGAAGAAATCGGAAAATATTTAAATAAATAGAGAAAAGAGAGAAACAATGGATTTAACTAAAGTTACACATATCGATAATGTCAGATTATCGGACGATGAGAAAAAAGTGCGTATTATCGACCAGACATTGCTTCCGAACAAAACAGAGTATTTGGAACTTGAAAAGTTGGAAGATTTATACGAAGCAATACTTAAACTGAGAGTCAGAGGCGCACCTGCAATCGGAATTTTTGCGGGTTATGCCATGTATGTGCTTTCACTTCAAAGCAAAAGCGAAAGCTTTGATGACTTCTATAAAGAGTTTACAAAAAACAAAGAATATCTTGACTCATCAAGACCGACTGCGGTAAACCTCGGCACCATGCTTAAAAGAATGGACAGATGCGTGCTTGCAAACAAGGACAAATCAAGAAATGATTTGCTTGAGGCTTTGAAGGAAGAAGCAAAGGCAATTCACAAAGAAGACATGGAAATGTGCTATAAAATAAGCGAATACGGTTTAAGCTTGGTTGAAGACGGATTTGGAATCTTAACACATTGCAATGCCGGTCCTTTAGCCACATCAAGATACGGCACGGGACTCGGAACCATAATGCTTGGAACCGAAAGAGGAATGAAATTTCATGCATTTGTCGATGAAACAAGACCCCTTCTTCAAGGTGCCAGACTTACAAGCTATGAGCTTGAAATGGCAGGGGTGGACACAACACTTATTTGCGATAACATGGCGAGCATAGTTATGAAACAGGGAAAAGTACAGGCATGTTTCGTAGGTTGCGACAGAGTTGCCGCAAACGGTGATGTTGCAAATAAAATCGGAACAAGCGGTGTTGCAATACTTGCAAAGCACTATGGCATTCCTTTTTATGTATTTTGTCCGTCATCAACAATCGATTTTGATTGCCCTTCGGGAGACAATATCGAAATTGAGCTCAGAGATCCGGAAGAAATAAAGGAAATGTTCTATACAGAGCCAAAAGCTTTGCCGCAGACAAAATGCTACAATCCGGCTTTTGACGTTACGGATAACGAACTTGTAACCGCAATTATTACGGAGAAGGGTATTTGCAGAGCACCGTATAATGAAAGTCTTGCAAAATTATTTAAATAGGGGGCAAATAAATGATTAGATTTTACAATGGGAAAATATTAAATATCAGTGAAAAATTTGATGATAAAATCACGGTAAGCGAAGAAGAGCTTTGGGTTGATGGCAGCAAAATAGTCTTCAAAGGCATTCCATCAAGCAAAGATTTGGAAGGAAAAACATTTGAGCGCGAAATCGACTTAAAAGGAAATCTTTTAATGCCGGGCTTTAAGGATGCACATACTCATACAGCAATGACATTCCTTCGTTCTTATGCGGATGACCTTCCGCTTCAGGAATGGCTTTATGACAAGGTTTTTCCACATGAAGCAAAATTGGATGCCGAGTCAATCGTTCCTTTTACAAAGCTTGGTATTATGGAATATTTAACAAGCGGTATTACGGCAAGCTTCGATATGTATTTTTATCTTGATGCTTATGTTCAGGCAAACATTGATTGCGGCTTCAGAACGGTTCTTTGCGGAGCCATGAACGATTTCGATAAAGATTATACACAGCTTGAGCGCGACTACGAGAAATTTAACGGCATGCATCCGCTTATTTCTCACAAAATCGGTTTCCATGCAGAGTACACAACATGTATGGAAAGAATGGAATATGTGGCAAGTCTTGCCAAAAAGTACAAAGCGCCGGTATTTATGCACAATTCCGAGACAAAATCAGAGGTTGAGGGTTGTATTGATCGCTACGGCAAAACTCCGATGAAACTTCTTTCAGACCTTGGTATGTTCGAATACGGCGGCGGCGGTTTCCACTGCGTTCACGTAAACGATGAAGATATGGATATCATGAAAGAAAAGAATGTTTGGGCAATTACAAATCCTTGCTCAAATGCAAAACTTGCCAGCGGAATCGCGCCTATCGACAAGTTTATGAAAAAAGGCGTAGGCCTTGCAATAGGTACGGACGGTGCGGCAAGTAACAACGCCCTTGATATGTTCAAAGAAATGTATCTTGTATCGGTATTGCAAAAGCTTTCTCTTGAGGATGCGGCAGCAGTTGACGGTGCCGATGTTCTTAAGATGGCATGCGTCGGCGGCGCAAAAGCCATGGGCCTTGATGATTGTACAAACTTAGAGGTTGGCAAACAGGCAGATCTTATAGTAATCGATCTTCACAGACCGAATATGCAGCCTATACTTAATATTCCTAAGAATATTGTTTACTCCGGATCAAAAGAAAATGTTAAATTAACAATGATTGCCGGAAAAGTTCTTTACGAGAACGGAGAATTCTTTATTGGGGAGGACCCTGAAAAAATCTATGCGCAGGCTCATGCTCACGCAAAGAATATATTCGCACAGGTAGAGTGCTAGTTTGGGGAATGTTAGAAACTAATGTCAAATATATATTTTATTGTGGGGAAAAGCTCAACGGGAAAAGATACAATATTTGCCCACTTAATGGATAATGAAATGTTGAGACTCAGAAAAGTCGTCAGCTATACGACTCGTCCCATGAGGGAGTCTGAGGAAGACGGCCGTGAGTATTATTTTGTAAGCGAAGACAAAATGAAGGAAATGGAAAAAGACGGTGTGGTTATTGAAAGACGCACTTATCATACAATCAACGGTGATTGGCACTATTTCCTTGCGGATGACGGACAGATAAAACTTGGCAAACATAATTATCTCGTCATCGGAACACTTGAATCCTACAGGCAGGTCAGAGACTATTTTGGGGCGGAACATGTTTGTCCCATATATATAGAGGTAGACGATGGCATACGCTTGCAGCGTGCAATAAACAGAGAACACCAGCAAAAAGAGCCGAATTTCGATGAGGTATGCAGACGATACTTGGCGGATCAGGCAGATTTCAGTGAAGAAGCCATAAAGGCAGCAGGCATAACAAAGCGCTATGTAAATGATAGCTTGGTGGACTGTTTAAAAGAGATTGAGAAGGATATTTCAGATGGAAATTCGCGTTAATGAAACAAATCCTATTAACCAGGTTGAACAAACAGCCAAAGTAAGTGAAGGGGACACAGCTTTCAAGTTTGAGCTTTTAAGCAAAATCTCCGAAGCGGATGTTCAGGAAAAAGTAACCGCCCTTATGAATGAAATAAGCGAGCAGGGAAAAAAGATTTCCAAAAAAACCGACATCCGGGAAATGAAGCACTACAGAGAGCTTATAAAGACTTTTTTAAACGAGATTGTTTTTCGCTCCCATGAGTTTTCAAGGCAAAACTTCTTGGACAGAAAGGGAAGACACAGGGTTTACGGCATCGTAAAACTCATAGATACAAATCTTGATGAATTGGCAAAAGAGCTTATTAAAGACGAGAAGGATAATATCAAAATCTTAAGCTTGGTTGATGAAATAAAGGGTTTACTTTTAGACATAATCACATAAGACACAAAGGGGAATTGTAAAATGTCAGAATTAAGGAAAATAGTGGGAAACGAAGAGATACTTCTTCACATTAAAAACGCCATCAAAGCCGGAAAGGTTTCGCATGCTTACGTATTAAACGGAGCAAACGGAATGGGTAAAACCATGATTGCAAATTATTTCGCAACTCTTCTTCAATGTGACGAAAAGGCTGACGAACCTTGCGGAAAATGCCATTCTTGCAAGCAGGCCGCAACGGACAACCAGCCGGATATTATATGGGTAAGGCACGAACGTCCTCTTTCCATTGGTGTAAGAGATATAATCGAACAAGTTGTTGAAGACGTGCAGATTAAGCCATACAGCAGTCCTTACAAGATTTATATCATTGATGAAGCGGAACTCATGACTATAGATGCACAGAACGCTCTTTTAAAAACACTTGAAGAGCCGCCTGAATATGCGATTATTTTCCTTTTGACAAATAATATAACAGCCTTGTTACCGACGATTTTATCCCGTTGCGTAACTTTGAAAATAAAACCGGTTCCTGCGGAAGTTATAAAAAAATATCTTGTGGAGGAGCACAATGTTCCCGAAAAAATAGCCGATTCGTCGGTGGCATTTGCTTACGGAAACATCGGAAAAGCTTTAAGGCTTTCAACCGTTGAAGAATTCGGTGAGCTAAAAAGCGAAATGGTTGCCATGATCAGCCATATTGAAGATATGGATATCGCCGAGGTTATGGCGGCAGTTAAGAGAGCGGAAAGCTTCCGTCTTGAAATAGGCGACTATTTGGATTTGATAATTGCTTGGTTCAGAGATGTGCTTTTGTATAAGGCATCCCAAAAAGTAGACCAATTGATTTTTAAAGAAGAAATAAACGAAATCAAGAAACAGGCAGCAATTGCCTCATACGCGGGAATTGGTGATATTATTTCCAGCGTGGAAAAAGCTAAAGAAAGATTAAAAGCAAATGTAAGTTTTTCTCTTGTAATAGAGCTTTTATACCTTTCCATAAGCGAAAATCTTAGATAGATTAGGAGAGATATATGGTAAACGTAGTTGGTGTCAGATTCAGAAGAGTGGGAAAAATCTATTATTTTGACCCATTGGATTTAGACATAAAATTAAATGACCATGTTATTGTTGAAACAGCAAGAGGCGTGGAATACGGAACGATAGTTCTTGAAAAAAGACAGATGGAGGATGATAAGGTTTTTCAGCCTTTGAAACCTGTACTCAGAATCGCAACGGCCGATGATGACAAGAAAGAAGAGGCAAATAAGCAAAAAGAAAAGAAAGCTTTCGATATTTGCCTCGAAAAGATAGCAAAACATGGCCTTGAAATGAAATTAATCGATGTTGAATACACCTTTGATAACAACAAGGTTCTTTTCTATTTTACGGCGGATGGAAGAATCGACTTCAGAGAGCTGGTAAAAGACCTTGCAAGTGTGTTTAAGACACGTATCGAACTTAGACAGATAGGTGTTAGAGATGAGACAAAAGTTGTGGGCGGATACAGCATTTGCGGACGCGAACTTTGTTGTCATGCCCATCTTTCCGAGTTTGTTCCGGTATCCATCAGGATGGCAAAAGAGCAAAATCTTTCACTTAATCCGACAAAAATATCCGGTGTATGCGGAAGACTTATGTGCTGTTTAAAACATGAGCAGGAAACATATGAATACTTAAACTCAAAGCTTCCTAATGTAGGGGATACGGTTACAACACCGGACCGCCTTAAAGGTGAGGTAGTAAGCGTTGGCGTCCTCAGACAAATGGTTAAGGTTTTGGTTGAAGTTAACGGTGAAAAAGATTTAAGAGATTATCATGCGGATGAGCTTAAATTTGTTCACAGAAAAACAAAAGCAGCCGAGCAACAGCTTACCAAAGAGGAAATGCGCGAGTTGGAAGCCTTGGAGAAACAGGAAAAACAGGAAGGAAAATCGAAGTTTGAAGATTGATCTTAAAGAAAATGAGAGAATCGATGACTTAGACATAAAAGATTATAAGATAATCCAGCATAAAGAAAAGTTTTGTTTCGGTATGGATGCCGTGCTTTTGTCAAACTTTGTCAAAGCGACAAAGAAGGACAGGGTAATCGATCTTGGCACGGGAACGGGCGTGATTCCCATTTTGCTTGAGGCAAAAGAAAAGGGAGGCGAATTCGTTGCCGTGGAAGTGCAAGAAGAAAGTGCGGACATGGCAAGAAGAAGCATAGCCTTAAACGATCTTTCGGATAAAATAGAGCTTGTTTGCATGGATTTAAAGGAAGCAAGCGATTATTTCGGAAAAGCCGTTTTTGATGTTGTTACAACAAATCCGCCATATATGACAATGAAGGGCGGACTTAAAAATCCCAATGAAGCAAAAGCAATAGCAAGACATGAAATCTTATGCACATTGTCGGATGTTATAAAAGCATCCACCAATCTTTTAAAACCGGGAGGAAGGCTCTTTATGGTACACAGACCAAACCGACTTCCCGAAATTTTTGAAGAATTAAAAGCCAATAATATGGGGGCTAAAAGGATACAATTTGTTTACCCTTATGCGGGAGCAAAGGCAAATATGCTTTTGATAGAAGCTGTAAGAGGAGCCAAGCCAGAGTTTAATGTTATGGAAGCTCTTATTATTTATAACGAAAAGGGCGAATATACAAGTCAGGTTCTGGAAATATACGGAAAGTAGCGAGCAATTGCAATGGAAAAAGGAAAGCTTTATTTATGTGCCACACCAATCGGAAATCTTGATGATATTACCATCAGAGTTTTGAATACCTTAAAAAGCGTAGATTTAATCGCGGCAGAGGATACAAGGCACAGTATAAAGCTTCTTAATCATTTTGAGATAAAAAAACCCATGACAAGTTACCATGAGTACAATAAGGTGGAAAAAGCAATCGAACTTGTGGATAAAATGCTTGATGGGGCAAACATAGCTTTGATAACCGATGCGGGAACTCCGGGCATTTCCGATCCCGGAGAGGAATTGGTGCGACGTTCTTTAGAGGCGGGAGTGAGCGTAACATCGCTGCCGGGAGCATGTGCGGGAATTGTGGCGCTTACATCCTCCGGGCAAAAAACAAGGCGTTTTTGTTTTGAAGGCTTTTTGCCAACGGACAAAAAGGAGCTTGAGCAGGTTTTGGAGAATTTAAAAGAAGAAACAAGAACCATCATTTTACACGAAGCTCCCCATCATCTTTTAAGAACATTAAAACTTTTGTACGAAAATCTCGGCAACAGAAGCATTTCCATTTGCAGAGAGCTTACGAAAAAGTTTGAAGAAATAGAAAAAACCGATATTGAAAGTGCCATACAGAAATACGGGGAAAAGGAGCCGAAAGGTGAATTTGTCCTTGTTATAGAGGCAAAATCCTTTGAAGAAAAAATAAAAGAAGAGCAGGAATCCTGGAAAGAAACGGAGATTTCAAAGCATATAGAGTATTATTTAAATCAAGGGATCGATAAAAAAGAAGCATTTAAATTGGTAGCGAAAGATAGGGGAATCTCCAAAAGAGATGTCTACAGCTACTATGAGGAAAACATGAAATAGCAAGGGAGGTTTTTATTTTGGATGAGGCAGTAGCAAAACTTAAAAAAATCGTTGATGAAAGTGACAATATTGTATTTTTCGGAGGTGCCGGAGTATCCACGGAAAGCAATATACCGGATTTTAGAAGTGTAGACGGGCTTTACAATCAAAAATACAAATACCCGCCCGAAAGAATAATAAGTCATTCTTTCTATATGGACAGAACGGATGAATTTTACGAGTTTTACAAGGACAGAATGCTTTTTCCGGATGCCGAGCCAAATGCTGCGCATTACAAATTGGCCCAATGGGAAAAAGAAGGAAAATTAAAAGGTGTAATTACTCAAAACATTGACGGACTTCACCAAAAAGCCGGAAGCAAAAAGGTTTTTGAGCTTCACGGCAGCGTTCTTAGGAACTATTGTAGCCATTGCGGAAAGTTTTTCGACCTTGATTATATTATTAAAAGCGATGGCATTCCAAAATGCGATGAGTGCGGAAATATTATAAAACCCGACGTTGTTTTATACGAAGAAGGTTTGGATAACGAAGTTATAGGTGCGGCTGTAAGCTTAATCAGCAAGGCTGATGTGCTTATTATCGGAGGAACATCTTTGGTTGTTTATCCTGCAGCGGGCCTTATAGATTATTACAGAGGAAACAAGCTTGTCCTTGTAAATAAGGATGAGACTGCGAGAGATTCAAGAGCGGACCTTATTGTCCATGGCAAGATAGGAGAGATTTTCTCGCAAATCTAGTCTTTAGGAGATAGTTGTGTACGAAATACTTGATTGCGGCTTAGAAAAAATCAATGAAATAATAGGCGTTGTAAAGGAATCGGATAATTATAAAAAAAGGCTTTTGGCCATAAAGCTTTCATCTCAGAGAATGGAGAAAGAGCTTAGCCTTTTGCATAAAAAAATAGAAGCTAAGAAAAAATCCGAAATAGAAACGCGCCGTGCAGAGCTTGAAAAAAGCTTTAACGACGAAATAAGCGCAAACGACAAAAACGTTAATTTGCGAAAAAACGAGAAAAAAAGAGCGCTTAAAGCTGCAATTGACGTAAAAATCGCAAAAGAAGAAGACAAGATTAAGATAGAACAGCAAAAATTAAATGAAAGCATTATAGATATTTTAAAAAGCAGGAATGTTCCCCAAATATGCTGTAATTCAATATACAAGGCCTTGTATTTTCCAAGGACTTTAAAAGATTACGGCATTCTTTTCATCAGCTTAATAGTGGCATTTGGGGCAATACCGAATTTGGCATGTGTGTTTTTGCCTTTGCCGGCTCTTGCAAAAGCCTTTATATATCTTGCAATAGCCATATTCTTTTTGTTTCTTTACGGTTATTTTTATTTTAAGACCAAGATAAAATATGCCGATGTATTCAACGAAGTCCGACATCTTTACGATTTGGATGCTTTGCTTGATTCAGAGAGACTTAAACTAAAGAAAAATATCAAAAAAGATGGGGAAATCAGCGAATATAACCTATCGTCTTTTGATGAAGAGATAAAAGCCATAAACGAGGAAATCGGCAGACTTTCAAACGTAAAAGAGCTGGAGCTTAAGAAGTTTGATGAACAGACTTCAAGAGAGATTATCCGCGAAATAGATAAATCTTTTGAGGCCGAGATTGCGGCCAAAAACAAAGAAATCGAAAATGCAAAGTCCGAATTTGACAATATTAGTCTTAAACAAAAGGATTTACTTGTTATTATGGCATCGGAGTATGAAGTTCCTTTGGGAAAAGAAAACTTGAATTTAAAGAAGCTGCAAAAAATCAAGCAAATGCTTGAAGAAGGCAAAGCAGCAAGCATCGGAGAAGCTATCAGATAAGGTGGAACTTTTAAGTGGCAAATATTAAAAGAGCTAACAAAAAAAAGCCAAATTATAAAAGAATAGCCATGGTTTTAGGATTGATTGCCGCAGTGATTGTTGTGATTTTTCTGATAAACCATTTTAAAACCTACAAAGGATACAGGGTTATTTCGGAAGTGGAAATAGCGGGTAAAGTGTCTGAAACCAAGTATTTTCCGCTGGGACAGGGCTACGTAAAATACAGTAACGATGGCATTTCCTATATCTACGACGGGGAAATTGCCTGGACCAAAGCCTTTGAAATGACTAATCCGGTCTTGGATTCCAACGGTATATATTGTGCCGTGGGAGCCCTTAAATCCAGCGAGGTTTATTTATTCTCTTCGGAGGGAGAAGTGGGAGTTATTAACACTTCCTATCCGATAATTGATGTGGAAGTCTCGGACTACGGTGTAATAGCCGCTCTCATGCAAGACAATAATATTAACTATATAGAGCTTAAGGACAAAGACGGCAATCTTTTGGCACAGGGTCGAACCTCCTTTGAGGGAAGCGGCTATCCGCTGGATATTGCCATTTCTCCGGATGGCACAACTCTTGCGGTAAGCTATTTGTGCGTAAGTAACGGTGTTACAACATCCAGGGTTGTTTTTTATGATTATACCGACAAAGGCGATATTGAAACCGACAGAATCAAAGCGGGATTTGACTTCGAAGGAAGCGTTATTCCAACACTTTATTATGCGGATGCCACAAGCGTATATGCGGTGGGAGACAATGTAATCGCCACATTTAACGCCGGGGGAAAAGTCGAGCTTAAGGATAAAAAAGAAGTTGACAGTGAGATTAAATCCGTATTTTTCGGTGAAGGAAAATTGGGAGTAGTGACCGTAGATGAAGAGGATTCGTCACTTAGAAGGGTAAGTATTTATGACAAATCCGGCAAGATTGACGGGCAGTTTTCAACAGATTTCAGATATCAGGATATAGAGATGATTTCCGGCGGTGTGCTTATGTACAGCACCGAAAAATGTCGCATTTATACATATGACGGAAAAGAAAAATTTGATACAAGCTTTGATAATTCAGTGGTTTATATGATGGGAATCGGATCTAACAAGTATATCTTGGCCACATCCGATAAAATGCAAATTATAAAGCTTACTTAAAAGAGGGATTATATGAATTTAATGTTAATAATAGTCTTGGCTATTTTGGTGTTTTTTATTGTTGTGGGCGCGATAAAAGGCTTTATTAAAATGCTTTTTGCAACACTCGCCCTTGCGATTACCATTATTTTGGCGTTGCTTGCAACGGACAAAATGGCCGGATTTATAAAGAACAATACACGTGTTTATGACAAGGTTTACGAAAAATTCTTGGACTTTACGGAAGAAAGAATCGATGGCAAATTTAACGATTATAAGCAGGCCCAGGGCGGTGCGATTGAAAAATTGCCGATTCCTTCCATCTTAAAAGCTCAACTAAGCGAAAACAATAACGAAGAAACTTATGCAAAGCTTGGGGTTGTCAGCTTTTCGGACTATATTGCCGCAAGCCTTGCAAATATTGTTATAAAGGCGCTTGCTTTCCTTATACTGTTTGTGCTGATTGCGGTGGGGCTTCGCATATTGTTTGCAATATTGGATACCATTGCCAAACTGCCGATTCTAAGGCAAGCAAACAAGTTCTTGGGCTTTATTTTCGGTCTCATACAGGGTCTTATTATTGTATGGATTCTTTTTGTGTTTATTACTTTTATCAGCACATCAGGCTTGGGACAGGCTGCGCTGGGTCAGATAAACGACAGCGAGTTTTTGGCATTTTTGTATAACAATAATTACCTTATAAAAATTGTATCGGGAGTTTTCACATCTCTTATCGGATAAAAATGAAAAAGTACTTGACGAATGTCTTTAGCGTTGCTATAATGATAAAGCTTTGTTGAGATACGGCGACATAGCCAAGTGGTAAGGCAAAGGTCTGCAACACCTCTATCACCGGTTCAAATCCGGTTGTCGCCTCTTAAAACCCCTGATTTTCAGGGGTTTTTGCTTTCTATGGAATATTTTGTTGTTTTGAGAATTAACCGGGCTTAAATGTAAAATAGTTATTGATTTTTGCATCCGGTTATGATAACATAATATTTCGTGATATAAGAATTCCTTGCTCTTTGCATGAGGCAGAGGGCCAGAGACCAAAAGGAGGTGCGAGACGCATGAACAAATATGAATTAGCAGTTGTTGTTAGTGCGAAAATCGAAGATGAAGAAAGAGCCGCAGTTATCGAAAAGGTAAAAGCATACATTACTCGTTTCGGTGGCAACGTAACAGACGTTGATGACTGGGGTAAAAAGAGATTAGCTTATGAAATCCAGAAGATGAAAGAAGCTTACTACTACTTCGTTCACTTCGAAGCTGATGCAACTTGTCCGGCAGAAGTCGAAAACCATGTTAGAATCATGGAAAATGTTATCAGATTTTTATGTGTAAGACAGGAAGCGTAAGTAAGCACTGACGCTCGTACAGGAAAAGGAGAAATAATGAACAAGGTTATTTTAGTGGGACGTTTGACAAGAGACCCTGATATCAGATATTCATCAGGTGATAATGGAACTTGTGTAGCTAGATTTTCAGTAGCGGTTGATCGCAGATTTAAAAAAGACGGGGACGCTCAAAGCGCTGATTTTCCATCATGCGTAGCATTTGGAAAAACAGGCGAATTTATTGAGAAATACGTTAAAAAAGGTACAAAGCTTTGTATCGAAGGTCGTCTTCAGACAGGTTCTTATACAAATAAGGACGGAGTTAAAGTATATACAACAGATGTTGTTGTTGAAAATTGCGAATTTGCCGAAAGCAAAGCTGCAGCAGGTGGAGATAGTCAAGTGTCACAGCCGGCGCCAACAGCAGATATTGGTGATGGTTTCATGAACATTCCTGACGGAGTTGACGACGAAGGCTTACCGTTTAATTAAAAGTTAAAAAGGAGGTCACTAATCATGGCATATAACAAAAGCGAAAAAGGCAATGCGCCAATGAAAAGAAGAACAATTCGCCGCAGAAAAAAAGTATGTGTATTCTGTGGAGATAAAAATGGCGAAATAGATTACAAAGATGTAAACAAACTCAAAAGATATGTTTCTGAAAGAGGAAAAATTCTTCCTAGAAGAATCACAGGCAACTGTGCTAAACATCAGAGAGCTCTTACTGTTGCAGTTAAGAGAGCAAGACATATCTCACTTATGCCTTATACAATGGAATAATAAAAAATTTGCAATGTCTACCAAGTGTAGGCATTGTTTTTTTGCTCTTTGTCAAGAGTTGGGGTAAATAACATGTGCTTATCCGGCGGTACTTCATATAATGAGGTGCCGCCTTTCTTATGCCGTGAAAAAGTATTTGTTTTTAAACCTGTCGTTCGATTAAGAACAAGTAAGGAAAATCACATTTAGTTAGTGGCAATGGGCACCAGGACTCCGTCACCCTACGGGTGCCACCTCGTGCCATAGTCCGCAAGCGGCTCACATTCGCCATCCGGGCTCAGTGTTCGCCTGGATTGGACGTCCTGTCCAATCCTTGCTCCTTTACAGAGATTTTCCAACATGTTCTAAAATCTCACTTTATGGTTTTTAAAACAAATATTTTTTCTCGTCATCTTAACGGCGGCCCAATATATGAACGTGCGCCGGATAGACAATTTTTTTCCCTCTTAGCTAAAGAATAATCTGCAAAAAAGAGTGGACATAACCGGAAGTTATACCCGTATGAAATCTGTGTATTTGTTGTCATTGTTTTCCTAAAGCTATAATAACTAGGTAGTAAAAAAACGATTTGATTAAGAGGAGAATCAAACGAAAATAGGAGGATATTATGAAAAACAAGGCAGTAAAACTATTGTTTATGGGTGCTCTTATTGCTTCTATGTCTACTATGGTTGTAGCATGTGATAAGAGTGGTCAAACTACAGGCGGAGACGCCGAGGTTAAAAGCGTAGCGGATATTGATTACGCGAACGTATTTTTTGATTATAAGGATCAGATTACCGAGCAAAAGAAAGCAGTTAAGGTTGTACCGGAGGCTGCGGCAATTTCCCTTTCGGCAACAGATGAAAAGAATGCAACAGCGGTTATGGTTATCGCAGCATCGGATGCGGCAGACAGTGAAAACTACTACCTCGGTGCAATGGTTGCGGGTAACAAAATCAAATTCGAAGGCGGCATAGCTCAGGCTGAAAGTAGTGTGAGTGGCGCAATTGAAGTAAAAGACGGCGTTGTGGAATATGCGCCGGCGACTCTTAATATGAAGGCGATTACAGATGAAGTAATTACATTTACAATGGCAGACGGAGCAGTTTACAAAGTGCATACTTTGCCGGAAAAATTCCCGTCATTTACACTTACAGGTGATGGAGTTGCAGACAGCGACAAGGGAGTTTACAGTTTTGTAACGGATAAATACCTTTTAAGAGTTAACACAGAGGGAGATATTGTTTATTATAGAGATATAAACTGCGCAGGTGAGTGTATGGTGGAAAATTTTGCACCACAGACAGCGGGAGATAAACAATATTATTCGATATTTGTTGAATTAAATCCGCAGTACAGAAATGCACAGGGAGGTTTTTCATCAGGCTATTACATTGTAATGGATGAAAACTATGTTGATAAAGATGGATTAACGTTATTTGAAAATGATGATGCAAATCATACACATGGTGAAGGCTATCTCGATCAGCACGAATTTGTTATTTTGGGTGATAATCACTATCTTCTTTTAAGTTATACTCAGATGTTGGTTGATAATCTACCTGAAAGTGTAAAAGGCATTGACGGTGGCAATACAGCATACGTTTGGGCAGGTATTATCCAGGAAGTTAAAGACGGAAAGGTTATTGGAGAAATCTGTACCGCAGATTATCCGCTTCTTTATGAATCGGCTGTAGAAAAAATTGACTATGCGAACAGTACACTTGACGGCGTGACCGTAGTTGTGGGACAAAACGAAGTGCAGTCGTATGCGGACGGAATGATGGATTATGTGCATGTTAACAGTATTGACTACACAATGGAAGATGATGGAAGTGCAGATAAAATCCTGGTTTCGATGCGTGACCAGTCAGCTGTATACCAATTTGATATGGATACGGGAGCTATGGAATGGATACTCGGCGGTAAAGCAAGCACACTTGGCGGATATGATGAGTATACTACTGTAAGAACGGATGATAATGGCACAGAGTTTAATGCCCTTACATTTGGTCAGCATTTTGCTCGTTATGCAAACAAAGCTGATGATGGAACAATTACAGGAAATCCGATAATAAGCGTATTTGATAACCAGACCGGTACAGCACCGTTTATTATGGCAGCGGAAGTTCCTACAAAAACAAGAGTATTTAAAGGCGAAATCGATGCTAAAGCAGGCATGGCAACACTTTCGGATGTGATAGTGGGTGCAGATTTAAATGCTTTAACGGGCAAATATCATAATGCAAGCCATTGCGGAAGCGTACAGTATGACAGCGAAACATCTGTAACAATCGGATGGGGATTGCATGGTGTAATTGATAACATCGGCGCATTTGCACCGGAAGGTACAATTGGTGATATAGGATTTGAAGATCTTAGAATCGGAAGTATTCCGATTGTTACGGATTACAATGCAAAAGACGGTAATGTAACATTTGAGCTTTCGGGAACAAGAAACGCTAAGATGCAGTCACATGAGGGATTTTTCTCTTACAGAACATATAAGACAGCTTACTAAAATACGTAATTTAGCAAGGGCGGAGGTCAAAGGGCCTCGGCCCTTGTTTCTCGTTAAATTTGATATTTACAAATAAGCGGAAATAAGACATAGTTTGAAAGTTTAAGAATCAGTATTTTAATGTTAAAATGAAACTATATTTGTAAAAGCTTGAAATAATATATAAAAGGAGTAAACATGAGACTGGCACAAATAAAATATTTTATCAAAATAGCAGAATTATCAAGCATATCGAAGGCCGCAAAAGAGCTCTACGTATCCCAACCGGCATTGACAAAGCAAATGAACTTGCTTGAAGAAGAGATGGGAGTTAAGCTAATGCTCCGATTAAATACAGGGATAGTACTTACAAAAGCCGGAGAGAAGATGTATAAAGATTGCGTGCGTATAGTTGCCGGTTTGGAAGATACTCTCGAGGAAGTAAAAAAGATTGGCAGGGAATTGCCTCCGAAAATAACCATAGGATGTTTTGAAGGGGCAACCATAGAAGATTTCATGCCGGAATTATATGCATATTTGGAAGAAAATTTGGGCGTCAGAGAAATAGAATTATTGCGAAATGTAGGCAAAAAAAATCACGAAGATTTGGAAAATGATAAAATTGATATGTTAATAGATTTGCGCTTAAGTCCCGACGAAAAGCTAAAGAAAGGCTATAAAAGCAAGGTTATAAGCCACAGAACCGGCGCATTCATATATTCCGATAAATCTAAGCTTGCAAAAAAAAGAAGCTTGAAAGTTGATGATTTTAAAAAAGAAAAACTAATGGTTATGGATCCCGCATATAATAAATACTTCGGGAAGGCAAGCCTAGATACTATTTCAAAAGTATTGGGAATAAAGCCGGAAATAGTTTTTGTTGAAAATTTTATGACGTTAATGACAAATATACGTTATGGGAAAGGTTACGCCATTATGTCTAAAATAGTTGCGGATGATGATGAAACACTAAAAGCTTTTCCGCTTCCGAAAGAATTCGGAGCTGATGTTATATGTGTATGGAAAGAAGATAAAAAAATCATCAATGATATAATGAAAAACTACAAAGAAGAAGATAGTTTGATTAGCAGTTGATTTTTTGCAAAAAAAGAAAAATAGATGGGGATAAATTGCAATTTTAAGTATATATTGTGAGGATAAGTAAGGATATAATTAAGATAACAAAAAGATCCTGAAAAGAGGTGTTTGTTATGTTTATAATTTTAATGATTTTATTTTTACTTATATTTGGTAGGTTTATTTTTATCACAACACATGCGGCATTAAGCGTTGGAGCAATTTTGCTGATGTTGGTTTTATTCCCGGTTATTTTTATAGTGCTATTGCTTACGGGACTTTTCGTATTGGCACTTCCGGTACTTATAATAGTCGGAATAATAAGTTTGATTGTAAGACACTAATAACAATTATAGATATACGTCCTTTCGCATCAACCTCCGATTCTTTCGGAGGTTTGATGTTTTAGCGCATTTTGCCGTTAATCATTGAGATTTTTTGCAACCCACAGCTTGAGGGATTCGACCACGGTGTCGATGTTCTCAAGCTGTTTTTTTATTTCATTAAAATCTTTTTTCTCATCTTCGCTAATCTTGCCGTCTGCGGCAATTTCAATAAGTCTGTTTTTATAAGAATCCAGCGTATTTAAAGAAGAAAGCATACCAAGGGCGATTTCCGGCAAGGCAATTTCCCTTGCTTCCGGCACACTGTCGGCACCTATGGCGCAGTCGTGCCTGCAATAGTAATTGCAAAGATCCGGGCGATTGTATACCCGCGCCATATCCACAACATCTTCCGGCTGCAAAGTAGTCTTACCGGTTTCCAGCTTTTCTAAGCGGCTCTCGGAAATACAATTCAAAGCAACACTTGCCTCGGCTCTGGTCATACCCTGTCCGTCATTAGCTTGTTCGCGCGCCTCAAAGTATATGGATTTGTGTGGATTGGTGGATTTTCTGCCCATAATATTCTCCTAAAAGATTGATTTATAAACATTTAAACTTGTGTAAATTCTGATAAAGCGCCCGGAAAACCGAGCGCTTTAATTATAACATATATTGATTTATTCTTTTGGTATTTTGTCTTCCGGCAGGCCTGAAATATCGAGAGCTTCTTCTTTTGTCATGCCACGAGATATGCATTTTTTGTACACATCAAAAGCATTTTTTAATTCTCCTTCAGCCTTGCCTTAGGCAAATTGCTCTCTCAACTTATCAGATGGTAATTCTAACACTTTTCCGCCCATAATATCACCAACTTCTTTCTTTAAATCTGTGTAATTTTCAAGTTCATAGTCAGCTACATATTTCATTATAAAGAAGGGTAAAGCCATAAGCAAGTCCTTTTCGACGAAAGTGTTTTCATACGCTTTTTAGTTAAAAAATTAGAACTAATTCGTAAATAAATCTTTTTCTATTATAGGAATCCAAATTTGTAAATCGCAAAAAAGGATTTCGTCTGTCGTAGGATGCGCAAAAAAGTTACGAAAGGTGGCGAATAAGTAATCAATAAGTAGTTTGATTGTAACAGCGCTAAATCTTACGATAAATATAGACAGAAATGGGGAAAAAGATTTGAGAAAACAAGATGTAAAACCGGAGGATTTAAAGAGACTTGGTAAATTCATCGCTAAACGTCGTAAGAAAATGAGACTGACACAACAAGAACTTGCGGAGCGCGTATACGTTTCAAAAAGTTGTATCGGGAAATGGGAAGCCGGCGGAGGCAAACCTTCCAGAGTAAATATGAATAATCTGGCGAAGGAACTTAAGGTAAACGTATCCAACCTTTACAAGTTCATTGAAAATGAGGAGGAAGAAACGGAGTATGAGGTAAATATAACCAGAGAAATTATAGCTGTTTTGGAAACTTATGGTTACACGGTGATAGCACCGGAAAAGAAAAGTTAGTAAAGGGGCATTATGCCCCTTGCTATAGAAAGTGAATTGGAGGAATGATTAAATGAGAAAAATTGCGGTATGTTTAATAGCATTAATGAGTATGCTATTTGCAGTTGGCTGTTCAAAAAGCAGTATTGAAGGAACCTACACACTAACAAAAATTGAAAAAGATGGATCAACCTTTACAGTGGAAGAGATGAAGGCTTTGGGAGAAGATTCTTTTGAGGGAATCTATGTGATTTTAAAGGACGGCGGAAGTGCATATTACTTTGAAGCCGGTAAAGGAGAACTTACAACTTGGGAAAAAACTTCTGACGGTGTCAAGATTGGTTTAATGGAGTGTACGCTTAAAGACGGAAATATAATTGTCGATCTGTATGGTGCGACGGCTTACTTTGAAAAAACATCAGATAGTCAAACAATACCATCTTCGGATAGCGAAATCAAAGAAACTGAAGAAAAAACAACACAGGAAACATCTAAAGAAACAACAAAACAAGTTGACTATACAGGAGCTACAATCCCAACAAATAACAGCATAGATGGAAATATCGAGATTGTGAAAGAATATTTCGAAATAAACAATTTCAGTGTGAGTAGATATTTGGTAATTAAGAATATTTCTTCCATGAATATCAGTGTAAATTCCAACACGGCTACCTACGATAGTAGCGGTAACTTGTCAGGTGCGGAAACAGGCAATATCGATGCTTTGGCACCAAATGATGTTGGGTTACTAATGGAGTCATATGATAAAGAAGGAGAAATTGCCTCCATAACGTCAACTATATCATCAAAAGAACTATCAAAAGGAACAAAACCGTTGTCAGACTTTACATATGATCAAAGTATAGTGGGACAGAAAGTTGTTTTGCAATGTCAGTACAATGGTACATTTGAGAGCTTTGATGTTATATTCAATGTCTTGTTCTTTAAAGATGGAGAAGTTGTTGGTACCAGTTGGGACATGGAAAACTTTTCGAAAGGAGTGCCAACAACAATCCAGATTGAATCATGGGACGAATTCGACAGTGCTGAAGTATATCCATCAGGGTATGAGTGGGTATAGAATCAAAGGTTAATTTAAGGTGTTAATATAAAGCGAGACTGCTTTGTGAGCAGTCTCGCTTTATATTTAATGCTAATCAGTCTTTTGGTATTTTATCCTCGGGAAGGCCTGAAATATCGAGTGCTTCTTCTTTTGACATACCTCGCGCGATACATTTTTTGTAGACTTCAAGAGCTTTGTTTATCTTTCCTTCTGTAAATTGTTCTCTAAGCTTATCTGATGGTAAATCTAATACTTTTCCGCCCATAATATCACCAACCTCTTTCTTTAAATCACCAAAATCATCAAGTTCATAATTTGCAATATACTGCATAAGCGAAATAAGATCGCTGTATATTGCATCAAAATCCTTTGTTATTTTTGAATCTTTCAATCTGACCATAAGATTGCTAAACTCTTCCAAAAACTTGTGTTTTTTTGCTTGATTTGACGCAATATCTTTAAGATCTTTTTCATACTTAATTATAAAGAAGGGTAGGACCATAAGCAAGTCCTTTTCAAATATATCATCAAGAGTGTAGTTTTGAAGTTTTACGGTTGGGATGCGGTAGAGGTGTTTGGATTCATCGGGAAAGATTACTTGTACGACTAACTCGTCCGGAGTTGATGCCGTGTGCCTTATATAGATTACTGCTGATTGGGGAAATCTCATAACGTAACAGCCATGAACTTTAACTACGTTATCAATAGCAATACTGAAATCATATTCGGCCATTCGTATTGCCATGGTGCTGTCATCGTAGCTTTGACATTCGATATGATATATTCGCTCCCGAATGGAAAATACAGAATCCGCAATAGTGGTGCTCTCAGTTCGTCTGTGTTCACTTACAAGTTTGGTTAATTTCTCGTTGTAAGAATATTTTTGCCCAAAAATCTCATTAACCATGGGAATAACAAGCTCCGGCATTTTCTCGATAATAGTTTTAAAAGTATCATCAAATACAGTATTGTTCATGCAATACCTCCTGTGGATTATTTAGTTAAATATGTTTGAATTCTTGCCGAGCCGGCATGATGTGAATTCGAATGAAATTGGCTGTGCACTTCAATTCCAAGTGTATTGTACAGGAATAAAAGCAATTCGTCAATGTGATTTTATTTGAAGTTTAAGATATATAAATAATTCAGACAAATGAAAATGTTTACGTAAAGTAATCAAAAAGTAATTTGATTAAACGTCTTTCAAGATTTACGCTTATTATAGATATTTTTGGAGGAATTACTTATGACATTAGGCAAGTATATAGCTGCTCAAAGAAAAAAATTAAGAATGACACAAGAACAGCTTGCCGTAAAGTTAAAGGTTTCAAAGTCTGCGGTTGCAAAATGGGAAACGGATAGAGGTGTACCGGATAGGGATAACATGTCACTGATAGCAGGAGCGCTTAATACATCTTTGGAAAGTCTTTACAGAATAAAAGATGGGGAAACGGAAAATAATGATGTAAATATTACGGAGGATGTAATTAGGTTACTTGAAATGAGGGGATATAAGGTGATAGCACCGGGAAAAAGATAAGGAAAGGTAGGAAAGATGAGTATTTTTGATAAGTTAAAAAGAAAGAATAAGGATGTAGGATATTGGGAGTCAAAATTAGGAGTTGAAGGAGGTTTTAGGCAATATAATGGTCGAGATATGCGTTCTGATTGCAAAATTAAAAATGTAAAAAAAAATCAAGATAGATTTAATAATCGTCATAAGGAAGATTGTTAGTGAAGAGGTAAGCATTTCTAAAAAGCTATTCTGCACTTATATACGCCTTGGTGCTATATAAAAAGATGAATATTGTCAAATTGAAGCGAGGTAAAAATGAGAAAATTTGGGAAAATTACGTTAAAGTTATCTTTTTTATTTATTATATTTTTTACATTATTTACAGAGCCGCTTTTTGCGGAAGATGAATATGGAAACAACATAATGTACTTGGGAGATTTGGTTAATACAGGAAAAGATAATGGATTTTCAGGAACGGATGAAATTGATGAAGATGATATTCATTATGGTTGGACACTGGGAGAGTTTTTTGTAACCGGATGGACAAGTTCTCAAAAATCGGATAATAGCTATGTTTTTTTGAAAAATGTTGGGGATAAAGTGACTCTATGGTTTCAATTAGAGCAGGATATAAACTGCTTAAATGGCGATGAAGATTTAAAAATATCCAATGATGCAAATGGATATGATAAATACTTTGGAACAGAAAAAACAGAAATGGGAAAAGGTGCACTTATAATAAAACATATGGATTATCAAAATAAAGATAAGGCACCGGTTATTTATACTAATTATCTTGAAGCAAATGCAAAGCAAGGTTCTGCAATAGAAGTAGAACTATTTGAAGAAGGTGACTATGAAGTAGCGCTTGATTATGAGATTGCGGATACTAAAATAGGCTTATTCGGAAAAGAATTAATACATTCATATAAGAACTATAGAATCTTTTTTAAGTTTTCTGTAAGAAATGGAAATTGTATGGCGTTTCCAATGGAAATCGGAACCAATAGAGAATTGATGAATGAGGAGTCAACAGACTATGGTTTCTTCATTGACTTTGCAAAATCACGTTATTTGGATATTAATATAAAACGTGAAACTATAACAGAAAATGAAAGCGGTTCAATTAGAGATGTACGATTTAACAGACCGGCCAAGGATGGTGAACAATATACAGATCAGGGTATTTATACTATTAGTGTTAAAAACAGATATACGGGGGAAAATACAAGTAAAACAATATATGTTTTAACAAGTGCAAGTGAGATTATAAATCAATCAATTCCGGTTGTAGATAACGCTCAAACGGATGGTTATGATGGTAGTGAAAGTGTAGATATAGTTATAGATAACGATAAATCTAATAATAATAGCAATTTCATTATGTATATTATCCTTGCAGCAGCGGCTGCTGTGATAATTATCTTGGTTATAGTTATTATTAAAATTAAAGGTAACAGAAAGCCTTCCAAACAATCAATAGAAGACAAAGAAGTATTTGTTACGTCAGAAGTCGTTGAATCAGAAAATGGGTATATTGAAGAGCGCGAAAATGAAATAAAATGCGATACAGATAAGGATAACAATAGTGGGGAGGGGGATGAACAGTGAAAAAAATAATTTCGTTATTTTTGGTCGTAGCTTTATTTCTCGCGGGATGCGGAATTTCCTCCTCGGAAATAGAAACAACAGATGTTACTAATATAGCACAATTAGCTGTTCAGGATAAGATATCCCTTGATAACGTAGAAGATCCAAGTAGTCAGGATTTTTTAGATCAGCTTGAATTACAGATTGAGGAAGAACTTGCAGGTACATTAGGTGATGATTACATTGTTGAAACAGTAGAAGCGACTTATGTATCCAAAGAATATCTTGAAGAAGTTCAATACAATTCACTAGAAAACATATATTTTGGATATAATTTATCAGAGATTGAATCACAATTCCAGGGTGAAAAATACGTCTTTGATGTTGATGAAAGTGGAAATACGGTTGTACACGCATTTGAAGCTTATGATGACACAATGGAGACAGTAATTAAAAATGTAGCCATTGGTGCCGGTATAATATTGGTCTGTGTTGTTATTACAGTTGTAACAGCAGGGTTAGGGTTACCTGCGATAGCTGCTGTATTCGCAGCCTCAGCAACAGGCGCAACCACATGGGGACTTAGCGGAGCTGCAATCTCAGGAGGTGTCACTGCGGTAGTTGATGCTGTTGAAGGCAAGGACTTAGAAAGTGCATTAAAAGATGTTGCTTTAAATGCCAGTGAAGGCTTTAAATGGGGATCGATAGGAGGTGCAGTAACAGGAGGAGGATCAGAGCTATTTGCATTGGGTAAAGGCTGTGCTAAAGGATTAACAATGAACGAAGTAGCGATGATTCAGAAGGAATCTAAGTTGCCAGCAAGTATCATTGGTAATATGAAGTCGATGGAAGAGTATAATATATATAAAGCAGCCAATTTAGAGGAAGTTCTTGTAAATGGAAGGGCTGTGTTGTTGCCAAAAGGAATAGACTGGGGATTCAAAAGCGAGCTGGGAGGCAAGATGGTTACTAACTTAGAACGAGTAAAACAAGGTTATGCAGCTATTGATCCGGCGAGCGGATTGCCATATGAACTACATCATATTGGGCAATCTTTAGATTCGCCATTGGCGGTATTGACGCGAGAACAACATAGAGGAAAAGGAATAAGTTCAATTTTGCATGACTCTTCAATCGCAGATGGAAAAGGGGTGCATGCTCTACTTTCGGATAGTGAGTGGGCAGCCCAAAGGTCAGATATTTGGAAGGGAATAGCAGAGTTGGTTAAGTGAGGTTATTATGGATATTATTAATGCTTTTTTAAGAAGAAAAAATGTATTGCATGGAACTAAACATACAGATAATGAAGTTCATTCTCTTGAAAAAAAGTTAGGAATTTGTTTTTCATCTGATTACAAAACATATTTGCTTGAGTATGGAACAGTTGCATACGAAGGGCATGAACTTACGGGAATATCAAATTCAAAAAGACTAAATGTAGTTGATGCTACAGAAAGAGAGAATTGCGACCGAAAGCAAGTAATAAATAATATGTATGTAATAGAATGTGCAAATATTGATGGCATTGTATTCTGGCAAGCAGAGGATGGAAAGATTTATCGTACAGATTATGATTCCGAGCCGCAATTTGTTTGCGATTCATTATCGGATTATGTAGCCAATTATTAAAAATTCAAGAATAATGGGGACATCAACCTGTCCCAAATATAGTACTCGAAATGCTTACAATTGTTACCATAAGAAACAGTTGTAAGCATTTTTGTTGAATCAATCAAGCAATTTCGGATTAATTCAAACAAGGAGGAAAAAAATATGGAAAAAAGAACAACAAACAGCGGATTAAAAGCAGCTAAGGTAATAATAACAATAATTATGATTATTTGGGTGATTTCGCCAATTGATCTCATGCCGTTTATTCCACTTGATGACATAGCAGTATTTATAGGAACTATATTATTTGACATATTGGCAGGAAGAAACCCAGGAACAAATTATTATAATAATCATCAAGATTATTACACCAATCAACAGGATTACTATAATTACAGATAGTGCTACAAAAGCACTTGTGATATTGGACGTAATTTGGAATTATGAAAATGCATAAAGCCCGCCACAACGCGGGCTTTTTTTTATCCCCCGAAAATCCTATAATATTTACACAAGAATTATTTTTAATTACAGGTGACCTCATGATAAAACTCATTAAACCAACAAAAGAATTGGAATCGCTGGCTATAGAATTCAAGCAGGAATTCTTTGACAACAATGAAAGAATAATAAATGGCAGTGAGCTCTTGGATCAAACAGACGATTATGATGAATGGCTTACTTCCGTCACAAATAACAGCTGCGCCAAAACCGTTAATCCAAACTGGGTTGTGACTGATACTTTTTTTGCGATTGATGGAGCGGGCAAGATTGTGGGAATTATTGACTTAAGACATTCTCTAAATGATTTCCTTAAAGATCTTGGAAATTGCGGATATAGTGTGAGACCATCAGAGCGGAGAAAAGGCTACGCCACCGAAATGCTTAGGCAAGTCTTAATTGTTGCAAAGGAAAGTGGCATGAATAAATTGCATTTATCTGTGGAGCGAGATAACGAGGCATCGATAAAAACAATCAAAAGCAACGGCGGAGTCTATGAAAGAAGCTTCCAAATCGAAAATGAAATTGCTGATATTTACAAAATACTGATTTAATGCTAGTTTATTGCTTGATAAATAACCTGGCTTTTATTTAACAATTAACTATTATATCTCTACTTTAAAAGGAATTTGAAAATGAAAGTACTTGTGATACCGGACATACATTTAAAATCATGGATTTTTGACAGAGCAGATGTAATAATGAAAACCGGAAAAGCTGATAGAGCCGTTTGCCTTATGGATATTCCTGATGATTGGGATATGGAATTTCAAGTAGAACGTTATAAAGAGGCATTTGATCGCGCGATTACGTTTGCTAAAGAATATCCGGATACATTATGGTGCTATGGCAATCATGATGTCAGTTATCCATGGGGAAAGCTAGAAACAGGTTATTCACCTTACGCTGAAAAGACGGTAATTGAAAAGCTGGAGGAATTGGAAAATAGCCTTCATAATCCGTCACAGATAAATATAGTGCACCGCATTGACAATATATTGTTCATGCATGGTGGTCTAACAGAAATATTTGTAAAAAAGCTTGAAAAGGGACTTTTGGATGCCAAAATAGATGACGTTATTGCTGCTGTAAACGCGGCATCGATAGATATTCTTTGGAATGACGAGTCTCCCTTATGGTTTAGACCACAATACAAGGCTAAAAAGATGTTTAGGGCTGATACCTATAAACAAGTTGTCGGGCATACACCGGTTGATAAAATCTTTGAAAAAGATAGTATAATTTCGACGGATGTTTTCTCTACATACAGAGATGGAAGGCAAATTGGAGAATCGGCTATGATAGTAATTGACTCGATTAACGGAGACTATGAGAAGATAAACGTTATGGGAAAGCTTGATTATAGTGTCGAAACGGAATCATTATATGAATAAAAGAAAGTCACATTAAAAAATTTCAAGGTGACTTTCTTGAATTTTAAGGTAACTAACTATTGACGGAAGGTGACTGGGCAACTATAATAAAATCGTAAAAACACTATTTTAGCAGCTATTGAGGAGATTGGATATGCGTATTACTAAGGATAAAAAAGAAGCGGTTCTTTCATATATTTTGGAAAAAATTGATTCAAATGATAACGTGGTCCAAAAGACAATGGAAGCATTTGATATTTCAAGGAAAACAGTATTTAAATATATTGATGAGCTACTGAGCATTAATGCAATAAAGCGCATCAAGCGGGGGGAATATGTTCTTTCTAAAAGCGTATCAATATTCTCTCTTTCAAGAGAAAAGGGAGATCTTAACAGAGAGGAAGTAATATTTGTAGATAATGTAGAGCCTATAATTGCAGGATTACCGCAAAACGTTAAAAACATTTGGGAATATGTGTTCAGCGAAATGATGAATAACGCTATTGATCATTCAAATGCGAAAAAGGTGACGGTCTCTGTAATAAAGGATTTCGCAAATACTACTATCATAATGTGTGATAATGGTGTAGGCATCTTCAAAAAAATTAAAGATTTCTTTGGATATGATAGCTTAGACGATGCTATTTCGGAGCTTTTTAAAGGGAAGCTTACTACAGATAGCCTTAATCATTCCGGTGAGGGGATTTTTTTTAGCTCCCGTATCATGGATGAATTTGTAATTATATCCGATGGTAAGGTGTTCAGCCATAATAAATATGACATGACCGACATCAGCTCACTTGAAGACTATGCTGAGTTGGAGCGCGTATTATCGAATAAAGGAACGGTTCTTTATATGAGCCTTTCAAATAAAAGCAATAAAAGAATTGTAGATGTATTTAATAAATATTCAGATGTAGAGAATGGATTTATAAAAACTGATATTGTTCTTAGAAATATATTCAGTTCCGCTCCGATTTCCCGAAGCCAGGCAAAACGTTTATGCGAGCGTCTTAGTGATTTTAATGAGGTTGAACTTGATTTTGAAGGTATTGAATGGATGGGACAAGGATTTGCACATCAATTATTTGTAGTTTTTAAGAATAACAATCCTAAAGTTAAGCTTATACCACTTAAGATGAGTGAAGACGTTGAAAAGATGTACAACCATGTAGTAAATACAAAATATAAATAAAATACAATATTGAGAAAGTCACCTTAAAAATTTTTAAGGTGACTTTCTTTGAGCTTAAGGTGACTTTTTATACTATTTTCATTTTTCACTGTTTGATGTTATAATATAAATTGCGAAATAATTTTCATTTGCTTGCTTTTAGGCAGTGGTTTGCCTATTAATTTGCTTAAAAATGTGAGTTTAGCGCAGGGGGTGGAAGGCCGCCTGCGCAGTATTTGGGAGAAATTATGAAAAACAGAATTAAAGTTCACAAAAGGCTTAATCTATATTTCACATGGCCGCTTATTGTTATAGCGTTTTTTGCGGCGCTTGCAATAGGGTTGTTCTTTGTTAGCATAAATGCCGGCATTGTGGCAATTATTTGCACGGCTGTTTACGCCGTTGCGGTTATTATTATCCACTTGGTTAATCGTAAAAAAATGGTTCATGAACTTGTGGAATTTGCGGAAGAATATTCGCAGGTTCAGGGCGAGTTTATTAAAGATCTTGTTATTCCTTACGGTATCTTGGACGGATACGGTCAGCTTTTGTGGATGAATACCCGAATGGCCGAAATAACAGATAACAAACTTCGCGAAAACAGAAGCTTTTTGTCGGAGTTTAAAGATATAACACTTGAAGATTTGGACTTTGAGACGGAAAAGGTTATCAACCTTGTTCATAATGACAAAAATTACCGAGTAGAGCTTAAAAAGCTCATTCCGCCGGAGGATTTTAAAGGCAACAAAGTCCTTAACTTAAATGTTGATCGTCCTTATTTTGTTGCGGTTTATTTCTTTGATGAAACTCAAATGAAAAAAATGCAAAAAGAAATCGTAGATCAGCAGATGGTTACGGGTCTTATTTATCTTGATAACTACGAAGAAATCTTAAACGAAGTCGAAGATGTGAGACGTGCTCTTTTAATCGGTCTTCTGGACAGAAAGATTACCGGTTATTTCTTCGAAATGGACGGTATCGTTCGTAAACTTGAAAAAGACAGATATTTCATTGCTTTCAAGCGCCAGTATCTTTCGGGCCTTCAAAGCAACAAATTTGAAATATTGGATGAAATAAAAGAAGTTAACTTAGGCAACGACAACCCTGTTACCATCAGTATAGGTATTGGTGTGGGCGGCAGCGGTTACAATCAAAACTGCGATTTTGCCCGTGCGGCTATCGATCTTGCCCTGGGACGCGGCGGCGATCAGGCGGTTGTTAAAGAAGGGGAAAAAATCTACTATTACGGCGGCAAAAGCAAGTCCGTTGAGAAAAATACAAAAGTTAAAGCCAGAGTTAAAGCTCATGCTCTTAAGCAGATTCTTCTTGAAAAAGACAAAGTCATTATTATGGGTCACCGTGTGGGAGATATTGATTCCTTCGGCGCATCCATCGGTCTTTTCAAGGCAGCCAAGGCTTATGGCAAGCGTGCTTACATAATAATCAACGAAACAACCACGACGGTTAAGCCTATCATCGAGCTTTTTAACAGCGATGAAGACTATTTAAACGATACATTTATAGATGAGGAACGCGCAAAAGAACTCATAGACGAAACCACGGTTCTTGCGGTTGTGGATACAAGCAAGCCGGAAATCGTGGAATGTCCGGAACTTTTATCTCTTGCAAAAAGCATTGTTGTTGTGGATCATCACAGACAGAGTTCGTCCATTATCGAAAATCCTGTTTTGTCCTACATTGAGCCTTTTGCATCATCCGCCAGCGAAATGGTTACGGAGCTTTTGCAATACGTTTCCGATTCTATCAAGCTTAAGAAGATTGAAGCGGAAGCCTTGTATGCGGGTATTCTTATTGATACCAACTATTTTTCAACAAACACGGGCGTAAGAACCTTTGAGGCAGCAGCATACCTTAAAAAAATGGGTGCGGACATTACCAGAGTTCGCGAGCTTTTCAGAGATGACTTAAGCGACTTTAAGGCTAAAGCCGAGGCAATTACAAAGGCCGAGATTTTTGACGACCAATTTGCAATTACGGAATGTCCGTCGGAAGACATCGAAAGCCCAACGGTTGTGGTTGCTCAGACAGCCAACGATTTGCTCAGCATTAACAATGTCAAAGCAAGTTTCGTTCTTACGGATTATAACAACAAAATCTATATCAGCGCTCGTTCAACGGGAGAACTTAATGTTCAGCTGGTTATGGAAAGAATCGGCGGCGGCGGCCACATGAACACAGCCGGAGCGCAGCTTTCCAACTGCACCATCAACGAGGCTAAGCGCATAATAAAAGAAACAGTAAATAAAATGATGGAAGAGGGAGACCTATAATGAAAGTTATATTACTTGAAGATGTTAAATCTCTCGGCAAAAAGGGAGATATTGTAGATGTTAACGATGGTTACGCAAGAAACTTTATTTTGCCGAAGAAAAAAGGTGTTGAAGCAAACTCTCAGCACATGAACGATCTTAAGCTCCAAAAAGCAAACGATGACAAGCTTGCAAAAGAACGCTTGGAAGCTGCAAAAGAGCTTAAAGTTAAGATTGAAGAAGGCTCTGTTGAGCTTAAAATCAAGGCCGGAGAAGGCGGCAAGCTTTTCGGTGCCGTTTCCGCAAAAGAAATCGGTGCGGCCGTTGCCGAACAGATGAAGCTTGATATCGATAAGAAAAAAATTCAGATGAAGGAGCCTATAAAAACTCTGGGCAGCCACATCATTCAGGTTAAATTGCACAAGGACGTTACTGCGGATTTAACCGTTAAAGTTGTAGAAGGTTAGGTATTAATTTATGGATGAAGCTCTTTTAAAAAGAGTGATGCCGCATAGCATACAGGCGGAGCAGTCCGTAATCGGCGCCATGATTATGGATAAAGATGCCATTTCGGTGGCTTGCGAAACCGTCGGTCTTACAAAGGACGATTTTTACAATAAAAACTATGGGGCATTGTTTGAAGCAATTGCGGAATTATATAATGAGGGAAAGCCGGTTGATGATATAACCATTGCCGAAAAAATAGGGGATAAAAATGTTCCCAAAGAAATCGCAAGCAGAGATTCTTTAAGGGAGATAATTCAAGCGGTTCCCACATCGGCAAATATAAAAAATTATGCGGAGATAGTTTATGAAAAAGCCATGCTTCGCCGCATGATTAAAATGACGGAAGAAATAGCAAACAATTGTTATGCCGAAAGCGATACGGTGGGCAATTTGCTTGATGATACGGAGCAGCGAGTTTTCAAGCTTTTGCAATCAAAAGGCTCAAGCGATTATGTGCCTATCAGCGAGGTCGTAAGAGAAGCGCTGGACAGAATCGAGCTGGCAAGCGCCTCGACGGATGGTATTACGGGTATTTCAACGGGATTTGCGGATTTGGACAGAAGGACATCGGGTCTTCAAAATTCGGACCTTATATTGGTTGCCGCCCGTCCGTCTATGGGTAAGACGGCTTTTGTCCTTAATCTTGCCCAAAATATGTTTAAGAACGGAAAAACAGTTCTTATATTCAGTTTGGAAATGCCGAAGGTTCAGCTTGTTAACCGTCTTTTGGCTCAGGAAGGTCGTATCGACGGACAAAAAATCATGTCGGGTCGTCTTGACGAAAAAGACTATGACTCTTTGATTGAGGCCGCTGATGTTGTGGGCCATTCAAGACTTATTATCGAAGACAAGTCCGGTATCACTATTCCGGAAATGCGATCAAAATGCAGAAAATACAAGCTTGAACACAATATAGATATAATCATGATTGACTACTTGCAGCTTATGAACGGCAGCGGTCGTTCGGAAAGCAGGCAGCAGGAGATTTCCGAGATTTCTCGTGCTCTTAAAGGCTTGGCAAGAGAGCTGAACGTGCCGGTAATAGCACTGTCGCAGCTTTCCCGTGCGGTTGAGTCAAGAACCGACCATCGCCCTATGCTTTCGGATCTTCGTGAATCCGGTGCCATCGAGCAGGATGCGGATATTGTAATGTTCTTATATCGTGACGATTATTACAATCCGGAAAGTCCCGATAAAGGCGTAACGGAAATAATTACGGCTAAGCAAAGAAACGGTCCGGTTGGTACCGACAAATTGATGTGGCTCTCAAATTTCATGAAATTTGTGGGTTACGAAGCATCAAAGAAAAAAGATTAAAGAAAAAAGGCAATGTCTACAATAGTAAACATTGCCTTGATTATTTTAAAAAATTATTTTGAAGCAAGATATGTATTCATCTCATCAACGAGTGAATCAACTCTCATGCCGTGAACCATACAAGCCTGCTCCAATGTTTCAGCCTGTGCCGATGGGCAACCAACGCAACCCATACCTGCGTTCATTAAAATCATTACTAAGCCTTGGTCCATTCTTACGATGTCACCAATAAGTGTATCTTTATCTACTGACATTATTTTTTCCTCCTTTAAAATTGCTTTGTCGCTGTTTACGATTACGCGCGACTTTTAAAATCTGATAGTATTTGATATTATATTATAGCTGAAAAAATTTTGCAAGAAAAAAGGATATGCAAATTGTTTATTATTTGAACATTGTGTAAAGATATTGTTAAAATATAGAGATTTGCTTGTGTTTTAAAAACTTTTGGTATAAAATGTAAGAAACATATTTTTAAGGAGGAAGAATAAATGGCATATAAAATTTCAGACGCTTGCATTAACTGTGGTACATGTGTAGGTGAATGTCCTGTAGAAGCTATCTCAGACGCAGGTTCACAGCAGCAGATCGATGCTGATAAATGCATCAGCTGCGGATCATGTGCTTCAGCCTGTCCTGTTAGCGCTATCGCAGAAGACTAATTTAAGAAGAAAACTAAAAAACCGACGCTTTAAGCGTCGGTTTTTGCTTTTAATAATCAGATATTTGCAAGCTTCTGAATAGCTTTGTCTTTTAAAATCACTTCAAAGTGTTCTTTCATAAATGCACTTCCCGCATAAGAAATGTTTGATCTGAAGCCGTATTCCGAAATGATGTTACACATCTTGCTAAAGTCTTCCGCTGAACTGAAATCTTTTCTGAGTAATAAGTAATATCTGTTATCTACAGAATATTTGTAAAGAGTGCTTCTGCCGTGGCAGATATCTTTGATAACCGTTGAAAGTCCGAGAACAGTCTCCATATCATCAAAAGAATAAAGCATTTCAATATCCTTAGGTGTATTTTTAAGTAAATCTTTGTTCAAAGAAGCTTTTGCTTTAGCCGGTTTTTCAGGTGCAATGGATTTGTTTAACGGAGTGAATGTTTCGTCCGTATCGGAAACCTTGCCGCCGTTTTTGTTGGTTGCTGCCGCAAAAACATCACGAAGAAGCGCGGTAGCTCCGTTTATTTCGTCTTCCAATTTGGATATTTGATCGAAGTCGTTATCCTCTTTTGCGGAAGAGAAATTTGAAAAACGCGTATCCAACTCTTCCGGATCCTCGACCTTTGTAATAATTAAGATGATTGAATCCGTACTTGTCGGAATTGCCTCTATCATTAAAGGTATATCGTCTGCCTCGAAACCGAATTCATCGGCAGCCTGTTGAATCATATCTTTAAAAAGAGATTTTGCTTTTTCTGTTCCGTAGGCAAGTTCGCTGAGCTTAATCTGCCTTGAAATCAGATCATTTCTGTTTAAAGTGCATCGTATTTGATTATCATTGATTTTTTCTATTTTCATATTCAGCACCTCTTTTCATAGAAAAATTTATATATGAGTATAATTAGCTCATCTTATATTTGTAGTATAACTTATATCGACATATTATGCAAATAAAATAAGAGATGTGCAATGGGAACAAAGTACTAAATAAATACAATTTTCCCCTTGAAAATAAAGGAATTCTCTTGTATACTACGCATGGGTTTGGTTAAGAGTCGATCGAAATTTTTTATGAAAGGAGTTTAACAAAACCTGAATTTAAGAAATTATTATTCTTATTTTAACACCGTTTAAGTAAGTCTATTTAGTCTATCAATCTATATTACACAGTAGATAATCAAAGGCAAAACCATTTTAAAAAGGAATTCTGTTATCACAAAGAATCCGGGAGTATACATTTTAATAGGGAGAAGCACATAAAAGGAGTGGCAATTATGAAAAATGATGAAAATCCTTCAGAAAAGACTCTCTTTGTTTTTTTGTTAAATGAATTACAAGGATATCGGGAAAACGGCCTGCGTCTCGCATTGGAAGGTGTTCCATCAACTCCTGAAGAAGTTGCGGCGGAATGTTTTTTGTTCGAAGAAAAAGGATATATGCGTGATTATGTGACCAACGAAAAAGGAATCGTCGAAGAAATCAACTTCAAAAGAATGTATTAAAAGATTTATAGGGAGGCTGTGGCTGATTATTTTAAGGAAAATAACCAAGGACAAGCCACGGGTGGGATTTATTATTAAACAATTTATAAAGTGACTATAACAGCCAAAGGTGTTATAATGACAAAGATGACTGCAAAAACCGAAAAGCCCTCGAGGCCTTTCGGTGATTGCGGTAAATTAGCGATAATAAGGAGAACAGTTTTGGCCAGAAGAAGAAAAAAGAAAAACCCAATCGTTCTTATAGTAATAATTGTCGTTGCGGCTTGCGTTGCGATGATGATCGGAGCGGTTGCAATTACAAAATATAAACCTTCAACGGAAAGAGCGGATTTAAACGAAGTATTTAAGCTTTATGCGGACGAGGAAAAAGGAATAGCCGCAGCCGGGGAAAACGAGTATGCAATAGTTATGCAGACTTATATTGCGGATGAAAGAGCAATTATGCAGGATGGCGAAATCTACGTTCCTTATGCTCTTGCAAAAGAATACTTCGATGACAGAATATATTTTGATTACAACGAAGATCAGTTTATTTTTACAAATGCTGTTGAATCGAAGCAGGCAGAGCCGGGAAATACATATTACAGCGTGGACGGCGAAAAAACGGACCTTGGCTATGCTATAGTTATTAAGCAAGACTCACAGGCTTATGTTGCAATTGATTTTATTTCAAGCGTAACACCGGTGACATTTGTTGTAAGCGACAATCCAAATCATATTTACGTTACATATGATTTCAGCGATGTTGATACGGCAAGCGTTAAAAAAGACACACAAATCAGAAAGCTCGGAGGTATAAAAAGCCCTATAGTTGCCGATGTTACAAAAGGTGACGAAGTTTTGGTGGTTGAAGAGCTTGATGATTGGACGAGAGTTATGACCAAAGACGGTTATCTCGGTTATTTAAAGAGTAACAAAGTTACAAAGACGGAAACAAAGGATTTGGATTCGCAGTTTAGCGAGCCTGAATATACAAGCAACAGCATCGGAAAGAAGGTTTGCCTGGCTTGGAACAACATGGGCGGAACATTGGAAGAAATAACCAAAAACGACAAGTCTTTAAATGTTATTTCCCCGTGTTGGTTAAGCGTTTCGGATGGCAATGGCAATGTTAAGGATTCTTGCAGTTCTTCTTATATTAAGTCGGCGCACGGAAAAGGTTACCAGGTTTGGGCCATGGTTGACGACTTTAACCTTGAAGACGGAAAAGAAGGCATAAGAGAAACATTAAGTCACACATCTGCAAGAAAAGCGTTGGTAAATAACCTTGTTTCCATTGCAAAACAGTACGGCCTTGATGGTATCAATCTTGATTTTGAATATATAAACGAAGAAACAGCTGATGATTTTATGCAGTTTATGCGTGAAATCTCCATAGCTTGCCACGAAAATGACATTATTATTTCCATGGATAACTACCCACCGTCGGAGTACAGAGCTTACTACGACCTTGCGGAACAAGGAAAACTCATGGATTATGTTGTGATTATGGCATATGACCATTACAGAGGAACGGGAAATACCGGCGCGAACTCGGATACACAGTTTATTTCCGACATAATTGAAACAATGAGCACAATGGTGGATCCCGAAAAAACAGTAATTGCTGTTCCTTTCTATTCAAGAGAATGGAGAATTATTCCGGCAGCGGTTGCGGAAGACGGTAACAAATTCTACGAAAACGAAGAATACGGCCGCTACACTCTTGAACAGACAACATACATGATGCCGAATGCCATTAAGTATTTAGCAAACGCAACATGGCAAAGCGACATTAACATGTATTACTACGAATATACGGAAGATCAGATTATTCACCAATATTGGATTGAAAATGCGGAGACAATCGATAAAAAACTCGAGCTTATCAGTTCCAAAGATATGGGCGGCGTTGCTTTCTGGCAGTTGGGTCAGGAAACATCGGATGTTTGGTCGGTTGTTGCCAAGTATTATTAATTATGAAAACAATTGTATCTAATATAGAAGAAAACGATGATTATAACAAAATAATCAAAGACGCCGGAGAAATAATAAGAAAAGGCGGACTTGTTGCATTCCCCACGGAAACGGTATACGGACTGGGGGGAGACGGACTTAATCCCGAGGCATCAAAAAAAATATACGCCGCAAAGGGAAGACCTTCCGACAACCCGCTTATATTGCACATTTGCGACATTAAACAGCTTGAAGATGTTGCCGAGACGGATGATATCAGAATAAAAAAGCTGGCCGAGAAATTTTGGCCGGGGCCTTTAACCATGGTTTTGAAAAAGAAGGACATTGTGCCGAAAAGCACAACCGGTGGACTAGAGACCGTAGCGGTAAGAATGCCCAATAACAAAGTAGCCCTGGATTTAATAAGGGCCGCAAATACGCCGATAGCCGCACCCAGCGCAAATACATCGGGCAGGCCGAGTCCCACAAACGGCAAAAGAGTTGCGGAGGATTTGGACGGCAAAATCGATATGATTTTGGATGCGGGCTCGGTTGAAATCGGCTTGGAATCAAGCATCATCGATTTAACCGGCGAAAAAGCCTGTATCTTAAGGCCGGGAGCCGTTACAAAAGAAATGTTTGAAGAAGTCTTGGGTGAAATTGATGTGGACCGTGTGGTCAAAGACCCTTCAAGCGTAAAAGAGGGCTACAAACCAAAAGCTCCCGGAATGAAATACAGACATTACGCTCCGAAGGCTGAGCTTAAAATGTTCAGGGGAGAAGAAAAAAAGGTTGCAAATGAAATAAACAAGCTTGCGGCCGAAGATGAAAAATGCGGCTTAAAAGTCGGAATAATAGCAAGTCTTGAAACGGAAAAGCTTTACGACTTTGGGGAAGTTGTCGTAATCGGCCCAAGAAATAACGATGTGGAAATTGCCAGAAATCTTTATGAGATATTAAGGGAATTTGATGATAAAAAAGCAGACAGGATATATTCGGAAGTGTTTGAAGACGGAAAGCTTGCAAAAGCTATAATGAACAGGTTTTCAAAAGCGGCTTCCAATAATATAATCGATATCCTGTAAGGAGAATTATGCTAAAGTACAAAGAAGTGGTTTTTGTTTGTGGGGACAACACCTCTTTAAGTGTTGCCGCCGAAGAAATGTATAGAAAAACGGCCAGAGAACGCGGTGTAAAAAAGGGAGTTGTACGCTCTCGCGGAATGACTGTGCTTTTTCCGGAGCCTGTTAACACCAAAATGGAAAAGGCTTCCAGAAAAAAAGGAATCAATATTTCCGAGCACACATCAAAGTCTTTGCGAGAAACGGATTTTGCCGACTCTGTGCTTTGCCTTGCCACAACAGAGGAATACAAAGAGCGCATTTACAAGAATTACAAAAATGCGGTAAATGTTTATACAATTAAAGAGTTTGTGGGTCAAAGCGGTGATTTGGAGTCGCCTTTCGGAGGAGATGACGAAGCATACGACGGTGCATGCAATCAGCTTCAAGAGCTGGTGGAAAGAATAATAGATAAAATTTATGGAGATGAAAAGAAATGATAGGAATAGGAAGCGATCACGGCGGATTTGAGCTTAAGAGCGAAATAATCAAGCATTTGGAAGAAAGAGGATTGGAATACAAGGACTATGGTTGTTATGAAAACAAGTCCTGTGATTATCCCGAATTCGGCAAAAAAGTAGCAAATGCCGTTGTAAGCGGCGAATGCGAAAAAGGTATTTTGATTTGCGGAACGGGTATCGGTATTTCAATTACGGCCAACAAAATTAAAGGAATCAGAGCGGCACTTTGTACAGATTGCTTTATGGCGGAAGCCACAAGACTTCACAACGATGCCAATGTCCTTTGCTTTGGCGGTCGAGTTGTGGGTCCGGGACTTGCCATTAAAATTGTAGACACATTTTTGGACACACCGTTTTCAAACGAAGAAAGACATATCAGAAGAATAAGTCAGATTGAGGAAGATTAATTTTTCGGAAACTTCTGTCAAAATGATTGAATATTGTATGCAATTGTGATACAATCAACCGTGTATAGATGTGGAACATTCGGATTTTGGGGAAAATTCGAGTGGTGTTTTGTTAAAAGTATGATGGATAGTATAATTGGAGGATTTATCAATGAGTTTCAAGCGCGATGATTACATTACCTGGGACGAATATTTTATGGGCGTTGCAATGCTTTCGGCCAAACGTTCCAAAGATCCGAACACACAAGTGGGCGCTTGCATAGTCAGTGATGATAATAAAATTTTATCGATGGGGTATAACGGATTCCCTAACGGCTGTTCAGATGATGAATTTCCATGGAACAGAGAGGGAGAACCATTAAATAATAAGTATTTCTATTCAACTCACAGCGAGTTGAATGCTATATTAAATTACCGAGGGGGTAGTTTAGAAGGCGCAAAACTCTATGTTACGCTTTTCCCATGCAACGAGTGCGCAAAGGCAATCATCCAGGCAGGTATTAAGACTTTGGTGTACGATTGCGACAAATATTCGGACACTCCTTCAGTAATTGCATCAAAACGAATGCTTGATGCTGCGGGGGTTAGGTATTATAAATATACCAAAACAAACAGAGCCATTACTCTGGAAGTTTAAAAAACAGTAACAGTGCTACATAAGTAGACCCTATACCGTGCAAAAGAGCAGGGTGTAGGGTTTTTTTGCTTTTTGAAGGGTTTGTAAATAAATCAACAAATTTATAAAAAATGTTGTCTATCAAATAATAAAATGCCCAAAATATCGAAATAATAGAAAATAATTGTTTTAATATCAAAACAATTATGATATAATTGAGCATGTATCGAATTTGATACAAAATTAACAAAGTCTTTGAAAAGGCCATATTTTAAAAGGATTACAATTCATAGTCAGATATATTAAAAACCATGTGTCTTTATAGGAGGCAAAACGGAGGTGATACGATGGCACAAAGCACAATTCAGGCTATTAAAGAGGCTGAATTAGCCGCTGACAAAGCACTAAAGGATGCGGCGCAGAAAAAGGACGAGCTCTTGAAAAACGCTGATATTGAGGCAAAGAAACTAATTGCCGACCAGACAAAAGCCGTCAAAGAAAAAGCTGAGGCAGACTTGGCCGAAGCAAACAAAAAGAAAGATGAGGTTGTTTCTGAAGCAGTAGTAAAAACAGAAGCTAACATCAAGGCTATGCGAGAGAACGCGCAGGCAAAGAAAAAACAGGCGATAGACCTAATTGTAGCGGAAGTGATTTAATCACCAGCGCTTTAATTCAGGGCATAGGCCCAAAAATCTAAGAAAAGGAGGTGTTGGTGATATGGCAGTACTTAAGATGAAGCACATCAGTATTTGCGGACTTAAGAGCGATCGTAAGCAAATCATGGAAAGACTTCAGCGTCTCGAGTCTTTGGAGATTATCGGGGCAAAAGAAGACGAGCTTGACGAAGTCTTCAAGCAAGAAGTTTCTTCCGAAAACGTATTTGAATACGAGAAAAATACTCATAACGCAGATAATGCTTTAGGCCTTTTGGCAGTATATGCTCCGGAAAAAACCGGCTTGCTTGCGGGTTTTGACGGCAGAGTAGGCGTATCGGCAAAAGAGTACGAAGACTTTGAAGACAAATACGACGATGTGTCAGAGGTTGTTGACACCATCTTGGCCCACGGTAAAAATATCAACGATAATAATGCCGAGATTGTAAGATGTACGCAACAAATCGAACAGCTTACATTGTGGAAAGACCTCGATATTCCTCTTTCTTACGCAGGCTCCAGAGACACGAAAACATATATCGGTGTTTTGCCGAAGATGTGGACTGAAGAAACTATCAGAAAACAGCTTGCAAGTGTCGATCCTGTTGAAATTGAAGTTGTCAGCAGTACAAAAGAGCAGACTTGCGTAGTAATAACCTGCCTTAAGGAAAACGCTGATGCAGTGGCGGATGAACTTAAAATAGTTGGTTTTTCTCTCCCACCAATCAGTTGTGAACTTCCACCTGCACAGGAAAAAACAAAACTTGAAAAACGCATCGAAGATCTTGAAAAAGAAAACGAAGAACTTAAAGAAAAAATAGCTGCATTTGCAGACAGAAGAAATGATATTAAGTTCTTAAGCGATTACGATGTCGTTAAAACAAGCGATCAAGAGGCAACAAACACAATAGCTCAATCGGGTCACACGTTTGTACTCAACGCTTACATACCTGAAAGAGAGGTTAAAAAAGTTGAGAAAATCATTGCTGACTACGATGCGGTTATAGAAACAAGAGACGTAAGAGATGACGAAGATGTTCCGGTTGTTCTTTCAAACAACGCTTTTGCGGCGCCGGTAACGGGAGTGGTAGCCAGTTATGCACTGCCGGGTAAAGGAGAAATCGATCCTTCCATGGTTGTGGCATGTTTCTACTATCTTTTCTTCGGACTCATGCTTTCGGATGCGATGTACGGTTTGCTTTTAACCGTAGGATCCTGCTTACTTCTTAAACTGTTGAAGAATGCGGAACCGGAATTTAAAAATACACTCAGAATGTTCAGAAACGGCGGCATCGCAACTATATTCTGGGGCGTAATATTCGGAAGCTACTTCGGAGACTTGTTTGATGTAATAGGAAAAGAGTTCTTTGGAAAACCTGATGACTTTGTAGCCATTCCGCCACTATGGAATTCGGCTTTGGCAGCAGGTATGCCGATGAAGATATTAACATTGTCATTGGCACTCGGAACCATCCATATTACAGTTGCTTTAATAATCAAGATTATACAGTGCTTAAGAGTAAAGGATATTTTGGGAGCACTTACGGACGGTGTTGCATGGCTGCTTTTCGCAGACGGACTTATCGTATTCGGTATGTCAACAGACATGATTTGCAACATTCTTACATGTCCTAAGATTGTATCACCGCTTGGCGGTAAAATCGCTCTTATCCTTGCGATTATCGGATGTATCATTGTACTTTTGTTTGACGGCAGAAGTTCAAGAAATCCGGTTAAACGTCTTATGAAAGGTATATACGGAGTATACGGAATTACCGGATACTTAAGCGATCTTCTTTCATACTCAAGACTTTTGGCACTTGGTCTTGCTACCGGCGTTATCTGTTCCGTAGCTAACCAGTTAGCTGATTTGGTTTACGGAATCGCACCGGGTATTATCGGAATTATATTATTCATAATTGTATTCCTTCTTATGAATGCAATTAACCTATTCATAAACGCTTTAGGTGCTTACGTTCATACCAACCGTCTTCAGTACGTTGAAATGTTTGGTAAATTCTACGAAGGTGGCGGTAGAGAAATGAATTCATTTAAAGCAAAAACAAAATATTTTAAATTTAAGGAGAATTAATTTATGGAAGCATTATTTGAAAGTGGAACAGGATTAGCATTACTTGGTGCAGCATTTGCATCACTCTTTGCAGGCTGTGGTTCAGCAATCGGTTGTGGTATTGCAGGTCAGGCAGCAGCAGGCGTTGTAACAGAAGACCCTAGCAAATTCGCGAAAGTTCTTATCTTAGAGCTTCTTCCGGGTACACAGGGTATTTACGGTTTGATTATTGCATTCGTAACATTGGCAGGTATCGGTATCTTAGGTGGCGACGCTCCAACAGTTGCAGAAGGTTGGTATTACTTCTTTGGTTGTCTTCCAATCGGTTTTGTAGGTCTTATCTCAGGTATGCATCAGGGCAAGACGGCAGCAGCATCAATCGGCGTTGTAGCTAAGCAACCGGAACAGTTCGGTAAATCACTTATTTTCCCTGCCATGGTTGAGACATACGCTATTTTAGCCCTCCTTGTATCAATCCTTGTAGTTGTTTCAATCTAACTTGTAAACAAAACAAAATAATTAATACAGATAGGAGAGTACGTCAATGGCAGGACTTGATAAAATCATAGATCATATTAAAAATGATGCAGACCGGTCCGCAAATGAAATAATTGATGGTGCTAAATCCGAAGCAGACAGAATCATAAGCGCGGCAAAAGCCGAAGCAAAAAAACAGTGCGACTATCTTGAAGCACAGTCAAAATCAGCGGTTGCAGACACAATTAAAAGAGGAGACTCAGCGGCTGAACTTAAAGAAAAACGCATGATTCTTGAAGCTAAGCAGGAAATCATCGATCAGGTGATAAGCGATGCATTAGTTCATTTAGAAGGATTACCGGAAGGCGAGTACTTCGATGCAATCTTAAAAATGATTGGCAAATATTCATTGGCAAAAGAAGGAGAAATTGTTTTCTCACAAAAAGATAAAAACAGATTGCCAAGCGGATTCGAAGCTAAAATCAAAGATGCATTAAATGGCAAACCGGGTGCGCAATTAACAATATCAAATAATACAAGAAATATTAAGAGTGGATTCGTACTTGTTTACGGAGACATCGAAGAAAATTGTTCATTCGAAGCAATTTTCGCGGAATTACATGATACCTTACAGGATAAGGTGGGAGCAATGTTGTTTGAGTAACTTTAAGAAAGGAAGATGTAAATGGGCGAATTATATGCATATGCAGTCGCACGCATCCGTTCTAAAGAACTTGGGTTACTTAACAAACAGGCTTTAGACCAATTACTGTCAAGCAAGACCTACGAGGATTGTTTAAGGTTTCTTTCGGAAAAAGGTTGGGGCGATTCGGAAAATGCCACAGCCGAGGAAATGTTAGCCGGAGAAAGAGACAAGACATGGGAAATTGTAAATGAGCTTGTAAAAGACCAAAAAGATAAAGAAACATTTAACGTATTCTTATACGCAAACGATTTTCATAATCTTAAGGCCGCAATCAAAGAAGCTTATACAGGAAAGCAGGTTCCGAACATCTTTATCGAGACAGGAACCACGGTAGGTGTTGATGTCATAAAGGAATGTGTTAAAAATAACGACTTCCTTGCACTTCCGGATTACATGAGAAAATGTGCGGAAGAAGCATACGAGGTACAATTCCAGACAGGCGACAGTCAGTTGTGCGATATTATTATTGATAAAGCCACACTTGAGGCTATTTATCAAAAGGGTAAAGAATCCAAAAACGATTTAATATCCGGCTACGCAGAACTTAAATGTGCAGCAGCCAATATAAACATTGCAATCAGAAGTTGCAAAACGAAAAAAGGCAAAGAATTCTTGGAAAGAGCATTTGCAAAAATCGACACACTTAATGTTGACAGGCTTGTTGAAAGCGCTTTAAACAGCGAAGATGCAATTTACGATTACTTGGAGACAACCACATATGCGGATGCAATCGATGCGATTAAAGAATCGTCATCGGCATTTGAAAAATGGTGCGACGACAAGATTATGAATTACATCAAACCTCAAAAATATAAAGCATTTTCATATTCACCGATTGCAGCATACGTGCTTGCAAAAGAAAATGAAATTAAGTCGGTTCGCATTATTTTGTCGGGCAAGTTAAATGATCTTCCCGAAGAAGAAGTAAAAGAAAGGCTAAGGGAAATGTATGTATAAGATAGCAGTTTTAGGAGATCGTGATAGCATATACGGATTCGCTGCTTTGGGACTTGAAACATTTCCCGTAAGCAGTGCCGAAGAAGGCGAAAAAGTTTTAAAAGACTTGGTCGCAGGCGAATATGCAGTTGTTTATATTACAGAAGCAATGCAGGCGCAATTATCACATGAGATCGAAAAGGTGAGATTACAGCGCTTGCCGGCAATCATACCAATTCCGGGTGTTAGCGGAAACACAGGCGACGGAATTGCAAACGTTAAGAAGATGGTTGAACAGGCCGTGGGCTCGGATATCATTTTCAACAATTAATATTCCTTGGGGTATTAAGCAAAAATCTAGAAAAAAGCAGGTGAAATAGTAAATGAGTACAGGTACAATTAAAAAAGTTGCCGGCCCACTGGTTATAGCTGAAGGTATGCGTGATGCCAATATGTTCGACGTAGTACGTGTTAGTAATCAGCGTCTTATAGGCGAGATTATCGAAATGCACGGAGATCAGGCTTCAATCCAGGTTTACGAAGAAACATCGGGTCTTGGACCGGGTGAACCGGTTGAATCAACCAACGCACCTCTTAGTGTTGAACTTGGACCGGGTCTTATCGGAAGTATATATGACGGTATTCAGCGTCCGTTGGTTAAGATTATGGAACAAACAGGAAATAACTTAACACGTGGTGTTGAGGTTCCGTCACTTAACCGCGAAGCTAAGTGGACTTTTGAGCCGACAGCAGCAGTTGGGGACAAAGTAGTAGGTGGTGACATTATCGGTGAGGTAAAAGAAACACCTATTGTAAAACAAAGAATCATGATTCCAAACGGAATCGAAGGAACAATTAAATCAATTAACGGCGGAGAATACACAATCGAAGATACAATCGCAACGGTTGAAAAGGCCGACGGTAGTGTTGAAAATATCACATTACTTCAGAAATGGCCGGTTCGTGTAGGACGTCCTTATAAAGAAAAATTATCACCGGATGTACCTTTGGTAACGGGTCAGCGTGTAGTTGATACACTTTTCCCAATCGCAAAAGGTGGTGTAGCAGCCGTACCGGGACCTTTCGGTTCGGGTAAAACGGTTCTTCAGCATCAGTTAGCAAAATGGGCTGAAGCCGATATCGTTGTTTACATCGGTTGCGGCGAGCGTGGTAACGAAATGACAGACGTTCTTAATGAATTCCCTGAACTTAAAGACCCTAAGACAGGCTATTCACTCATGGAAAGAACAGTTCTTATCGCAAATACATCGGATATGCCCGTTGCAGCTCGTGAAGCATCAATTTACGTAGGTATTACAATTGCCGAATACTTCAGAGACATGGGTTATTCGGTAGCTTTGATGGCTGACTCCACATCACGTTGGGCAGAAGCGCTTCGTGAAATGTCAGGTCGTCTTGAAGAAATGCCGGGTGAAGAAGGTTACCCTGCCTACCTCGGTTCTCGTCTTGCTCAGTTCTATGAAAGAGCAGGTCGTGTAATCTCAAACGGTACGGAAGGAAGAGAAGGCGCATTATCGGTTATCGGTGCCGTATCTCCTCCGGGTGGTGATATTTCCGAGCCGGTATCACAGGCAACACTTCGAGTTGTTAAGGTATTCTGGGGATTGGATGCCAGCCTTGCATACAGACGTCACTTCCCGGCTATCAACTGGTTAACCAGTTACTCGCTCTATGTTTCAAACATGGGTAAATGGTTCGATGATGCGGTTGACGGACCTTGGATGGAACTCAGAGGTCGTATGGTTAAGATGCTTTCGGAAGAGGCTGAACTTGATGAAATCGTTAAGCTTGTAGGTATGGATGCACTTTCCGCACCTGACAGACTTAAACTTGAAGCAGCACGTTCAATTCGTGAAGACTTCTTGCATCAGGATTCATTCCACGAAATCGATACATATACACAGCTCGAGAAACAGTATTTAATGATGAAATTAATCTTAAATTACTATGATGAATCATTAAAAGCTTTGAATGACGGAGCTAATATTAACGATCTTGCGGTATTGGCCGTAAGAGAAAGAATCGGACGTTATAAATACACAGCAATCGACAACATCAAGAGCGAATTCGATGCGGTAATGGCCGATCTTAAGAAAGAACTTGCAGACGCAGTTGCAAAGGCAAAGGAGGACTAAAAGATGCCAAAAGAGTATAAAACAATACAAGAAGTAGCAGGTCCTCTTATGCTCGTGCAGGGCGTTGAGGGTGTTACATATGACGAACTCGGTGAAATAGAGCTTGCTAACGGCGAAAGACGTCGTTGTAAAGTTCTTGAAATCGACGGAAGCAACGCATTGGTACAGTTGTTTGAAAGTGCTACGGGTATCAACCTTTCAAATTCAAAGGTTAGATTCCTTGGCAGAAGTATGGAACTTGCGGTTTCGGAAGATATGCTTGGTCGTGTATTTGACGGACTTGGTCGTCCAATCGATAAAGGTCCGGAAATCTTACCTGACAAGCGTCTTGATATTAACGGTTTACCTATGAACCCGGCAGCAAGAAGCTACCCACAGGAGTTTATCCAGACGGGTGTTTCCGCTATCGACGGACTTAACACATTGGTACGTGGACAGAAGTTACCTATTTTCTCAGGTTCGGGTCTTCCACATGCCGACCTTGCAGCTCAAATCGCAAGACAGGCTAAAGTTCGCGGTACAGACGAGCAGTTTGCCGTTGTATTCGGTGCCATGGGTATCACATTCGAAGAAGCAAACTTCTTCACAAAGAGTTTTACGGAGACAGGTGCTATCGACAGAACGGTTATGTTTGTAAACCTTGCAAACGACCCTGCCGTAGAAAGAATTTCAACACCTCGTATGGCTCTTACAGCAGCAGAATATTTAGCATTCGAAAAAGATATGCATGTACTTGTAATCCTTACGGATATCACAAACTACGCAGATTCACTTCGTGAGGTATCGGCAGCACGTAAGGAAGTTCCGGGACGTCGTGGTTATCCGGGTTACATGTACACTGACCTTGCAACAATGTATGAAAGAGCCGGTCGTCAGGCAGGCAAGAAAGGTTCTATCACCATGATTCCTATCCTTTCAATGCCGGAAGATGATAAGACTCATCCAATCCCTGACTTAACGGGATACATCACAGAAGGTCAGATTATCTTAAGTCGTGAGCTTTACCGTGCGGGAATTGAACCACCTATCGACGTACTTCCTTCACTTTCACGTTTGAAAGATAAAGGTATCGGCGAAGGCAAGACTCGTGCGGACCATGCAAATACCATGAACCAGTTGTTCTCGGCATATGCGCGTGGTAAAGAAGCAAAAGAACTTATGGTAGTACTTGGTGAGGCAGCTCTTACCGATATCGATAAATTGTACGCAAAATTTGCGGATGAATTTGAGAAAGAGTATGTATCACAGGGCTACAACACAAACAGAGATATTGAGGAAACTCTTGATATCGGTTGGAAACTTCTTTCTATCTTACCTAGAGCGGAACTTAAGAGAATTAAGGACGAGTTCCTTGATCAGTACTACGGAAAATAGACTCTTAATTGATAGGATAAGAAAGGAGGCGTTTAAATGGCTACAAAACAAGTTAATCCTACCCGTATGGAGCTTACAAGGCTTAAGAAAAAGCTTACAACTGCCGTACGCGGACACAAACTTTTAAAGGATAAACGTGATGAGCTCATGCGCCAATTCCTTGATTTGGTAAGGGAAAACAAAGCACTTCGTGAAAAAGTTGAAGCAGCTATTGCAGCATCCAACAAAAAATTCGTTTTGGCTCGTGCCGGAATGGAAGATGCCGCAATAAATGTAGCTTTAATGGCACCACGCCAGGAAGTATATTTGGAAGCGGGATACAAAAACGTAATGAGCGTTGAGATTCCGGAATTTGAATATAAAACAAGAACACCTGATGAAAATGACATTTACTCCTACGGTTATGCATTTACATCCAGTGACTTGGACGGAGCGGTTAAGTCTTTGGCAGATATTTTGCCGGATATGTTAAGACTTGCAGAGGTTGAAAAATCCTGCCAGCTTATGGCGGCCGAAATCGAAAAGACAAGACGAAGAGTTAATGCCCTCGAGCATGTTATGATCCCTGAAACACAGGCAAGCATCAAGTATATCATTATGAAATTGGACGAAAACGAAAGAAGTACTCAGATTCGTTTGATGAAAGTAAAAGATATGCTTCTTGAAGAGGCACATGGCTACAAAGAAAAGCTTTATGCAAATGAAACGTAAAAGATGAATAATCTTAAAGAAGGACAAGCTTAAAAAAGCTTGTCCTTCTTTTGGTGTGTGACAACTCTAAGCAGGAAACATAACGGTTGCAACAAATTCGCCGTTATCAATAGAAGCATTGAAAATGCCGTTTTCTTTTTCAACAATTCGTTTAACGATTTTGAGACCAAAGCCGTGATTAAAGGTATCCTTTTTTGTGGTTTTTAAATTGCTGATATCAATATTTCCATCAATTCTGTTTGAGAGCTTAAATATAAGCCAGTTATTTTGATAGCCCAAGGCAATGTTAATATAAGGATTAGTCAGCTTTTCCTCGGCTTCAACAGCATTATGAAGTAAATTCATCAAAACGGTTGATAGGGCTTCGGGATTTACATTTAATGAAGACGGAATAAGAATATCTGTGGTAACATCTATATTCTTAAGTTTACAATCTCTGATAGCTGCATTTAAAATATGGTCGACCAGCAAATGTCCGGTGTTTATGTACTCCCGCTGACTCTTTAGTTCACCCAGGGTTTTTGTTAAAAATTTATCAATCTCATCATATTTGTTTTCTTTAAGAAGTGTTTGGATATAAAAATAATTATTCTTTATTTCATGGCGGCTCTCTTTAACTTTTTCTTCTGCAATAGAAATTCTTTTGATGTGATCAAGTTGTTCTTTTGCCATGATAAGTGCTGTGTTTAAACGAACTTCTTCATAACGATATGTTAAAGCAGAGTAGTTAATGTGGTAATACAAAAGCAGACTTATAAGCATAACCGACGCAAAAACAGAAAGCAAAACAACACTCGGAATTGTAAAAAACGGTTCATATAAGGTGAAAAGGACAAATAAAGCAATAGGGAAAAACAGCAAAAGTTTAGCTGATTTAAATTCCAGCAGCTCGGGTTTTTTGCTGTATTTTCTAAATAAATGAGTAATGGCAAGCAGAATAAGAATTAAAATACTAAGAGTGATGATATCGAAAGTATTGTAAAGCTTTCCCGGTGTATCATAATTGAAAGTGTTGTAGAAAGGTGCCAAAGCCATTTTCCAACCTTTGTAAAAGGCAAAATAATAAAGTATTTCCGTTACTCTTGATAATCGATTCCTGCCAAGAAACAGGCAACTAAAAATAAGTAAAGCAGCGGAAGCGGTGGGAATATAGAGCATTCTCGAAAAAAAGAATGATGGGTTGCCAAACCACAAAATGCAATAATAAATAACAAAAAGTGTAAGAGATGAAAATACGGCAAAAAGTATCTTACATTTAAAGAGAGCATTGCTTGATTTAAAAAGAGAATACAGCAGTATCAAAAAAACCAAAGGACACTCGATATATTGATAAATAATATACATTATAAAACCTCACTTGTATAAGATAAGAAAATTTGTTTAATTTCTTCCGCCCGTCCGCGACTTATGGGAATAGTGCTTTTATCGGACAATGTAATATCGGACTTGGAAATTCTGAATATATATTTGCAATTAACAAGGTACGAACGGTGCGGCTTAACAAAATGCCAGGGAGCCAGTTGTTCCTCTAAAGAAGAAAGCTTACACTTAATCAGAGTTTCACCGTCCACGCATATAATCCGACAGCTATGCCCCTGCGCTTCTATATAATAAATATTTCTGATATCAAAAGAAAAAATATCACCGGATTTTGGTTCTCTAAGCTTGATGATCTGCGGTGTTCGGCGTTCAAGCTCCAGAACAAGCGAATCCGTAAGGGAAGGAAGTTTTGCTTCAAATTCATCTTTTCTGATAAATCTGAAGGGAGCCATTTCGAAAGCATCAAAGACCAGATCATCCCTGTTGGAAACAAAAACAATAATAGCCTCGGGAGTGATATTTTTGATTGTTCTTGATGCAGTAAAGCCATCCGTATCAGACATTTCTATATCCATAAATATAATATTAAAGTGGTGGTGCATTTTATAGGTATTTATAAATGAAGCGCCGCTTGAAAAAATTTCGCAGTCGACACTGCAATTTTTGCGTTTGAAAGCATCGGTTATATTTTTAACAAGATATTTTCTTGTATTTTCTTCGTCATCGACAATAGCGATACTAATCATGGGTAATCTCCTCATATTTAAAACGGTCACAAGATCATTAACCAACCATCAGGCAGGCTTGACGTGGATGATAATTTATGCCTCATAACCATTATATTATATATTACGTATCCGCACAAAAACAATTCACGCACTATATTTACAACTCAAGTCAATATTCGTTTGGCGAATATTACGGAATTATAATATAAGAGGTTGAATGAGACCGTAGTAAAAATGGAAGGGTGGTTTTTTATGAAGTACAAAAAACTATTGGCGTGTTTTGCTATTGCGGCAGTTTCCGCAACCGTGGTTGCAGGCTGTGGTTCAAACGGCAAAACAGCAACAAATGAAGGAACTCAGGCTAAGAGCCAAGAGGCAAAAAGCGATGTAACAATGCCGGCACTTGTTGATACAAATTACGGAACATTGCTCGGAACGCAGACAAAAGGAACATACATATTCAAAGGCATTCCTTATGCAAAAGCAAGTCGTTTTGCGATGCCGGAAGATCCGGATTCCTGGGAGGGAATAAAAACAGCAACAACTTATGGTGAAGGCGCACCAAACTCAAATGATGGAGTAGCGGTTACGGATTTTATGACTCCTGCGGGCACAGATTGCGTTTACAAAGAAGACTGTCAGTTCCTAAATGTATGGACAAACAGTGTAGACACATCGGCAAAAAAACCGGTTGTATTCTGGTTGCACGGCGGTGGATGGGCAAACGGTGCATCAAACGAGCTTAGTTACTATGATGGCTATAATTTTGCACAGAATCAGGATGTGGTATTTGTATCAATCAACCATAGGTTAAATATTCTGGGCTATACGGATTTGAGCGCATACGGAGAGGAATATGCAAACTCAGGAAATGTTGGTGTGGCCGATATGGTTAAGGCTCTGGAATGGGTTAACGAAAACATCGAAAACTTTGGTGGCGACCCTGAAAATGTGACAATAATCGGTCAATCGGGTGGCGGAGCCAAAGTAATGACACTTCTGGGAATACCTGATGCAAAGGACTATTTCCAAAAAGCCATAGTATGTTCGGGAGGTGTTGCCGGAATATCTGCCGATGTAGCGAAGGCAGCCGGAACAGCATTGGTTGAAAAATGCAAAACCCAGTATGGTTTGGGCTCGGATGCGGAAGCTTTGGAAATGTTAAAAACAATGCCATATGAAGACTTGCTTGCCCTGTCTACAGACACGGGAGTAGGTGTAGGACCGGTTGTTGACGGTACATATTATCCGGCAAAGACAATCACAGATGAAGGAGTATTAAGTGATCTTGCAAAGGATAAACCTGTAATAGTTTCAACAACTTTCTCGGAGATAGCATCCGGCGGAATGGCACAGCTTACAATAGACCCGGTAGTGTCCGGAATTTCCGCAAATATGCCAAAGGAAATATACCTTAATGTGTTTACACCTGCGCTTATGGATGAAAACGGCATAAACCAGACACTTGCGCAAAAATACCCGGAAAATCTGGACAAAATACTTGAGGCATTTAAGGAAGCATTTCCGGGACATGATGACCTAGATCTTGCATATCTTGATAACAGTGCGCTGACAACTGATGGAATAGATATATTAAATGTAATGGCAGAACAGTCAAATGCACCGGTTTATCGTATGTACTGGGCTGAGAAATTCCCTCTGTTTGGCGGAATGACAGCATGGCACACAGGCGGAGACCTTCCGTTTTTGTTTGACAATCTTGAAACGGTTGAATATATGACAGCCGGAGATGACGGAAGTCTTGCAAGAATAGAAAAAGAAGCGTCAACAATGCTTGGCAACTTTGCAAAGACAGGAGATCCGAGTTTTGATGACGTAACGTTTAAACCTTATACAACAGGCGAAAAAGCGGCACTTATATTTGATAATGACAAAACCGAAGTAAGAAACGATTTTGACGGAGCTCTTCGCCCACTGCTTCCTGTACCGGCAAGCATGTGGTAGGAATAAAAAATCATTTCAGAGGACAACCTCGAAAGGGGTTGTCCTTTTGTGCGTTCATCATCTTTAAAAGCTTTTGAAAAGAGTGCTTTGAAAACCTTTAGATGCTTGAATTTAAGAGTAAATCGGTTGAAATAAAACGGTTTGTATGAGAAAATAAATTTGTAGAATTACAAAAACAATTGATGAACAAGGAATAAAAATGCTTAAAATCGGATTATGTGACGATGAAGAAATTGCCAGAAATAGTCTCAAAGACTTATTAATGGCATGTTTTGCAAAATTTAAAATTGAAGTTGAGTTTGAAGAATTCGAAAGCGCCGCGAGCTTGCTTTCATATACAACCGAACTGGATGCTTTGCTTCTGGATATTGATATGCCATCAATGGATGGCTTTGAAGCGGCACAAGAGCTTAGAAAACGAGGGAGCAAAGTTGAAATAATTATGGCTACCGGTATGGGATCAAGATTTAAAGAGGCGTTTGACATTAAAGCGTTACAGTTTATTACAAAACCATTCGATATTAAAGAGGTTGAACATGCGGTTAATCTACTTATAAAAAAAATCTTTCCAAAAAAATACTTAAAAATAGTGCATATGCGTAGGGAGATGGTTATATCTCAAAATGATATTATAAGTATTTGTACAGATTACGGTGGTATTCAAATCCACACCGTTAATAATACTTATAGCCACTACGAATCTTTGGAGAAAATAATATCCAGGTTAAACGAGGCTTTTATATGTGTCAATAGGACAACAATACTTAATATAGATTATATAGCAGATATAAAAAATGATAAAGAGATGCAAATTAAACTTATTAACGGAGAAGTTTTATCCGTGTCTCGTCGTAGAAAAAGAGAAGTAAATGAGTATATTATCGAATACAAATTAAGACAGCAAAGTTAGGCTGTCTTAATTTGTATATTGGTGCAAAATTCATTTGTTCTCGAATAAAAATCAACAAAGCCGTTATTTCGTTCGATTAAGTCCTTGATCTGTTTTGTGCCATAGCCATGACTTTTGTTGTCGTTCTTTGTTGTTATTGGTAAGGAGTTTTTGTCAAAAGTAATATTGTTTTCGGTGCTGTTTATAATTTGAATTTGCAAGTATATACCATTGGGATTATTATCATATTCTATATTTATATCTATATATTTATTTATGGATGTGCAGTTGTTTACAGCTTCAACCACATTGTTAAAGATATTGTAGAATATGATTGAAAGATCCATAGGTATTATGTCCAGCTTTCTCGTTATTTTTCCATTTATATTTATTTCTGTGTTTGCAAGATTGGAAAAACAATATGTTAAAGCACTCGAAATGATGTCATTTCCAACGTCATATACGGTAGAACTTGATTCTTTGTGTTCATCAAGTAATGCATCAATGGATTCAACAAGTTCTTGATTTTTTCCTTCTTTAGCAAGTGTAGAAAAGTTTAGAAGATAGCCATTGAAATCATGACGAAATTTTTTGGTATCTTCATCTTTATCTATTAGTTTTTGGAGATAAAAGTTTTGTTCTTCGAAAAAAATGCGTTCCTGCATTGCTTTGAGTTTCTGGTTGTAATTATCCTGCCTTATTTTAATAACAAACATAATAAAAATTGCTATAGCTACATAGGAAAGAGCAACTATAAAAGTTGAAAGAGATTCGTATGCAGGATAGATTTTAGAAACATACGGTATAGCTATTTCGACAAGAGCAATACATGCTAAAGTCAAAAATGCACAAATACCAACGCTAAATACAAGAGGAGTGTTAAAGAAGCCGGTAGCATCGGATTTTATGCGATGTTTTTTGATGAAAAGTATTATCGAGAAGAATACGATGCCTGTAATCATTTTAAAAATGGCGATAAGAAAGCTATTTAATGGTTCGTCATTGGGTTTAAATATAAGTGCAAAAGGAAAACGGAAAAGGTATGCAAGAGAGTTAACTAAAAATAGAGTAAAAATACCATATAGAATGCGAATTTTTGCAGAAGCCTTGAAGGAAAAACATGTAATAATAACCAATGCAATATTAAACGCCGGAATAATGTAAAAATCGCTGCGAATAAGAAAACATAACAGGCAAAAGCAAACAGAAACAATTATATAAACGAATCGATTTACGGATAATTTGGGGTTAAAGGAAACCTTAAGGGCAAGAACGTACTGCGGAAGTGTAAGGATGTAGTTTAATATCCATAAAAGAGAATATATCATAGTTGTTAAAATTCCTCCATGTGAAATTATTTTAATTATATATTGATGTAATGGAGCAAGTCAACAAAAATGACCGTTCAATCGATTAAAATGACCGCTCAATCGATTTTGGTTGAAAACCGGGCTGAAAAATGAAAAAATATATTTATAAATAAAATGGGGTGGCGCATTTTGTATAAGTGTAGTTATTTAGGGGGAAAGGAGGATGCTATATGAGAAAAAATGATTCCGGAGGATTTCCGGCATGGCTTATAGAGTTACTAAAAAGATTAGGACACTAAATAGAAGCTTATAAAAAACATTAAAAATGAGGAGGAAAGTGAATGAAAAATTTGCAAAGTTTATCACAATGTCAGCTATGATTGCCACACTATGCGCAACGGGTTTTTGCGCAGTGTATGCCGAGGATGAGTCCACAGGAATTGAGCAAGAATTATATGAGGATTTAGATGTATACTCAGTAAATGCATATGCGAAAATGGTGAGATAAATTGTGAAGAAAATTATATTGATGCTAATAGTGATAATTATTGTTGAAAGCATAGTTTTGATGTACATATCCAATCAGCAAGCTGACAGTAATATCTGCGGTACGTATATATTAGGAGAAGAAGAAAATATAGAAGCTGTATATTATACCTTCGAAAAGAATGGAAACTTTTCGGTTTATAGCCAAGGAGACAAAAAAGTATCCGGAGGTTATAAGTGCGAAAATGTAGGAGAAGGTGGTGCGGCAGTTAAAACAGAGGAGCCACTTGAGGACTGTATCTTTTATATTGTTGATGGTGGTTTGGTCTGTATTATCGATGGCGAATTAGCTTTTTTGAAAAAAATCAGTAATTACCCAATGTATATAAATGTTGTTGAGTAAGATGTGAACTAATAATATAGGAGGAAATTGGATGAAAAAAGCACTATCGCTTATTTCGGTAACTTTACTGGGTGCAGTTTTATTCACAGGGTGCGATTCGGCACCGGCAAAATCCAATGTTGAAACATATGAAGCCATAACAGCATATAAAATTATGGATAGTGATGATTCATATTATATTAAGCTTGCAGAAGAAGGCATTGAGCTTATGACGGATTCATATGAGCATATAGCAGATATTTATTTTGAGGAAGCTCATAATGACGCGATTGATGTTGATACAGCTAATGGGGATACCGTATATCTGGGCAGTGTTGCAGACAAAATTGAGGAAGCTAAGGATTTTGCACAAAATATAAGCAAAGAAGACGGCATAATCAAAAAGATTGATATTACAAGCGATTATGAGCAAGATGGAGAAAAAGGTTATTTGATGGAAATATATCTGAATAATGATATTGATTTTGATATAAATCAAGCAACATCAATTTGGTTGGCAGAAGGATATTCGTCGAATTCGGGCGGAAGTGTAAATGAGTTGGATGGCAAGATTGTGGAACAAAAATCGGTATTCTTTATACCGGCGGACAGCGTAGAAGATATAACAAGTGCTTTACAGCCATTTTTGTTTGGCGTAAACGGTGAAAGCTATTATGTCAGTGTGAATTAAAACCAAAATATGTGATTGGAGGATTTCTATGGTGGATGAAGGAAAAGGTAATGTTTCACAGAAATTGGCAAATGGTTACTATGAGAATACAGCCTACATGGATGTAATCGAGAAAAATGATTTAGAGAGTGCTTTGGATGTTAAAAATCAAGATTCAAAGCAAAAGATATTAAGAAGGCTTATTGTTGTAACTAATACTACAAGAGCCGCATGGGCTTTGCCGGCACCGATTATATTGGCAGTTTTACATAATCATTTTTTATGGGCTGTAATAATAGCCGGAATATATTTTGTGGTATGCTATCTGATTATTCATGCTATTTTTAAGAAAACGGTAGTTGGTAAGAACATAAGAAATGTAATAATCGCCATGATAATAGCGGATGTATGTATTGTTGCAGCGTTTGTAATATTTGTAGCTTGTTATACTAATATGTTGTTATCATACCATATTTAATTGTAGCGCTACTGTGCAGTTGATGCTTAGAAGAGAAATATTGATTGAAACGAAAATGTACAAGGAGGTTCGTCAAATGAACGAAGGAGTAAAAGCACCAAAGGGTTGTTTAAAATTGGAAAAGGAAGAAATGATGTGCGTGGAAGGAGGAAAATTAGACACTGTTGCAGTGAGTAGAAATTTTCTTAATAAAGATGTATGTATGAATGTTGCAAAAACTTTTATGAGAGATACAGGACTTTCACAGTTAAGGATAGCAAAAGAGTTATATGCACATACGGTCTTGTATTATTCTTCCGGATATGTCAATCAAACTTGGGTGAGGTATTTAGGTCCGTTTGCATCTCTGGAGCTTGACTATATTCAAAGTCATTCAAACCCAATTAATATCGGTAATGATAGTGCACTGCGAGTAGCGATATATGACTATTTATGGAATAATGCCTAATACTTATAACAGAATTATATATTAGAATAATCTATTTCATCGCCAAACAGGAGGATATATGAAAAAAGAAATAAAAATAACAATTATTGTTTTGGCAATAATAGTCGGAGTGGTATTTGTTGTTGTGGGAGGAATAAGATATATGTTTTGGCTACAATACGCTGATAGTGGGATATCAAGATATCCAAGTATTTCAATTCGAGAGACTTATGGATATAGATATGTTGGAGAATCGGAAGAATATGATGTATACACTTATCAGCTTGCCATACCTTATTTTGAAGATATTGAAGCATCGGCAAATCAGCATGCTATTGATGACATAATCGGCAAAGAAATAAATGTCAGCGATATGATAAAGGTTTTAAAAAAAGATCGTTCAGAAGAGCGTGAAACATATATGGGAGAAAACTACAAGATAGTATTAGAAGACAATATATGTGTTATTGCACCTTTAGAGAGCAGTCCGGATGTTAAAGAGATTGTTATAGGTAAATAATAAAAGTAATCAGGAGGATTAATTAAGTGAAAAACTGCTTTGTGAAACAGCATGATGCGACAGATTGCGCCGCAGCATGTCTTGCAATGGTTTGCCTTTACTATGGGAAAGAGACGACCATTACAAAACTCAGGGATAAGATGGGGACAGACCTTAAAGGAACAAATCTTATAGGTCTTTCAAGCTGTGCCGATGAACTGGGTTTTGTTTCACAGGCGGTTAGGGTTGATAAAGAAGGACTTAAAAGTAAGTTTCAACTTCCCGCCATTGCCAATATAGTGACTAAGGAAGGGTTCTCGCATTTTGTGGTTCTTTTCAAGATAACAAAAAACTATGTAATAGTGGGCGATCCCGGAGATTCGTTAAAAAAAGAGAGGTTTGAGGATTTCTATGAAAGATTCACAGGAGTTCTTTTACTTATAAAACCCACAGAAGATTTTAGTACAAAAGATGATAAACAAAACACTATATTCCACAGATATGTAAAAATATTAAAACCTCAGTGGAAACTGTTTGTATATGCAATCATTGCATCCTTTATAATGACACTTCTCGGCATCATTTCTTCGCTTGTTAACAATGTTATTTATGATGAAGTATTGCCATACAGTGAGTTTGATGCGCTTAAGATGGTACTGCTTGTTTTTTTGACCATTTCTTTAGTTCAGATATTGGTAAGTTTCTTACGTCAATGGATGATGATTCATCTGTCATTAAAAATAGATATTCCTTTAATGCTTGGATATTTTAAACATATTTTCAGACTTCCAATGAAGTTCTTTTCGACAAGAAAAACCGGTGATATAACAACCAGGTTTTCTGATGCATTCACCATTAAAAATATTTTTACGAGTATAGCTTTGTCGCTAATTATGGACATATCCATGGCTGTATTTACCGGAGTTATACTTTTCTTTAAAAATCCAAGGCTCTTTGGAATATTGGCGGTTATGACACTGGTCAGTATTCTTTTGGTTTTTATTTTCAAACAACCTTACAAAAGAATTAATGAACAGCAGATGCAGCAGTCTTCGATACTTAATTCGGAGATAATTGAAGGCTTAAGAGGTATTGAAACCATTAAAGGCAATGCAAATGAAGAATCGGAGCTGGAAAACATTGAAAGAGAGTATATAAAGTCTCTTAGGATTTCATACAAGGAAGGGATGCTATCAAATGTACAAGGAACAATATCCGGCATAATATCGGGAGCCGGGAATCTTATTCTTATGTATGTGGGAATAATGTCGGTTTTAAATGCAGATATGACACTTGGTAACTATATGGCATTTATGACACTTGCGGGATACTTTATGAATCCAATAGGAAATCTTGTGAATTTGCAGCTTTCCATACAAGAAGCCAATATATCTATGAAAAGATTGTCAGAAATAATGGACTATGAACAGGAAGTCGGCAATGAGGAGAATGGAAGAAAATACAGTGATATAGAGACGGTGACCGGGGATATTAAACTTTCTCATGTGACGTTTAGATACGGAAACAGAAAGCCTGTGCTTAGAGATTTTAGCATAAATATTCCTAATGGCAAAAAGGTTGCTTTAGTTGGGGAAAGCGGAAGCGGAAAGTCAACTGTAGTAAAACTGTTGCTTAAATATTGGCAGCCGGAAGAAGGTGAAATCACCATAGACGGTGTGGATATAAATGAATACAGCAATGATTCGTTAAGAAGAGCCATATCATATGTACCGCAAAATGTGGAGTTGTTTTCAAAAAGTATATTTGAAAATATAAGGGCAGGCAAGATGGGCGCAAGTCTTGAAGAGGTTAAGAAAGCTGCAAAAACAGCAGATGCGCACGATTTTATAAAAAGACTGCCTATGCAGTATGAAACATTTCTTGAAGAAGCGGGCAACGGTCTTAGCGGCGGAGAAAAACAAAGAATCGCACTTGCCAGGGCTTTTTTAAAAGAAAACATGTTTTATATACTTGATGAAAGTACATCTAACCTTGACTTTGCAACGGAGAGGGTAATATTTGATGCGATATATAACAAACTTAAAGAAAAGACGATGTTGATAATTGCTCACAGACTTGCGGTAGTGAAAAACTGTGACCTCATTGTTCTTATGGGAAAGGGTGAAATAATAGAGCAGGGAACTCATGCAGAACTTATTGCAAAGAGAGGGGAATACTATAAACTATGGCAACTTCAGCAAGGGGATTTTGAGGTTGTTGAAGAAGCAAAAAATGTATGTGATAATCCAACACCAACAATTGAGAAAGATGAAGATGTTATATGTTATGTGTAGAACGGAGGATGAACGGTTATGGGAAAGATTGATTACAGCGAAAACAAGGCTTTAAAACTAATTAACGTTTTAAGCTATAAAATAAATATGACGGATCAAAACATGAATATAGGATTGATAATCCGGAAAATGGAAAATTATATAAAAACCAAGGGCACTAATCCTATCGGACCTTTGGTACAGCACATATCATCATCTATTGATGAAGAAGGAAGAATGATTGCAAATTTAGAACTTCTTATACAGTGTAAGGACTACATCAACAACACAGAAGAAGGATACAAAATGGAGTCGGTAAAACGTGTGCCGAACTGCGCATATTGTAGGTTTACCGGACCGGTAGACAAACAAGACTTGGCGTATTCCAAAATCAGATGCGAGGCGTTTGAGGAAGACATAGAGCTGAAAAATGAAAGCTACATAATTACATTAAACGAAGATGCGGAAAATGAGGCGGTAACGATAGATGTATTTATTCCTAAAGAACAATATTAGAAGTAAGATAATTGCTGTATCGTTGATTTTGGGTTTAGCATTGATTATGGTGTTTCCTTGTTTTGCAGGAGAAAAAGATACGGCGGCCGAAAGCAATAAAGAAACTGTAATATCCCTAGAGAAAGAGGCGGCAGTTTTGCCAACAGATATTGAAATTGAGTATAGTACCGGCAAGGTGGCGGTGGGCGAGACCATTAAGTTAGAAGTTACGGTTTTACCTATTAATGCAGAGGATACGACTATTACATATTCAAGCTCGGATACTACAGTGGCAAGTGTCAATTCACAGGGTGAAGTGAAAGGGATTTCGAACGGCAAGGCGTTTATTGCAGTGAAAGCAGGAAATATTGAAAAACAGACAGAAATAGAAGTCTATACCGGAACAAAGAGCATATCAGTATCAGAAAACTTTATTGTTTTGAAAATCGGCGACACAAAGAAGCTTGATGTCAGTGTAAGTCCGGCTGAAGCGGATCAAGGCTTAAGTTATAAGAGTCTTGACGCGGAGGTGGCAACTGTTGATGAAATTGGAAATATCACAGCCACAGGTAATGGGAGTACTTCAATAATTGTGTCAAATGCTGATAGCTCTGCTGCAGTAAACGTGATAGTTAACACAGGCACATATGTGAGTTTTTCAGGAAGCGGAGATTTTAACACGCTGACAGATGAGAATATGTCGGGAAACTACGTTTTCAGTGCTTCTGAGACTGAGGTTATTTCTTCTGAAATATTGAAGGAGGTATATGCCTCAGGGGCAGGTTTAATAATTAACGGTAATGGATATACAATTGAGCTTAGCGGCGAAGATATCGTAAATTTTAATAATTCTTTATATACAGATATTGAAATTTTCAAAGATGAGGAAGGAACGCATTTAATCGTTAACAAGTGCGAGCGGCTTCCGGGCAAGATAACTCTTAATTTAGATAGAACATATGGCAAATATCTGTACTTGCTTAATGAAGAAACAAAAAAATATGAAAAGATAACGATAGATGATGTAAATTGCTTGGAACTCAGCACAGCAGGGGAATATCTTATTTCAGATGTTGAGCAGGGATTCGGTAAAGTAATAAAAAATGTGATGTTGATATGCGGTATTTCCGGAGGAGGGGTACTCACTGCATGTACATTAATTAAGCATAAATATTGGTTCTGGTAATAAAGCGAATCTTAAAACGTACGGTTAAGATATAAGCTCGGGTGCATACGAGCAAGAATAAAATAGAGAAAAAGAATGGAAAGGAAAATTAGGATAGTTTCTGCGATTGGGATAATTCTTTGTATGGTTGTGGCTATTACGGCAAAGAAAGTATTATCACATTTTCTCGGGAACAGGATGTAAAAATAATGGTTAAATCTCATACAAGAAAACTTGAAGATTTAAAAGACAGTAGGCTGTTGTTTGACAAAAGACCGCCCGCTTTTGGTTATATTATGTTGACTGTCATACTTGGTGTATGTATTTTCAGCCTAATTTGGAGCATGAATACTTTTAAAAAGTATATAGTAAAAGCGCAAGGAACAATAACAAGCGAAAATGCAATATATGTAATGAGCGCATATTCGGGGAAAATTACTAAATGCAACATAGCAGAGGGTAAAGTGGTTCAAAAAGGTGATGTCCTGTTGGAAATCGGGAATCCGGAGTTTGACCTGCAAAGAGAACAATTAGAGGCTAACAAGGCATCATATGCGGATAAAGTTGAAAAATATAGGAGACTTGTTGATTCCGTAAAAGATGATACAAACTATTTTAGTGCATCAGATGCGGAAGAAAGTCTATACTACAGTATGTTTGAAAACTACAAGTCACAGGTTAGTCAGGCGGGGATTGATATCAGCACTTATAAGGCATATGGATATACCGACGAGCAGATAGAAAAAGAGATTACAAAAAATCAGGGTAAAATATCGGAAATATATTACAGCACCATTCAATCTGCCGAAAGTGCGATAGCAGAGGCTGAGCAGCAGATAATGGCGATTGACGCACAACTTTCTGCCATTGAAAGCGGAGAAGATGCTTATGTGGTAACGGCAAGCGAATCAGGTGTTATTCATATGATAAATGATTACAAAGAAGGAATGGTTGTACAAGCTTCGGCGGCAATAGCACAAATAACACCGGAGCAAGGAGAAATCATTTTAGAAGCATATGTAACAACAGCAGATATGGCAAGAATAAATGAAGATGATGAAGTACAGATAAATATTGACGGATTGTCACAAAATGTTTATGGTTCTTTAACCGGAAGAGTTAAACAAATAGACAGTAATTTGACGGCAAGGGAGAATGCGGATGGTTCATCGGCACAGGTTTTCAAAATAAAGGTATCGGTTGATTCGGATTACTTAATCAGCAATAGAGGGGATAAAGTTAATGTTGTGAACGGAATGACGGGAGTAGCGACAATTATCTACGATAAAGAAACATATTTTGAATTCTTGTTAGATAAGTTGGGAATAACAAGTTAAAAGATCTTAATGCGCTTAAGATAAATAATTGATTGCAATCAAAAAAGAAAACTAAAAAGGAGGATTAAGATTCATGAAAAATGAATTGAGTATGCCGAAGGGGTGTACAGTTTTGGAGGAAGAAGAAATGATGTATGTGGACGGCGGAAGTGCTAGTCTGCCAATGAGAACTGACTACTTGAGCAAGTCATATTGTCTGTCATTTGCGGATACTTTAATAAAGTATAGGGCTGTAGTTGGTATGACAAAGCAGGAGGTAGCGGAAGAAATATATGGTCATGCGGTACTCTATTATAATGCTAAATATTCTGTGGTTGTAAGTCTAGGGATTGGGCTCATAGCTAGGCAATACATAATTAACCATTCAAATCCTATAGATATTGCGGATTATGGTGATACACCGGAAAGAAAGAACATTTACAGACTTATATGGAATAATGTGTAACCTAGAATTATAATTATAAGTAATGTTTGTTCGAAAGTAATTAATATTTTTGTATCTTTTGTCGGAGTAGTCAATTATTAGCTATTCCGGCATTTGATACCATCCAATTGAAAAGTTGTTTTGTCATTGATTTAAAAGTTATTTTGACAGCAAATGTTGGATGCTGTATATTAATGTGCTAATTTGACATAAAGAAAGGACTTGCAAATTGTATGAACAAAAAAAATAGATTATGGCTTATCTGTCTTGTAATATATGCAGTTATATGTGCAGGTATTATGGCTCTGAATATAATTATGACAAGAGGGCATTATATTTATTATTCAGTTTCAAATGATAAAGTAATTGCATTTGTGGGGGTAATAGCTGTGTGCGTAGCAATCCCATGTATAATCGTTGTTTGGCTTATAAGAGCATACTTAAAAAAGGAAAACTCGACAAAAAAAACGATGTATTCTGCTATAATAGTTTCTATCACTTCTATTGTATTATCTGTGTTTGTTACAACGATTTGGTTTTTTAGTGAGCCAATTCAATCATATACAAATAACGTGAAAAATTATGGTGTAGTTGATTATGATGTTGAACAATTTATAGAAAAGGCGGTTCCGGATTTTTATTTTCCTGAAAGTCTGGACGAGCTAGGAAGTGAAACCGTTTCATATAAATATCAGTATAAAAGCCCATTTAATAAGCATAGATATATAATGATGGATTTGAAAGTGGAATTTCCTTCAAGTAAAGAATACAACGAAGCATTAAAGCTTATACAAGATAGCGGAGAATTTACAAAAATAGGAGATGCATATATAAGGAAAATGTCGATTGATGATGAGAAATCATATGTTCTTACGGGACCATTAACATTGGAATACTACTACGAATATGGTAGTTTATAGAAGAAGTGTAAATGGCGAAAGATATTATGTCAGTGTGAAATAGAACAGAAAGTTTGGATTGGAGGATTTTTTATGATGGATGAAGGAAAAGCCAGAGTTTCAAAGAAATTGGCAAATGGTTATTTTAAGAATACAGCCTACATGGATGTAATCGAGAAAAATGAATTAGAGAGTGCTTTAGACGTTAAAAATCAAGATCCAAAGGCAAAAGAGGTTAGAAGGTTTATTATTGCGACAAATATAACAAGAGGGATATTTATGCTTCCTTGTTTTGCAATTTGGGAACTTTTTAGAGGAAACACGGCATTAAGCTGGATTTTAATTGCTGCATATATTGTAGTAGCGCAGTTGATTATACATTTTATGTTTGGAAAAGTTGTAAAAGCAGAACATACAAAAAGTTCTATTGTTGCAATGATAATCGTAGATATATGTGTTGTCGTGGCATTTGTAGTATTTGTGCTTTTTTATTTTCAAACATGATGTGGAACGAAAAATGTACAAGGAGGGAAATCTTATGAAAAAAGCATTATCGCTTATTCCGGTAGCTTTACTGGGTGCAGTTTTGTTCACAGGGTGCGATTCGGCACCGGCAAAATCCAATGTTGAAACATATGAAGCCATAACAGCATATAAAATTATGGATAGTGATGATTCATATTATATTAAGCTTGCAGAAGAAGGCATTGAGCTTATGACGGATTCATATGAGCATATAGCAGATATTTATTTTGAGGAAGCTCATAATGACGCGATTGATGTTGATACAGCTAATGGGGATACCGTATATCTGGGCAGTGTTGCAGACAAAATTGAGGAAGCTAAGGATTTTGCACAAAATATAAGCAAAGAAGACGGCATAATCAAAAAGATTGATATTACAAGCGATTATGAGCAAGATGGAGAAAAAGGTTATTTGATGGAAATATATCTGAATAATGATATTGATTTTGATATAAATCAAGCAACATCAATTTGGTTGGCAGAAGGATATTCGTCGAATTCGGGCGGAAGTGTAAATGAGTTGGATGGCAAGATTGTGGAACAAAAATCGGTATTCTTTATACCGGCGGACAGCGTAGAAGATATAACAAGTGCTTTGCAACCGTTTTTGTTTGGCGTAAACGGAGAAAGTTATTATGTCAGTGTGAACTAAAACCGAAGGATAGTATTGGAGGATTATTATTTCGAAATAGAAAAGCTATCGGCAGAAACAGTCGATAGCTTTTTGGTATATTGAATTATTTATATTTTAACAGTAAGTCGGTTGTAAAAACATTATTATTGAGGCTGAAGCTAACCTTTCCACCATATTGTTTAGCAAGTTGGCTAATCTTTTCTGCGCCAAAGCCATGATTGGTTTTATCGGGTTTGCTTGTTATGGGCAAGCCGTTGCGTTTAAACTCAACAGATTTATCGCATGAATTTTTAACCAACATATGAAGATAGTCGCTGTTATCTTTTGTAACACTGTCAATGCAAACATCTATAAATAAATCGTTTAAGTTGCAGCAATTAACAGATTCTACAGCATTTTTAAAAATATTGGTAGCTATAAGCATCAGCGAGAGCGGAGGTATTTCAGGAGTTTGTTCAACTTTTCCGCTTACGCTTATTGTAGTATTTTTTGCCTGTGGGAAGTAGTAGAGCATGGCACCTGAAATTTGTTCATTGTTGACATTATACGTATTCGATGAAATCTGCTTCATTTCTCCTATTACTTCATCGATTGCATCAATAAACTTATCCTTATCCTGTGATGTGGCCATGGCACGAATGGCGAGTAGCTGATTATTGATATCATGCCTGAATTTTCTTGTATCAGCTTCTTGGTCCAAAAGTCTTTGCAAATATGCATTTTGCTCTTCAAGAAAAAGCTTTTCGTTGCGTCCTTTAATTTTAATATTGTAATTGGATTGTCTTAATTTAACAACAAACAATACCATTATACAAATGGCTATATAGGATATGGTGATTGTAAAGCGCGACAGACCGTTAAAGCCGGTAAAGTGAGGCTCGGTATATGGTATTGCAATATTAAGAAGCGAGGCAAGAACGAAAACAATAATGGTAAATACCCCGACGCTTATGGTTAAATTGGAGTCGAAGAAATCGCTGATTTCATCGTTATGCATCTTTTTATTATACAAAAATATGCCGAATAAAATGGCAATGGTAAATGCATGTTTAAGTATCAATATAAGAATATCTTCGACTTCACTTGGCAAATAATCCGATCTGTTTGCTACAATAGTGCAAGGTATTGAACAAAGATACTCCACAGCAGGTACGATAAGAACACTGAATACAGCATATATCAGCCTTTGTGATACGATTTCCTTGGTATAAAACAAAAGCAAAATAAAGTTTGCCACAAAGGCAAGATATGTAAAAATGTCATTGTCGTTTATTATAAATGAAAATATAATTAAAGCAGTGGTAATAATAAAAAAGACGGTCTTTTTAAAAACAATTTGCGGGTTAAATATAACGCGCAAAGCAAGAAAAAATTCGATGATTACAACAAATGCGATAAATAAATTAAGTATAGTATTAACCATATTAAGCCTTTCTGTTAGTATTATCGGTCAATGAAATTATACTAAAAAGAAAAGATCTATACAAGCATTCTTACAACCGATTATTAGATGTAAACGACCGATTATAAGAAGTTGCTTGAAAGCCTTAATAAAAAGTGAAAAAATAAGCTTAAAGAAAACCAATAAGGAGAAAGACAATGAGAAAACGTGTATCGGCAGGACTGTCACTTGTAATTATTTTTTTACCGATTTGGTTAACCATAGTGGCTTTTGATCTTATAGACAACTTGTATTACAATCGATATCCGAGATTAAGTGATGATACCATAGTAATTTTTATTGTGGTATTTGTAGCATCGGTTGCGATTCCCCTGGCAATCACCATTTGGCTTATAGATTTAAGAAAAGAAGAAAAACGTTTTTGGGGATTAAGGATAACACTAATTGTTATATCATCGGTTATATCTTTACTGTTTACATTTGGTGGGATGCTTATAGGGTTCGTAGAATCATATACGGATAATGTGAAAAACTATGGTAAGGTGGAACAGTTTTACCAACATAGATGGGAAACGGCAGAGTCATATTTTCCGGAGTCGCTGAATTTTGAAGAATTAAAAGATGTTACATATACTTATAATTCCAGAGCTGTTGTTTTTGATAATCCGTTTTATTTTGACTTAACTTGCGTATATGAAGAGGAAGATGACTACATGTCGGAAAAAGCAAGATTGGAGTCGTTGCTTGGCAAGTACTTAATCCGGACTAATGATGGCTATAAATATATGGATAAATATTATGACGGATATGTGGAAGTTGATGACGTCGAAATGGCAATTCATTATTACCTCGGAATGGATACACACCATGATTTGCCGATAAAAAAGGAAAAACTGGGGATTGATTTATGGTAAAAATAGCTTTATGTGATGATGTGCCGCAGGCAAGGGAAGAGCTTAAGCAAATGCTTAAATGTTGTTGCAAGGATGTTAATAAAGAAGTCGAGTTTTATGAGTTCGAAAACGGAGCGGAATTGCTTACAAAATTGCAGCCTTTCGATGCTCTTTACCTGGATATAGAAATGCCTTTAATGGATGGTTTTGAAGTGGCCAAAGAGGTTCTTAAAACATATCCGAAGATGAAAATAATAATGGCAACGGGACTGGAGTCAAGATTTCGTGAGGCATTCGAAATATCGGCATATTATTTTTTAACAAAACCATTTGATAAGGCGGAAGTAGAGCGAGTTTTATTGCGACTTCTTAAGGATTTGGATTATAAAAAATATTTGGATGTTGTTGATAACAGAAGAAAAGTTACCCTCTTGCAAGGCGATATTGTTAGTATAAGCAGCAGATATGGCGGAGTTGAAGTGCAAACAAAAGAAGGAAGATACCAGCACTATGAAACACTGAAAAAACTAAAGTGCAAACTATCGGATAATTTTGTAATTATTAACAAGGGCTTGATGATAAATTTAGAACATATAAAAAAGCTTAATGGCGACAGCGTTTTGCTGAGCAGCGGAGAAGAGTGCGAAGTATCAAGACGAAATAAAAAAGAACTTATGGAGCTGCATAATCAATACTTAAAGAACAAATAGAACAATTGGCATAATAGAATTCGAAGGAAGACATATGAACGGTAAAAAAAGTGTATATATCTGCTTAAGCATTTTATATATTGTTGGATGGGCTTGCATTCTTACTCTAAACATAGTGGAAAACTGCAGGGAGTTTTTGTACTTTTCTGTTTTTGACGAACTGCAAGGATATTTTATATTTCTTGTTTTCTTAGTCTTAATTGCTCCGTTGATAATAACGATATGGCTGTTTTGCACGATTAATTCAAAAGATAAGCGTATAGTTTTAAAAATAGTTTCCTGTGTTTTGTCACTCGTTGTATCATTTTTAGTTACGATAATCGGACTGTTTATGGGATATGGACAATCAGAAACTTTTGATTTGGAAAACTATGGCAAGGTGGATGAAAGAGTTCAAGAATGTTGGGATGAGGCAAAAAAATTCTTTCCGGACGAGCCGGCTGACTTACATACGGATAATGTTTCGTATAAATATAAATATTCAGATCCGATAGGAAACAGAAGTTTGTTAATAGAACTAAATGCTTCCTATTCCAACAAGGAAGATTACAATGATATGATTAATTATTTAGAAAAAAATGAATCGTTGGAAAGAGCTGGAGATGCTTTTATATACAAAATAACAGCATATGACACAAAGGGGTATGTTGCAACAGATGATTTTAATAGCATAATAGAATTCCATTATGAATATGGAAAAATGGAGTAGATATCTTAGTACTCAAATCCTATAGATATTTCAGACGGAGGCGAATGGAATCATAAACCAAAATCGCAATACAACAAAGACAGCCCAAATGATGGGTTGTCTTTTCTTTGCAAAAAAAGTAAAATAACTATACTGATTATTGAAACTTAGGGATTGGAGACTTCCTGAAAATGCGAAGAAGAGAAACGATTTTTGATAAAACATGGGTAAAAATAGCCATAATCGCGGCAGCAGTCTTTGTTGTCGTTCTTATATACGTTATCAGCCATTCGGATAAAATAGAAAATAAAACGGAAATCATGGGCGATGAAACCCTGCCCGTTGTAAAAATGTTGGATGCGGGGGAATATTTAAACACCCTTTACGGCTATACAAACGACATGGATGCGCAGTTTATGCGCGGAACCATATCCGTTATTGACGAAAACTACGAAGTGCATTTTAAGATAAGCGGCGGAAGTCGTGATGTTAAGGGCATTTCATACGAGCTTAGAAGTCTTGATGCCACGGGTCTTGTGGACAGCGCCGAGGTCAAAACTTACGAAAAGACCGATGACGGCATTGACGCAACTATCAAGTTCGACAACGTTATGGAAGATGAAAAAGAGTATACCCTGGTAATTACTCTCGCCACGGACGAGGGCAATGTAAACTATTATACCCGTGTTGTTAAGGATGCGGACATAACTTTGGCAGCTCAATTGGAATATATCAAAAACTTCCACAACATGACTTTTGATAAGGAAAACATGACAAGCCTTTTTAAATATTTGGAAACGGACACGGGGGATGTGGATAAAAACAACTTAGGTCATGTAAACATTTACTCCCATTACTATCAGGTTTCCTGGGGTGATATGAATCCGACAAGGATTGGCGATGCTAAGATTTCCATAATCGAGCTGGATAATTCCATCGGAAGTTACAAGGTCAATTATCAGGTTTCCACAGAGCTTGAAGGAAACTACGAAATCTACAATGTTACAGAATATTACCGCGTTCGTGTTGATGAAGACGGCCAGTCTTTCATGCTCTACTTTGACAGAACCATGGATCAGATCTTTGACGGAAACGAAAACAACATCTTTACAAAGTCGATTTTGCTCGGAATCGATAGTGACTTGACTGTGGATTTTGCAACAAGCGAAAACGGCAAGTTTGCGGCATTTATAAACCAAGGTGCCCTTTGGCTTTTGGACTTTGATGACGATAAGGCAACAAAAGTATTTTCGTTCGAAGATGAAAACTCAACGAAAAAATATTTGGACAGCGAGTATTCCATTGACATCATAAATTTGGACGATGAAGGAAACATGGACTACATCGTCTATGGTTACATGAACAAAGGCTCTTTCGAAGGTCAGGTGGGTATTGCGCCGGTTAAATATAATTACGAAAATAACGAAAACAAGGTGGTTGGTTTCGTTCCGACGACCCAGTCGTATGAGATTTTAAACACACTGGTTGGCGATCTTTACTACCTAAACAGCAGCAATGTGCTTTACGTCGTGCTTGACAATTCCCTTTATTCTGTGGATTTGGAAGGCCACGACAGCGTACAAGTCGCAACGGGTCTGGCGCCGGGCAATTTTGTGGTAAGTACCGATAACAAAATGATTGCTTGGCACAAGGACAACGGCCTCTATCAAACGGAAACAATCATTGTCCTTAACATGGAAAGCGGTTTGAGCTATAACGTAAATGCCCCTGAAGGCAAGGTCGTCAGCGCGGAAGGCTTTTTGGATGAAGACATCGTGTATGGTGTGGGAACTGCGGGAAATCTTTATACCGATGCAAACGGACAGACCACCCTTCTTAAGGAAGATGTCTATGTTGAGGATGAAAACAACGAGGTGCAAAAGGCCGAAGAGGGCGGAAGTATCTACTTTGCAAACTCAAAGAGTCTAAAAGGACGTATATTATTTACCCGACTTTACAGAGATTCTTTGGCAAACTATAACGATTTGGCAATCTATGCCAGCGAAAATGATACGGAGGCAATCGAGGCTTCCACAACTTATGTTGAAATAGACGAAAACAAACGTAAACAAATATACTTTACATTCCCGGGAGATGGAAAGTTTAATGTAACTCCGCTTCTTGCAACGGTGGAAAAAACCGAGTTTACCACAACCGAAACCTTAAGCGTTTCAAATATTATCGGTGAACAAAACAAATACTATGTTTACGCTTTGGGCAAGATAACCGGTGTATATGATGATATTTCCACAGCTATAGTCAATGCTTACAATGAGGAGGGCGTGGTTGTTAATCGTAGCGGTAACTACGCATGGCAGCGTATTTCCAGACCTACAAAAGTTACTCTTTCGGATTCGGCAGCAGCGGACATTTTCGCTAAATATCAGGCCGGTAGCCTTGTGCAAGTATCGGGAGTTAACTTAAAACAGATGCTTTACTACACAGGTGTCAGAAAGCCGATTGTAGTTACGGGAGATGGATTTACTTATGTAATAACAGGCTACAATCCGCAAAACTACCTCCTTTGGAGCGAGGAAACAGGCACAAGCAAATATATGGCAAGTGATGACGGCGATGCATTGTTTGCGGGAGCAACGTATTTTGTGGAGATTAAATAGGTGAAGGAATGACGTATAATCAGATAAGGTATTTTCTTATGGTTGCCGAAGAACTTAACTTTCTTAAGGCAGCAGAAAAACTATATATGACGCAGCCGGCGCTGGGACGACAGATAACGGCCCTTGAAAAAGAGCTCAATGTTCAGCTTTTAATCCGGTCCACTCATGGCATGAAGCTTACTCCGGCAGGGAAGTATCTGCAAAAAGAGTGGAAAAAGCAGATTTCAAAGTTTGATGATTCTATTTCAAATGCGGTGAAGATCCAGGAGGGTTACAGCGGAAAACTAACTCTTGGAATTTTGGAAACCCTTGATGCCGAGCTGTTTGTGAATCCTGCAATCAAAGTATTTGAGAAAGAGCATTATGATATTAAATTGAAATTGAAAAGATATAGCTTCGGACAGCTTAGAGAAATGCTCTTGGATGACAAACTGGATATCATTGTTACATATTATTTGGACATTAAAGATGAAAAGGATATTGAATGCAAGAAAATATGCGAGTTTCATCCTGTTTGGGTTGTGCCCAAAACAAATAAGCTTTCCAAGAAGAAAAAGATTAGTTGGAATGATATGGTAAATGAGGAGATAATAACCAACAGCGATGAAGTCTTTGGCAGAGAATTGATTCGACGAGAATGTAAAAATGCAACGGGAAAAGAGCCTACATTTTACTTTACGGATTCTATAGAGGAGACGGTTCTCAGGCTTGAAACGGGTAACAGATGTGCAATTATGAATAAGGAACTGACAATAGCAAAGTCCAAAAAGGTAAAGACATTTGCAATCGATAGCTATGATAAGGAAAATTCGTATTTTGCAGTTGCTTGGAAAGCAGGAATAGATGATGTAAGAATAGATGAATTGGTTAAAGAAATGGTGAAATAATAATACAGATTAAAGGGGCTTGCTTATGCTCATCGGGCATAAGCAAGCCCCTTTTTGGCATTTCACGAACAAAAATCCCATTGTTAAAATAAGACTAAGATTAATGGAAAGGAGGAGACAAAATGACATCGCGTGAAAATTATTTGGCCATTTATCATCATAAAGACTATGAATATGTTCCCGCTGACGGTCCATTCGACTTTATACCGTCGCCGGGAGAACACGGCGCTGAAGGGAAACCTGCCGGAAGCACCGGAGATGATTGGTTTGGCGTAAATTGGACTGTTACAAAAGCCGTTGGCTTTGAAGCGGGAACCCCTACACCCGGTTTTGTAAGACTTGATGACATATCGGATTGGAAGGATGAAAACATAGTTCCTTCAAAAGAGTTTTTGGAAAGCTTTGATTGGGAAGGCTATTGTAATTTTTTCACAAAAGACTGGGACAGAAAGGAAAGAATATCTTATTATTTTTGTCCTGCGGGCTTTTTTGAACGCCTTCATCATGTAATGGGATTTGAAAATGCAATGTGCGCTTTTTATGAGGATCCGGATGCGGTTCATGATTTTTTGGATGCTGTGCTTGAGTTTAAAAAGTACTCAATATCTCAAATAGTAAAGTATGCAAAGCCCGACGTGATTATATTCTTTGATGATTACGGTACATCAAACAATACTTTTATGTCAGAAGAAATGTGGCTTGAGTTTATTGCTCCGCGTCTTAAAAAGATAATTGATTTTTGTCATGAACAGGGGCTTATATTCGAAATGCACTCCTGCGGATATGTTACACCGTTTGTAAAGCACATGGTTGAAATGGGAATCGATAGCATTCAGCCTTTACAAGCAATGAATGATTTAAAAATGATAAAAGAGCAGTTCGGAAAAAAAATAGTCATTCATGGGGGAATAACCGCATCAGACTTAGTGGGCGCAGCTGTAAGCCATGATGCTTTGCTTAAAAAAGTTGATGAATGCGTGGATATATTGGCACCGGGCGGAAATTTTATAGTGATGCTTAGTGAATGCGAAAATAGGGCCGGAGAGGTTTCTGATGCATTTAAAGAGGCATTGAATAAAGCCGGATGGGAATATAAGTAAAAGAATTTCATGTATTTAAGTAAAAGGAGGAAAATATGGTTGGAATAATAGGTATTATTATTGCGTTGGCCTTGTTTCTTGTGCTTGTGTACAAGGGCTGGTCTTCCTACTGGGTTGCGCCGATTTGTGCAATTATTGTAGGTATTTTCAACTTGATGAAACCGGCGGATATTATCGGTTCATATGTTGGTGGAGTTGTTGATTTAATCAGTTCGCTGTTCTTTATAGTATTTTTCGGAGCAATTCTCGGAAAAGTATATAATGATTCGGGAGCTGCGGCAGCAATCGCCAAAACACTTACAAACAAGTTGGTTATTAAATCATCGGGAAACAAACAGGTAAGACTCGGCGTACTTGTAATATTGGTTGTGTCGGCACTTTGTACTATGGGCGGAATTGACGGATACGTGCTTACATTTACCCTTATACCGATTTGCTTTGTTATGTGCGAAATGCTTGATATACCAAGAAGGTTTATCGGTGGAATGATGGTTCTTAACTGTGCTTTCATGGCGTGTCCGGGAGCACCGCAGATTGATAATATTATGGCAAGAGCAGCCGTAATGTCCGAAGCATACAATGAAAACGGTGCTTTCATCGGAGATGCGGCAATGTCGGGATTTTCGGTATCATCCACATCCGCAGCAATCCCGGGTATTGTCTCTACCGCATTTATAGCAATTTGCGGATACTTTGTTCTTTGCAATTTCATTATCAAAGCAAAGGCAAAAGGCGAACATTTCGAATGGGGCTCCGTACAAAAAAGAGAAGAAGATGACAGAAAACTTCCTAATTTCTTTGTAGCGCTTTTGCCTCTTATAACAGTATTTGTGCTTTATACTTTAATCCCTGCTATCACGGGCGTGGAAATAGATATAGCAATTGCGCTGGGACTTGGTATTGTGGTAGCGCTTCTTACTATGGCAAGAAACTTGCCTTTTAAAAGAGGAGAAAAAGGGGCACTCGGAAGAAGTATTCTTAAAACTTTAAACATCGGATCGGAAGGATTCGCCGGTGCAATGTTTACCCTTTGTATGCCATCAGCCCTTGCAGGCGTTGTTACAGCAAGTGCAGGCTTTGGAGTGGTTGTGGCCTTTCTTGCCGGAATTAATATTAGCCCTATAGCCCTTGTTCTAATAGCAGTGTGTGTGCTTGTGGCAATCACATCATCACCGCCTGCGGCACTTATGATAGCAGTCCCTGTAGTAATGAATATAATGCTTGGTCAGGGCTTTTTACCAAGTGAGGTTCTGGATATGTCTCCCGCAATCATGAGAGTATCGGCAATTGCGGCGACTACATTCGAAACCCTTCCTATAAACGGACTTATAATTCTTACCCTCAAACTTATAGGTTGCAGTCATAAGGAAGCCTATAAACCAATGTTTTTACAAAGCGTTCTCTTTACTTTGGGAGGCGCAATAATAGCAACGGTGCTGATTGTTTTATTCCCGGCACTTGCGTAAAAACATTTTTAGCCCTTATAAATAATATACTAAAAAAGCGGCTCCGTTCGGAGTCGCTTTTAGCTTTATTTCAGGTTTTCCGGATTTAAGCATTCAAGTTCCGGCAACACGAATCTGCCGTCTTTTCTTATAAGCACATCGTCGAAATAGATTTCGCCTCCGCCGTATTCCGGTGTCATGATAAGTACCAAATCCCAATGGATTGACGAATCATTGCCGTTTGGCGCATCATCATAACACATACCCGGTGTGAAGTGGATGGAACCTGCAATCTTTTCATCGAAAAGAATGTCTGTCATAGGCTTGTTGATGTAAGGATTTACGCCGAGGGCGAATTCGCCTACATATCTTGAACCATCATCCGTATCGAAGATTTCGTTGATTTTTTCGGTGTGGTTAGATGTGGCATTTACAATCTTGCCGTCTTTAAATTCAAGGCATACGTTTTCAAAAGTTGTTCCCTGATAAATAGAAGGTGTGTTGTAAGTGATTTTGCCGTTAACACTTGTTTTAACCGGTGCTGTATAAACCTCACCGTCCGGGATGTTAAGACCGCCGTCACATTTGATGGCAGGTATATCTTTAATAGAGAATGTAAGGTCTGTGTCTTTTGCCACAAGTCTTACCTTGTCTGTTTTGTTCATAAGCTCAACAAGGCTATCCATCGCCTTGCTCATCTTTGAATAATCCAAGCAGCAAACATCAAAGTAAAAGTTTTCAAATGCTTCCTGGCTCATGTTTGCAAGCTGAGCCATAGAACCGTTAGGATAACGAAGCACTACCCAGCGGGTGTCGGGTACGCGTATTTCGTGATGCACCGGTGTAACATAGAGCTTGTTGTAGATGGCCATTTTTTCTTTTGGCACATCGCAAAGCTCGTTGATGTTTTCAGATGCGCGAATGCTTACATAGCACTGCATTTTACGCATCTGTGCACAATCTATCTCTGCCATAAGCTTTAATTGTTCTTCATTGCAATTCATAAGGATTTCGCGGTTAAGTCTTGCATTTGTGGAATCAACGTAAGGATTGCCCCCTGCTTTGTAGACTTCTTTTATAAGTGCGCGAACCAGATCTACTGTCTCGTTTCCGCCGTGGGAAATCAAAACATTGTCGCTTTTTTGCACTTTCATTGAATAATTAACAAGATTTGCCGCAAGTTTTTCTATTCTTGGATCCATTTATATCACACTTCTTTCTATAATAATTAATATTTGTTTTAGTGATTTTGAAATCGACCTTTGAAAAATGATAATAAACTCGATTTGTAATATAATAAAACTTGAAAAATCACTTTAAATATTATAGTATAAAAAAACCGGTTAAGCAAGTTGGCTAAATGACAGGATTTGGCATTAACAGAGGCTTTAGAGATAACAGGAGATGCAAAATGGCTAAAGAAATATGGAAGCCGGGGAATATGGTTTATCCACTTCCTGCGGTTATGGTTACATGCAAGGATAAGGAAGGAAAAGACAATATAATCACAATAGCCTGGACCGGCACAATATGCACCAATCCGGCGTTAACATATGTATCCGTAAGACCATCAAGGCATTCATACAATATAATTAAAGAAACAAAAGAGTTTGTCATCAACCTGACAACAAAGGATTTGGTCTTTGCCACGGACTATTGCGGCGTGAAATCCGGGAGAGATGTGGATAAGTTTAAAGCCTGCAAGCTTCACAAGGAAAAAGCGGAGCATGTTAAGGCGCCTTTGATTAAGGAAAGTCCGGTAAATATTGAATGCAGACTGCTTGAAATCAAAAAGCTCGGCTCTCATGACATGTTCATCGGAGAGGTGCTTTGCGTCCATGCGGATAAAAAGTATATGAATGCTGAGGGGAAATTTGACTTAAGCCGCGCAGAGCCTATCGTTTATTCCCATGGGGAATATTTCGCACTTGGCAAGAAATGCGGTAAATTCGGCTATAGCGTGGCTCGTCGGAAATTTGACAAGCGCGGTAAAAACTGTTAAAATGTGAAAATGTTACGGAATTGTTACCTAATTAGGTAATGTTTTGTGTAGGGGATTTAGGGGAAATAAGATTTATATAAAATTTTTGGAGTTATTATGAGCAGATTTACAAAAAGAAGCGCAAAGCTCAGTATGTTGCTTATGTTTACAACTGTAGCTGTGTGTCTGATGATTGTTATTGCCCTAGATTGGACGAGTTCTTGGACGGGTGAGGACAGAGGCTATTACGTTGTTTCTATGAACGGCGAAGAAATCGGCGTTGCAAAGAGTCAGGAAGATATTGATAATGCGCTTCTCGCA